>NZ_JAQGNQ010000035.1 GCF_028291745.1 Ramlibacter sp. | reverse complement strand
GCGTGAATCACGCCGCTGCGCGGGGCCCACTGCGGCAGGACCTCGACCAGGTTGCCGAGCAGCAAGTCCTTGAGGACCATCAGCGAGGGCATCTGCACGACGCCAACGGCCTGCAGGGCCGCGGCGTGAAGCGCGGCCATGTCGTCGGTCACCAGGCGCGGATCGTGTCGCACCCGCGCGGTGGCGCCATCCGGCCCGACCAGCGACCACTCGTGTTCGCGATTCGGAGGCCCCAGATCCATGCTTGGCAATCGACCCAAATCCTCGGGGGTCAGAGGTCCGGGCCGGTCCTGGAGCACATGGGGGTGGGCCACCAGACGCTGTGTGCTGTCGGCCAGCACCTTCATCACCAGGTCGGTGTCTTCCAGCGGCGGGAAGCGCACCCGCAGCGCGATGTCGAAGCCCTCGCGGATCACGTCGACGCGGCGGTTGGTGCTCTCCAGGTGCACCTGCACGCGGGGGTTGCCAGCCATGAACCTGGCCACCATCGGAGCAACCTGGAAGTGCACCAGCGCGGACGGACAGCTCAAGCGCACGACTCCTTGCGGCTCGGACCTGGACCGGGCTATCACTTCGTCCGCGGCATCCGCTTCGACCAGCATGGCAGCGCAGTGCTGGTAGTACGCTTGGCCAATCTCCGTCACCGCGAAACGGCGGGAGGACCGCTGAAGCAGCCGGACGCCCAGTCGTTCCTCCAGCAGGTAGATGCGCCGGCTGATCCGGGACTTCGGCACGCAAAGTGCCCTTCCCGCCGGGGCGAAGCCGCCGTGATCGACCACCTGCACGTACAGAAAAAGGTCGTTCAAGTCACGCATGCCCATCCCGCTCGCCGTTCTGCACATGGAACGCTGCTGGTGATTATTGGCCCCTTTTGCGCTTCGTCGTTGCTCACTAGATTAGCTCTGACGGTTGCGATCCTTCACAGCCACCGAAAGGAGAAATCGATGAAGAAGGTTCTAGGCGTACTCACCAGCCCCGAGGCGCATTGGGTGGGTGACGGTTTCCCGGTGCGCTCGATGTTCAGCTACAACTCGCTGGGCCAGGATATCAGCCCGTTCCTGCTCCTCGATCACGCAGGGCCCGCCGTCTTCGCGCCGGCGCAGCATCGGCGCGGCGTCGGTCCGCATCCCCATCGCGGCTTCGAGACCGTCACGATCGTGTACGAGGGGGAAGTCGAGCACCGCGACTCCACGGGGGCAGGCGGCGTCATCCGGCCGGGCGATGTCCAGTGGATGACCGCTGCCTCGGGCATCCTCCACGAGGAATTCCATTCCGGCGAATTCACCCGACGGGGCGGCGCGCTGGACATGGTCCAGCTTTGGGTGAACTTGCCGGCCCGCGACAAGATGGCTGCGCCCCGCTATCAAGCCATCGTCGACGCCGACATCCCGGCCATCCCGCTGCCTGGCGATGCAGGCTCGGTGCGCGTCATTGCCGGCGAGTACGACGGCCACCGTGGGCCGGCGCAGACCTTCACTGCGATCGACGTCTGGGATCTGCGGATGCGGGCAGGCGGGCTGGCGAAGCTGCAACTGCCGCAGGGCCATACGGCGCTGCTCGTGGTCCTGCGCGGGACGCTGCGCGTCAACGAGGCCGACGTGGTGCATGGCTCGCAGGTGGCGCTGCTGGAGCGGCAGGGAAGCGAGTTGCTGCTCGAGGCCAGCACCGATGCCTCGTTCCTCGTCCTGACTGGTGAGCCGATCGACGAACCGATCGTCGGCTACGGCCCGTTCGTGATGAACACCGCGCAAGAGATCGCAGTCGCCCGCAGCGACTTTGCCAAGGGCCGCTTCGGCGGGATCCCACGCTGAGGTGCTGCCATCTTGCTTGACCACTGACGGTGAATCTTATGAGCGACAAAGCCGGGAGCCCTGCATGAACAGCACCAGTGCCATCGTTCGCTATTGCGCTTTCGTTGCCTGCGCAGTTGCTTGCGCAACGCTGTTCGCGGTGTTCCTGCCCCGGCAGGAGATCTCTGGCTTCGGCAGCGCGGCCTCGCCCGCGAGTCAAGGTGAGATTCAGGCTGCGGTTCCGAGCAGGCCGTGGGATCGATGACGAACTTGCAGCGGGACTTGGCCCATCCCTCGCCCTACCGCGGTTCACCGGGTCCCCTCGACCAGCGAGAGGAGCTGCCACTGCCAGCGCAGTCCTTGCCCGAAGCCGCCGCCCCGGGCCGCGAAGAGGTTGGAGACCGCGGGCGCGGTCTCGGCTCGCGCCCAGTCGCGCTGGAGCTCGCTGACATAGGCCCACGTCGTCATGGGCACCGCGCCCGCCTGGATCATGCGCTGCACGGCCATGTGGTGCGCCTCCTTCGAGGCACCGCCCGATGCGTCGGTGATGATGTAGACCTCATAGCCTTCAGCCAGGGCGGAGAGCACCGGCATCGCCAGGCAGACCTCGGTCCATTGGCCGGCCATCACGAGCTTCTTCCTGCCCGAGCCCTCGACCCAGTCGGTGATGCGGGGATCCTCCCACGAGTTCAGGGTCGTACGATCGATCGGAATCTGGCCGGACGTCGCGTCGGCCAGGTCCTTGACGATGTCCTGCTTTTCCGAAAAGGCGGTCGTCACCAGCGTCGGGACCTTGAAGATCTTCGCAGCCTCGGCGAGCGCGGCCACGTTGTTGATCACCTCGCTGGTTTCGTGCGAGCGAACGGTCAGCATCTGAAGATACTGGTGATCGATCAGCAGCACGACGTGGTTGTCGGGAGACAGTAGTGGGTCGAGTTTGATGGTCATGATGAACTCTGCGAAGGCCTTCGGTCCAGGATCGACACGGCGTCAACGACGTCGCGTTCCGCCCGTCGCGATTCGCTGCTCCGGGGGACGCACGATGGCTACAGGCGGCTGCCGGGATGCTACGAATGTCACGGCGGTGGACGCGCGCGCTATCCGTCACGTTCGTCGCATTCGACCGGCCACTTGAAACGCATTCGCCACCGCGCAGGCTCAGTCTGGCGGCCTCCAACGTCCGAGGACCAGGCCATGGCAACACGACCCGCGCTGCTCACCACGGCAACCGTCCAGAAGCCGCCGCCTTCCCTTCCCTCCAGTATCGCGATCCCCGACAGCAAACTGGCTCGCGAAGTCGCCGAACTGGTTCGCGATACGGAGAGCACCTTGCTGTTCAACCACTCTAGCCGCTGCTACTGCTTTGCCTGCGCAACGGGCAAGCGCAAAGGTCTCGCCTTCGATCCGGAGCTGCTGTACGTCTGCGCGATGTTCCATGACCTGGGCCTCACTCCGGAACACCGAAGCGCCACCGAGCGCTTCGAGGTCGAGGGAGCCAACGCAGCTCGTGATTTCCTGCGCAGCCACGGAATCTCGCGGCAGGACATCGACACGGTGTGGACTTCGATTGCCCTTCACACCACGCCCGGCATCCCCCAGCACATGCATCCGCTGGTTGCGCTGTTGACCATGGGCGTCGAGTTTGACGTGCTCGGGATCGGCTACACGGTGTTCCCGGACGCCGAGCGAGAAGCGATCGTCGGCGCGTATCCGCGCACCGAGCACTTCAAGGAAGACATCATCCAGGCCTTTTACGACGGCATCAGCCACAAGCCCGAAACGACATTCGGCAATGTGAATGCCGATGTACTCGCAG
>NZ_JAQGNQ010000118.1 GCF_028291745.1 Ramlibacter sp. | reverse complement strand
CCGCCTCCGTCATCAGGCCGAGCGCCTTTTCAATCGTGGCCGGCGTGTCCAGCAGCACCGACGCGGTTTGCGCCACCGTGGCAATCAGTTTCATGCCGCCCCCCAATGTGGGATGTGATGAGATCCGAGCGAGACAGCGATGTTCTTGGGCTCCAGGAACACTTCGTAGCTCCAGGTGCCGCCTTCGCGCCCCGTGCCCGAGGCCTTGGTGCCGCCGAAGGGTTGCCGCAGATCGCGCACGTTCTGGCTGTTGACGAAACACATGCCCGCTTCGACGGCGGCAGCGACGCGGTGTGCCTTGCCGACATTCTCGGTCCACACATAACTCGACAAGCCGTAGTGGATGTCGTTGGCCAGGCGAATCGCGTCGGCTTCGTCCTTGAACGGGATCAGGCAGGCCACCGGGCCGAAGATCTCGTCTTGCGCGATCTTCATGCGGTTGTCGACGTCGGCGAACACCGTGGGCACGACATAGTTGCCCCTCTTCACCCGATCGGGCAGCAGCGGTGCGTCGAGGCCGCCGCACAACAGCGTGGCGCCTTCCTTGCGCCCCAGCTCGATATAGTGGCGCACCTTGGCCAGGTGCGCCGGCGAGATCATCGGGCCGATGATGGTCTGCTCGTCCAGCGGGTCGCCCACCGTGATCTTCCTTGCGCGCGCAACGAATCGCTCCACGAACGACGCGTAGATCGACTTCTGCACCAGGATGCGGCTGCCCGCGGTGCAGCGCTCGCCGTTGTTGGAGAAGATCATGAAGACCGCGGCGTCGAGCGCGCGATCGAGCTGGGCGTCGTCGAAGATCACGAACGGTGACTTGCCCCCCAGCTCCATGCTGAATTTCTTCAGACCCGCTTCCTGGACGATGCGGTTGCCGGTCGCCGTCGAGCCCGTGAAGGAGATCGCGCGCACGTCCGGATGGCGCACCAGCGGCTCGCCGGCATCCTTGCCGTAGCCGTGGACGATGTTCAGCACGCCGGCAGGGATCCCCGCTTCCAGCGCCAGCTCACCGAGGCGCGCTGCGCTCATGGGCGACAGCTCGCTCATCTTCAGCACCGCGGTGTTGCCGAAGGCCAGGCAGGGCGCGACCTTCCACGTGGCCGTCATGAAAGGCACGTTCCAGGGAGAAATCAGCGCGCAGACGCCGACCGGGTGGAACAACGTGTAGTTCAGGTGCGTCGGCGTGGGATAGGTGTGACCGTCCACGCGCACGCACATCTCGGCGAAGTACGAGAAGTTGTCGGCCGCGCGCGGCACGAGCTGCTTGCCGGTCTGCGCGATCACCTGGCCGGTGTCGTTGGTTTCGGTCTGCGCGATCTCGGGGACGTTCTTCGCGATCAGCTCGCCGAGCTTGCGCATGAGCCTGGCCCGTTCGGGCGCCGCCAGCGAAGACCACTTGGGGAAGGCGGCCTTGGCGGCGGCCACCGCCGCATCCACTTCGGCCTCGCCGCCAGCTGCCACTTCGGCCAGCACTTCCTGCGTGGCGGGGTTGACGGTGCTGAAGTAGTCGCGGCCGACGACGGCCTTGCCGTCAATCAGATGTTCGATGCGCATGCGTTTAGGCGATGGTGTTCATGAGGGCACCCAGGCCCTCGATCTCGGTGACGATCACGTCGCCCGGCTGGCAGTCGACGACGCCGTCGGGCGTGCCCGTGAGGATCAGGTCGCCGGGGCTCAGCGTCATGAAGCTGGAGAAGTACTCGAGCAGGAAGGGCACGTCGAAGATCATGTCCTTGGTGTTGCCCTGCTGCGTGACCTGGCCGTTGACCATGGTTTTCAGCGCCAGCGCCATCGGGTTCGGGATGTCCCTGGCATCGACCAGCCACGGCCCCAGCGGCGTCGTGCCGTCGCGGTTCTTCACGCGCAGGTTGGGCCGGTACCAGTTTTCCAGGTAATCGCGAATCGCGTAGTCGTTGGCGACGGTGTAGCCGGCGATGAAGTCATAGGCGTCGTCGCGCTTCACCTTCTTCGCCGTCTTGCCCACCACGATCGCCAGCTCGCACTCGTAGTGCATGAACTTGACGTCGGCCGGCCGCTTCGTGAACTGCCGGTGGCCGTTCAACGCGCGCTCGCCCTTGAGGAACACCAGCGGCTCCGCGGGCGCCTTGAATTCCAGTTCCCTGGCGTGGTCCGCGTAGTTGAGGCCGAGCGCGAGGATGGTCCGCGGGCGCTCGCGCGGTACCAGCGGCGGCAGCCAGGTGACCTGGTCCTGCCAGAGGCGGCGGCCATCCTCGAGCACCACCTGGCCATCGCGCTCGGTGGCGTTGTGGGTCATGCCATCGACTATCACGCGTGCGTGCTTCATGCGGCCTCCGCGACGAAGGTGTTGGTGAGGGTGCCCAGGGCGGGCATGAAGATCTCGACGCGGTCGCCGGCCTTCACCCGCGGGCGGCCGACGTCGCAGCCCAGCATCAGCATGTCGCCTTCGCTCAGCGTCATGAACTCGCTGACCTCGGCCAGCAGCTTGTCGGCCGGGCGCACCAGCTGCGAGAAGCGCACGGTCTGCGCCACCGAGCCGTTGACGCGCACCTCCAGCTTGAAGACCGCGGGGTCGCCCGCTTCGTTGCGCGCGCGGACGCGGTCGCCGATACCGAGGAAGCCGTCGAGCGCATTGAACTTCACCGGCGGCCGGAAGAAGCTCTCGTGCGGGATGCGCACGTCGTTCATCAGCACGAAGCCGGCGATCTCGCGGGCCGACTTCATCACCATGGCGACGGTGGCGCCGACTTCCACTTCCGCCGTGCCGGCTGGAATGGCGATCCGGCCGCCGTTCTCGGTCCAGGTGTTGGCGGGTTTGACGTACAGCACGGGCGCCTGCGGCGGCGCCTTGTACGGGGCCTGGTTCATCTGCGCGGCGAGCGCTTCGAGTTCGCCGCGGAAATTCATCAGCGTGCCGTAGACCGTGCCCCTCTTGACCAGGCTCATGGCTGCTCCAGTGCGATCAGTTGATCCAGCAGCTCGTAGAGCTGCGCCAGTTTCTGCTTGCCCAGCGACTGCTCCAGCCACTGGTAGTGCGCTTCGACGGTGTGCGACAGGCGCTGCACCATCTTCAATCCCTTGGGCGTGGCCTCGACCACCGTCCGTCGCTGGTCGGCCGGATCGCGCTCGCGCCTGACCAGCCCGTCGCGCTCCATGCGCGCCAGTACGCCGGTGAGGCTCGGGCCGAGGATGGTGGCCTCGCGCGCCACCCGGCCGGTCTCCACCGTGCCATGCTCGCCCAGCACGCGCAACACGCGCCACTGCTGGTCCGACAGCCCATGCTCGCGCAAGCCCGGCCGCGTGCGCACCATCAGCGCCTCGCGAGCCTGCAGCAGCAGGCGGGCGAGATTGCGGTGGGCGAAGGGGGTGCTCACGGGGGCAGGAAGTGGTGGGGCGATATTTAACATGTTAAATGATACCCAGGGGCAGGCGCAAGCGCGTCGAACCATGTCATTGCGGGCTTGACCCGCAATCCACGCGCCCGACGAGCGCCGCATGGATCCCGGCTCAAGGCCGGGATGACATCCAACCCGGGGTGCATCCAACCCGCGATGGGATGCAACCCGGGATCACCCTCTCGCGTGCGAAGCTCAATCCGCGCTCGCCCCCGACGCACGCACCACCTGCGCCCAGCGCTCCGTCTCGGGGCGCCATCTGCAGCGCCAGCAGCCGGCCCAGCATGTCGGCGGTGCCCGGGGGCGGATACGCGACCACGATGGTGATCGGCTTGTCTCCTGGGATGGTTCTCGTGCCCCGCGCCCCGTACCGATCAGTGCGAGCGCATCGCCGGGCGCGGCGTTGCCGCGCCAGGCGACGTGCAGGTTCGGCTTGATCCACCGGCAGGAACACTCGCTGTCACCCGCGGCCAAGGCCTTCGCGGATTTGCTGGCGAACGAGTTCGGAGGCCAGGCTGGCAGGACGCCCTCTCCGCGAGCGAGAGGGAACAATCCGGGCGCTGGCGCTCAGAAATTGGTCCGCGCCACCCAGTAGGTTGCCCCCTCCGGGCCATAGCGTTCGGCGTGCGGCTTGCCCGGCGGCAGGTCGAAGCGGTCGCCGGGGCGCAGGTGCTGTGTCTCGCCATCGACGGTGAGCCACATCTCGCCCTGCACGACCATGGCGCGTGCGTGGAAGTTGTGGGTGTGCGTGTCCTGCACCGTGTCGGCGTCCCAGGATCGCGTCATCACTTCGCTGCAGCCGCGCGCGCGTTCGGCGGCCTCGAACTCGGAGAAGGGCTGGGGAGTGTTCATGAGGCATCCTACACTCGGGTCATGGCGAAGGACAAGACGGTCTATACCTGTAGCGAATGCGGCGGCAGCACCCCGAAGTGGCAGGGCAAGTGCCCGAATTGCGGGGCCTGGAACACCTTGATCGAGAGCGTGGCGGAGCCCGCCGGGGCGGCGCGCAATCGCTTTGCATCGCTGGCGCCCGCCTCCGAGGTGGCGGTACTCGCGGACATCGAGGCGGCCGAAGTGCCGCGCACGCCCACCGGCATCGCCGAGCTCGACCGCGTGCTCGGCGGCGGCATCGTCGCGGGCGGCGTGATCCTGATCGGCGGCGACCCCGGCATCGGCAAGTCGACGCTGCTGCTGCAAGCCGTCGACGGCCTGCAGCGCACCGGCGTGCCGGCGCTCTATGTGACCGGCGAAGAGAGCGGTGCGCAGGTGGCCCTGCGCTCGCGGCGCCTCGGCCTCGATCACTCGCAGGTGAAAGTGCTGGCCGAAACGCAGCTGGAAAAGATCCAGGCCACCATCGCCGCGCAGCAGCCCGCGGTGGCGGTGATCGATTCGATCCAGACCGTGTACTCCGAGCAGCTGACCTCCGCCCCGGGCTCGGTGGCGCAGGTGCGCGAGTGCGCGGCGCACCTCACGCGCGCGGCCAAGTCCGGAGGCACGACGATCGTGCTGGTCGGCCACGTCACCAAGGAGGGCGCGCTGGCCGGCCCGCGCGTGCTGGAGCACATGGTCGACACCGTCCTCTATTTCGAGGGCGATACCCATTCCAGCTTTCGACTGGTGCGCGCCATCAAGAACCGCTTCGGCGCGGTCAACGAGATCGGCGTGTTCGCGATGACCGAGAAGGGCCTGAAGGGCGTGGCCAATCCGAGCGCGATCTTCCTGTCGCAACACAGCGAGCCGGTCCCCGGCAGCTGCGTGCTGGTGACGCTGGAAGGCACGCGGCCGATGCTCGTGGAGATCCAGGCGCTGGTGGACAGCGGCGGCCCCAGCCCACGCAGGCTCTCCGTCGGCCTCGATCGCGATCGCCTCGCGATGCTGCTCGCTGTGCTGCATCGGCATGCCGGAGTGGCATGCATGGACCAGGACGTGTTCGTCAACGCGGTGGGCGGCGTGCGCATCAGCGAGCCGGCGGCGGACCTGGCCGTGATGCTGGCGATCGCCTCGTCGCTGCGCGGCCGCGCCTTGCCGAAGGGCTTCATCGCGTTCGGCGAGGTGGGGCTCGCGGGTGAAGTGCGGCCGGCGCCGCGCGGGCAGGAGCGACTGCGCGAGGCCGCCAAGCTGGGCTTCTCCGTGGCCGTCGTTCCGAAGGCCAATGCGCCCAAGGGAGGGCGCGATTTCGAAGGGCTGACCATCCACCCGGTGGAGCGCATCGAGCAGGCGCTGGAAGTCGTGCGCGGCCTCGGCTGAGCCTGGTTGCACGGCTCTTCCACGATGGGGCCACAGCGAGGGCCGCATCGTGCGGATGCCGCGGCCCCTTGGTGCCGCGCCCCCAAGCGGGACCGCGCGGCACCCCGCCGTAACCGCTTACAGCCTCCCTTGGCTTGGGCGCATCGGTCTTCCATAGTGAGCTCGCGTCTGGAAAACGTCCGCACGCATCCCCCGTCACTCACCAGGAAATCATCATGAACAGCTTCAAGAATCTTGCCCTTCCCGTGTTCGCCGCCGTCGTCTGCCTGGGCGCCGCGAATGTCACCTTCGCCCGCGAAGCCAGCGAAGCCCCGCGTGGCCAGGACAACGGCCGCCACGGTGGCAAGGCGATCGACGTGCCGCAGCAGCTGATGGCGCGCGAAGCCGGTGAAGCCCCGCGTGGCCAGGATCACGGCCGTCGCGGCGGCAAGGCGATCGACGTGCCGGAGCAGCTGATGGCCCGCGAAGCCGGCGAAGCGCCGCGCGGCCAGGATCACGGCCGCCGTGGTGGCAAGGCGATCGAATCGATGGAGCGCGACGCCGCCTGATCCCGCTGCACCGGGCCGATTTGCAAACGCCTGTAATCGGCCCGGTCAGCACCAACGTGCCAGGGCGCCGCAACGGCGCCCCTCCCGCGACCACGACAATGCGGGGATGAGCTGGCAAAGGATTGCAATTCCCCTGATCGGTGTGGCCGCGGCGTTCGTGGCCTGGCGCAACTACGGCTGGTCCGGCGTGGCGTTCGTGGTCACCGGTAGCGTCCTGTGGATGCTGCTGCACTTCACTCGCATGATGAAGGTGCTGCAGCGCGCCTCGCGGCGGCCGGTCGGTTATTGCGACAGTGCCGTGATGCTCAATGCGAAGCTGCGCCGCGGCGTGAACCTGCTGCACGTGCTGGCCCTCACGCGTGCGGTCGGCGAGTCGGTGAGCCCCAGAGAGCAGCAGCCGGAGGTCTATCGCTGGACCGACGCCGGCGCGTCTTCGGTCACCTGCGAATTCGCCGGGGGCCGGCTGGTGAAGTGGGAGCTGCTGCGGCCAGCAGCCGCGGGCGAGCAGGGGGAACCGGGCGCGCCGTAAAATGGACGGTTTCGCGAATCCCACCCCACAAGGACACTCTCATGAGCCCGGTAGTACCCTCGATGGCCGACCGTGACGGCAAGATCTGGATGGACGGGGAGCTGGTCGAATGGCGCGACGCCAAGATCCACGTGCTCACCCACACGCTGCACTACGGCTGCGGAGTGTTCGAGGGCGTCCGTGCCTACAACACCGTCAACGGCACCGCCGTCTTCCGCCTGCAGGACCACACCGACCGCCTGTTCAACAGCGCCAAGATCCTGCGCATGCAGATTCCCTTCTCCAAGGAGCAGGTGAACGAGGCGCAGCGTCAGGTGGTCAAGTCCAACGGCCTCGAATCCTGCTACATCCGCCCGCTGGCGTGGATCGGTTCGCAGAAGATGGGCGTGAGTCCGAAGGGCAACCAGATCCACCTGATGGTGGCGGCCTGGCCCTGGGGCGCGTACCTCGGCGAGGAAGGCATGCAGCGCGGCATCCGCGTCAAGACCTCCAGCTACACGCGCCACCACGTCAACATCACGATGACGCAGGCCAAGGCGGTCGGCAACTACAGCAACTCGATCCTCGCCAACATGGAAGCGCTGGACGACGGCTACGACGAGGCGCTGCTGCTCGATAGCTCCGGCTTCGTCTCCGAAGGCGCGGGCGAGAACGTGTTCGTCGTCAAGGACGGCGTGGTCTACACGCCCGACCTGTCGGCCGGTGCCCTGAACGGCATCACGCGCAACACCACCATGGCGATCTGCAAGGACCTCGGCATCGAGCTCGTGCAAAAGCGCATCACGCGCGACGAGATCTACATCGCCGACGAATGCTTCTTCACCGGCACCGCCGCCGAAGTCACGCCGATCCGCGAACTCGATCGCGTGGAGATCGGCATCGGCCGCCGCGGGCCGGTGACGGAGAAGATCCAGAACGCGTTCTTCGACATCGTCAACGGCCGCAACCCGAAGTACGCCCACTGGCTGACGAAGGTCTGAGATGAGCATCGTGCGCAAGGAAGCCGTGGTCGAGCTGGCCGCCAGGGACCTGAACTCCAACGGCGGCATCTTCTGCCCCAGCGCCAAGGCCGACATGAAGCTGTGGAACGGCCACCCGCGCGTGTACCTGGACGTCGCGCAGAGCGGCGGGGCCAAGTGCCCGTACTGCGGCACCGTGTACAGGCTGCGCGAAGGCGAGCACTTCGGCGGCGGA
>NZ_JAQGNQ010000016.1 GCF_028291745.1 Ramlibacter sp. | reverse complement strand
CCGGCGCGAGTCCGTGGCGCCGGCGACGACGGGACTGCGCAGCACCCAGCAACTCGGCGTGCCCGCGCCGGCCGGCCGGCCCGTGCGGCCGGCACCGGCGCAGCGCGCGAAGAAACCCGAGTCCGGCGCAAATCTGTCCCGGCTGAAGCTCGAGCCGCTCGATCTCGGCGTCGAGCGCGACCCGACCCTGCGCCTCAGCGATGAATTGCGCTCGCAGGTGGCCACCGATCCGCAGCAGCGGGCGGCGGCTGCGGCTTTGTGGACGGTGCTGCAGAAAACGCCGGACGATGCCTTGCAGGACGCAGTGCGCCTGAAGGGCGTCGCGCGCGACCTGGTCTCGCTGCGCGACGCGACGCGGCAGAACGCCAGCGCCGTCGGCCAGATGCGCGCGCAGGTGGAGCAGGTGCGCGGCGGCCGCGACACCGCGGCGCTCCTGGTGCTGGTGCTGTCGGCGGTGCTGGCGGGGCTGCTTGGCTGGCTCGGATGGCGCTGGTATCGGGTGCACCAGGTCGAACGCGTGGGCCGCTGGTTCGAGCAGCATGGCGAGTCGGCGCGGGCGCCGCTGGACCCCGCGGCTGCGCCGGCCCACGGGCAAGCGACGTCCGTGGACATCCCGCTGGACCAGCCCCTGGCCGCGGCACCGGCCGTGGCGGTGGGAGCCGCGGCGGTGGTGGCGGCTGGGGCGTTGCGTCAACCCGCGGCCGGCGCACCCGCCGCGGTCGCTACAGCCGCACCGGTAGCCGGCCTCACGTTCGGCAGCGGCAGCGGCAGCGAGTTCCAGACCAGTCGCGGCGGCACCGTGCGCATGGTGGGTGTCGAGGAGCTGATCGACGTCCACGACAAGGCGGATTTCTTTCTCTCGATCGGCGAGACCGAGCAGGCCGTCGGGGTGCTCGAGGCGCATGTGCACGACCACGTCGAGACCAGCGCGCTCGCCTGGATGGACCTGCTGGAGCTTTATCACTCGCTGGGCAAGCGGGTCGAATACGAGCGCCTGCGCAGCGAGTTCCGCGAGCGCTTCACGGGGCAGGTGCCGGACTTCGAGCATTTCGACCAGCCCTCCGCCTCGCTGGAGAGCTACAGCCGGGCGCTCAGCCGCATCGTGGCGCTGTGGCCCTCGACCCGCGTGCTGGACGTGATCGAGGAGTCGATCTTCCGCAAGCCGGGCCTGGCGGGCGGCGAGCCCTTCAGCCTGGAGGCCTACCGCGAGCTCGTGCTGCTGTACCACGTGGCCCGCGAGATGGCAGCGCCGGAGCAGACGGAGAGCCAGCCGGCGGCGCGCTCCTCCTTTTCGGACACGGCGCTGCAGCCGCTCAACACGCTTGACTCCGTGCACTCGTCGCTCGAGACGCGCCACAGCCAGAGCGACACGCTGATGGTGCCGCCGACCTCTGCGCGCATCGGCGTCGACATCGACCTGACGGCCGCCGCGCCGCAGCTCGCTGCCGACCCCGATGCGGACGAACTCGAATTCGACCTGCCGCCGGTGAAGTCCGCCGCTGCAGCCGCGCCCGACCTCGCGCCGGAGGGCGACGAACAGCCGCGGCCGCGCGCCGCGCCCGAGCTGCGGGCTGCGAACGGCTCGCGCGAGCTGCCGCCGCTGGATTTCGACATCAGCGCCTTCGACGACATGCCGAAGACGCGCCGCAAGCACGGCTCCTGAGGGCGGCGCTCAGCGGCGCACTTGCAGGGCGCCCGGGTTGACGATGTTCGTGGGCGTGCCGCGGATGTAGTTGACGACATTGTCGAAGGCGGCGCCGAAATAGAGCTCGTAGCTTTCCTGCTCCACGTAGCCGATGTGCGGCGTGCAGATGCAGTTTTCCAGGCGCAGCAGGGCGTGGCCCTGCAGGATGGGTTCGCTCTCGAACACGTCGATGGCGGCCATGCCGGGGCGGCCCCGGTTCAGTGCGGCGATCAGCGCCTCCGGCTCGATCAGTTCGGCGCGCGAGGTGTTGACGATCATGGCCGTGGGCTTCATGCGATTGAGGTCCTCCAGCTTCACGATGCCGAAGGTTTCCTCGTTCAGGCGCAGGTGCAGGCTCAGCACGTCGCTCTCGGCGAACAGCGCCTCGCGGCTCGGCGCGGCGAGCAGGCCGTCGGCCTCCGCCTTGGCGCGCGACTCGGGGCTGCCCCAGACCTGCACGCGCATGCCGAACGCCTTGCCGTAGCCCGCCACCAGCTGGCCGATCTTGCCGTAGCCCCAGATCCCCAGCGTCTTGCCGCGCAGCACCATGCCGACGCCGAAGTTCGGCGGCATCGACGCGGACTTCATGCCGGACTGCTGCCAGGCCCCGTGCTTGAGGCTGGCGATGTATTGCGGCAGCCTGCGCATGGCCGTCATGATCAAGGCCCAGGTGAGTTCGGCCGGGGCGATGGGCGAGCCGACGCCCTCCGCCACCGCGATGCCGCGCTCGCTGCAAGCCTCGATGTCGACGTGCGCGCCGACCCGCCCGGTCTGCGAGATCAGCTTCAGGCGCGGCAGCTTTTCGACCAGCTGCCGGGTGATGTGGCTGCGTTCGCGGATCAGCACGATCACGTCCGCGTCCCGCAGGCGCACGGAGAGCTGGCCGATGCCCTTGACCGTGTTGGTGAAGACCTTGGCGGGGTAGGCTTCCAGCTTGGATGCGCACTGCAGCTTGCGCACGGCATCCTGGTAATCGTCGAGGATCACGATGTTCATTCCCTCGATTGTGCCTTGGCTGCCGGGAGTCCCAAGGCAGGGCTGCCCGCCGGGGGGTAGCATCGCGTCCTTTTCGACCCAAACAGGAGATCCATCGATGGCAATGTCCATGTACACGGCGAGCGTGCCGGTGTTCCAGCACATGCTGCGCAACCTCAGTCACCTCCTCGACAAGGGCGAGGCAAGCGCGCTGACCCGCAAGTTCGACCCCTCGGTGCTGACGAACTTCCGGCTGGCGCCGGACATGCTGCCTTTCACCCGGCAGATCCTCATTGCGTGCGACGCCGCCAAGAACGGCGTGGCCCGCATCTCCGGGGTCGAGGCGCCGAAGTTCGAGGACAACGAGGCCACCTTTCCCGAGCTGAAGGCCCGCATCCAGAAGACGCTGGACTACCTGGCCGCGGTGCCGGCCAGCGCGATCGACGGTACGGAGGACAAGCAGATCACCTTCCCGGTGGGCCGCGAGACCACCCGCACGATGACGGCGCAGGCCTATCTGACAACCTGGGCGCTGCCGAACTTCTTCTTCCACATCACCACCGCGTATGCCATGTTGCGGCACAACGGCGTGGACGTGGGCAAGGCGGATTACCTGGCGGGCGCGGCGCGCTGAGGACGCCTCAACAGCCCTTCGCCTCCAGCGCCGCAAGGCGATCGAGCTCCGCGCACACGTCGGCCATGCGGCCCGAGATCACCATGCGGCCGGCGACGGTGCGCGGCGCGCTCGGCTCGAGCACGCGGACGACCCGCAGCGGCTTGGCCGGCTGCGTGACGATCGTGCGGCGCTGTGCCGGAAGGCGCACGGTTTGCGCGGGCGCTGGTGATGGACGCGGCGCAAACCACGCCGCCAGCGCCTGCAGCGAGGCGAAGAGATTGCCGAAGGGAAGCAGGAATGCGGTTGCCATGTGACAGCTCCTTTTGCTGGGGAAGACACAGGCAGGATTGCTCGGGAATGCGGCGGCCGCAGGGTGATGGCGATGCCTCGCCATACGCCTGCCACCTGCGACGGCCGCGGGGTTTACATCAGCATCGTGTTGCGGATCAGCCCGACCGCGACGCCTTCGACTTCGAAGGGCTCCCCGGGCTCCACCACGATGGTGGGGTAGTCGGGGTTTTCCGCGTGCAGCTCGATCAGGTGCTTGTTGCGGCGGAAGCGCTTGACCGTGACGTCGTCACCCAGCCGGGCGACGATGATCTGGCCGTTCTTGGCGTCGCGCGTGGACTGCACGGCCAGCAGGTCGCCATCCATGATGCCGGCGTCGCGCATGGACATGCCGCGCACCTTCAGCAGGTAGTCGGGCCGGCGCTGGAACAGGCCGCTCTCGACATAGTAGGTCTGGTCGACGTGCTCCTGCGCCAGGATCGGCGAGCCGGCCGCCACCCGGCCCACCAGCGGCAGCGCCAGTTGCGCCAGGCCTTGCAGCGGCAGCTGGAATTCCCTGGCCCGTGACTCGTGGATGGAGCGCAGCGCATCGCCCCGCAGCCGGATGCCGCGCGAGGTGCCGCTGACCAGTTCGATCACGCCCTTGCGGGCGAGGGCCTGCAGATGTTCCTCGGCGGCGTTCGCGGACTTGAAGCCGAGTTCGGTGGCGATCTCGGCGCGCGTGGGTGGCGCGCCGGTGCGCGCGATGGCGCCCTGGATCAGGTCCAGAATCTGTTGCTGGCGGGCTGTCAGCTTGGGCGCTTCCATCGTCGTGGGCTCCTGGTGCGGGTTCGCCATGGCTTGCTGCGGTTTACTGTGTTGATATCCAGTGGCTGTATTTTTGAACAGTTTGGACAGGAATGCAAGTGAGCGAAAGAAGAATCGTGGTATTGGGCTGCGGCGGCACCATCGCGGGCCGCGCCGCGTCGGCCTCCGACAACCTCGGATACCGCGCCGGCGAACTGGGCGTGGAGGAACTGATCGCGCACGTGCCCGTTCCCGAGGGCAGCACGCTCGCGGCCGAACAGGTCGCCAACATCGACAGCAAGGACCTGGGCCTGGCGCAGTGGTGCGCGCTCTCGCAGCGCTGCGCGCATTGGCTCGCGCAGACGGAGGTCGCCGGCATCGTGATCACCCACGGCACCGACACCCTCGAGGAGACCGCGTTCTTCCTGCACGCCGTGCTGGCGCCCGTGAAGCCGGTCGTGCTCACCGGGGCCATGCGGCCCGCCACGTCCGCCGCGGCCGACGGTCCGCAGAACATCGCCGACGCACTGAGCGTCGCGGCGTCACCGCTGGCGCAGGGCGTGTGCGTTGTGCTGGCAGGCACCGTGCATGGCGCCATCGAGGTGCAGAAGGTGCACAGCTACCGCGCCGATGCCTTCGGCTCCGGTGACGCGGGGCCGCTGGCGTACGTGGAGGAAGGGCGGCTGCGCGTGCTGCGGGCGTGGCCGCAAGGGCCGGCACTGCGCAGCGCCGGATCGCTGCCCGACCCCGATGCGTGGCCGCGGGTGGAAATCGTCATGAGCCACGCGGGGGCCGGTAGCGCGCTCGTGCGCGCGCTGGTGAAAGACGGCGTTGCCGGCATCGTCGTGGCCGCCACCGGCAACGGCACCGTGCACGAGGCGCTCGAGGGCGCGCTGCTCGCGGCGCAGGAGCAAGGCGTGGAGGTGCGGCGCGCCTCGCGCTGTGCGCAAGGGCGCGTGCTGCCTCAGCCGGGAGATCGCCTGCCGGGCGCGGATGGCTTGTCGCCGGTCAAGGCGAGGATCGCGCTGATGCTGGAGTTGATGCAGTGATCGCGCGCCGCGATCAGCAGTTCGCCAGTGCCAGAACCGCGCGCGCGGTGATCTCCTCGACGCTGCCGATGCCGTCGATCCGGTGCACGCGGGGTGCGTTGGCCGGATCGGCCTTGGCCCAGTTGCTGTAGTAGTCCACCAGCGGACGCGTCTGCGCCGCGTACACGTCCAGCCGCTTGAGGACCGTCGCCTCCTGGTCGTCCTCGCGCTGGATCAGCGGCTCGCCGGTGACGTCGTCCTTGCCTTCCGCCTTGGGCGGGTTGAACTTGACGTGGTAGGTGCGGCCGGAAGCCGGATGCGAGCGGCGGCCGCTCATGCGCTCCACGATCGCGGCGAAGGGCACGTCGATCTCCAGCACGCAATCGATCTTGACGCCGCCGTTCTTCATGGCCTCGGCCTGCGGGATGGTGCGCGGGAAGCCGTCGAAGAGGAAGCCCTTGGCGCAATCGGCCTGCGCAATGCGCTCCTTGACCAAGCCGATGATGATGTCGTCGCTGACCAGGGCGCCGGAGTCCATGACCTTCTTGGCGGCGAGGCCCAGCGGAGTGCCGGCCTTGACCGCTGCGCGCAGCATGTCCCCGGTCGAGATCTGTGGAATGCCGTACTTCTGGCAGAGAAAGGTGGCCTGTGTTCCTTTGCCGGCGCCGGGCGCGCCCAACAGGATCAGTCTCATGGGAAATCCTCGGATGGTTTCTTGAATCGCTCGGCCCTGCGGGCGAAGCCCTCCCGCTTCGCCTTGGCGCCTGTTGGCGCAGAGGATAGCATGCACCCTCGCGCGCGGACATCGCGCTGCGAGGTCGCGAAACCTAGCGCGCGCCCTGCGAAAAGAAGGCGCGCACGCGCTCGAGATCCTCGGGGGTGTCGACCCCCGCGCCCGGCGCCGCAGCGCTCACGTGCACGGCGATCCGGTGGCCGTGCCACAGCGCGCGCAGTTGCTCCAGGGCCTCGCAGCTTTCCACCGGCGCCGCGGGCAGTTGCGGAAAATCAAGCAGGAAGCTTGCGCGGTAGCCGTAGATGCCGACGTGGCGCAGTGGCGCGGGATCGGGCAGCGCGCTCACGCCGGCCGCGAAACCGTCGCGCCACCACGGGATCGGGGCACGGCTGAAGTACAGCGCCAGGCCGTTGGCCTGCAACACCACCTTCACCACGTTCGGATTGATGAAGTCGGCGACGCTGGCGATCGGGTGCGCTGCGGTGCTCATGCTGGCTTCGCGCCGCGCTTCGAGCAGGGCGGCGACGGCGTCGATCAGCGCGGGCGCGATCAGGGGTTCGTCGCCCTGCACGTTGACCACCACATCGTCACCGGCCAGTCCGAGGTGCCCGCAGGCTTCGGCGAGGCGGTCGCTGCCCGAAGCATGATCGGCGCGAGTGAGCACGGCGCGCACGCCATGGCGGCTGCAGGCATCGGCGATGCGTTCGCTGTCGGCGGCGACCACCACCTGCGCGGCCGACGATTGCTCGGCGCGCTGGGCAACGCGCACGACCATCGGCAAACCGGCGATGTCCGCGAGTGGCTTGTCCGGCAATCGGCTGGACGCCAGCCGCGCCGGAATCAGGACGGTGAAGCCCACGGCGATCAGCTTCTCAGACCAGCGGGGTGCGCGCCGGCAGTCGCTCGAGTTCGTCGTCGCTGAGCGTGCGCGCTTCCTCTTCGAGCAGCACCGGGATGCCGTCGCGGATCGGATAGGCGAGGCGGGCGCTGCGCGAGAGCAGTTCCTGGCGTTGGCGGTCGTAGTCCAGCGGCCCCTTGGTCACGGGGCACACGAGCAGCTCAAGCAGTCGGGGATCCATGCGGGGATGATAGCCGCGCATCCAGCAGGCGATCGAACTCCGACCAGAAAGCGGGCGGGATCGTCAGCTGCAAAGGCACCGCCCAGGCGTCCGGTCGCAAGCGCCACAGCTTCACCGCGTCCTTCTCGGTGCAGACGAGCGTGCCCTCAGGCAGACCGGCCGCATCGGCGAAGTCGTGGTGGTCCGGCAGCGCGTGCGTGCTTGCCAAGGTGAGGCCCGCGGCGCGCAACATCGCGAAGAAGGCCTCCGGGTTGGCGATGCCGGCCAGCGCGTGCACGGCTTGCCCTTGCAGTTGCGCGAGCGGCCGGCGGGAGCCGTCGCCGCGCACGACCTCGGTGGCCAGCGCGCGCTGCATCGCATGACCGGCCATGCCGGGGGCGCCACCATGCGACAGCACCAGGTCCACCTTGCGCGGCCACGGTTCGCGCAACGGGCCCGCGGGCAGCAGCCAGCCGTTGCCGATGCCGCGCCCATCGAACACGCAGACCTCGATGTCCCGCGCGAGCGCATGGTGCTGCAGCCCGTCGTCGCTGACGATGACCTGCACGGCGGGGTAGGCCTGCAGCAAGGCGCGACCGGCCTGGGCGCGACGCGCTGCGACAAACACCGGCACGCCGGATCTGCTTTTCAGCAGCAGCGGCTCATCGCCGACGCCGCTGGCCGTGTCCTGCGCCGACACCTCCAGGCAGCCGCTCGTGCGGCGCCCGTAGCCCCGCGAGACGACTCCCGCCTGCAGCCCACGCGCATGCAGGTGTTGCAGCAGGGCCAGCACGACGGGTGTCTTGCCGGCGCCGCCGGCAATCACGTTGCCGACGACGATCACTGGCACCGGCAGGCGTTCGGTCCGCCGCAGGCCCACGGCATACGCGGCGCGATGCAACGCACCGAGCGCGCGATACAGGAGGGACACCGGAAAGAGCAGCCGCGCCAGCAGGCCGCGGCGCAGCCAGGCGCGCTGTAGCGCACCGGCCAAGGCTTACTTGCTCCCGGCCTGCGCCGATGATTGCGTCGCGAAGGTGATCTGCGACAGGCCGATGCGGCGCGCCGCTTCCATCACCGTGATCACGGACTGGTGGGTGGCCGTGGCATCCGCGCTGATGATCACCACCGAGTCCTTGCCGGCCCTCGCGGCAGCGGCCTCCATGGCACTGGCCAGCGCGTCGGGCCCGCGGCCGGTGACCGCCTCGCGATTGACCATGTAGCGGCCGTCGGTCGAAACGGCGACCACCACTTCCTTGGGGTAGTCCCGCTGGGCGTCGGTGTCCGCCACGGGCAGCTTCAGCTGCATCTCGGTGAACTTGCTGTAGGTGGTGGTCAGCATCAGGAAGATGAGGATCACCAGCAGCACGTCGATGAACGGGATCAGGTTGATCTCCGGTTCGTCCTTGGCGCGGGGACGGAAGTTCATGGTGCGGCTTCGCTCAGGCGCGGCGCAGGTTGTTCAGGTGGCGCGCGAATCGTTCGGCGGCCAGTTCCAGCGTCAGCAGGTACTCGTCGACGCGGCCGCGGAAATAGCGCCAGAAGATCAACGCGGGGATCGCGACGATCAGGCCGAACGCCGTGTTGTACAGGGCCACCGAGATGCCGTGCGCCAGCAGCGCCGGATTGCTGCCGCCGGTGCCGGCCGTCGCCGACTGCGAGCCGAAGATCTCGATCATGCCGATCACGGTGCCGAACAGGCCCAGCAGCGGCGCCGCCGACGCGATGGTCGCGAGTGCGTTCAGGTAGCGCTCGAGCCGGTGCGCGACGGCGCGGCCGGTGTTTTCCATGTTGGCGCGCAGGTCCGCTTCGCTGCAGCGCGGGTCGGAGTTCAGCGCGCGAAAGCCGCTGGCCAGCACTTCGCCGAGCGCGGAGTTCTGTTCGAGCTGGCGCACGACGTCGGGTGCGGGCACGGTCACGCGCGAGACCGCCAGGGCTTCGTCCAGCAATTTGGGCGGTGCCACCTTCGCGGTCTTGAGGCTGATGAAGCGCTCGATGATCAGGGCCAGGGCCAGGATGGAGCAGGCAACCAGCGGCCAGATAGGCCAGCCTGCGGCTTGTATGATCGAAAGCAAAAGGGGTACTCCGCCGGGTCTCTAGGGGCCGGCAGGCACGCGGTGCCTGCGTCGGTGCGGCGGATTATGGCGGACTCGCGCGGTGTAGGACGAGCCGACGTGGCCGTAGGACGACACTCACAAATGTTGTGGATAACTTTGTTGAGAAATCCCCCTACCCATGGTGCGCTACCGCGCCAATTCATGATCGTGACCAAACGATGACCCGATGAGCAGGAAAATTCCCTTTGAATTCAAGGACTTGCCCCGAGAAATCAGGGCGCGCGCGGAGGTCCGCGCGGTCTTGCCGGAACCGTGCACGCTGTGGATGGATTTCCATCGGGTTTACCCTTGGAGGCCGTTGGTTTGCTGACGGACGGAGCCCCGGCCGCATCCGCCGGCCGCCGGATCTGGGCCGTGGGCGCGCTCTGCCGCGCGGTTGCCGACGCGCTGGAAGCCCGCTTCAATCCTGTGTCCGTGCGCGGCGAGATCACCGGCTTTTCGCGCGCCGGCAGCGGCCACTGCTACTTTTCGCTGAAGGATGAGCAGGGCCAGGTCCGCTGCGCGATGTTCCGTCGGGCGGCCGGGCTTCTGTCGTTTGCGCCGCGCGACGGCGAACTGGTCGAGGTGACGGGGCGGCTCGGTGTGTACGAGCAGCGCGGCGACCTGCAGCTCGTGGTGGAAAGCATGCGGCGCGCGGGGCAGGGCGCCTTGTTCGAGCAGTTCCTGCGCTTGAAGGCCAGGCTCGAGGACGAGGGCCTGTTCGATGCCGAGCGCAAGCGCGAGCTGCCCTTGCTGCCGCGCGGCATCGGCATCGTCACTTCCCTGGGTGCCGCGGCGCTGCACGACGTCGTGACCTGCCTGCATCGGCGCGCGCCGCACGTGCCGGTGGTGCTGGCGCCGGCGGCGGTGCAGGGCAGCCAGGCGCCGGGCGAGTTGGTGCGCGCGCTGGAGTCGCTGTATAGCCTCGCCGAGCGCGGCACCATCGACCTGGTGCTGCTGGTGCGCGGCGGCGGATCCATCGAGGACCTGTGGGCCTTCAACGACGAACAGCTTGCGCGGGCCATCGTGCGCAGCCCGGTGCCGGTGGTGAGCGGGGTCGGGCACGAGACGGACTTCACCATCGCCGACTTCTGCGCGGACCTGCGCGCGCCCACGCCGACCGCGGCCGCGGAACTCGCCGCCCAGCCGAGGGAGACCTGGCTCGCGGCGCTGCACCTGCTGCACGAGCGGCTGCAGGGGGCCGCGCTGCGTCGCCTCGATCGCGCCAGCCAGCGCCTCGACCAGGCCGCAGCCCATCTCGGCCGCCCTTCGGCGCGCACGGCCCAGCAACATCTTCGCAGCGAGCGCCAGGCGCAGCGCCTGCGCTTTGCGGTCGCCACGCGCGTGCGCAGTGCGCAGGACGAAGTCACGCACCGGCGCGGGCCGCGGCTGCGCCTGGCCCTGGCCACACGCGTGCAGCGGGCGCGCGAGCAACTCGTGCGCGACCAGCAGGCACTGCGCGCCGGCCTTGCGGGGCGGCTGGAGCGCGCGAGGCGGCAGTGCGAGCACATCGAGCTGCGCCTGAAATTGCTCGACCCCCGCCTGGTGCTGCAGCGTGGCTATGCATTGCTGACCGATGCGCAAGCGGGGCATCCCATCACCAGCGTGCACCATGTGCAGCCCGGACAGGCGGTGCGCGCCGTCCTCGCCGACGGCGAGGTTGATTTGCGGGTCGCGCCTGCCGCAGTCAATCGTCCCTAGAATGCCCCCAGTCGAAACCACAACCCACCGAGGAAGAAGATGGAACACGTCCTGCCCCCCCTGCCTTACCCGATCGATTCGCTCGCTCCGCACTATTCGCAGGAGACGCTCGAGTATCACCACGGCAAGCACCACAACGCGTACGTGGTGAACCTCAACAACCTGCAGAAGGGCACCGAGTTCGAGAACATGCCCCTCGAGGAGATCATCCGCAAGTCGTCGGGCGCGATCTACAACAACTCCGCGCAGGTCTGGAACCACACCTTCTTCTGGAGCTGCATGAAGCCGCAAGGCGGCGGCGAGCCCACCGGCGCGCTGGCGCAGGCGATCAGCAGCAAGTGGGGCAGCTACCAGGCCTTCCGCGATGCCTTCGTGAAGTCCGCCGTGGGCAACTTCGGTTCGGGCTGGACCTGGCTGGTGAAGAAGCCGGACGGCAGCGTCGACATCGTCAACACCGGCGCCGCGGGCACCCCGCTGACCACCGCCGACAAGGCCGTCATGACCGTGGACGTGTGGGAACACGCGTATTACATCGACTACCGCAACCTGCGTCCCAAATTCGTCGAGACCTATCTCGACAAGCTCGTGAACTGGGATTTCGCGGCGAAGAATTTCGGGTAACCCGACGCCGCGCACGCGGCGCCGCCGAACTCCAAGGGCCCGTCAGGGCCCTTGTTTTGTCCATTATCTGAAGGGTTGGCCTTCGAGCCTGGAGCCGGCCTTGATCCCCTTCTTGGCGAACCAGCCCTTGTTCATCTCCAGCACGTAGCGCACCGGCTGCACCGAGCAGTGCGAATCCAGCGTCTGCGGCTGCATTTCCTCGATGTTGGCGATCGTGCCGTCGTCGTGCACGAAGGCCACGGACAGCGGCAGCAGCGTGTTCTTCATCCAGAAGCACTGCTGGGAGGGGTATTCGAAGACGAACAGCATGCCCTCCTGTTGCGGCATTTCCTTGCGGAACATCAGGCCGGTTTCGCGTTCGTTGGGCGTGGAGGCCACCTGGGCGTCGATGATGTGCATGCCGGCGTTCAGCTTGACGCGCGGCAGGGTCGTCTGCGGCTGGTCCTGGGCGAAGGCGGCGCAGGCGACCAGGGCGGCGGCGAGGGCGAGGTGCTTCTTCATGGCTCGTATTGTCGGGGACGCCAGAAAAAATGCCCGCACAGGCGGGCATTCTTTCGTGCAAGGCGACGAAGCAGTCGATTACGACTTCTTGTCTTCCTTCTTCTCTTCGGCCTTGGGAGCGGCCTTCTTGGAAGACTTCTTCGCGACCTTCTTGTCGGCCTTCTTGTCGGTCTTGGCTTCCGCCTTCTCTTCCTTCTTCTCGGCCTTGGCTTCCTTCTTCGCTTCCGTCTTGGCAGCGGGGGCAGCCGCGGTGGCGGGCGTGGCGGGGGTGGCTTGGGCGAACACGGCGGCGGAGAAGAGGCCGGCGATCAGGGTGGCGAGCAGCTTGGTCATGGTAATTCCTTCAGGTCGTTTGACTTTGCCCAACGAATGTCAGACCACTCGGCAACGCGGCAGTAGCTCAGCCGGTTGACACGGTTGTGCTGACAAGCGTGCCTGGAGGGCGACCCGACAGTTCACAGCTAGAATTCGCGGCTCGCCGCCAGGCTGCCCGCCGCGCGCAGGCGCCATCCCGCCCCGGAGACGTTTTCCCCCATGGCCTACCAGCACATCGAGGTGCCCTCGCAGGGGCAGAAGATCACCGTCAACGCCGACCTGTCGTTGAACGTCCCCCATGAGCCGATCATTCCGTACATCGAGGGCGACGGAACGGGCATCGACATCACGCCCGTGATGCTGAAGGTGGTGGATGCGGCGGTCGACAAGGCCTACGCCAGCGCGCGGAAGATCCGCTGGATGGAGATCTTCGCCGGCGAAAAGGCCACCCGCGTCTACGGCCCGGACGTGTGGCTGCCCGAGGAAACGCTGGCCGCCGCGCGCGAGTACGTCGTCTCGATCAAGGGGCCGCTGGCGATCCCGGCGGGCGGCCGCGCCGGCTCGCTGAACGTCGCCCTGCGCCAGGCGCTGGACCTGTACGTGTGCCTGCGCCCGATCCAGTACTTCCACGGCGTGCCCTCGCCGCTGAAGGAGCCGGAGAAGACGAACATGGCGATCTTCCGCGAGAACTCGGAAGACATCTATGCGGGCATCGAGTACGCCGCGCAGTCGGAGCAGGCCAGGAAGGTGATCGACTTCCTGACCCGCGAGATGGGCGTGCAGAAGATCCGCTTCCCCGACACCTCGGCCATCGGCATCAAGCCGGTCTCCATCGAGGGCACCGAGCGGCTGGTGCGCAAGGCCCTGCAGTACGCCATCGACCGCGACAAACCCTCGGTGACGCTGGTGCACAAGGGCAACATCATGAAGTTCACCGAGGGCGGCTTTCGCGACTGGGGCTATGCGCTGGCGAAGAAGGAGTTCGGCGCGATCGTGATCGACGGCGGCCCTTGGCTGAAGCTGCGCAATCCGCGCACCGGCCGCGACATCATCGTCAAGGACGCGGTCACGGACGCCTTCCTGCAGCAGAGCCTGCGGCGCCCCGCCGAATACAGCGTCGTGGCCACCCTGAACCTGAACGGCGACTACCTCTCCGATGCCCTGGCCGCGCAGGTCGGCGGTACCGGCATCGCCCCGGGCGCCAACATGAGCGACTCTGTCGCCATGTTCGAGGCCACCCATGGCGCTGCGCCGAAGTACGCCGGCATGGACTACGTCAATCCCGGCTCCGAGATCCTGGCCGCCGAGATGATGCTGCGGCACATGGGCTGGACCGAAGCCGCCGACATCATCATCGCCTCGCTGGAGAAGTCCATCCTGGCCAAGAAGGTGACCTACGACTTCGCCCGGCTCATGGAGGGCGCCACGCAGGTCAGCTGCTCGGGCTTCGGGCAGGTGATGATCGAGAACATGTGAGCTGGCGCAAGCCGCCGTGGCGGCCCGGCGGCTTGCGCGGCCTAAAATGACGGCTCGCATCGTGGCGCTCGCGACCCACCAACCTTCCCTGAGAGACATCCCTTGGCTGCAGACCGTTCGAAGATCATCTACACGCTGACCGACGAAGCGCCCTTCCTGGCGACGCATTCGTTCCTTCCCATCGTCCGCACCTTCGCCGCCGCTGCCGGCATCGAGGTGGTCGAGAGCGACATCTCCGTGGCCAACCGCATCCTGGGCGAGTTCCCGGACTCCCTGAGCGAGCAGCAGAGGGTGCCCAACACGCTCTCCGAACTGGGCAAGAAGACGCTGCAGCCCGATGCCAACATCATCAAGCTGCCCAATATCAGCGCCTCGCAGAACCAGCTGGTGTCCGCGATCCGCGAACTGCGCGGCAAGGGCTACATGGTTCCCGAATACCCGGAGAACCCGAAGACCGACGAAGAGAAGGCGATCCGCCAGCGCTACGCCCGGGTGCTGGGCTCCGCGGTGAACCCCGTCCTGCGCGAGGGCAACTCCGACCGCCGTGCGCCGAAGGCGGTGAAGGAATTCGCCCGCGCCCACCCGCACAGCATGGGCGAGTGGAGCCCCGCTTCGCGCAGCCATGTCTCGCACATGGTCGGCGGCGACTTCTACGCCGGCGAAAAGTCGATGACGCTGGACCGCGCGCGCGACGTCAAGATGGAGCTGCTCACGAAGTCCGGCAAGACGATCGTGCTCAAGGCCAAGGTCCCGCTGCTCGAAGGCGAGATCATCGACTCGATGTTCATGAGCAAGAAGGCCATGCTGGCCTTCTACGAAAGGCAGATCGAGGACGCGAAGAACACCGGCGTGATGTTCTCGCTGCACGTCAAGGCCACGATGATGAAGGTGTCGCACCCCATCGTGTTCGGCCACGCCGTGCGCATGTTCTACAAGGAAGCCTTCGACAAGCACGGCAAGCTGTTCGACGAGCTGGGCGTGAACGTGAACAACGGCATGGCCAACCTGTACGAGAAGATCGCCACGCTGCCGCAGTCGCAGCAGGACGAGATCAAGCGTGACCTGCATGCCTGCCAGGAGCACCGCCCCGCGCTCGCGATGGTCGATTCCGCCAAGGGCATCACCAACTTCCATTCGCCCAACGACGTGATCGTGGACGCCTCGATGCCGGCCATGATCCGCCAGGGCGGCAAGATGTACGGCGCCGACGGCCGCCTGCACGAGGTGAAGGCGGTGATCCCCGAGTCGACCTTTGCCCGCATCTACCAGGAGATCATCAACTTCTGCAAGTGGCACGGCAACTTCGATCCGAAGACCATGGGCACGGTGCCCAACGTGGGCCTGATGGCGCAGCAGGCCGAGGAATACGGCTCGCACGACAAGACCTTCGAGATCGCCGAGGACGGCGTCGCCAACATCACGGACCTGGCCACCGGCGAGGTCCTGATGACGCAGAAGGTGGAACAGGGCGACATCTGGCGCATGTGCCAGACCAAGGACGCCGCGATCCGCGACTGGGTAAAGCTGGCCGTCACGCGCGCGCGCAATTCCGGCATGACCACGGTGTTCTGGCTCGACTCGTATCGCCCGCACGAGGCGGAGATGCGCAAGAAGGTCGCGAAGTACCTGAAGGACCACGACACCAACGGCCTCGACATCCGTGTCATGAGCCAGGTGCGCGCCATGCGCTACACGCTGGAGCGCGTGATCCGCGGCAAGGACACGATCAGCGTCACCGGCAACATCCTGCGCGACTACCTGACCGACCTGTTCCCGATCATGGAGCTGGGTACCAGCGCCAAGATGCTCTCCATCGTGCCCTTGATGGCCGGCGGCGGCATGTACGAGACGGGCGCGGGTGGCTCGGCCCCCAAGCACGTGCAGCAACTGGTGGAAGAGAACCACCTGCGCTGGGACTCGCTGGGCGAGTTCCTCGCGCTGGCGGTGAGCCTGGAGGACGAGGGCATCAAGACCGGCAACAACAAGGCCAAGGTCATGGCCACCGCGCTCGATGCCGCCACCGGCAAGCTCCTGGCCAACAGCAAGACCCCGTCGCCCAAGACCGGCCAGCTGGACAACCGGGGCAGCCAGTTCTACCTGACGCTGTACTGGGCGCAGGCCCTGGCGGCGCAGACCGAGGATGCCGAACTGGCGAAGCGCTTCGCGCCCCTGGCCAAGACCCTGACCGACAACGAGAAGAAGATCGTCGACGAGCTCAATGCGGTGCAGGGCAAGCCCGCCGACATCGGCGGCTATTACCTCCCGGACCGCGAGAAGGTGACGGCGCTGATGCGTCCGAGCGCGACGTTCAATGCGGCGCTGGCATCGGCGCAGGTCTGAGTCTCAGGTCGTTCCGGGCAGGCCGGGACCAGGGACTCCAAGCCGCCTTCGGGCGGCTTTTTCGTGGGGCTTGGCAGTTGGCTCCCTCCCCCGCCGGGGGAGGGCTGGGGTGGGGGCGCTGCGGCGCGCACAGTGCGAGGGGCGCCCCCATCCCAACCTTCCCCCGACGGGGGAAGGAGAAAGGCCGAAAGCCGCCCGAGGGCGGCTTTGCTTCATCGTGGGAGGGTGACTTCGATGGCGCGCTGGCGCGCGCCGGAAGTCACTTGCTCGCGTGCTCTCCGCTGTGCCCCATCGCCGCATGGAATTGCGGTGCGCGCACCTTGGGCTGGCGCTGGGGCCGCTCAGGGGTGGCCGGCTGGGTCTGGATGGGGCCGGGCTGCGCCTGGATGTTCTGGGCGAGCTGGCCCTTGGGCCCCTGCTGGACTTCGAAGCTGACGCGCGAGCCCTGCTTGAGGGTCTTGAAACCCTCCATCGTGATCGCCGAAAAATGGGCGAAGATATCCGAGCCGCCGCCATCGGGTTCGATGAACCCGAAGCCCTTGGCATCGTTGAACCACTTGACTGTTCCGGTCGCCATGATGCGCGCCCTCGCTTATTTGTTCCCTCAAGGGGCGCGAGTGTCGTTGAAGCCGGCTCAGCTGTCAATATTTTCACTTAGTCGCCCGCAAGTGCGTGCCGGCGCTGCATTTCGCGCCCTCCAGGGCGCCATCCGTGAGAGGAGAAACAGGGGTACTGTACGGTTGTCGCTTGAATGTGACGGGACCGTCTCCAATTCACCTTGGGTCGGCGAGAGCGATTCCCCGTCGATAGAATGATTTTCATGGCCAGTCAGACACCAATTCCGCCCCCGGCCGGTCCCGTCATCCGGCCGTCGGACGATGGCGGCGACTCGGTGGTCGCAGAGCGGAAAACCCAGAAGACCAAGCCTCCGCAGATGTACCAGGTCGTCATGTTGAACGACGACTACACACCCATGGAATTCGTGGTCGTGGTGATCCAGGAGTTTTTTGGCAAGGACAGAGAGACGGCAACCCAGATCATGTTGAAGATCCACCTGGACGGAAAGGGCATCTGCGGCGTCTATTCCCGTGACGTCGCGGCCACGAAGGTCCAGCAGGTGCAGGAGGCAGCGCGTCAAGCGGGGCACCCCCTGCAATGTTTGAGTGAACCGGTGGAGTGAACCGGCACTCTGAAGGAACAGATCAGTTTTGAACGATAGGCAGAAGGAAATCTCATGATTGCCCAGGAATTGGAAGTCAGCCTCCACATGGCCTTCGTGGAAGCGCGTCAGCAGCGCCACGAGTTCATCACGGTGGAGCATCTTTTGCTGGCCCTGCTGGACAATCCCAGCGCGGCCGAAGTGCTGCGCGCCTGCAGCGCCAACATCGACGACCTGCGCAAGTCGTTGTCGAACTTCATCAAGGACAACACGCCCCAGGTCGCGGGCACGGACGACGTCGACACCCAGCCCACGCTGGGTTTCCAGCGCGTCATCCAGCGCGCGATCATGCACGTGCAGTCCACCGGCAACGGCAAGAAGGAAGTCACCGGCGCCAACGTGCTGGTCGCGATCTTCGGCGAGAAGGACTCGCACGCCGTGTACTACCTGCACCAGCAGGGGGTCACCCGTCTCGACGTGGTGAACTACATCGCGCACGGCATCAAGAAGAGCGATCCGCCGGAGCCCGCCAAGAGCGGCGAGAACGCGTCGTCCGAAGAGGGCGAGGGTGGCGAGAAGAACGAGAAGGCATCGCCTCTCGAGCAGTTCACGCTCAACCTGAACCAGGCGGCCAAGGACGGCAAGATCGATCCCCTGATCGGCCGCGAGTACGAGGTCGAGCGCGTGATCCAGATCCTGTGCCGCCGCCGCAAGAACAACCCGCTGCTGGTGGGTGAGGCCGGCGTGGGCAAGACCGCCATCGCGGAAGGCCTGGCCTGGCGCATCGTGCAAAAGGAAGTGCCCGAGATCCTCGCGGACTCGCAGGTCTACTCCCTCGACATGGGCGCGCTGCTGGCGGGCACCAAGTACCGCGGCGACTTCGAACAGCGCCTCAAGGGCGTGCTGCGCTCGCTCAAGGACAAGCCCAACGCGATCCTCTTCATCGACGAGATCCACACGCTGATCGGCGCCGGGGCGGCCTCGGGCGGCACGCTGGACGCGTCCAACCTGCTCAAGCCGGCGCTCTCGAGCGGCGCGCTCAAGTGCATCGGCGCGACCACGTTCACCGAGTACCGCGGCATCTTCGAGAAGGACGCGGCCCTGTCGCGGCGCTTCCAGAAGGTCGACGTGGTCGAGCCGACCGTGGAGCAGACGATCGAGATCCTCAAGGGCCTCAAGAGCCGCTTCGAGGAGCACCACAGCGTCAAGTACGCGGCGGGTGCCCTGCAGGCGGCGGCGGAGCTGTCGGCGAAGTACATCAACGACCGGCACCTGCCGGACAAGGCCATCGACGTGATCGACGAGGCCGGCGCGGCCCAGCGCATCCTGCCGGTGAGCAAGCGCAAGAAGACGATTTCCAAGACCGAGGTCGAGGAGATCGTGGCCAAGATCGCGCGCATCCCGCCCGCCTCCGTCAGCAACGACGACCGCGGCAAGCTGCAGACCCTCGAGCGCGACCTGAAGTCGGTGGTGTTCGGCCAGGACAAGGCACTCGAAGTGCTGGCGGCCTCGGTGAAGATGGCGCGCAGCGGCCTCGGCCGCGGCGACAAGCCGATCGGCGCCTTCCTGTTCTCCGGCCCGACGGGCGTCGGCAAGACGGAAGCGGCCAAGCAGCTGGCCTACATCATGGGCATCGAGTTGATCCGCTTCGACATGTCGGAGTACATGGAGCGCCATGCGGTGTCGCGCCTCATTGGCGCGCCCCCCGGCTACGTGGGCTTCGACCAGGGCGGCCTGCTGACCGAAGCCGTCACGAAGAAGCCGCACGCGGTGCTGCTGCTCGACGAAATCGAGAAGGCGCACCCGGACATCTTCAACGTGCTGCTGCAGGTGATGGACCATGGCACGCTGACCGACAACAACGGACGCAAGGCCGACTTCCGCAACATCATCGTCATCATGACGACGAACGCGGGTGCCGAGACCATGAACAAGGCGGTGATCGGTTTCACCAACTCGCGCGACACGGGCGACGAGATGGCCGACATCAAGCGCCTGTTCACGCCGGAGTTCCGCAACCGCCTGGATGCGATCGTCAGCTTCAGGGCGCTGGATGAACAGATCATCCTGCGCGTGGTCGACAAGTTCCTGCTGCAACTGGAGCAGCAACTTGCCGAGAAGCGCGTGGAGGTCACCTTCACCGACCAGTTGCGCAAGTACCTGGCCAAGAAGGGCTTCGATCCGCTGATGGGTGCGCGGCCGATGCAGCGCCTTATCCAGGACACGATCCGTCGGGCACTGGCCGACGAGCTGCTGTTCGGCAAGCTCACCGAGGGCGGTCGCCTGACGGTGGACATGGAGGTGAAGACCGACGAGAAGGGCAACGAGACGGCGGACGTGCAGCTGGACATCCAGCCCTTGCCCCGGAAGGAAGGCCGCGCCAAGCCCGAGCCGGAGGAAATCTCCACGGACAACCAGTAAGCCGGTTGCCCTTTGAAAAAGCCGCCTTCGGGCGGCTTTTTTCATGCCGGTAGGGTGGGATGCGCAAGGCGCACACCACCGGCCGCCGTGGTGGTGTGCGCTTTGCGCATCCCACCCTACACGGGTGCTAAGTCCTCACCAGCCCCTTCTGCCGCAGCAGCGGCGCGATCACCGGATCGCGCCCCCGGAACGCGCGGAACGCCGCGCCGGGCTCCACGCTGTTGCCCGCCGCATAGATGCAGCGCTTCAATCGCTGCGCGGTCTCGCGATGGAAGGGATCCCCCGCCTCCTCGAACGCGCCCCACGCGTCCGCGTCCAGCACCTCGGCCCAGAGATAGACGTAATAGCCCGCCGCATAGCTGTCGCCGCTGAACAGGTGCTGGAAATGGGCGAGTCGATGATTGGTGCCGGCGGCTGCGGGCAGCCCGCGATCGCGCAGCGTTTGCGCCTCGAAGGCCGGCCAGTCGGCGACGGAGCCGGGATCGGGATGGCGGTGCACCGCCATGTCCACGATCGCACTGCCGCAGTAGCGCACCGTCTCGTACGCCTCGCCGAAGCGCTCCGCTGCCTGCAGCCGCTCGATCAGCGCCGCGGGAATCGGCTCGCCCGTGTGCACATGCCGCGCGTGGCGCTGCAGCACCGCGGGCTCCGAGGCCCAGTGTTCGAACAACTGCGAGGGCAACTCCACGAAATCGCGCAGCACGCTGGTGCCGGCGAGCCTGGCATAGGTGACGTTCGACAGCAGCCCGTGCAGCCCGTGCCCGAACTCGTGGAACAAGGTGCGCACGTCGTCGAAACTCAGGAGCGTCGGACTGCCCTGGGCGAAGTTGTTGTTGTTCAGGATCACGGGCAGCACCTCGCCGCCATTGCGCGACTGCACGGCCAGGCTGCTCATCCAGGCACCGCTGCGCTTGCTGGGACGCGCGAAGTTGTCCTGGATGAAGAGGCCGACAGCGCGGCCGTCCTCGTCGTGCACCTCGTACCCGCGCGCATCGGGGTGATAGAGCACCAGGTCGGGCCGCGGGGTGAAGCGCAACCCGAACAGGCGCTGTGCGCAGTCGAAAGCCGCTCGCACCATCGCGTCGAGCGAGAAGTAGGGCTTGAGCTCCGCGTCGTCGACGGCAAAGTCGCGTTGCCGCACTTTCTCCGCCCAGTAACGCCAGTCCCAGGCTTCGATGGGCTGCTCCACGCCGGCCGCCCGCTGCACCGCGGCCAGCCGCTCCCGCTCGTGCACCAGCACGGCGATGGCGCGATCGCAGACGTCGTCCAGCAGGCGGTCGACGGCGGCGGGCGTGCGCGCCATGCGATCCACCAGTGCGAACTCCGCATAGCTCGAATCCCCATGCAAGCGCGCCTGCTCCTGCCGCAGCGCGAGGATGTGGCCTATGAGGGGCCGGTTGTCGTGCTCGCCCGCGTGCGTGCCGCGTTCCACCCAGGCGCGCCAGGCCTGCTCGCGCAGGTCGCGCCGCTCGGAGAAGCTCAGGAAGGGCAGGATCGAAGAGCGTGACAGCGTGATGGCATGCACGTCGCCCAATCCGCGCTGCTGCGCGGCAAGCCGGGCGGCGGCGCGTACGAACTCGGGAAGCCCGGCGAGCTCGGCCTCGTCATGCAGCTCCAGGGCCCAGGCCGATTCGTCATGCAGCACGTTCTGCCCGAAGGCCGTGCAGCACGCCGCGAGCTCCTGCGCCACCTGCGCATAGCGGGCCTGCGCCGACGGCGCCAGCAGGGCGCCGGAGCGCACGAAGTCCAGGTGCACGCGTTCGATCAGCCGCAGTTGCTCGGGACCTAGCTTGAGGTCGGCTCGCCGCTCATGCAGCAGGGCGATGCGCCGGAACAGGCCCGCGTGCATGGAGACCGCGCTGTCATGGGCGGCCAGCACCGGCGCCATCTGCCGCTGCACCTGCTGCAGCTCGGCGGAGGTCTCCGACGCGCACAGGTTGTAGAACACCATGCGCAGGCGCCCGAGCGCGCGAAAGCTGCGATCGAAGGCCGCAACCGTGTTGTCGAAGTCGGGCGGCGCGGCGGCCTCGCCGATGGCCGCGATTGCCTCGCGGTGCTCCTGCAGCACCTGCTCGAAGGCGGGCGGGAAATGATGAGCCTGGATCTGTGCAAAAGGCGGCAAGCCGAAGGCCGCGGTCCAGGGGGCGAGCAGGGGATTGGCGGCGCGGTCGGGAGGCATGGGCCATTCTAGGAGCGGCTTCCCCTGCGGCGTGCACGCCCGACGCCCCGGATTTACACCCGCGAAACGTCGGCGACAACACGAGCTGCTTCAGGCGCGGTTCAATCCCCTGCGTGACCGCCGCTGCCAGCATCGCCCTCAACCGCTTCGGCCTTGGCGCGCGCGCCGAGGACACCCCGCCAAGCGACCCGCAGGGCTGGCTGCTCGCGCAATTCAGTCGCTACGATCCCGCGCCCGCCGCGTGGGCCGCGCTTCCTCGCACCCCCGCGCTCCTGCAGGAGCTGCTGGCCCGGCAGCGCGCCGTGCGCGACGCCCCCGAGGGCGAGAAACAGGCGGCGCGCCAGGTCTATCGTCGCGAGGGGCGCGAGGCTTATCTCGCGGCGCTCGGCGCGCGGGGCGCCAGTGCGCTCGTCACGCCCGCGCCCTTCGTCGAGCGGCTGGTTCACTTCTGGGCGAATCACTTCGCGGTGTCCGTCGACAAGATGTCCGTGGTCGGCCTCGCCGGTGCGCTGGAGGCGGATGCGATCCGGCCGCACGTTCTCGGCCGCCTCGAGGACATGCTGATGGCGGTGACCCGGCATCCCGCCATGCTGCTCTATCTGGACCAGCCCAACTCGATCGGCCCGCAAAGCGCTGCCGCCCTGCGCGCTGCCGAGGGCGCACAGCCGCGCCGCCGTGGCCTGAATGAAAACCTTGCGCGCGAGATCATGGAGCTGCACACGCTGGGCGTGCGCAGCGGCTACACGCAGGCGGACGTCACCGAATTCGCGCGCGCTCTCACCGGGTGGACGCTGCCCGCGGTCGCTGCGGCGGATCCCTCGAAAGAGGCCGCACCCGTCCCCTCGCTGTTTCGCCCCGCGCTGCACGAGCCGGGCACGCGCACGCTGCTGGCACACAGTTATCCGCAGCCGGGCGAGGAGCAGGCCCGCGCGATCCTGCACGACCTGGCCACGGCGCCGGCGACCGCAAGGCACATCGCCACCAAGCTGGCCCGCCACTTCGTCGGCGACGAGCCGCCGCCGGCGCTGGTGCAGCGGCTTGCCGATGCCTTCACCCGCAGCGGCGGCGACCTGCCCACGGTGTACCGCGAACTGGTCGTCGCACGCGAGGCGTGGCAGGCGACGCCGGCCAAGTTCAAGACGCCCTGGGATTGGGCGCTATCCAGCCTGCGTGCCATGGGCCAGCGCGAGATCGCACCCATGCAGCTCGCCGAGCTGATGAACCAGCTGGGGCAACCAGTGTGGCGCCCCGGTTCGCCGGCCGGCTACGACGACATCGCCGCGAGCTGGGCGGCGCCCGATGCGCTGGTGCGCCGCGTCGAGATGGCGCAGCGCCTGGCCGCGCAAGCCGGCGACGCCGTGGATGCGCGGGTGCTGGCGCCGCGTGTCTTGCCGGGTGCCCTCAGCGAGGCGACGGCTTCCGCGATCGCGCGTTCCGAGAGTCCTGCGGGCGCGCTGGCGCTGCTGCTGGTCTCGCCCGATTTCCTGAGGAGATGAGCTTGTCCCTGGACCGACGCGGCTTCCTGGCCGGCACCGCGGCCCTGTTGCTTGCACCGCGCGTGGCGTTCGCGCAGGCTGCCACCGAGCGGCGCTTCGTCTTCATCCTGCAGCGGGGGGCGGCCGACGGACTGAACACCGTCATCCCCTATGCCGATCCCGCCTACGCCTCCCTGCGCGGGCCGCTCGCGATCGATGCGGCCGGCGCCATCCGCCTGGACGGCAGCTTTGCGCTGCATCCGTCGCTGGCGCAATTCGGCGCGCTCTACACCGCCGGCGAGGCGCTGTTCGTGCAGGCCGTGGCTTCGCCTTACCGCGACCGCTCCCACTTCGACGGCCAGAACGTCCTGGAAAGCGGCGGCACCGCGCCTTACCAGCTGAAGGACGGCTGGTTGAACCGCCTGGTCGGCCTGCTGCCGCGCCCGGGCGAACCGGCGATCGCACTCGCGCCCACCGTGCCGCTGGCGCTGCGCGGGCCCGCGGAGGTGACCTCGTATGCGCCTTCCGCATTGCCGGCGGCCGGCGACGACCTGCTGCTGCGCGTGCAGCAGCTCTATGCCCAGGACGCGCAGCTGCACGCGCTGTGGTCGGCGGCGATGCAAGCCCGTGGCATGGCCGGTGCGGCCGGCCTGGAAGGCAAGCGCCAGGATCCTGCGGCGCTGGGCCGCATGGCCGCCAACTTCCTCGCACAGCCCAAGGGCGCGCGCATTGCGATGATCGAGACGAACGGCTGGGATACGCACGGCGGCCAGAACCCGCGCCTGGCCGCGCAGCTGCGCGCGCTGGACACGCTGGTGGCCGCGCTCAAGCAAGGCCTGGGCGACAGCTGGCGGCAGACGGTGGTGCTGGTCGCCACCGAGTTCGGCCGCACGGCAGCGGTCAACGGCACGGGCGGCACCGACCACGGCACCGCGTCGGCGGCGCTGCTGGCAGGCGGTGCGCTGCAGGGTGGCCGCGTGATCGCGGACTGGCCGGGGCTGGCCCCTGCTGCGCTCTACGAAGGACGGGACCTGCGGCCGACCTTGGGCCTGGATGCGCTGATCGCCAGCGTCGCGGCCGAGAGCTTCGGGCTGGAGCGCGAGCGGGTGGGTCGGGTGCTGTTTCCGCAGATGGCGGCGGGGCAGGGGGTGCCGCGCTTGTTGCGGGGCTAGGGCAGGCGCGGTGGTGTGCGGCTGCGCCGCATCCCACCCTACCGGGCAGCGTGGTCGTCGGGTGCAGCCGCACACCATGCCAGACCCACCGCCGCCACTCCAGCTGTGTAGGGTGGGACGCGGCACCGCCGCGTCCCACCATGATGCTCACCGCACCAGCGCCTTCACCGCCGGCCCGATCAGACCCACCCCCGTCACGATCAACAGCGCGCACACCACCTTCAACACGGTCTCGCGCCGCCACGCGGGCGGATGCCGGCGCATCCACCAGGTCACGGCCATCGCCAGCGGCACCGACAGCGCGCACAGCAGCAGGGAGCGCAGCGAGAAATGGCCGGCCGGCACCACCATGCCCAGGCGGACCAGCGAGCCCGCGGCCAGCGTCGCGACCAGCGTATCGCGCACTTCGTCCAGCGAAAGCGGCTGCCGGTAGTACTGGTACACCAGTGGCGGCCCGGATGCGGAGAACAGTCCGCCCAGCACGCCCGAGAGGAATCCGAATACGCCGAAGGACAGCCGCGATGAAGTGCGCGGCAGCGTTTTTGCGCGCAGCAGCACCACCACCGCGCAGGCGATCACCACCACACCGAGCAGCAGCCGCAACAGCATCACCACGTTGGCCTGCAGCCAGCCCATGATCGCCACGCCGACCGCGACACCCACCACGCTGCCGCTGACCGTGGCGCGCCATATCCCGCGGTTCAGCGAGCGGCGCGACCCGCGCAGGGCGACGGCGGCACTGGCCAGTGAAAGCACCATCGCCACATTCGCGACATCGGGCAAGGGCGCGAGCTGCAGCAGGCTGGCCAAGCCGAGGAGGATCAGCGCCAGCGCGAAGCCGGTGATGCTCTGGGCCCAGGTGGCGATCGCGACGCACAGCAGGAAGCCGGCCAGCTGCCAGCCGCTCATGTCCGCGTCACGCCAGCAGCGCCAGGATACGCTGCCAGTGCCGCGCCTCCACCGGCGTGATCGAGAGGCGATTGCCCTTCTTCAGCACGACCAGGTCCTGCAGCTGCGGATCGGCACGCAACTCCGGCAGGCCCAGCGTGCGCGTCTTGCGCAGCACCTGCACGTCGACCAGCAGCCAGCGCGGTTCTTCGCGCTTGGAGGCGGCATCGTGATAAGGGGAAGACGGATCGAACTGCGTCGGATCGGGATAGGCCGTCGACGCGACGCGCGCGATGCCCACGACGCCCGGCTCCGCGCAACTGGAGTGATAGAACAGCACGCCATCGCCGACGCGCATCGCATCGCGCATGAAGTTGCGCGCCTGGTAGTTGCGCACGCCGGTCCAGGGCACCGTGGCAGCGGGGGCGGCCAGCGCATCGTCGACCGAGACCTCGGCCGGCTCGGACTTCATCAGCCAGTAGTTCATCGCCCGGCGATTGTCGCCGCGAATGCGTCAGCGCCCACCCGCCAGCGCGGCCCGTCCCGCGAAGCCTGCTGGCGCCGGCACGCGGCCTTCGAGCCGGATGCCCTCGTTCCACTTGGCCATGCGTTCGGAGCGCGCGAACGAGCCCACCTTGATCTGGCCCGCGTTCCAGCCGGTGGCCAGGTGCACGATGGCCACGTCCTCGGTGTCGCCGGAGCGCGCCGAGACGATGGTCCCGTAGCCAGATTCTCGCGCCGCATCGAGGGCCGCGCGCGTTTCGCTGACCGTGCCGGCCTGGTTCGGCTTGACCAGCAGGCAGTTGCAGGCACCGCGTTCGGCTGCCGTGCGCACGCGCTGCGCGCTGGTCACGAGATAGTCGTCGCCCACCACCTGCACGTGGCCGGCCGCCGCGCGCGTGAAGGCGATCAGGCCGGCCTCGTCGTCCTCGGCCAGCGGATCCTCGATGGAGACGATGGGATAGCGCTCCAGCCAGCGCAGCAGACGCTCGCACAGCGCGTCCGAATCGAGTTCCTCGTTCTCCAGCGCGAGCCGGTAGCGGCCGCCGTGCCCGAACTCGGAGGCCGCGATGTCGAGCGCGATCGCCACCTCGCTGCCCGGCGTGTAGCCGGCCCGCTCGATGGCTGCGAGCAGCGTGTCCAGCGCATCCTCGTTGCGCGCGAAGGCCGGCCACCAGCCCCCTTCGTCGGCGACGCCGGCCAATGCACCGCGCTCGGCCATCAGCGCGCCGGCCGCCCGGTACACCTCGGCGCTCATCTCCATCGCCTGCGCAAACGAGCGCGCGCCGGTGGCGATCACCATGAAGTCCTGGACGTCCACGCGCCGCCCCGCATGCGCGCCGCCCCCGAACACCTGCACCTGCGGCAGCGGCAACTGCACCGGCCGGCCCTGCGCGAGGTAGCGCCACAGCGGCAGCCGCGCCTGTGCCGCGGCGGCGTGCAGCACAGCGAGCGACGTGGCGATCAGCGCGTTGCCGCCCAGGCGCGATTTGTCGGGCGTGCCGTCCAGCGCGATCAGCAGGGCGTCGATGCTGGCCTGGTCGGATGCGTCACGGCCCACCAGCGCCGGTGCGATCTCCAGTTCGATGCCGCGCAGCGCCCGCTGCACGTCGAGGCCGCCGAAGCGCGGGCCGCCGTCGCGCAGTTCCACGGCCTCGCGTGTGCCGCGCGATGCACCCGCCGGCGCGATGCCGCGGCCGATGCTGCCGTCGGCGTTGCCGACTTCCACTTCCACGGTGGGCCGCCCGCGCGAATCCCAGATGCGGCGCGCCTCGATGCTCTGGATGGTCATGCGAAGGAGCGGACCCAGCGGTCCGCGAGTTGGGTGAGGGAGGAGGGTGGATCCTGCAGCAAGCCAATGCTCTCCCTGCGCACGGCGGCGCGCTGCGGCTCGCCCAGGTATTCCACCGGCGACTTGCCGTCGATGCGCGCGAGCGTCAGTGCCGGCAGCAAGGTCGCGACGCGCGCCTCCAGCGCCGGCTGCGCCTCCCATTGCACATGCGGCCAGTAGCCGTCGGCCAGCGCCCGGAATGCTTGCAGCAACAACGATGCCTGCCCAGGCGCATACACCGACTTCAGCAGCAAGTGATTGAGGCAGAACCCGAGGTCGAAGGCCGGGTCGCCGATGCAGGCGCACTCGGCGTCCAGCAGCACCGGTCCGTCCGGGCCGAGCAGGATGTTCTTCGGGCTGACGTCGCCGTGCACCAGCACGCGCCGGGTGCGCGCGGTGCGATCGACGAGGGCGTGCAGGCGATCGGCAAGGGCAGGGTGCACGCGGGCGCACTCCACCAGATAGGGCTCCAGCCGCAGGGCATGGAAGTGGTCGCCGTTGGCGAACTGCGCGGCGATCTCCGGCCGGTCGGCGGTGGCTGCGTGGATGCGCCCCAGCAGATCGCCCACCGTGCGGGCCATGTCGGGCGCGATGCGGCCCGCGAGCAGCTCGCTCTTCCAGTTGCGGTACTCGGGGCCGAGGAAGGGCATGACGAAGCTGGCGGTCGCCGCGTCCTCACCCAGCACGCGTGGCACGTGGCCGGGGACGATGCGCTGCACGGCCCGCAGCCAGGCGATCTCCGAGAACACGCGCTCCACCGGCACCTGCCACAGCTTGGCCACCTTCAGCTGCGGCAGCGCCTGCTTGATGCAGTAGCTGCCGGAGGCGAGATCGACACGGTAGATGCCCGAAGACACGCCACCGGTCAACGCGGTGGCGTGCACCGGTTCGTCCGCGCGCGCGAGTCCCAGCGCCAGCACGATGCGCCGCACCGCGTCCGGCTGCCGCGACAGGTCGACATAGGCCATGCACGATTATGTCCGCGCGTCGCGTTCCTCCCTCCCCCTCCGGGGGAGGGTTGGGGTGGGGGCGCTCCGCCCTTCGTTTAGCATCGCGCTTCCCGCGGGCCCTGCCTGCGCGATTCAGGAGAAAGTCCATGGCTTCGATCCCCAACCGCCTGCGCGTCGCCGTGATGGGCGCCGGCGCCGTCGGCAGCTACTTCGGCGGCATGCTCGCACGCGCCGGCCACGACGTGACCTTCATCGCCCGGCCGGAGCACGTCGAGGCGATCGCCCGGTCCGGCCTGCGCATGGAGACCAGGAGCTTCGACGAGCAGGTGCCGGTGCGCGCCGTCACCGATGCGTCCGGTGCGCGCGAGGCGGACGCGGTGCTGTTCTGCGTCAAGTCGATGGCCACGGAATCCGCCGGAGAGGAGCTGCGGCCCTTCCTGCGGCCGGACACTCTGGTGCTGTGCCTGCAGAACGGCGTCGACAACGCCGAGCGGCTGCGCAGCGTGCTACCCGCCCACGAGGTCGCGGCGGCCGTGGTCTATGTCGCCACCGAGATGGCCGGCCCCGGCCACCTGAAGCACCACGGCCGCGGCGAGCTGGTGATCGAGCCGGCGCGCGTCAGCCAGCGAGTCGCGCAAGCACTGGTTGCGGCCGGCGTGCCGACGGAGATCTCGGCCAACGTGCGCGGCGCGCTGTGGCTCAAGCTGATCATCAACTGCGCTTACAACGCCATCTCCGCGATCGCGCAGCAGCCTTACGGCGAGAACGTCAAGGGCGAGGGCATCTGGGACGTGATGCGCGATGTGGTCGACGAGTGCCTGGCCGTGGCGCATGCCGACGGCGTGCAGGTGCCGGCGGATGCCCATGCCGTCACGCGCAAGCTGGTGGAGAGCATGCCGGCGCAGTACTCGTCGACGGCGCAGGACCTGGCGCGCGGCAAGCCGACGGAGATCGACTTCCTCAACGGCTACGTGGTGCGCCGCGGTGAAACGTTGGGCATTCGCACGCCTGCCAACCGCGTGCTGTGGGCGCTGGTGAAGCTGCTCGAACGAAAGCACTGACTCTTCTCCGCGCCGGTGGTCTTGCCCCCTCCCCCACCGGGGGAGGGCTGGGGTGGGGGCGCTCCCCCGCCTCGGAATCAAGGCCGCGGACTCGCCGTCTTCCCCAATTCATCCTCCTGCGGCAACAGCACCCCCAGCAGATCCGACGTGGTCCGCAAGATCAGTCCCGCCCCCGCATCGCGCAATTCCCGCTCGGTCCCGAAGCCACACAGCACCGCCAACGTCTGCGCGCCTGCCGCGACCCCCGTGCGCACGTCGATGGTGGTGTCCCCGATCATCAGGCACTGCCCCGGCTCCACGCCCATCTTCTCCGCCGCGTAGAACAGCGGTTCCGGGTGCGGCTTCATGCGCCGCGTGGTCTGGCTGCCGACCACCGCCGTGAACAGGTCGCGCACGCCGTAGTGCACCAGGAAGCGTTCCACGCGCGGGGCGCCCCCGGTGGAGATCGTCACCATCGGATAGTGGGCGGCCAGCTTGTGCAGCATCTCCTGCACGCCGGGCACCATGTCGTGCGGCACCTCGTCCAGCGCTTCGGGATTGCGCGTGTGGGCGGGGTCCGCCTGCCGCTGCTTCATCGTCTTCAGGCGCGTGCGCAGGCGGTCGATCGGCGTGTCGAGACCGAGCTGATCGAGCAAGGCATAGGCGCCATGCACCGGCGTCTCCAGTCCCATCACGACCTGCCGGGCCAGGCGCTCGCTGCGCCGGCCGCTGACGCCGGGGATCGCGTCGAGCAGCGCCGCGAGTTGCGCCACGAGGTGATCGTCGGTGTCGGCGATGGTGCCGTCGACGTCGAAACAGAGGGCACGAACGCGGGAGAGCTCGAGGGCCATGCGGCAAGCATAGGAGAACCCCAGGCCGCCGGGGTGGACGAAGGTGATCCCGAAGCCGGGGAAGAACTGACCAGCGGCCCGGCGCGCTTGTAGGCGAAAGCCTCCAGTCGCGGCAACGGTACGCCCTTCGTACGCTAGCGGACGGAACGGCGGCTCGCCAAGGCTCAGGCTTGCATGGTCAACTGCGCCTCATGCAAATTTCTGCCGGGGGAGCGCGGTTTTCGCTTCGAACGGCAGGAATCACATGAAATACGCAGCAGCTCTCTCGATCACCGTGGTCGCCCTCGCATTGACCGCATGCCAGCGCGAGGTGGCAGTGGTGCCGGCGGTCGCCGCGCCCGCCCCCGCGCCCGCGGCGGTGGTCGTGGTGCCCGGCCCGGCCGGCCCCGCGGGTGCCACCGGCGCGACCGGCAACACCGGAGCGTCGGGCAACACGGGCAGCACGGGCTCCACCGGGCTGACCGGCGACACGGGAGCCTCGGGCCTCACCGGCAGCACGGGGGCGACTGGCGACACAGGCACCACGGGAGTCGCGGGCAGCACCGGTGCGACCGGCGACACGGGAGCCACCGGCCAGCGTGGCCGGACCGGCGACACCATCGTGGTGGTGCCGGCGCCGACCACGACGCGGTGATCCGCGGCGGCGGCGCGCAATGAGCCCCGGATCTGTACCGGGAGGCCATGGAGGCGGCATTCACCGCCCCCGGCACACTCACCAGCTCATAGTTCGCTGAGTCGGCCGCCATCCACGATGAGGCCTGCGCCCTGCACCATGGTTGCGTCGCCCGAGGCGAGATAGGCGACCGCCGCGGCGATGTCCGACGGCTGCGCGAGTTCCGACGCATCGATGCGTTCGACGCCCGCCTGGGGGCTGGTTCACCGCAGGAAGCGCACGGCGGCCGGTCGATCCGGCAGCGTCACCTTGGCGACCACCTCCGGCGTCTCGGCCACCACCACCCCCTTGCGCCAGACCTTCAGGCGATGCGCGCGCAGGCGGATCGCCTCCACCACATCCCGCGCCTGCAGCAGCACGAAGCTTGCGTCGCATCCCGGCTCCAGCCCGTAGCCTTCGAGGTGCATCACCTTCGCGGCGTTCCCGGTCACCGCGTCGAAGCAGGCGCGGATCCCCGCCTGGCTGGTCATCTGCGCCACGTGCAGGCCCATGTGGGCCACTTCCAGCATGTCGGCCGAGCCCATGCCGTACCAGGGGTCCAGCACGCAGTCGTGGCCGAAGGCGACGGTGACGCCGGCGGCCATCAACTCGGGCACGCGGGTCATGCCGCGGCGCTTCGGATACGTGTCGTGGCGGCCCTGCAGCGTGATGTTGATCAGCGGATTGGCGACCACGCTGACGCCGCTCTCCGCGATCAGGGGAAGCAGCTTGCTCACGTAGTAGTTGTCCATGCTGTGCATGGACGTGCAATGCGAGCCGTTGACCCGGCCCTGCAGGCCGAGGCGCTGCGTCTCGAAGGCCAGCGTCTCGATGTGGCGCGAGAGCGGGTCGTCGCTCTCGTCGCAGTGCATGTCGACCAGCTTGTCGCGGCGCGCGGCGGCCTCGCACAGCAGCTTCACGCTGGTGGCGCCGTCCGCCATCGTGCGCTCGAAGTGCGGGATGCCGCCGACCACGTCGACGCCCAGGTCGAGGGCGCGCTTCATGTTGTCGATGCCGCCCGGTGTACGCAGCAAGCCGTCCTGCGGGAAGGCGACCAGCTGCAGGTCGAGGTAGGGCGCCACGCGCTTCTTCACCTCCAGCATCGCCTCCACGGGCAGCAGCGAGGGATCGCTGGTGTCGACGTGGCTGCGGATCGCCAGCAGCCCGCGCGCGACCGCCCAGTCGCAGTACGCGAGCGCGCGCTGGATCAGGTCTTCGGCCTTGAGCAGCGGCTTGAGCTCGCCCCACAGCGCGATGCCTTCGAGCAGCGTGCCGCTCTCGTTGACGCGTGGCAGCCCGTAGCTCAGGGTCGCGTCCATGTGGAAGTGCGGATCGCACAAGGGCGGCGAGAGCAGGTAGCCGCCGGCATCGACGGTCTCGCGCGCCGGCGCCTCGAGCTGCGGCGCGATCTCGCTGATGCGACCCGCCTGCACGGCGACGGACATGCCGGTGCGGCCGTCCGGCAGTGCCGCATTGGTGATCAGCAGGTCGAGCATAGCTTACTTGGTGCCGAACATCCGGTCGCCGGCGTCGCCCAGGCCCGGCAGGATGTAGCCGTGCTCATTGAGCTGGCGGTCGATGGCGGCGGTGAAGATCGGCACGTCGGGGTGCGCCTGCTGCATGGCCTGCACGCCCTCGGGGCAGGTCAGGAGGCACACGAACTTGATCGACTTCGGGCTCAGTTCCTTCAGCCGCTCCACGGCGGCGATCGCGGAGTTGCCGGTGGCCAGCATGGGATCGACCACGATCACGTCGCGCTCCTCCATGTTCTGCGGCATCTTGAAGTAGTACTCCACGGCCATCAGCGTCTTCGGGTCGCGGTACAGGCCGATGTGGCCCACGCGCGCGCCCGGCACCACGCTCAACATGCCGTCGAGGATGCCGGTGCCCGCGCGCAGGATCGAAACGAAGACCAGCTTCTTGCCGTCGATGACTTTGGTCTTCATTTTCTCCAGCGGCGTCTCGACCTCGACGTCCTGCATCGCCACGTCGCGCGTGACCTCGTAGGTCATGAGCATGGCCAGTTCGTTGAGCAGGCGGCGGAAGCTGTTGGTGCTGGCCTCCTTGTTCCGCATCAGGGACAGCTTGTGCTGCACCAATGGGTGGTCGATCAGGTGGACGTTGTTGTTCTGCATGTCGTGAGTGCCTGTTCAGAAGACCGTGCCGTCGCTGGCCACCTGCAGCGGCGGCAGGCCGTTGCGCTGCCGCTGGGCGAGTTCGCGGCCGGCGGCCCAGGTGCCGCCCTCGAGCACGCGGGCCAGCGGCAGGCGCTCGGCATCGAGATGCAGCAGCTTGCGCATTTCGACCGCCACTTCCTCGAGCAGGGCCACCGTCAATGCGCGCCACTCGACGATCAGCTCGTCGCCGGCTTGCCAGACCGCGCGCGTCACCGCCTCGTCGCGCAGGCGCAGCACGCCGCTGTCGATCAGCAGTCCGCCGTTGCGGTACTCGGGCAGGGCGGTCAGCGCCTCGACGCCGCGCACGTTCACGCCCGACCAGGCGAAGGGCTCCAGCAGCGAATAGGTCAGCCACTGCGAGAGCTTGTGGAAGGGCACCCAGCCGTCGCTCTGGCCTTCGCCGCGCACCGCCTCGTGGCGCCAGCAGTCGCCCAGGGGGACGAAGCCGATCGCGTTGTCGGCCGGCCAGATGCCCGAGCAGGACACCAGGATCTGCGAGAGGATGTCGTGGGCCGCCACGTCCGCCGTATAGGGCAGCTCGGGCGAAGGCGCCAGGATCTGGTCGTAGATGCCGGCCGGGCGCGCGATGTTCTGGCCGAACACTTCGGGCTGCTCGCCCATGGCCTCGCCGAAACGGCGCAGCAGGATGGCGCGGCCCTCCAGGCCCACCAGCGGATTGTTCCCGTGCACCTGCAAGACCTGCGCGAGCTGGTCGGTGGCAAGCGCGCGCAGGCCCTCGGCGTCGACCTGCAGCGGGTGCTGCTTGTCGCTGGAGAACATGCCGCCGACGAACGCGTGGTAGCTGGCTACTGCCAGTCCCTCGGAGCGGGTGAAGGTCTGCCCGGTGGCGGAGTCGGTGTACTTCCAGTCCGGCCCCGCGCCGGCATCCAGCAGGACGCTGACGAAGGTGAGGTCCACCAGGCACTGGCCGAGCGTCGCCTTGGGCACGTCGCCCAGCAGGCGCTGGAGTTCGCCCCGGCGGTCCACGCCGCCGGCTTCCAGGTGGCGCCAGCGGCTGTGCAGCGGGATGTGTCCCTTGGGAAATCGCCGGTGAGTGAGATCGGCCACCGCGCGCGCGGCAGCGGCGATGGCGCCATCGTCGACCTCGAACCACGACGACCGGCCGTCGCGCGCGCGCTCGAGCAACTGCCCGCAGCGCTCGCGCACGGTACGGGTGGAGCGCAGCGTGTGCGCGGCCTGTTCGGCCTCGCCGGAGCCGAGGACGAATTCGGTACTGCTCATAGCGTGCGTCCCTTGGTTTGCTTGAGCGCCTCGGCATCGGGCACCACGCCGGGCGTGAAGTAGCCCGCCGCCTTCTTGGCGTCCATCTCGACGCGGGCATCCGCCGGAATCAGGGAGTCGGGAATGTCGACGCGCTCACCGACCTCGATGCCGGAGCCGGTGATCGCGTCGTACTTCATGTTGCTCATGGAGACCAGGCGGTGGATCTTCTTCACCCCGAGCCAGTGCAGCACGTCGGGCATCAGCTCCTGGAAGCGCATGTCCTGCACGCCGGCCACGCATTCGGTGCGGGCGAAGTACTGGTCGGCCGTGTCGCCGCCCACCTGGCGCTTGCGCGCGTTGTAGACCAGGAACTTGGTGACCTCGCCGAGCGCGCGGCCTTCCTTGCGCGAATAGGACACCAGCCCGACGCCGCCACGCTGCGCGCCCTGGATGCATTCCTCGATCGCGTGCGTGAGGTAGGGGCGGCAGGTGCAGATGTCGGAGCCGAACACGTCGGAGCCGTTGCACTCGTCGTGCACGCGGGCGGTGAGTTCGACTTCCGGGTTGGCCAGGTCGCGCGGGTCGCCGAAAATGTAGACGGTCTGGCCGCCGATCGGCGGCAGGAAGACCTCGAGGTCGCTGCGCGTGACCAGCTCGGGATACATGCCGCCGGTTTCCTCGAACAGCACGCGGCGCAGGGTCGACTCGCTGCAGCCGAAGCGCCTGGCCACGCCGGGGAGATACCACACCGGCTCGATCGCGGCCTTGGTCACCATCGCGGCGCCGCCGTCGGTGAGGAAGTGGCCGTCGGCCTTCAGGCGGCCGGACTGCAGCGCCTCGATCACCTCCGGCAGGATCACGTGCGCCTTGGTGACGGCGATGGTGGGGCGGATGTCGTAGCCGGCGGCAAGTTCGCCCGAGAACACCTCGGCCACCGTGGCACCCCAAGGGTCGAGGCTGACGATCTTGCCGGGATCGGTCCATTGCGGGTAGGGGCCGATGATGTCGGTGGGCGCCGTGTTGGTGAGATCGGCCTTGTGTTCGCGCTTGAGCGCACCGGCGGCGACCGCCAACGCGCGGTAGACGCTGTACGAGCCGCTGTGGGTGCCGATCACGTTGCGGTGCGCGCGCTTCGTCGTGGTGCCCACGACCGGCCCGCGTTCCGCTGGCGTCGCCGCGCCCCACTGGATAGGGAGCGCCCCCTGGCCGCCCGCGTGAGAGGTCAGCCGGATATGGCGTGGTGCAGAGGTATCGGTGGGCATCGTGGCTCGCAGGAGGCGAAAAGCCAACTCTAGCAAAGAGCGGGCCGGATGTATTGCACGACCAGGGGCTGCCATGGGCTTCGACGGCTTCGTAGGCTGGGCTGCGCGAAGCGCACCCCAGCGATGCCCCGAACCACATCCACCGTCATCCCGCCGCCGCCGCTGCCGTTACATGCCTCATGCGACGCTACATCCGCGCCAACACCCCCGGGGCCACCTATTTCTTCACCGCCGCCTTGCAGGACCGCAGTGCCCGTTGGCTGGTGGACCATGTAAGCTCATTGCGCGCCTGCGTCGCTCGGGTGAAAACCGCGCATCCGTTTCACATCGACGCGATGGTGGTTCTTCCGGACCACCTGCACGCGCTGTGGACCTTGCCAGAGGAGGACGCGGACTTCTCCTTGCGCTGGCGGCTGATCAAGCGCAGCTTCACGCACTGCCTGATGCAGCAGGGTGTTCTCGAGGTGGGTGCGCGCTCGAGACGCGGCGAGGACGAGCGCGGCGTCTGGCAGCGTCGCTTCTGGGAGCACCAGATCCGGGACGATCTCGACTACGAGCGCCACGTGGACTACATCCATTTCAACCCGGTGAAGCACGGCTGGGTGATGCGGGCGCGGGATTGGCCGCATTCCAGCCTGCATCGCTTCGTGCGGGAGGGGAGGCTTGGGGCCGACTGGGGCCTGTCGGCCGCGATCGAGGGCCAATTTGGGGAGTAGGGCGGTTGCTGGGGTGCGCTGGCGCGCAGCCCAGCCTACGGTTGCGCAGCGCCGCGCATCAAGGGCAGCGGGCTCTTTCCCAAAATAGCCCGCCACGGGTGCGAAAAGTAGAATGGCACCATAGCCAAGAGTAACGCAGAAGATCGACAAGGAAGATTGACGTGGCCGGACACAGCAAATGGGCGAACATCCAGCACCGCAAGGGGCGCCAGGACGAGAAGCGGGGCAAGGTGTGGACGCGCGTCATCCGTGAAATCATGGTGGCGGCGCGCCAGGGCGGTGGCGACCTGGCCATCAATCCGCGGCTGCGGCTGGCGGTCGAGAAGGCCAAGGCGGCCAACATGCCGGCCGACACGATCAAGCGCAACATCGACAAGGCCACGGGCAACCTCGAAGGCGTGCACTACGAGGAAATCCGCTACGAGGGCTACGGCATCGGCGGCGCCGCGATCATCGTCGACACCATGACCGACAACAAGGTCCGCACGGTGGCCGAGGTGCGCCACATCTTCAGCAAGTACGGCGGCAACATGGGCACCGAAGGTTCGGTGGCCTTCCAGTTCAAGCATTGCGGCCAGCTGATCCTGGCCCCCGGCACCAGCGAGGACAAGGTGATGGAGCTCGCGCTGGAGGCCGGCGCCGAGGACGTCGTCACCGACGAAGACGGCGCCATCGAGGTGCTGACGGCGCCGGGCGACTTCGAGGCCGTGAAGAACGCGCTCGAGGCCGCGGGCCTGAAGGCCGAAATCGCCGAGGTGACGATGCGGCCCGAGAACTCGATCCCGCTCGCCGGCGACGACGCCACGCGCATGCAGAAGATCGTCGACATGCTGGAAGACCTCGACGACGTGCAGGCCGTGTATCACAACGCGGAAATCACCGAATGAAGGTCCTGGTCATCGGCGGCGGCGGGCGCGAGCACGCGCTGGCCTGGAAGCTGGCGCAGTCACCCAAGGTGCAGGCGGTCTACGTCGCGCCCGGCAACGGCGGCACCGCGCTCGATCCGCGGCTCGAAAACGTGCCCATCACCGACCTGCGCCAGCTGCGCGACTGGGCCCTGAAGGAAAAGATCGCGCTGACGGTGGTCGGCCCCGAGGGACCCCTGGCCGCCGGCGTGGTCGACGACTTCCGCGCCCACGGCCTGCGCATCTTCGGGCCCACGCAGGCGGCCGCGCAGCTGGAAAGCTCCAAGGCTTTCAGCAAGGCCTTCATGCAGCGGCACAGGATTCCGACGGCGGACTACGAGACCTTCACCGATCCCGCCCTTGCGCACGCCTACATTGACCGCAAGGGCGCGCCCATCGTCGTCAAGGCCGACGGGCTGGCCGCGGGCAAGGGCGTGGTCGTGGCCATGACGCCGCAGGAGGCGCACGAGGCCATCGATTTCATGCTCGTCGGCGACCAGCTGGGCGTGGCGCACAACGCCGGCGGCGCGCGCGTCGTGATCGAGGAGTTCCTGCACGGCGAGGAAGCGAGCTTCATCGTCCTGTGCGACGGCAGGAACGTGACGGCGCTGGCCACCAGCCAGGACCACAAGCGCCTGCGCGATGGCGACCAGGGACCCAACACCGGCGGCATGGGCGCGTATTCGCCGGCGCCGGTCGTGACGCCCGATGTCCACGCCCGGGTGATGCGCGAGATCATCGATCCCACGGTACGCGGGATGGAGAAGGACGGCATCCCCTATACCGGCTTCCTCTACGCCGGACTGATGATCGACAAGGACGGCCAGCCCAAGACGCTGGAGTTCAACTGCCGCATGGGCGACCCGGAGACCCAGCCGATCATGGTGCGGCTGAAGTCCGATCTGTTCGACGTGATGATGGCGGCCACCTCCGGCTCGCTGGACCAGGTCGCCCTGGAATGGGACCGCCGCACCGCGCTGGGCGTGGTAATGGCCGCGGCCGGCTACCCGATGGATCCGCGCAAGGGCGACGTGATCCAGGGCCTGCCGAAGAACACCGAAGAGGCGGTGGTGTTCCACGCCGGCACCGCGGCCCGTGACGGCCAGACGGTCACCACCGGTGGCCGCGTGCTGTGCGTGACGGCGCTCGCCGCCACGGTGAAGGCAGCGCAGATGCACGCTTACGAGCTGCTGCGCGGCATCACCTTCGACGGCGCGCAGTACCGCCGCGACATCGGCCATCGCGCCGTGAAAGGCTGAAGGGGTGGAGCAGGGCATCGCCGCCGTGCGCGACTGGCTCACCGGCCTGCAGCAGCGCATCACCGGCGCCTGCGCCGAGATCGAGGGCACGCCCTTTCGCAGCGACGCCTGGCGCAAGGAGCCGGGCGAGCCGCTGCAGGGTGAAGGCGTCACCATGATCCTCGAAGAGGGCCGCGTATTCGAGCGCGCCGGCTGCGGCTTCTCGCACGTGCGCGGGCCCCAGCTGCCGCCCTCGGCCACGCAGAACCGGCCCGAGCTGGTGGGCGCGTCGTTCGAGGCGATGGGCGTCTCCGCGGTCTTTCATCCGCGCAATCCGCAGGCGCCCACCGTGCACATGAACGTGCGCATGCTGGCTGCGCTGCCGGCCGCTGCGCCCGCGGTGTACTGGTTCGGCGGCGGCATGGACCTCACGCCGTACTACGGGTACGAGGAGGACGCGGTCCACTTCCACAGCGTCTGCCGCGACAGCCTCGCGCCCTTCGGCGCCGACAAGCACCCGCGCTTCAAGGCCTGGTGCGACGACTACTTCTTCCTCAAGCACCGCGGCGAGCCGCGCGGCATCGGCGGGATCTTCTTCGACGATTATTTCGAGCAGGGCTTCGCGCCCAGCTTCGCATTGCTGCAGTCGGTGGGCGACCATTTCCTGGCGGCCTACCTGCCGATCCTGCAGCGGCGCAAGGATCTGCCGGCGACACCGGCGCAACGCGAGTGGCAGCTGCTGCGCCGCGGTCGCTACGTCGAATTCAACCTGGTGTGGGACCGTGGCACGCACTTCGGCCTGCAGTCCGGCGGCCGCACCGAATCGATCCTGATGTCGATGCCGCCACAGGCCTCGTGGGCCTACCGGCAGCAGCCCGCCGCGGGCACGCGTGAAGCCGAACTCCTGGACCGCTTCCTGGTCCGCAAGGACTGGGTTTGACGCTTTCGCTGCAACGCGTCGGCATGTTCGGCGGCGCCTTCGATCCACCCCATCGCGCCCATGTCGCAATGGCGCACGCGGCGATCGCGCAGCTCGCGCTCGATCGCCTCTACGTCCTGCCCACCGGCAATGCCTGGCACAAGAGCCGCACGCTCACGCCAGCGGAAGATCGCCTGGCGATGAGCCGGCTCGCCTTTGCCGGGATCGCAGCCGTGTACGTTGACGATCGTGAACTCAGGCGCTCGGGCCCGACCTACAGCGTCGACACGCTGCATGAATTGCAGGCAGAGCATCCCATTGCGCAGTTGCACCTGCTGCTGGGCGAAGATCAGGCCGCGGGCTTCACGCGCTGGCACGCCTGGCAGGAGATCGCGCAACTCGCGGTTCTGTGCGTCGCGGGCCGCGGCGACGGTGCCGGCGTGGCCACGCTGCGGGCGCTGCCCGGAGTGCGCGTGGCCCTGCTGGCGCTGCCGCAGATGCCCGAGAGTGCCACCCAAATCCGGGCCCGGCTGACAGCCGGGCAGGACATCACCGATCTGGTTGGTCCAGCGGTTGCCAGTTATATTGAATCCCATCATCTCTATCACACCCACTGATGACGACAGAAACCGCCGCCAAGAAGGACACGCAGAAACTCCAGAGGGCCATCGTCGACGGCCTCGAAGACGTGAAAGGCCACGACATCCAGGTCTTCGACACGGAGCATCTGTCGCCGTTGTTCGAACGGGTGATCGTCGCATCGGGCACGTCGAACCGGCAGACCAGGGCGCTGGCCTCCAGCGTGATCGACGCCGTGCGTGAGGCCGGCTTCCCCAAGCCCCGGATCGAGGGGGAGGACAACGGCGAATGGATCATCGTGGACTGCGGCGCCGCCGTCGCCCACATCATGCAGCCGGCCATCCGCCAGTACTACCACCTGGAAGAAATCTGGGGCGAGAAGCCGATCCGGCTGCGCCTGGGCGCGTCCAAGCCGGCGACGCCGGAGCGTGAGCCCGTGCCGGCGAAGAAGGTGCCGACCTCCTTGCGGCGCAGCAGCGCGGCCAAGACCGCGGAGCGCGAGGCCAAGCAGGCGGCAGAGACCGCGAAGAAGCGGCCGGCGAAGAAGGCTCCGCCCCGCAGCGCGGGCGGCAGGACGGCGGCCAAGGCACCGGCGAAGACGGCCGCCCACACGCCCGTCAAGACCGGCGCGGTGTCCACCGCCAGGACGGCCGCCGGCAAGGCGGCCTTGAAGGCGCCCGCCAAGACCGCGGCGAAGAAGGCTCCGGTGAAGACCGCTCCGGTGAAGACCGCCGCCAAGAAGACGCCGACCAGGGCCTGACATGCGCCTGCTGGTCGTGGCGGTCGGCCAGCGCGTGCCCGACTGGGCGCAGACCGCCTGGGACGATTACGCCAAGCGCTTTCCGCCCGAGATGCGGCTGGAACTGAAGGCGGTGAAGACCGAGCCGCGCGCCTCGAAGACGCTGCCGGCCTTGCTGTCGGCGGAGCGCGAGCGCATCGAAGCGGCGATCCCTCGCGGTGCGCGCATCGTTGCCCTGGATGAACGCGGGACAGCGCTGACCACCGTCGCACTGGCGGCCAAGCTGAAGGTGTGGCAGCTGGAAAACGACGTCGTCGCACTGCTGATCGGCGGGCCGGACGGACTCGATCCCTCCTTGCGGCAGGCGGCGCACGAACGCATCCGCCTGTCCGACCTGACGCTGCCGCACGCGATGGTCCGCGTGCTGCTCGCCGAACAGCTCTATCGCGGGTGGTCGATCAACGCGGGGCATCCGTATCACCGGGAGTGAGGCTGCGAGGTCATGCCGTCGGATGTCCTGTCTTCGGATGTCATCCCGGGCTTGACCCGGGATCCACGACGGCGCTGGCACAAGCGCCGCATGGATTGCGGGTCAAGCCCGCAATGACATGGAAAGGATGTCACCCGCAATGACATCGCCGCCTGTCATGATCCGCAGCCCATGGACTTCATCTACCTCGCCTCGCAAAGCCCGCGCCGCCGCCAGTTGCTGGAACAGATCGGCGTGCGCCACGAACTGCTGTTGCCCGATCCCGACGAGGACAGCGAGGCGCTCGAGGCCGTGCGCCCGGCCGAGGCGCCGGCCGCTTATGTGCAGCGTGTCACCGGCCTCAAGCTCGATGCCGCACTCGCGCGACTGCGGCGCCGCGGACTGCCGCCTGCGCCCGTGCTGTGCTCGGACACCACCGTCGCCCTGGGCCGGGCGATCTACGGCAAGCCCGAGGACGAGGCCGACGCCCGTCGCATGCTGCGCGAGCTCTCCGGGCGCACGCACCGCGTGCTCACGGCCGTCGCGGTGCAGTCGCGCCGCACCCGCGTGCAGGCCGTGAGCGATTCGCGGGTGCGCTTCGCAGCGCTGACGCCGCCGCAGATCCGCGCCTATGTCGCCAGCGGCGAGCCCATGGGCAAGGCCGGCGCCTATGCGGTGCAGGGGCGCGCGGCGGCGCACATCGAACACATCGCCGGCTCCTATACCGGCATCATGGGGCTGCCGCTGTACGAGACCGCGGCGCTGCTGCGGCAGCTGGGAGTGGCCTAGCCTCTCCGGCCGCCAGGCGCTCTGGAGAAAGGCAGGAGCGGGGCGCCATCCATGCCCTCGGAGGCCGTCCTTCGGCGCCAGCACGCCGGCACCGGCGCGCCGGCCCACTCGAACAAGCGGCGCGCGAGCCCGACCGGTCGGTTATCCTTTCCCCCAACATGCAGCAGGACATCCTGGTGAACTGGTCGCCGCAGGAGACGCGGGTCGCCATCGTCGAGAACGGCGCGGTGCAGGAATTGCACGTCGAGCGCACGCTCGAACGCGGGCTCGTCGGCAACGTCTACCTGGGCAAGGTGGCGCGCGTGCTGCCCGGGATGCAGTCGGCGTTCATCGACATGGGACTGGAGCGCGCCGCCTTCCTGCACGTCGCCGACGTGTGGCAGCGCCAGCCCGATGGCGAGCCGCCCACGCGCAGCGCGCAGGCGCAGGTGCCCATCGAGAAGCAGGTCTTCGAGGGCCAGGCGCTGATGGTGCAGGTGATCAAGGACCCGATAGGCACCAAGGGCGCGCGCCTGTCGACGCAGATCAGCATCGCCGGCCGGCTGCTGGTGTTCCTGCCGCAGGACGACCACATCGGCATCTCGCAGAAGATCCCGCAGGACCTGCGCGACGCGCTGCGCCGGCGCATGAACAAGCTGGTGGGCACGGCGGGCGGCGGCTTCATCCTGCGCACCAACGGCGAGGACGCGAGCGACGCCGAACTGGCCGAGGACATCGCGTACCTGCGCAAGACGTGGACGCGCATCCGCGAATCCGCCACGCGGCTGCCGCCACCCTCGCTGCTGCAGCAGGACCTGAACCTGCTGCAGCGCGTGCTGCGCGACCTGGTGACCGAGGAGACGCAGACCATCCGCATCGACTCGCGCGAGCAGTTCGGACTGCTGGCGGCCTTTGGCCAGGAGTTCATGCCGGCGGCGGCGCAGCGGCTGCAGTTGTACAACGGCGAACGGCCGATCTTCGACCTGTATTCGGTCGACGAGGAACTGGCCCGCGCCCTGGGCCGGCGCGTGGAGCTCAAGTCGGGCGGCTACCTGATCGTCGACCAGACCGAGGCGCTGACCACCGTCGACGTCAACACCGGCGGCTACGTCGGCGCCCGCAATTTCGACGAGACGATCTTCAAGACCAATCTCGAGGCGGCGCAGGCGATTGCGCGGCAGCTGCGGCTGCGCAACCTGGGCGGCATCATCATCGTCGACTTCATCGACATGCAGCGCGAGGAACATCGCGAAGCGGTGCTGGGCGAATTCCGCAAGCAGCTCACGCGCGACCGGGTGAAGACCATGGCCGCCGGCTTCTCGCAGCTGGGGCTGGTGGAGATGACGCGCAAGCGCACGCGCGAGTCGCTGTCGCACATGCTGTGCGAGCCGTGCCCCCTCTGCCAGGGCAAGGGCATCGTGCGCACGCCGCGCACGGTGGCCTACGACATCCTGCGCGAGATCCTGCGCGAGGCGCGCCAGTTCAATCCGCGCGAATACCGGGTGATCGCCGCGCCCAAGGTGATCGAGCTGTTCCTCGACGAGGAGAGCCAGCACCTGGCCGGCCTGTCGGAATTCATCGGCAAGCCGATCTCGCTGCAAAGCGAGGCCGCGATGGGACAGGAGCAGTACGACATCGTGCTGCTGTGACACGGCGATCGGCTGTCATTGGGCGCTTGACCCGCAATCCGTGCGGCGCTCGTGCAAACGCCGTGGTGGATCCCGGGTCAAGCCCGGGATGACATCCATTCCACGCTCATGTCATCCTCGCAATGACATTCACTCCACGCTCATGTCATTGCGGGCTTGACCCGCAATCCATGCGGCGCTGGTCAGGCGCCCCGCCTCACGGCCAGATGAACTTCTCGTAGCGCGCCCGCTCCTGCCGCAACGGCGCCGGGAAGCTTTCGTCGACGGGCACCACGCGGAAGCGCCCACCGCTGAAGAGGTCCTTGCCCTCGCGCATGCAGCGCTGGATGTAGTCGACGCTGGCGATCTCCGGGGTGTTGAATTCCTGGTGCGAGAAGGCCGCAAGCTTCTCCACGATCTGCTGGGGCGTCATCAGGTACGAGAAGTGCCAGCCGGCCTGCGCCAGCCGTTGCGTGCGCAACTTGTTCCAGCCGCGCGCGATGCTGCGCAGCGGACCTGGCACCCGGAAGTCGCGCAGCCGCTGCATGGTGCCGAAGCACGATCGGAAGTGGCCGGCGGTGGTCAGGCGCGCGCGCTGCCACAGCACCTCGCGGCCGCTCGCGGTGACCGCCTGGTTGTTGAACGCGTAGCAGAAATTGCGTTGCAGCAGCAGGGCGCTGCGATAGAGCGCGGGCCGGAACGCGGCCAGGCACCGTGGATCGGGGATCTCGTCGACGTCGGACAGCAGGATCCAGTCCTCGTCGCGCACGCCGCCTGCCAGTTCCGGTGGCGGCTCGGCCAGGATCCGACCGAGCGCATTGCGCTGGCGGTTCTCGTTGGACCAGGGCGAGGGCGGATCGGCCTCGAGGTCGTCGACCGGCAGGTAGATCACCTGCGGGCCATCGGCCGGCAGCAGCGTGCGATCGAAGCGCAGCGGCTTGGGCTTGCCGGTGAAGGTGCGGCTGGCCTCGGCGACCACGGCATAGTCCACCACGCCGCGCAGCAGCTGCAGGCGCAGGCGCAGCAGGTCGTGCTCGCCGTTGAAGGTGAAGCAGTCGAAGAGGCGGGGGCGCGGGTTGGCCATGCCGCCTTCAGTGCGCGTGCAGTTCGCGCGGCGCGCGCGCCTGCAGCAGTGCCAGCGCCTGTGCCAGCACTTCCCCGGGCGTGATCTGCAGCAGGCAATCGCTGCGGCTGGCGAGGTGATCCTCGCAGCCGGCGCGGCTGCACGGCACGCAGGGCAGCATCGCCTGCACGATGGTGACGTTGCCTATCGTCTGCGCCGGCGCGCGCCGCTGGAACTGCACCGGCGCCTGCGCGGTCGCGGGCCAGGGTGCCCAGCGCTGCGGGTTGGTCGGCCCGAACACCACCAGCGTCGGCACGCCGACCGCCGCGGCGAGATGCGATACCGAGGTGTCCGGCCCGATGTAGAGCGCGGCACCGGCCAGCAGCGTGCCGACCTGGTCCAGGTCGAGCCGGCCGGACACGTCCAGCAGCCGCGGCGCCGGCGCCAGGTCACGCAGCGGCGCGATGCATTCCTGGTCGCGCGCGCCAGCCGTGCCGGTCAGCACCACCTGGTGGCCACGCGCCAGCAGCTCGCTTGCCACGGCGCGGAAGTTCTCCGGCGCCCATTGCTTGTACGGCCACATCGAGGGCACGTGCATGACGACGGCGCCGGGCTGCACCTGCGCCGCGATCTCGGCGGGCAGCGGTGTGGGCGGCGGTGCGACCGCGCGCGGGGCAGCCGGGGATCCCCAGGGCTCGAGCAGGCGCAGCTTTTCGTCGACGACGTGCACCTCGCCCGTGTCGCCATCGCTCTCGACCGCGTGGGCCAGGCCCAGGCGCTTCCACCAGTTGCTGCCGTGGCCGCGGCGCAGCAGGCCGTGCCGGCGCCGCGCGGCCAGCCATCCAATCAGGTGCGCGCGGTCGCTGGCCTCCGCCACCAGGCCCAGGTCATAGCGGCGCCACAGCCGGCGTACCAGGCGCAAGCCGCCGCGCCAGCCCGGGCGCTTGCCGGCGGCGATGAGTTCGTTCACGTCGGGATTGCCGCGCAGCATGCCCAGCGTGCCCTCGAAGCCAAGCACGTCGATGCGCGCCTGCGGCCAGAGCTCGCGCGCGCGGCGGATCAGCGGCGTGGTGAGCAGCACATCGCCGATCTGCCGGGTGACGACCACCAGCACGGACGAGGGTGCCGGAGGGATCAATCGAGCAGTCCCCCGCCGTCGTGCAAGGCGCGCAAGGTTGCGTACAAGCCGCCTTGCTGCATCAGCTCGGCATGCGAGCCGAGCTCGACGACCCGGCCGCTCTTGAGCACGGCGACGCGGTCGGCATGCTGGATGGTCGAGAGCCGATGCGCGATGATCAGCGTGGTGCGCCCGGCCATCAGGCGGCGCAGCGCCTGCTGCACGATGCGCTCCGATTCGTTGTCGAGCGCCGAGGTCGCCTCGTCGAGGATCAGGATCGGCGCGTCCTTGTACAGGGCGCGGGCAATGGCCAGCCGCTGGCGCTGGCCACCGGAAAGCATGGCGGCGTTGTGACCGAGCACCGAGTCGATGCCCTCGGGCAACTGCGCATGCAGGTCCTGCAGGTTGGCCGCCTCCAGCACTTCGAGCACGCGCGCACGATCGATTTCCTCGCCGAGCGCGACGTTGGCCGCCAGCGACTCGTTGAACATCACCACGCTCTGGCTGACCATGGCGAACTGGCGGCGCAGCGCGTGCAGGTCCCATTCGCGGATGTCGCGGCCATCGAGCAGCACGGTGCCGCCCGTGGTCTCGACGAAGCGCGGCAGCAGGCTTGCAAGCGTCGTCTTGCCGGACCCCGACGGCCCGACGAGCGCGAGCGTTTCGCCAGGGCGGATCTGCAGCGACACGTCCTGCAGCGCGGCGACGGTCGCGCCGGCATAGGCCATCGTGACGTTGCGGAACTCGATGTTGCCCCGCGCCTTGCCGGGGTCGAAACTGCCGCCGGTCTCCAGCGGGCACGACTCCGCCAGGGCGAAGGAGCGCTCCAGCACGGTGAGCGCCTTGGTGATCGGGCTGGTCGCCTCCGACAGTTTCTTGATCGGCGACAGCAGCATCAGCATGGCCGTCACGAACGATGCGAAGCCGCCAACGGTCATGCCGTCGGTGGTCTGCGAGAGCGCGATGCAGATCACGACCGAGAGCGCGCAGGCCGCCAGCATGTGCGTCAGCGGCGTGATGCCGGCCGCGGCCACCGACCACTTCATCGCCAGCTGGCGCAAGGTCGTGCTCAGGCGCTCGAAGCGATGCGCCTGCGCCGTCTGCGCCTCGTGCAGGCGCACCTCGCGGCTGGCCAGCACGTTCTCTTCCACCACGTACGCCAGTTCGATGGTCGCGGCCTGGCTGCTGCGCGTGAGCTTGCGCAGCCGGCGCGAGGCCGTGCGCATCAGCCACGCCACCGCGGGCGCGAGGAAGGCGACCACCAGCGTGAGCATCCAGTTCAGGTAGACCAGGTAGCCGAGCAGTGCGATCAGTGTGAGGCCATCCTTCGCCAAGTTGCTGAGCGCGTTGGTCAGCATGCTCACGGCGTTCTGCACCTCGTGCACGATGCTGTTGGACAGGGAACTGGCCGTCTCGCGCGCATACAGGTCCATGCGCGCGGCCAGCATGCGCTGGAACAGCGCCTGCCGCAGCGCGTACATCGCGGAGTTGGCAATCTTGGCCAGCGCGATGTCGGCGATGAAGCCGGCCGTCCCGCGGATGCCGAACACCACCAGCAGGCACGCGGGCACCCACCAGGGGCTGAAGTGGTGTTGGCCGAAGCCGCGGTCGAGCAGCGGCTTGAGCAGGGCAGGGACGGCCGGTTCGGTGGCAGCCACCACCACTGTGGACAGGAACACTGCCGTCCAGAGGCCGCGCACGTTGCGGATGTAGGGCAGGAAGCGGCGCAGGCCGTCCAGCATCGCCGAGCGCCCGGGGGTGGCGCTGGCCAGTGCGGAGCCGGCGGCAGCGGCGCTGGCGTCGCTCATGGCAGGGTCCCGCATGCCGTCATCGGCGGCACGCCAGTGGCCTCGCCGAAGGACTGCGGCCGGGGCAGGGCGCCCGCGGCGAACAGGGAGACCAGCAGGGCGTAGAACGAACTCGAATACGAGAGATTGAGCACCTCCACCGTAAGTCCGCCGACCATGTAGCCGATCACCACGGCCAGCCCCAGGAAGCCATTGCGCCTGCGCAGCGCATTGCCCGAGCGGACGGCCGCTGCGAACACGCACAGCGGCGTCACGAGCAACAGCAAGCGCGAGGCGAGGCCGAGCAGGCCCATGCGCATCATGGCCTGCAGGTATTCGTTGTGGCCTCCGGCCGTCGTCCAGTAGTGGCCGAACAGCGGCGTGTAGAGCGCGCGGATCGCCGGGATCGAGAGGATGTCCGGGTCGGTCGAGAAGCCCCATCCCAGCCAAGGCCGCTGCGAGAACAGGATCAGGTTGGTGCGAAACAGCGAGAGCCGCACGCCGATCGACGTGTCCCGGTCGCCGCCATCGCAGTAGGTGACGAATTCCCGCACCGCTTCATGGATGCGCGTCTGCACGGTCGGCGCGAGCAGGTACACGCCAAGCAGCAGGGCGATCACGACCAGCAACGTCGCCGCCAGGCTGCGCTTGCAACGCGTGTTCTTGACGGCCAGCACGATCGCGGCGAGCGGCACGATCAGCCAGCCCGTGCGTGATTCGGTGCGCAGCGCTACCGCCAGTCCCAGCAGGAAGCCGGCCGCCAGCACGAGCTGCTGCAGGCGGCGCTGGTGGGTCCCCCGCTCGATCAGGAAGGCGCACACGAAGCTGCAGATCACTGCGTGCTGCGACAGCGAGATCGGGTCCATGAAGATGGTCGCCGCGCGGCCGTCCCAGTAGAACAGGGCATTGGAGGGATGGAAGACCCAGGCCGCGCAGACCAGCAGCCCGGTCGGGAAGACCCAGGCGGCCACCCGGCTGAAATCCACCCGGGCGACAAGGGCCGCCAGCATCACCGCGGCAGCCAGGAACAAGCGTGCCGGCGCCTCGAAGCGGCGCTGCGAAGCCACCACGTTGCCGATCTCGACGATCGTCACGGCCACCAGCGGCGCGCTGAAAGCCATCACCATCCAACGCGTGTCGCGCAGCTCCATCAGTTGCCTGAGCTCCGGTCGCACGGAAGGCCGCAGGATGAAGCAGAGGCTGGCCAGCTCCAGCAGGACCACGGCCGCACTCAGCCAACCGGGCAGCACGAAGTAGCCCACCAGCGCGATGGCCGCCAGCATGACCACGGCGAATCGGAAGTAGCCGTGCGTTCCGGCGGCGCGTATGGGAGGAGACAGGGTTGCGGTGAAATACGTGGGCACGCAAAAAAGCAGAAAGCGGGGCGCGGGGGCCGTTGGTGCCGCTCGGAATCGGGCACGTGTCGGATGATACCGAATTCGCACTTTTCACTTGGGGTACCATCCTCCGCCGCCGGGCCCTGCGCCCCCGCGCAGGCACCGGCCCCGAGATGGACAAGACAGAATACGCCCTCACCTTCGCCTGCTACGGCCAGCTCGACTACACGCGGCAGTGCATAGAGAGCATGGTGCGCCATGGCACCCCCCTCGACCGGCTGGTCGTGGTGGACAACGGCTCCAAGGACGCCACCCGCGAGTACCTGGCCACGCTGCCCCTGGGCGGGCGCATCTACAACAGCGACAACCTGGGTTGCGGCGTAGCCTGGAACCAGGGTGCGCTGGCGCTGCAGGCCGAATGGACCATCGTGATGAACAACGATGTCCTGGTCAGCCCCGGCTGGATCGAAAGCCTGATCGGCGCCGCCCGCGGCAGCGGCTTGCGCGTGATCTCACCGGCGCTGGTCGAAGGCGAACTGGGCTACGACTTCGAGGCGCTCGCGCCCGAGGCGTCACGCAAGATGCGCGACGCGCTGCGGCGCGGCTGGTGCCATGCGGTCTGCATGGCGATCCACCGCTCGGTCTGGCTGGACGTCGGCTATTTCCAGCCGGTGCCCAGGCTCCTGGGCTACGAGGACTCGCTCTTCTTCCACGAGATGGCCAAGGCCGGCATCGAGGGCGGCACGACCGGCGCCTCGTGGCTGCATCATTTCGGCTCCATCACGCAAAGCGCGATGAAGCAGGAGCGCGGCCTGCGCGAGCGGGACAACCTCGGCTACCGCTACAACTACCGCCTGCTGCGCAAGTCGTGGCTGCAGCGAAAGGTGGACAAGGCGAAGCTGCTGCGCCAGCAGAAGGAGTGGCACGACAGCGAAATGGCAAGCTACGGCATGACCATGCGCGGGTATTGCCGCGACGGCGCGATCGAGTGGGGTTGATTCCGGAGCGCGAGCGTCCCCTGTAGGCTGGGCTGCCGCAGGCACCCCAGCGTTTTGGCGCACGATCGCTGGGGTGCCTTCGGCAGCCCAGCCTACGAACTACCGTCCTCGTAGTCAGCGCAGGGTCACCGCGCATTCACCGGGCATTCCCCGAATCCACCGACGACTTCAGCGAAACCGGCCGCTGCATCAACCACAGCCGCAGGTACTTGTAATACGTGGTCTGCGCGTTGTAGATCGCGAGCACCAGGCCCATGCGGCCGTCGCGAAAGCCTTGCCGCACGATATACGTCCGCAGGAAGGCCCAGAGGCCGCTGGTGAGCGCGCGGGCCAGGGAGCCCGCCTGGCCGTGGTCGTTGGCGTCGATCGCCGCGCCGCGCGAATAGCGGCTCAATTTGTCGAGCACGTCGTCGAGGTCACGGTAGCTGTAATGGATGATCGGCGAGCGCAGGTCGGCGCGTTGCCCGTCCACCGTCATGTGCGCATGCAGGAAGTGGTCGGTAAAGCCGGCGCGCTCACGCCGCACGAGCCGCAGCGTGTAGTCGGGCCGCCAGCCCGAGTGCTCGATGAACTGGCCGCAGAAGCTGGAAAAACGTGGCAGGCGGTAACCGTCGGCCACCGGTTGTTCGATGGCGGCGCGAATCTCCGCGGCCAGTTCGGCGCCGATGCGCTCGTCGGCGTCCAGCGAAAGTACCCAATCGCCGGTGGCCAGCGCGATGCCCCGCCGCTGCTGCGGTCCGTATCCCGGCCAGTCCGTCACATGTACTTGCGCACCGGCGGCGCGCGCGACCTCGGCGGTGCCATCCGTGCTGGACGAATCAAGTACGATCACCTGGTCGGCAAAGGAGACGCTGCGCACGCATTCGACGATCTGGTGCGCCTCGTTTCTGGCAGCGATGACGACGGAGAGCGTGGGCCGGGGCATGCTGGATTGTCCCTCATGGCCCGGCAGGGCTTTCGCGCCCATGCGCCATGCTGCGCCGCGTCGCCGCGCCGCTTCCGAACTACCCCCGTGGAAAGGACACAGGCCCAAGCCCATGAACCAGATTTCCATCGTCCGGCGTGCCTGCGCCGGCGTGCTCCTGCTGGCGCCCTTCGCGCCGGCCCTGGCCCAGTTCCGCGTCGAGGTCACCGGCGTCGGGCTCACCCAGTTGCCCATCGCCATCGCGCCGTTCCGCGGCGAGCAGGGCCTGCCGCAGAAGCTCGCGAGCATCGTGCAGGCCGACCTCGAGCGCAGCGGCCGCTTCCGGGCCATCGACGCTTCTAGCGCCGGTGAGGTCGACGAGACCAGCCGTCCCGATCTCGCCCCCTGGCGGCAGCGTGCCGCCGACTCGCTCGCCGTGGGCAGCGCCACGCGCCTCGCCGACGGCCGTTACGACGTGCGCTTTCGGCTGTGGGACGTGGTCAAGGGCGAGAGCCTCGCGGCCGACGGCTTCGTGGTGGTGGCCGCCGACCTGCGCCTCGCGGCGCATCGCGTCGCGGACACGATCTACGAGAAGCTCACCGGCGAGAAAGGCGTGTTCTCCACCCGCATCGCCTACGTCACCAAGGCGGGCGCGCGCTACAACCTGTGGGTGGCCGATGCCGACGGCGAGAACGCGCAGTCGGCCCTGGCCAGCGGCGAACCGATCATCTCGCCGGCCTTCTCCGCCGATGGCAAGCGCCTGGCCTATGTGTCCTTCGAGTCGCGCAAGCCCGTGGTGTACGTGCACGACGTGGCCACCGGCAGCCGGCGCCTGATCGCCAACTTCCGCGGCTCCAACAGCGCGCCCGCGTGGTCGCCCGACGGGCGCACGCTGGCCGTGACGCTCACCCGCGACGGTGGCTCGCAGATCTACACGATCCCCTCCACCGGGGGCGAGCCCAGGCGACTCACGCAATCCTCGGGCAGCATCGACACCGAGCCGATCTATTCGGCCGATGGCCGCAGCATCTATTTCGTCAGCGATCGCGGCGGCGCGCCGCAGATTTACAAGATGAATGCGAGTGGTGGCGAGGCGCAGCGCGTCACCTTTACAGGGAATTACAACATTTCGCCGGCCCTCAGTCCCGACGGTCGCTCGCTGGCCTACATTTCCCGCATCAGTGGCGCCTTCAAGCTGCAAGTGATGGAACTCGCCACCGGCACGGTGCAGTCGCTCACCGACACCACCGCGGACGAAAGTCCGAGCTTCGCCCCCAACGGCCGGCTCATCATCTATGCCACCCGCCAAGGCGGTTCCGAGGCACTGATGACCACCACACTCGACGGCAAGATCAAGGCGCGGCTGCCCGGCAAGGGCGGTGACATCCGCGAGCCCGACTGGGGCCCCTTCCAACGATGAACATCGATTCCAACAGGAGGATTACGGAAATGATGAAGCGTGTGTTCCTGGCACTCACCGTCGCCGCGGCGCTGGCGGGTTGCGCCAGCGGCGTGAAACTGGACGACGTGCCGGTGGAAGACAAGACCGGCCACGGCGTGCCGTCCGATGCGGCCACCACGCCGCCCGGCGGCGGCGGCCAGAGCGCGGTGCGGCCCGTGCAGGCCGACGAAGTGGCGGGCAACCAGGCCGGCCCGCGCGATGCCGCGCGCATCGTGTACTTCGACTACGACAGCTACACGATCAAGCCGGAGTTCCAGTCGCTGATCGAGACGCACGCGCGCTACCTGAAGCAGAACGGCGCGCGCCACGTGGTGATCGAGGGCCACACCGACGAACGCGGCGGCCGCGAATACAACCTGGCCCTCGGCCAGCGCCGCTCCGAAGCCGTGCGCCGCGCGTTCGAGCTGCTGGGCGTGCGCGACGCGCAGGTCGAGGCCGTGAGCTTCGGCAAGGAAAAGCCCGCCGTGCCCGGCAACGACGAATCGGCGTTCGCACAGAATCGCCGCGCCGAGATCGCCTACCGATGAGTGCCATGAAACGTTCCGCGCTGGCCGCGGCGCTGGTCGCCGCCTCGCTGTTCACCGCTGCCGCGCACGCCGCGCTGTTCGAGGACGATGAGGCCCGTCGCGCCATCCTCGACCTGCGCCAGCGCATCGAGCAGCAGCGGCAGGCTTCGCAGTCCCTCACGGAGGAACTGCGCCGCTCGAACGACGAGAACGGCACCCTGCGGCGCAGCCTGCTGGAGCTGCAGAACCAGATCGAGACGCTGCGCGCGGACGTCGCGCGCCTGCGTGGCAGCGACGAGCAGCTGGCGCGCGATCTCTCGGACGTGCAGCGCCGGCAGAAGGACATCGCCACCGGCGTCGAGGAGCGCCTGCGCAAGTTCGAGCCGGTGCAGGTCACGGTCGACGGCCGCGAGTTCTCGGCCGATCCGGGCGAGCAGCGCGAATTCGAGGCGGCGCTCGCGGCCTTCCGCAAGGGCGACTTCGTCGCGGCGCAAGCGGCGTTTGCCGACTTCCTGCGCAAGTACCCTTCGAGCGGCTATCGCCCGGCGGCGCTGTTCTGGGTGGGCAATGCGCAGTACGCCAATCGCGACTACCGCGGCGCCATCGCCAACTTCCGCGCGCTGCTGCAGCAGGCGCCGGACCATCCGCGGGCGCCCGAAGCGGTGCTGTCGATCGCCAACTGCCAGATCGAGCTGAAGGACAACGCCAGCGCGCGCCGCACGCTTGACGAACTGGTCAAGGCCTATCCGCAATCGGAAGCGGCCAGTGCCGCCCGCGAGCGGCTGGCGCGCCTGCGCTGATCAGGCTGCCGTGAGGCGCCGGCGCGCATGACGCACCTGGACGAGGCCGCCGACCTGCAGCGGCGCTTCGGCGGCCTGGAGCGGCTCTATGGCGTCGCCGGCGCCGCTGCCATTCGCCGCGCGCACGTCGCGGTGGTGGGCATCGGCGGCGTGGGCTCCTGGGCCGCCGAGGCGCTGGCGCGCAGCGGCGTCGGCACGCTGACGCTGGTCGACCTGGACCACGTTGCCGAGTCCAACATCAACCGCCAGGTCCACGCGCTGGAAAGCACGCTGGGCCAGGCCAAGGTGCTGGCCATGCGCGAGCGCATCGCGCAGATCCATCCGCGCTGCACCGTGCACACCGTGGAAGACTTCGTCGAACCGGAGAACTGGCCGCAGTTGCTGCCCGAGGGCGTCACCGCGGTCATCGATGCGTGCGACGCAGTGAAGGCAAAGACGGCGATGGCGGCGTGGGCGCGCGAGCGCAAGGCCATGCTGTTCGTCGCCTGCGGCGCCGCCGGCGGCAAGCGCCTGGCGCACATGGTGGACATCGACGATCTCTCCCAGACCACGCACGATCCCTTGCTGGCCCAACTGCGCTATCGCCTGCGCAAGTTCCATGGCGCGCCCAGGGAAGGCAAGCGCATCGGCGTGCCCTGCGTGTTCAGCCGCGAGGCTGTCGCTCCGCCGGATGCTTCGTGCGCGATCGAAGGCGATGGGTCGCTGAATTGCCATGGTTACGGCTCGGTGGTGAGCGTGACGGCGACCTTCGGCCAGTGCGCGGCAGGTTGGCTGCTCGATCGCCTCGCCACCCGCGGATAGCCCGGGAAAGCCCGGGAAAGCCCGCTATAATCGCGGGCTTTGCTGCTGTGCAAGCAGTGGCAAATACCGGTTGGGACGTTAGCTCAGTTGGTAGAGCAGCGGACTTTTAATCCGTTGGTCGCAGGTTCGAGCCCCGCACGTCCTACCAACTTGCCTTTGTGAGACATAAAGAGCCTGCTACGGAAACGATAGCGGGCTCTTTTCATTGTGACGCTGGTGACAGTCCGGTGACAGTACGCCACCGCTTGCCTTGGGATCATCTGATATGGCTGACAACGGCATCCTCGCCCTGGTCCCCGGGCACTGCGTGGGCGGTGCCAGCTCCGAGCTGCCACCGGCCGGCCCCGACCAAGCTGGCCAGCCCGAGCACCAGGTCGTGCTCTTCGTGCCGACGGTGGGCGCCGTTCGCATCACCTACCGCCTGAGCTCCTACAACCACGGGAAGTCTCGGTACTTGCACTGGGGGGCCGAGCACGCGGAGCGCGTATAAGCTCAGCCATGCGCGCCGCCGAACGAATCGCTCGTAGACCTGCCCTGAGGTTCGCCGTCTGCAAGTGCGACGCCGGACGCTTGGACCGGCTGCATCGGGCGGGCTGGATGCGCCTGCTGCCAGGGAGGCGACTTTTCCAGTGCACGGCCTGCCGAGAACTGATGCTGATCCCACAAAGGGACGCGATCTGGTCCGCCGAGCAACGCGGGATCCCCAAAGCCATCGCCGCGAATATTCTGTAGGCGTGATGCGGGCCTCCCGCCGCCCATTGCTTGCCACGGAGGGCGGCAAGCCCTTCACACACGCCGAGTGGGATCTACGAGGTGAAGTACGACGGCTATCGGTTGCATGGCGCGCGCTGGCGGCGGCCCGACCGAAGTGCGCACGAAGAGCGGCGTCGACTGCACCAAAGTGGTTCCCCGAGATCGCGCAGCTGCTGGCCAGCCTGCCTGGTGGGCCGCACGTGGTCGACGAGCGCCAGGGCTGGCAGGAAGGCCGCACATGGCGCACGTGACGCGCATCACTGCGCCGCGGCCGCTTCGATCTGTGGGCGCTCGATCTTGGCTTGCATATACCCTGGCAACGTCCCGATGACCTCGCCGGTCTCCAGGTCGATCGCTTCGCGAACCCGGTCGGTGCGAAAGGTCCTGTTGGCTTTCGCCCGCTTGCAATACGCATAGATGCGACCGGGGGATCCCACTGTGTACTTGATCGTTCGAATGTCGCGAGTCGTGGTTTCTCCCTTGCCATCAACGTAGGTGATGCGAGGCTCGATCCGGACAGGAACCGCGCTATTCTTTCCGCCGCTTTTGCGCTCACGCTTCCTGATGGTGATCGTCGTCGAATCGTCATCAGAGTCGCTGTCCCTGGCCATGTACAGGCCGATGAAGCCGATCACGAGCAGGCAGGCGCAAACCACAAGCGCTGTGGTGAACGAGAACTCGTACCAGAGCGCGATGAAGACGATCGCCGGTGAGGCCTGGCCAGAACACACGTGCAGCCAGGGCACCGGCCACGAGCCAACCGAGTGCGGCGAGCGTCTCCATACCAAATTTCCTCCGAGCCAACTCTCTCGTTGGCTCCGCTGTGCATCACCGCTAGGCGAGGCCTGGCAGTCGGCCGGCCGTTGGGCGGCCACGTCACTGTGCTCGATGCGTCACTGAGACGGCCGAACCCGGTGCAACCCTGAGTAGGCCGCGCCGCGTAGGCTTACTGGATGCGCTTCAGCGGTGGTCGGGGCCCCGTTGGCGGTGGCGAGCCCGGACCCGGCGACGAAGACGTGCCCGCGTTGCCGCCGCCGCCGGCTGGGGCTTCTGCGACAGGCGGAGGGTCGCCGAGTGCGAGCAGGTTACGCATCACGCTGTTCGATCTGATGAACATGTCCCGGCAGTTCGCTTCAGAGAAAGTCTCCTGTAAGCGGTAATCGGCGCGGTTTCGCTCCACCCGCATTCTGGCCAACTCCCGGGCGAAATTCGCTGCTGCAGCGCCTGCGGCTCCGCCCGAGGAGCTGCGCTGAAGGGCTGCTCTGATAATCTGCTCGTGGCTTGAGTCAGGCTGGCCCTGCGGCCGACGCTGCGCCTTCCCAAGCAGCCCCTCAGTGTGCAGAAGTGCCGCGTAATATGCGCGGGAGGCGGCGCTTCGTCTGCCGCACTCGTCAGGGTTCGCATCCCGGATTCGACCGGCCAACGCGAGAATCTCAGGCGGTTGCGTCGGCATCTTCCCGGTGATAAGCGAAATCCACGCTCAAGCGAGTGGGGTCCCAGTGCGGGAGCTGCGCGAGGCGCGGGCCCAAGAGCGATCCGAGCCGCATCTCTAGGTCAATGTCACCAGGGAATTGGATGCGCACACAGAACGTCCCGCTGCCGCCTTCCCAATCCTCCTCGAACCAAGACTGCTCGCCAGCGGAGCGCACCTGTGCTTCTCGCATTGCGGCCCACGCTTCACGGAGTTCGAACTGCAGCTGCTCTTCACTTACACCGGCCTGGGCAAGCCAGTCGAGTCGCATTGGGAATGCCGCTTCGATTTCAGTAGCGACGGGACCAGCATGCGTAGGGCCAACGCGTTGGATGAACTCTCGCGAGATCGCAAGTGCTTCGCTCCAACGGCCACTCAGCGCCAACCCCTGGAGCAAGTGATCCATGATCGTGGCATCACCAGGAGCTATCTCAGTAGCCTCGCGGGCATACTCCACGGCTTGGTCCATGAGGTTCACGTGCTTATGGGACACCGAAAGGTTCGCAATTTGCACTGCATTCCGCCCAAATGCTTGCCGCGCACGCCGAGAGATGTCTTCGACCGCGCCAACGTCCCACGCGAACGCGGCGACAGCAGCTCGCGCCACCCACCCTAAGTCCGGCCTGTCGGTGCGCATCAGCTGCTCGGCCCGGCGGTCGAGCCTGCGCAGGGTCAGCTCATCCGGCCGGCCGTGCTCCATCAGCCCGGAGATCTCATCCAGGATCTGACTATCGACTTCAGGGCGCGGCGTGTCCATGGGCACAGTGTACCGGCCACTGACCGCCGAGCGAAATCCGAGGACTGTGGCAGCGTTGCGGCATCTCGTCGGGAAAGCTGGCGTAGAGGAAAGTGCCGGGGCTGGTGGGCGTCATCGTGCCGAGGTTATACCGCCCCGTGGCCGGCTTCTGCCCTGCCCGGGTAAGAGTCTGGCGTGTGCCGCCTTGGGCGAACACCGCTACGATGGTTTCGTAGGCATACGACCGGAGGTGGGATGTGGAGCCAGTTCGCTTGGCAGGACTTGCGTGGTTTCGTCGCGAGTCCTTCGACGAAATGCGATCGATGTTCGAGGATAGTCAGGCCATTTCTCCGCGCTACGAAGCGTGGCTGTCGAAAGCCGAAGCGGCGAAGAGACAGTTCGAAATGAGGGGGATACGGGTGGTGCTGGCCTACCTGGACCCAAATGATTTTCCGGAGTGGTGCGCGGCGCGCGGTTTGAAACTCGATGCGCGCGCGCGGACGAACTATGCGAACTGGTCCGCCCGGCAAGCCGGGAAGAGCAGGTAGACCGCTGTCGTGAGAGGCTGAGTCCTCGCGTGGCCTGGGCCACTGCCGCCACCGACGCGCCAGGCTCGCGGCATGCAGCCAACACGGCGGTCTTGAACTTCACGCCGTGACTGCGTCGGCTCGGGGTTTGGGATGTTTGGGATTGCATTGGTGTCCACCTCTTTTAGGTGGACACCATCGTCACTGGCGCGTCATCCCAAAACAAGGTGGGATGGCTGGACGCTCACACTGCTTCAAGAGTTTCTTCCGCACGTTCGGAAGCTGCGCCAGGAGTGGACATTCGCGCATCATACGTCGCCGCTGCTGACCGGCGACCTAAACGCACATCGGATGTGAGTGCTTGCGGCAAGCCTTGGAGCGGGACCTGGGGAGTGGTGGTGGCGATAATTCCCGATACGATCCACGCACGCCAGGAGCAACCATGAAGGCGTCGACTGCGGACTAGCGGTTTTCTTCCTGCGCAAGGTGGCCCAGGCAGGTGCCCGCGTCGACGCGGGCAAGGGTGCGCTTCATCACGGCCAGTCCATTGGCGCGGAACAGCACGCGCTCCGGTTCCGCCCAGGGGCGGTACGGATCGTGGATGTATCCGGCCAGGTCGTCTGCCCTGACCTCGTCACCGAGCTCGAAGGTGGGCTCGAAGATCCCGGGCACCAGCGCGAAGATGTAATTCTCGGTGCGGAAGGAGTAGCGCCGGCTGGGCGCAGGGCGGTCCTTCGGTGCGAGCGCAGGCACCACGCCAAGCGTCGCCAGCAGCCCGCGGATGCCGCGTTCCACGATGGCGAGGCCTTCCTTGCTCACCGTGCCCTTGCCGCCGAATTCGCCGGTGGCGAAAAAGGTTTGGTTCTTGCGCGCCGCCGAACTGATCATAACTTCGGTTTCGATCTCGTCCATGTACATCACGCGGGGCGCGCCGAAGGCTTCGATCAGCTGCTCGGTCCGGTCGCTGGCCGCGGCATCCTTGGGACGGTTCACGAACAGCATCGGCAGGTAGTCCATCGTCGTGCCGCCAGCATGGAAGTCGACGATGTAGTCGGCCTTCGGCATCAACTCCGTCTCGATGTAGTGCGCGATCATCTGCGTCGGAGTTCCATTAGGATCGCCAGGAAACAGCCGATTCAGGTTGCCGCCGTCGACCGGCGACGTCCGCGTGCCATTCAGGTACGCGGGGAAGTTCAGCGCCGGGATGAGGATCAGGCGACCGCGCAGGTGCTCCAGCTTCAACTCGCGCATCAGGTGCATGATGGCGATCGAACCCTCGTATTCGTCACCGTGGTTCGCGCCGCTTAGGAACACCGTCGGCCCCTCGCCGTTCCTGGCCACCATCAGCGGCACTGGGATGTAGCCGTAGGCGTCCCGGTCGTGCGAATACGGGACGCTCAGGCAACCGGTCTGGATGCCGTCGCGTTCGAAGTTGATCTCGGTGCCGACCTGTGATTTGACCTGGGTGCCGCTGCTCATGCCGTCCTCCTTGCGCCTGCGCGCCACAGTTTCAGTTCAGGCACTTGATCTGATTGACCTTCAGCTTGTCGCCGCTAAGCACGCACACGGCCTTCGTGCCCTTGGGGATGTTCACCTTGCCCGTGCGCAAGGCGGCGATCGTCGCCGCTGCGGCGCCTTCGGTCACCAGCTTGCAACGCTCCATAGGCGACACGACTGAGTCGAAGATCTTGCTGTCGTGGACCAGCACGATCTCGTCCACGGAGCGCTGCACGACCAGCGGTTGTTCTCGCCGACTGGCGCACCACGAGGCCACCGAGAACCGACGTGACGTTCGCCAGCACCGCGCGCTTGCCTCTTCCTTAACTGGGCGCGGCATTGAGGGCGCGCCGCTCCACTCGATGCCGATCACCTTCCGGTACATGGACTTCACGGCCATGGAGCGCCCGAGATCAGGTTGCCGCCACCGATACGCAATGACGTGCCTCAGCCCGCCCTCAGCGCACTCCTGGCCCGTCCAAGCCGGCTGATCGCTTCCTGAAGAGTTGCCATCGAAGCAGCGTACGACAGTCGCACATAAGTGTCCGCGCCAAAATTGCCAAAATCCTTTCCCGGCGTCAGTGCAACGTGAGCCTCCACCAGGGCCCGCTCACAAAACTGCCAAGACGTTAGCCCGGTGCCGCTTACGTCCAGATAGACATAGAAAGCGCCGTCGGGCGGCACCGGAACTGGAATACCGAGCTCCGCTAAGCCATCAAGAACAAGCCGCCGGCGTCGACCAAACTCGATCCGACGAGCCTCGCAAGCCTCGAGGGACGCTACGGAGAAGCATGCGAGTGCAGCCCGTTGCGCCACCGTCGAAGCACAGATGTAGTAGTTCTGCGCAAGGCGCTCTATTGCCGACACCATCCCCGGAGGCACCACGCACCACCCAAGTCGCCAACCCGTCATTCCGAAGTACTTCGAAAAGCTGTTGATCACGACGGCATCGCGGTCGAACGATAGTACGGTCTGCGGGGCGCGGCCCTGTTGGTCAGGGTCGCCGAGGTTCAGATAAATCTCGTCGACGACTCGCCATGCGCCAAGGCTCCGCACCCAGTCACAAAGTACGCTCAGCTCGTGGGCTGGCACTGAAGTACCGGTAGGATTGGATGGGCTCGCGATCATCATCCCCCGCGTCCGGTCGGACCAGTTCTTCTGAACGCCGCTCAGATCGAGCTGGAAGCGACTCGAGGGACCGGTAGGGACCAATTTGACTGTTGCACCAAAACTGCTTAGAAGTTGCCGATTGCACGGGTAGGAGGGGTCGCCCACTATCACCTCATCACCCGGGTCGACGAGAGCAGCCGTGACCAGAAGCAGCGCTGCCGACGCCCCGGCTGTGACGACGACCCGACTCGGCGAGATATCCACCTTGTGGGTCGTCGCGTAAAGTTTGCAATGGCACTACGCAGCTCGGGCAAACCTAGCGCTGGCGTATACCTTAAATCACCAGCTTCGATCGCGGCGTGCGCTGCGCTGAGCACGGCAGGAGGTGGTCCGAAGTCAGGCTCTCCAATACTAAGCTTGACAACATCGATCCCTTGCGCCTGGAGCGCAGCTGCACGCTCTCCAAAGTCCATCGCAAAGAAGGGAGAGGTGGTCTGAGCTCGCCTTGAAAGCTTCATCTTTGAATCCTAGAGAGACCGGGTCCGTGCTTCATGGGCCGGTTCCATCGACTCACCGAACGCGCCTTGGTATCCGCCCAGCCATGCAAGTCATCTAAGGTCCACATGCGCCTGCAGGCCCATCGTTTGGAGCAGCCTGCGACACTCTTCGAGTGCGAGGCTTTCAAGCGGATCGCAGTAGCTCGCTGCGGAGGCCACTTTGCCTGGGGGCTTGCGATCGAAGCGCGCCCGAGCCCCAACTGCTAGCGGCAGCTTTTCGTCGCCCGTCCCCCGATCCTCTGAGAGACCGAGAAGTTTCGGAACCTTCTCATCGCTTCCAGGTATCAAGCATGTCCAGACCAGCCCATCTTGAGAGACGACTGGAAAACATGAGATCGTGAAGCAGTCAACCTCTCCAAGTCTCAACTTCTCCGGTGTACCGCGGCAATGCCCATCGCCGCTGAAGCGCAAGCCGTGGTAATGACCTGCTCCCCTCCTGCCGTACCAGCCTGAAGTTAGCGAAGTCCGTCAACCAGGAGAATGACGGGCATGAAGAAGAGCAGGTTCAGCGAGGAGCAGATCATCGGGTTCATCCGCCAGGCCGAGGC
>NZ_JAQGNQ010000101.1 GCF_028291745.1 Ramlibacter sp. | reverse complement strand
GCGTCGACAGCCTGGTGCACTGCCTGGCGGCACAGTTCGGCCTGGCGCATCCCACGCTGCGCGAGACGGTGCGGCTGGTCGATGCGCGGCTGGAGCGCAATCGCATGGAGCAGGAGGCGGTCGCGGCTTGACGTGACTCCGTAGGCTGGGCTGCCGAAGGCACCCCAGCGATCGCGCGCGCAATGCTGGGGTGCCTTCGGCAGCCCAGCCTACAACGGCGACGTTCGTGGGATGGGTTGCCGCAGGCACGCCACCGTTTCGCCGCACGCAATGGAGCCGGCCACCCCTTCAATCCCCACCTGTCCTTCGCAACTCCACCTCGATCCGCCGCGCCATCGCCAGCAGCACCGGCGCCAGCTCGCCCACCACCTGATCGAGCGGCTCGCCGGTCGAGACGCTCACGTTCACCACCAGCGGCATGCTGCTGCCCCGCAGGTTCGTTGCCAGCGCAACGACCTCCGGCTGCCACGACGCGACGCAGTAACCCTCCGCCTGCATCTGCTCCATCGCCTGCCGGATCTGCGCCGACAGCGCCGGCCATTGCGCGCCGCGCCGCCGCTTGAACAGCGCCAGCAAGGCCTTTCTTCGCGCTTCCGGCGCGCCGTACAGGTAGGCCCGCCCGAGCGAGGTCAGTTCGATCGGCACGCGCTGCCCCGAGACCACCTTGCGCAGCGCGGCGCGGCGGTTGTAGCGGATCGACTCCAGGTACACCATCTCGTCGCGGTCGGGCGCCGCCAGGCCCACGTTGACGCGGCTGGTCTCCGCCACCTGCCGCATGATGGGCGCGGCCAGTGCCAGCTCCGCACACCCTGAGCGCATCGCGTGCGCCAGGCTCAGCACACCTGGCGCGAGGCGGCAGGCGCGCGACTTCGCGTCGACCTGCAGCATGCCGGCGCCGACCAGCGTCTGGGTGAGCCGGCTCACGGTGGCGCGCGAGAGGCCAGTGCGCTCGGCCAGCTCCGCGTTCCCGAGCAGCGCAGTGCCGGGCCGGAAGGCCCGCAGCAACTCGATGCCGCGCTCCAGCGATCGATTCACGGGTGAACGGCCCGGCTTGGGCTCGGCCACGGTCGCGCCATGATTGCGCGCAGCCGCGCCGTCCGCAGTGGCTTTCATGGGCGCAGTGTAGAGCGGCGATTCCACTGCTTGGAATTCACCCGATGCGGGTTCGCCGCGCCGGGCCTAATCTCGGGCTGCGGCGTGGCGCATGCCCCGCCCATCGCAACACCAGCCCGTTCCGAGGCAGGAGACAAATCCCATGAGCTTTCGCATTCCTTCCCTTGCGCGCCGCCTTGCCGGCGCCTTCGCGCTTGCGGCCTTTGCTGCCGGCGCCGCCGTGGCCGCGTACCCGGAGCATCCGGTGCGCCTGGTCGTGCCCTTCGCGCCCGGTGGCGGCACCGACCTGATCGCGCGCACTCTCGGCATCGGCATGTCGCAGGCGCTCGGCCAGCCGGTGATCGTCGATAACAAGCCGGGCGCCGGCACGATCATCGGCACCGATGCGGTGGCCAAGAGCCCGGCCGACGGCTACACCCTGGTGGTCGCGTCGTTCGCCCATGCGGTCAATCCCAGCCTCATGCCCAAGCTGCCCTATGCCACCGGGAAAGCCTTCGCGCCGGTGATGCTGATCGGCCGCGGCCCCAACGTGCTGGTGGTGCGCGCGGACAGCCCGTTCAAGAGCGTCAAGGACATCCTCGAGGCGGCCCGCGCCAGGCCCGACAAGCTGACCTACGCGTCGCAGGGCAATGGCACCTCGGCCCATCTCGCGGGCGAGATGTTCGACAACCTGGCCAAGGTCAAGATGGTCCATGTCCCCTACAAGGGCGCGGGCCCGGCCCTCACCGACGTGCTGGGCGGCCAGGTGGACATGATGTTCGCGACCGCTTCCGCGGTGTCGGCGCTGGTCGAAAGCGGCCGCCTGCGCGCGCTGGCGGTGACGTCGCCGCAGCCGTCCGCGGCATTCAAGGGCGTGCCGCCGGTGGCCGAGAGCGTGCCGGGCTACGCGGTGGAAAGCTGGTACGGCCTGTACGCACCCGCGGGCACGCCGCCGGACATCGTCGCCAGGCTGAATGCGGCGGCGAAGAAGGCGGCGCAGTCGCCCGAGTTCCGCCAGAAGATCGAACAGGAAGGCCTGGCGGTGAGCGCCGGCTCGCCCCAGGAACTGGATGCCTACGTGCGCGGCGAAGAAGTTCGCTGGCGCAAGGTGGTCAAGGAAAACAACGTCAAGGCCGAATGAGCGCACGCGCAAGGAGCACACCATGAACGACTCGCTGATCCAGTTGCAGGTGGAGGCAGGCATCGCCACGCTCACCTTGAACCGCCCCGACAAGCGCAATGCGATGAGCGACGACATGCGTACGCAATTCATCGCAGCGCTGGAACGCGTCGCGGGCGACCAGGCCATCCGGGCCCTGGTGCTCACGGGCGCCGGCAAGGGCTTCTGCGCCGGCGGCGACATCGCGGGCATGGAGCGCCGGCTGAATGCCCCGGCCGGCGAAGTCGCGTTCAACGGCTGGCACCGCCAGCAGCGCGTGCATCACACCCAGGCCTTGCTGCACACCATGCCCAAGCCGGTGATCGCCGCCGTCAACGGTGCGGCGTCCGGGCTGGGCGCGGACACGGCGCTCGCCTGCGACTTCATCATTGCCAGCGAATGGGCCAGCTTCACCTGGTCGTACATCCACCGCGGCATCATTCCCGATGGCGGCGGCATGTACTTTCTGCCGCGCCGCATCGGCCTGCCCAAGGCCAAGGAACTGATCTTCACCGGACGCAAGGTGGACATCGACGAGGCGCTGGCTCTCGGTATCGTCGACCGCAGGAGCGGCGCGGACACGCTGGTGCGCGATGCGCAGGCCTGGGCTGCCGAATTGAGCAAGGGCTCGGCGACGGCGCTTGCCCTCGGCAAAGCGATCCTGGACCAGACCTTCGAACTGTCGGCGCAGCAGGTGTTCGCGCAGGGCAGCCAGGCGCAGGGCATCTGCTACACGAGCACGGAACATCGCGAGTCCGTCATGGCGTTCCTCGCCAAGGCCTCGGCCAGCCGGTGAACGCCATGGACGCGATCTCCCGTCTCCTGAAGCCGCGCAGCGTGGCCGTCATCGGCGCTTCCGGCGACCCGGCAAAGACCGCCGGCCGGCCGGTGGCCTACCTGTTGAAGCACGCCTTCGCGGGCGCGATCTATCCGGTCAATCCCAAGCTGGATCGCATCGCCGGCCTGGCCTGCTATCCCGATCTCGCCTCGCTGCCTGCGGTGCCCGACGTCGGCATCGTGCTGCTCGGGGCCGAGCGGGCGCACCTGGCCGTGCGCGAGCTCGCTGCGCGGGGCGCGGCCGCCGCCATCGTGCTGGCCAGCGGCTACAGCGAGACCGGCGAAGAGGGCGCGCGCCGGCAGGCGCAGCTCAAGGAAGCCGCCGGTGCCATGCGCATCCTCGGGCCCAACACGATCGGCCTGGTGAACCTCACGGACCACATCGTGCTGTCCGCCAGCGGCGCCCTGGAGATGAATCGCTTCCCGGTGGGCGGCATCGGCGTGGTGTCGCAAAGCGGGGGCATCCTGGGCTCGCTGCTGTCGCGCGCTGCTGCACGCGGCATCGGCTTGTCCAAGCTGATCTCGACCAGCAACGAGGTCGATCTCGAGCTGTCGGACTTTGTCTCCGCCCTGGCCGACGACGAGGCGACGCGTGTGATCGCGCTGTATGTCGAAGCGATCCGGCATCCGGACAAGTTCCGGGCCGCCGCGCTGAAAGCCGCGCGCGCCGGCAAGCCCATCGTTGCCTTCAAGATCGGTCGCTCGGAAGCGGGGGCCCAGGCCGCCGTCTCGCACACCGGTGCCATGGCGGGCGCCGATCGCATGTACGACGCGCTGTTTCGCCAGACCGGCGTGATCCGGGCGCAGAGTTTTGGCGATCTGCTGGACATCCCCGCGGCGCTCGTGGGTGGACGCAAGCTGCGCGGCAATCGCGTTGCCGTGCTGACTTCCACCGGCGGTGCCGGGACGCTGGTGTCCGACAGCCTCGGCGTGAGCGGCTTCGCCACGCCCCCGCCCGATCCCGCAACGGCGGCAGCCCTGCGCGCCTTGCAGACGGGCGATCACGCGGCGCTCGATCGCAACCCCATCGACGTGACGCTCGCGGGCCTGCAGCCGCAACTGCTGCGCGGCGCGATCGAGGTGCTGCTGGCCAGTCCCACCTACGACGCGCTCGCGATCATCGTCGGCTCTTCGGGCGTGGCGCAGCCGGAGTTGATGGCCGATGCGATCCGGCAGTGCCTGCCCCTGTCGGACAAGCCGGTGGTGGCCTACGTGAGCCCCCATGCGCCCGAAGCGACCGCGCTGCTCACCGAGCGGGGTGTGCCGGCGTTTGCCGCGGCCGAGAGCTGCACCGCGGCGCTGGCGGGGATGCTGCACGCCAGCCGCTGGCAGCCGCAGGAGCAGGACGCGGCCGTCGTGGCGAGCGTCGCGGTGGACGACCTCCCCTGCGGCTCGCTCGACGAAGCCCAGGCCAAGCAACTGTTCGCGCGCTTCGGCGTGCCCTGCGCGCGCGAGCGCATCGTGCAGACGGCCGATGAAGCGCAGCGCGCGGCGCGCGAGCTGGGCGGCCGCGTGGTGCTGAAGATCCTCTCGCGCGAGATCACGCACAAGAGCGATGTCGGCGGGGTCGCGGTGAACCTCGCCGCGGAAGAAGTCGGCTTGCGTCTGTCAGCGATGGCGGACGCGGTGGCGGCGAAGGCGCACGTGCGACCCGAGCGCTTCCTCGTGCAGGAGATGGTGGCCGGCGGCACGGAACTGATCCTCGGCATGCATCGCGATGCCTTGGGCACGGCCATCCTCCTCGGCATGGGCGGTGTCACGGCGGAACTGTTCCAGGACACCACGATGCGCCTGCTGCCGCCGCAAGGCGGATTGAGCCGCGCCGACGCGCTTTCGATGGCGCAGGAACTCAAGACCTGGCCGCTGCTGGATGGCTTCCGCGGCCGGGCGAAGGCGGATGTGGAGGCGCTCGTGAGCGCGATCGTCGCCTTCTCGCGCATGGCGGCGCAACTTGGCGATCGCCTGCTGGAGGCCGAGATCAATCCGCTGTTCGTGCTGCCGGCGGGTCAGGGCGTGCGGGCGGCCGATGGGGTGGCGGTGCTGGCGGGGTGACTGTGAACGGGATGTCATCCCGGGCTTGACCCGGGATCCACGACGGCGCCTGCACGAGCGCCGCATGGATTGCGGTTCAGGCCCGCAATGACAGCGCCTCAAAGTGCTGGCTTGTCCGACATCGCCTTGATGTTCTCCTGCAGCTCCTTGCTCATGGGCGCGTTCAGGTTGACCCCCTTGGGCGGGATCGGCGACTGGAACCACTTGCGATAGAGCTGCTCGAATTCGCCGCTCTTCATCAGGCCCACGATGGTGTCGTCCACCACCTTCTTGAAGCCCGGGTCGTCCTTGCGGAACATGATGGCGTACGGTTCCACTTGCAGCGGCTCGCCCACCACCGCCAGCGAAGCAGGGTTGGCGGCGGCGGCGCGCAGCCCGTACAGCAGGATGTCGTCCATGCCGAAGGCATCGGCGCGGCCGCCTTCGACCAGCAGCGCGGACTCGGAGTGGTCCTTGGCGGTGGAGAGTTCGAAGCCGAGTTCCTGGCGCTGGTTGGCGGCGCGCAGCACCTGGAAGTTGGTGGTGCCCGCGGTCGTCACCACGCGCTTGCCCTTCAGGTCGGTCAGCGACTTGATGCCGGAGTCGGACTTCACCAGGAAGCGCGTGCCGGTGTAGAAGTAATTGATCGCGAACGCAACCTGCTTGGCGCGGTCCGAATTGTTGGTCGTGGAGCCGCACTCGATGTCGACCGTGCCGTTCTGCACCAGCGGGATGCGGTTCTGCGAGGTGACGGGCACGGTGGCGACCTTCAGGTCCGAGCGGCCGGTCGCCTTCTTCACGTTCTCGACGATGCGCTGGCAGATCTCCCATCCGAAGCCGACCGGCTGTCCCTCCGCACCCAGGTACGAGAAGGGGATCGACGACTCTCGGTGGGCCACGGTGATCGTGCCCTGGCTCTTGACCTTGTCGAGCGTGGCCGGCACCTGCGCGAGTGCACCGAAAGAGAGCAGCAGGCCGCCGGCGGCAACGATGCGGAAGGGGGAAAACGCCATCAAGGGGACTCCTCGTCATAGGGACGGGCCATCCTAGCAAGGATGGTGCTCGGTCCGGACAGTGGTTGCCATGGCACCCGGCACTTTGGTGCCTGCAAACCAAGGGCCACAGGGAGTACGCTGGTCCCGGCGCTGCTCCGCCAGCGCCGGTCCGTCACTCCAACGAGGAGCAGCCATGAAGCATTCCCTGATCGCATTCGTCTGCAGCGCCGTCCTGGCCTGGCCGCTGGGCGCATCGGCCGCGGGAGGCGGCGGCGACGAACCGTCGACCTTGAAGAACCAGGACCCGGAATACGTGGCCGCGATGGACGCGGTGGCGCACAAGGACTGGCAACTGGTGGTCGACCGAATGGGCTCGTACATCAAGCGCAAGCCGGAAGACGCCAACGCCTGGAACGAGCTGGGCCACGCGTATCGGCTCACCGGCCGCATCGACGTGGCACTCGACGCCTATGGCAAGGCGCTGAAGATCGATCCCAAGCACCGCGGGGTGCACGAGTACCTGGGCGAGGCCTACCTGCAGAAGGGCGACCTGCCCCGCGCCGAGGAAGAGCTCAAGGTCCTCGACCAGCTGTGCTTCTTCCCCTGCGAGCAGTACCGCGACCTGAAGCGCAGCATAGGCGACTACAAGAAGAAGACCTCGGCGAGCTCCGGCTCCTGAACCCGGGGCTTACCGGCACGCCAGGTTGTAGGCATCGGCACGGGCGGAGCCGGCGGCGATGTCCTGCCATTCGCCATCGACGGTCATGATGTCGAGCGCGCGGCCCGCACCCATCTGCCCTTCGAAAGGCTGCAGCGTGATGATGCGGGTGCGGGCGCCTGCGCAGTCGTACGCCCGCTGGGTCATGGACGAACGGAACAGCGAGTCACTCACGGTGGTCGCGACCCGCTTGAAATCGTTCAACTCGGAGACGGTGACCAGGTCCCCCGTGCGCACCAGCGTCGCCGGGTCCAGGTAGGCGACGGCTTCGGTGTCGTCCGATACCTGCTGCCAGTCGGCCATGGCCGTGCCGCTCAGGATCGCGAGCAAGAGCGCGATTGCATGTCTTTTCATGGTTGCTCCAATGCTTCAAGAGTGAGGGAGCCACGCCCCGCGGGGCGTGGTCGCATCGTCATGTCGCTGCACCTTACGGGAGCAGCCCGCCAGGAAGCTGGACGCTGGTCGTCGAGGCGAGTCCGGGCGGCAAGTCCGGGGACTGCTTCGCCAGGCCGGGCGGCAAGGCCCCGGCCTTCTTGGCCAACCCGGGCGGCAGGAGACTCGGCGGCGTGAAGCCCGGGGGCAGCGGGATTTCCGCCGGCCACACGAACGCCGAAGGCCAGTCGACCAACGCCGCCGGCAGGCTGGTCTCGCCGTGCGGGAGCTGGTTCACCCCCTGCGGGATCTTTACCACCTGGATCGTGCCGGCCGGCTCGAACGAGGTGCCCACGTCACTGACCATGCAAGACCCCGCGCCCAGGCCGCCGGCGCCGACGTCGGGCAGATCCACGAACACGTCGATGCCCTTGGTGTCGCCCTTGCGGGTGAGCATCAAGGTGCTGTCGCCGAGGTGTCCGTTGGTGACGCGCAGGCCGGGATGGTCGAACGGCGCCTTCTGGCAGGCGACCCGCCGGTCCGTCAGCGCGCCGCGCAGGAACGCGACGAGGTCCGCCTTTTCCGCGTCGCTCAGGCCGAGCGGATGGATCGCCGGGTGCACGTTCGACAGACCGCCATCGGGAGCGACGCTGGCAGGCAGGCCCGTCGTGTCGTTGCTGTCCGGTCCGCGCCGGTCGCCGCCGCGGTTGTAGAACTCCACCACCTGCTCCAGCGTGAAGCGGCTGCCGTTGTGGAAGTACGGCTGCGTGAGCGCCACGTTGCGCAAGGACGGCGTCTTGAGGGCCCCGTCGACCGCGACGCTGGCCTTCGCCGGGTCTGGCGTCGTCCGGCATTGGTGGCCATCGCTGAGGATCGAGAACAGGCAGGCATCGACCGTGAAAGTGTCCGGCGTCGGCTTGCCGCGCAGCCGGCCGAGCCACTCCCGCGAGAAGGACAGCGGATTGCCGAACGGGTCGGAGCCGCCCACACCCACGTCCTCCGCGGCCGGCCGCACGCCGATGTTGTAGAAGCCCGAGTCGTACAGGCCCAGCCTGCCAGCGCCCGTGAACATCTGCTCCAGCAGGTTGGTCTCGCCCCGCACCGGCTGCAAGCGGCTGGCAGCGGAGGTGAATTCGGCCCCCCGGTGGCATGACGCGCAATTCGCCTTGCTGCCGCGGAACAGCGCGAGCCCGCGGATCTCCTGGGCGGAGAGCGCATTCGCATTCGGCGGACTGCCGGACCAGCCGATGAACCTGTCGATCGGCGCCTCGTCCGAGACCAGGGTGGACTCGTACAGCATGATCGCCAGGCCCCAGTACAGCGAGAAGTTCGTCTCCATCTGCGTGAAGCCGGCGTACGTGCCCGCCGCGTTCCACCATTGGGGCTGGAAGGCCACCTTGATCATGTCGGCATAGCTGCCCGTCAGCCCGGCGCCGGACGCGTGCCGCAGCGGGCCCAGCACCGAGTCGTCGACGCTGACCTTCTGCCCCGCCAGCGCCCGCATGGGCACCATCTTGCGTCCGAGTTGCAGGAAGGTCTTGCTGCCGCACGACATCTCGAAGTCGCTGAGCGCCGGTCCGACCGCTTGCGACGCGAGGCTCGCATTGGGCAGATGGATCGCGACCCAGCCCGCCGTGCCATCGCCCAGCGACTGCAGCACCTTGGCGCCCGGATCGCGATCGCCAAACGGGTTGACCCCATTGAACGAGTTGTTGGCGCGCCCGTCCCAGAAGTTGCGGTAGTTGTACGCGGCGTTGATCACGGTGGGCGTGTTGCGCGGCTCCACCCGGCGGGTCAGCGCGCCATGGACGCTGAACTCGTCGATCGGCCGGTTCGCGCAGATCTCGTCGCCGGTGGGCGTGAGCGAGCCGAACGGGCCGGAGAACGTGCCCGGTGACCCGACCACGTCGTTGCTGTCGAAGGTGACCAGCGAGTTGCGGTCGAACGCATTCTGCAGGCGATGGGTCGGGAAGTCCTCCGGCTTGACCGTGTAGTTGGGTCCGGTGCCGCCGGTGAAGGCCTTGTTGAACGCGTTGTCGTTGCCGCGCTGGCCCGGGTTGAACCCGTTGCGCAAGCGACTGTCCGCGCCGGCGGCGAAGTGGCAACTGGCGCACGCCTGGCCGTCGCTGCCGGCCCGGGCGTCCCAGAACAGGGCCTTGCCCAGGGCGATGGCCTTGCCCTTGTCACGCACGAAGGTCTCGATGCCTTCCGAGGGCGGCACCGGCACCGACTTGAGCGAGACCAGCGGCGGCACGAGATCGACGGTGCCGATCGCCACCTTCACCGCGGGCGTCGCGGGCTGGCCATTGACGGTGGCATTGGACGCCACGCCTTGCAGCTGCACCGTCCACTCGCCCGAGTCCGAGACGATGGGCTTGCCGATGACCATGCCGGTGGGCGCGCCGAGGATCGCGTCGAGCGAGACGGTGAACGGCTGGTCGCCCTTGGCGTCCACCGTGAGACCGGGCACCGTGGGAGCGCCCGGCAAGGCCTGCGTGGGATCGAAGGCCGGTGCCAGGTTCGCCGGCACCGTGAGGATCGGATCGGGATCCGGATTCTCCACGAGTGCGTCGATGCCCGCCCGTCCCGGTCCGCGCGCGGCGACCGGCGCGGTGCCGATCAACATTGCGAGGAAGAGGGCGAGCGCGCGTTGCCAGGGGCGCAGCCGCGCACTGCGCGCAGGGTCCCGTGGGCCGGCTGCGGAGCCGGCGCCTTGTTGGTGTGCCATGGCGGTGTCTCCTTCTTACTGGCAGGTGACACGCTTGGTCGGCGCGCAAGGCAGCGCCAGGATGGCGGCGGTCGAAGTCGTGCCACCCAGGCTCGATCGGATGAAGATCTCGTTGGGCGGAACCAGGCTGGGTTGGCCGCTGCCATTGCCCGTCGGATCGACGATGAACCCGGGCGCGAGCAGTTGCCAGCACGGCGACGACGTGGGACACACGGCCGGTGCGATCGGCGTGGCCCCGCCGAGCACCATGCTCGCGACGATGGGATTGCTGGTGCTGCCCGGCACGCCAGGAGACAGGTTGGTGTTGACCAGCGTCGCCTGCACGAACATGCCGGCGGGCGCCGGGTCGGCCGAAGAAGTCACGATCAGGTTGATCTTGCCCTTGTTCTGGCGGTTGTCCCAGGTGGAGGTGGTGACCGTCAGCACGTCGGGCGTGCCGACCACGGGCGGGAACACGCGGGTGCTCACCGCGCGCGCCGTGGGGCACAGCGAGCTGCGGAAGATCGGGTCGTCCATCGGCGGCGCCCAGGGGGTGGGATCGAGCTGGCCGGCGACGGGCGAGCCGGTGCCCGGGCCATCCACCGGGCCGGAGCCGCAGAACAGGAAGGGCAAGTCCTGCAGGTTGTTGGATACCAGCGCCTCGCCCAGCTGCAGGTTCTCCGCGAAGATGAACTGGAAGTTCGGCAACAGGTACTGGCCGGCCTGCAGGCCGTTGCCCGCCCGCACGGTGGTTCGGTTTTCCGGCGTGCAGGGTGAGCCGCCACCGGAGGTCAAGTTGCACATCGAGCGGCTCACGGCGCGGTAGTTGCGCGTGGGCGGCAGGAAGGCGCCGTTGTTGTTGGCGGGGGTCCGGAAGCGTCCGATCAGCGGCGTCGCGATCGGGCTCTGGGTGCCGAGCAGACGCTCGGTCACCGCGCCGGTCACGGGATCCTGGTCCAGCGCGAACAGGTCCACGTAGCTGAAAGCGTCGGTCGCGAAGCCGACGAACTTGACGCGGCCGGTAGCCTCCTGCGATACGCCGGCGACCGGACGCGCGTCGGTGCCGGCGAGCACCTCCTCGACGAAGGTGTACGAGGGCCAGGTGGTGGGGTAGGTATAGATCCCGACATTCGCCGCGATCGTGTGCGCCGACAGGTAGACCCCGTTGGCGTCGCTCTTGAGCGTGCCGTTGAAGATGATGTTGTCGCCGATCTCCAGGGGCACCTGCTTCATCGGGTCCCTCGGGCAGGTCGGGTCCGGACCGGGGCAGGTGACGCCGGCGGGCGCGGTTGCGTCAGGCGGATCCATGAGGTAGCTGGTGCAGTAACCCACGGCCGGATTCGCAAAGGGGCCATAACCGAACTCCGAGAAGTCCCGGCAGTTGTGCGCCAGGGGCCGGTTCGATTGCGGACATTCCGGATCCACCGCCCCGGCGCTGAAGGGGTTCACCCGGGGAACGCACATCGGGTAGCCGGTGGCGGCGTGGATCGTCGGGTTGTCGGTGTCCGGCGTGAAGCGCGGATCGAAGCCCACCTCCTCGACGCAGTTGGTGCGGCCGCTGCAGCCGCCCGGTCCGGCGTGCGCCAGGCCGTAGCGCCCGAGGGTGTCGTTGATGCGCACGCGCGTGACGCCCGCGGGCGTCGGGCTCGGGCAGCCGAAGGGCGCGACCGTCGGATCCACCGGCATGCCGCCCACCTGCATTTCACCGGTCGAATAATCGATGCAGCTGATCCTGCCCTGGCCGGCATTGAGCGCATGCTGCGAGATGAAGACCAGGCCGGCGATGTATTGCTGGTTCACCACGTTGCCCACCACGTGGATTTCGTACGAGGGCAGCGAGCCGCTGTACGGGGTGCCGGGCGTGGGCGCCGTCAGCAGGCCTGGCTGCGTCGCCGGCACCGTGGCACCGGGGACCGCGCCGATGCGGTCGTTCAGGGCCAGGCCGGTCTGCCCGGGCGGCACGATGTCGGTGGGCACCAGCGGGTTGCCGGCCGTGCGGAACAGGTCCGCCCAGGTCAGCGTGAAGGCCGGCATCTGCAGGATCGTGTTGCAGGGAATGACGATCCGGTGGCTGTTGACGGTGACCGTGCCACCGGCCAGCCGCGGATCCGTCGCCTTGCAGATCGCGCCGCCGGTGTCGAGCGTGGCCTCCTGGATGAAACCGGTGATGTCGAACTGCGCGGGCACGAGCGGCACCGCAGGAATCGCCGGAGCGATGAACGGATCGGCCTGCGCGCGAGCGTGCTGCGCCGCCCCGATCCAGAGCGTCGCTGTCAGCGACACGGCGACGGCCCATCGCCCTGTGGAAAGCCACTTCGAAGAAACACCCACGTAGCGCATGGTCCCCTCCAGAAAAAAACAAACGCACACCTAAGTTGCACGTCGTGTGCCACCTGCTAACAATTGCTGGACAGACGGCGAACGAAGGTGCCGCCCCAGAGGGAACGAAGGTCGAGACGGCGGACGGACGTTCGGGGGATGAAGCGGGGGAAACGGGCCGTATTCCCCGGCTTCGGGGGGATTGCCCCGGGGGCGGACCGTGCATTGCGGCGCTTGCCGGGCGCTATCAGGACAACCGGCGCCCGCAGCGGGATCAGCGGCCGCTGCGCTTACTTCTGGAGGCTTCCAAGCTTCAAGCGGATCGCGGTAACCTCATAACCGCGACTGTTGAGCTTCTGGAGCAGCACCGGCAACAGCTGCCTGAGCTTTGCGGCCGCGGCGCTGCTGTTTACCAACAGGCACCAGGAGGTCCCCTCGATGGGACCCGGGCGGATGGACGAACGCAGCGCCAGGGGGATGGACGACTCGATCGCCTTCAGGCGTTCGCCGGATTCGCGGGCCAGCTGAGTCAGCCGGGCCAGCGTCGGCGATTCCTCCGCGGCTTGGTGCAGGGGCACCGCGTGGTGGCGACGGGTCAGGGACAAAAGAAGGACGAGGGGAGAACGATGCAATTCATTATCACGGATGCCGGGCTGGCCAGGACCCGCGCGATTCATCTCAGTGGCACCCGCATGCTGCTGGCCATGATGACCCTGTCGCTGCTGCTGATGGCGATGGCCGCGGGCCTCTATCACTGGGTGTTCCTCAAGGGCGCGCGCGAGGGCTGGCCGGTGATCGGCAGCCTGGTGCGCCTGGTGGTGCACGACGAATTCGAGCAGCGCGATCGCTTCATGCGCGAGAACATCGACGCCATGGCCCGCAAGCTGGGCGCCATGCAGGCCCGCATGCTGCAGCTCGATGCGCTGGGCGAGCGGGTGGGCGGCCTGGCCGGCGTCAACACCAATGACCTGAAGACCGGCGACGGCCGCGGCGGCGTCCTGGTACAGGCGCGGCCGCTGTCGCTGCAGGAATTGCAGGCGACGGTCAGCGATCTCGACCAGATCACCGGCGAGCGCACCGACCTGCTCACGCTGATGGAGTCCCGCCTGATCGACGCGCGCCTGAAGAAGATGATGATCCCGACCCAAGCGCCGATTCCCTCCGCGCACATCGGCTCGCCGTTCGGCTGGCGCATCGATCCCTTCACCGGCCGCCAGGCCCTGCACACCGGCCTGGACTTCCAGGCGCAGGTCGGCACGACCATCCAGGCGGCTGCCGGGGGCGTGGTGGTCACCGCGCAGAGCCATCCCGACTACGGCAACATGGTCGAAGTCGATCATGGCAACAACCTGGTCACCCGCTACGCCCATGCCTCGCGCCTGCTGGTGAAGCAGGGCGACCTGGTCAGGCGCGGCCAGGCCCTGGCGCTGGTCGGCACCACCGGCCGCTCCACCGGCCCGCACCTGCATTTCGAGGTGCTGGTGCAGGGCGTGCAGCAGGATCCGCGCCGGTTCCTGGAGGCGGCGCAGGGCAGCGCGCCCGTGGTGGCGCAGGCCGCGCCGGCAGCCGCCCGCCCGCACTGAGGGTCGGGCCTCCGGATGGGGGCTGTCACCGCCGGCGGCTGCACAGTTAAAATCGCAGGTTTTGGCCGTCGTGGGTCGGGCCTTGCGGAAGGCGCCTGGCGGCTCCACCTGATCCTGCTGAACAACAAAAGGACTGCGCTGTCCGGTTTGCCTTCGGGCCGGCCGCGAAGACACCCGCGCCCATGGCCAACAACTTCCTGACCAAAATCTTCGGCTCCCGCAACGACCGGCTGCTCAAGCAGTACCGGCGGACCGTGGAGCAGATCAACGCTTTCGAGCCGAAGCTGGAACCGCTCTCCGACGAACAGCTGCGCGCCAAGACCGAGGAGTTCCGCGAGCGCCTGGCCAAGGGCGAGACGCTGGACGACCTGCTGCCCGAAGCGTTTGCCGTCGTGCGCGAGGGCTCCAAGCGCGTCATGAAGATGCGCCACTTCGACGTGCAGATGATGGGCGGCATCGCGCTGCACCAGGGCAAGATCGCCGAGATGGGCACGGGCGAGGGCAAGACCCTGACGGCGACGCTGCCGGTGTACCTGAATTCGCTCTCGGGCAAGGGCGTGCACGTGGTCACGGTCAACGACTACCTGGCCAATCGCGACGCGATGTGGATGGCCAGGCTGTACAACTTCCTGGGGCTGTCGGTGGGCGTGAACCTGCCGCAGATGCCGCGCGAGCAGAAGCAGCAGGCCTACGGTTCCGACATCACGTACGGCACCAACAACGAATACGGCTTCGACTACCTGCGCGACAACATGGTGTACGAGACCGGCGACCGCGTGCAGCGCAGCCTGAACTACGCCATCGTCGACGAGGTCGACTCGATCCTGATCGACGAGGCGCGCACGCCGCTGATCATCAGCGGCCAGGCGGAAGACCACACCGACCTGTACCTGCAGATCAACAAGGTCGTGCCCCTGCTCACCAAGCAGGAAGGCGAGGCCGATCCGCGCACCGGCGAGGGCGTCACCAAGCCGGGCGACTTCACGGTGGACGAGAAGACGCGCCAGGTCTTCCTCACCGAGGGTGGCCACGAGAACGCCGAGCGCATCCTCGCCAACCTGGGGCTGATCCCCGAAGGCGCGACGCTGTACGACCCGGCCAACATCCAGCTGATGCACCACCTGAACGCGGCGCTGCGGGCCAACCACCTGTACCACCGCGACCAGCACTACGTGGTGCAGGACAACGAGATCGTCATCGTCGACGAATTCACCGGCCGCCTGATGCAGGGCCGCCGCTGGAGCGAGGGCCTGCACCAGGCCGTGGAAGCCAAGGAAGGCGTGCAGATCCAGCCGGAAAACCAGACGCTGGCCTCGATCACCTTCCAGAACTACTTCCGCCTGTACGGCAAGCTCTCCGGCATGACCGGCACGGCCGACACGGAAGCGTACGAATTCCAGGAGATCTACGGCCTCGAGACCGTGGTGATCCCGCCCAACCGCCCGAGCAAGCGCGACGACCAGCTCGATCGCGTCTACAAGACCTCGCGCGAGAAGTACGAGGCGGCGATCCACGACATCCGCGAATGCTACGACCGTGGCCAGCCGGTGCTGGTGGGCACCACCTCGATCGAGAACTCGGAAATCATCGCGCAGCTGCTGGAGAAGGCGGCCCTGCCGCACCAGGTGCTCAATGCCAAGCAGCACGCGCGCGAGGCGGACATCGTGGCGCAGGCCGGCCGGCCGAAGATGGTGACCATCGCCACCAACATGGCAGGCCGCGGCACCGACATCGTGCTGGGCGGCAACGTCGAGAAAGCCGTGGAGGCCATCGAGCTCGATGAGACCATCGATCCGGCCGCCAAGCAGATCCGCATCGCCGAACTGCGCAAGCAATGGGAGCAGGATCACCAGCAGGTGGTGACGCTCGGCGGCCTGCGCATCATCGCCACGGAGCGGCACGAAAGCCGCCGGATCGACAACCAGCTGCGCGGCCGCTCGGGCCGGCAAGGCGACCCGGGCTCTTCGCGCTTCTACCTGTCGCTGGACGATCCGCTGATGCGCATCTTCGCGGGCGACCGCGTGCGTTCCATCATGGAGCGCCTGAAGATGCCCGATGGCGAGGCCATCGAAGCGGGCATCGTCACGCGCTCCATCGAGAGCGCGCAGCGCAAGGTGGAAGGCCGCAACTTCGACGTGCGCAAGCAGTTGCTGGAGTACGACGACGTCTCCAACGACCAGCGCAGGGTGATCTACCAGCAGCGCAACGACATCCTCGACGCGCAGGCGCTGGGCGCCCAGATCCAGGCGCTGCGCGAAGGCTGCTTCGAGGACCTGGTGCACCAGTACGTGCCGCCGGAGTCGGTGGAAGAGCAATGGGACCTGCCCGGTCTGGAGAAGACGCTGGCCGAGGACTGGGGCATCGCCCTGCCGCTCACGCAGATCGTCGAATCGTCGGCGGCCATCACCGACGAGGACATCGTCGAGAAGGTGGTCGCGGCCGCCAACGAAGCCTTCGACGCGAAGGTGGAGATGATCGGCGAAGCCAACTTCACGCACTTCGAGCGCATGGTGCTGCTGCAGACCATCGACTCGCACTGGCGCGAGCACCTGGCCGCGCTCGACTACCTGCGCCAGGGCATCCACCTGCGCGGCTACGCGCAGAAGCAGCCGAAGCAGGAATACAAGCGCGAGGCCTTCGAGCTGTTCGGGCAGATGCTCGATGCCGTCAAGAACGAAGTGACGCGCGTGCTGATGACCGTGAAGGTGCAGTCCAGCGACCAGATCGAACAGGCCGCCGACGACCTCGAGCAGCGCGCCGAGCGCATCGCCAACGTCACCTACACCGCGCCGACGGACAGCGGCGAAGTGCAGAGCGTGCTCGATGAAGCCACGGCCGTGGCGCAGCGCCCGCAGGGTGCAGCCACCGCCGCGGGCTTCGCAGCCGCGGCCGGCGGCATGCCCCGCGTGGGCCGCAACGATCCCTGCCCCTGCGGCAGCGGCAAGAAATACAAGCAATGCCACGGGCAATTGACCTGAGCAGCAGGCGCGGCTAAGCCGCTGGAGTAACGTTCTGTAAGCACCCTGTCATTGTTGACAGGGGTGCTGGCGCTCAAGCGGGCGTCTTTGCCTCCAATGGAAGACTTCTGAAAACAACAGGGAGTTCTCCATGGGCGTCGTTGCCAATAAATTCACCAATTCGCCCCCCATCCCTGCCGCGGAACCGGGCCTGTCCTCCCACCTGCGCAAGCGCATCGAAACGCAATTCCGCGAGCGCTGGGAAAACGAGTGGGGCCGCAAGTTCGTCACGCACGGACGCGCACCGGGGACCGATGCCGTGCGCCTGGACGGCAACGATTACCTCTCGGTCACCGGCCGCCCCGAGATCCTGCAGGCGCAGCTCGATGCGCTGCGCCACAACCGCGAGTTCATCGTGCAGTCCGGCGTGTTCCAGCTCGATGGCAGTCCCACGTCTCGTTTCGAGGCGGCGCTGGCCGAGTACGTGGGCAAGCAGGGCGCGCTGCTGTGCCAGTCCGGCTACACCGCGAACCTCGGGCTGATCCAGGTGATCGCCGATGCGCAGACGCCGGTGTACCTCGATAGCCTGGCGCACATGTCGCTGTGGGAAGGCGTGCGGGCCGCCGGTGCGCCGGCGCATGCGTTCCGCCACAACGACCCCGACCACCTGGCCAAGATGGCCAGTCGCCACGGCCCCGGGCTGGTGATCGTCGACTCGGTCTACAGCACGACCGGTGCGCTGTGTCCGCTGGAGCAGATCGTGGAAGTGGCCGAGGCGCAGGGCTGCATGATCCTGGTGGACGAGTCGCACTCGCTGGGCACGCACGGGCCGCAGGGACGGGGCTTGTGTGCCGAACTCGGGCTCACGCATCGGGTGCACTTCATCACGGCGAGCCTGGCGAAGGCCTTTGCCGGGCGGGCAGGCTTCTTCACCATGCCCGACGAACTGCGGCCTTACCTGATGTGCCACAGCTATCCGAGCATCTTCAGCTCCTGCCTGCTGCCGCACGAGATCGCGGGCCTGGCGGCCACGCTGGAGGCGGTGCGCGAAAGCGATGCGGCGCGTGTTTCCCTGCGCCGCCACACGCAGCGCATGCGGCAGTCCCTGAGCGACCTGGGCTATCCGATCCATCACGGCAGCGAGCAGATCATCTCGCTGGAGGCGGGGCCGGAAGTGGATACGCTGGCGTTGCGCGATGCGATCGAGGCCCGCGGCTTGTTCGGGGCGGTCTTCTGCGCCCCGGCCACCAGCCGCAACCGCTCGATGGTGCGCCTGACGCTCAATGCCTCGTTGACCGACGCCGAAATGAGCCACGTCGAAGCGGTGGCGCAGGAAGTTGCGCCGCTGGTGAAGCCGTGGGAATGGCCGATCGCGAAGCGTCAGCGGGCGAAGGGGGCTGAGTGAGGCTGGAGGCGGTACAGACCGTCTTTGAACGCAGAAAGCGCAGAAGTGACGCAGAAGACGCAGAAAAAGACAGAAAAACCATCAAGGGATCCTTGGGCTTTTCTGCGACTTCTGCGCAACTTCCGCGTCTTCTGCGTTCAGAGAAGACCTTTCCGCACCAGCGATGTCAATCCTGCACGTGCCGTTTCGGCTGCCTGGCCAGCCACTTGCCGTAGCTGTTGTCCGGGTCCGGGCCGCTGGGGGTTTCGACCGGGAAGAGCGCGCCCAGCAGCGTGCCCTCGCCCACCGGGAAGGCATTGACCAAGGCAATCGGCTGCGTCGACGACAGCGCCTGGCGCAGTTCGATGTCGGCCAGCTTGGCGCCGCTGCGGATCTCCTCGACGCCGGCCGACCCCACGTTTGCGACCTCCGCCAGTTCCGCCAGTGCATGCAGGCCCTGGCGCGTCTCGAGCTGCAGCCAGCCGATGCGGCCCTGTGCGTCCATGCCCAGCACGCCGAAGGGAGCGCCGATCACCACGTGCTCCACCCAGTTCTTCGCGCAGAAATTCGTGAGCCACGCGTCGACGCCCGGTGCGCGCAGCAGCGTGCTCTGCTCGGGATTGAGCGTCGAGCGCCAGATCTGCGCATGCCGCGCATGCGACGTGAACAGCAGCTGCTCCACCGCTTCGATCAGGCGGCGCGAGATGTCCTGCGTCTGCTTGGGAATGAACTGGTCGATCAGCCCGCGGTTGAACGCGCGCACCGCCACCTGCTCGTCGGCCTGGCCGGTCAGCAGCACGCGCGCGCCCGGCCAGTCGCCGAGTTCGGCCAGCACCTGCAGTCCGTCCATGCCCGGCATCGAAAAATCCACCACGCACACGCGCGACAGCGCATACCGTTCGGTATACCGTGACCAGTAGGCCAGCACCTGCGGGATCAGGGGCTTGCCTTCGCGCCACAGGCCGATCAGCTGCTGCTGGTTCCAGGCGTCCGCCTCCCAGAAGGGCGGCTCCTGCAGCAGGTGCGCAATGGCCTCCGTGGGCCGCACGAACAGCTTCAGGTACCAATGCCGCGGCAGCACCAGGGCGAGCATCTCCAGGTAGTCGGGGTCGTCGTCGAGGAAGACCACGGTACCCGGGCGATGGAACAGGGGAAACGTCATGCGAGGTGCATTGTCCTATGCGATGGGCAACTCGATCGTGAACACCGCTCCACGGTGCGGTGCGGACTTGACGCGAATGGCCCCTTGCGCGCCCTGCACGACGCGCTGGCAGAAGGCCAGGCCCAGGCCATGACCGGTACCACGGTCCGTCGAGAAGAAGGGCTGGAAGATCCGCTTGCGCAGGTCGGGGTCCATGCCCACGCCGTTGTCGGTAAAGACGATGCGGCCGCGATTGCCGTTGTTGCCGACCTGGATCAGCAGGTCGCCCGGCTGGCTGGCCGAGGACGCGGCCGCCAGCGAGCGCAGCGCGTTCTTGGTGAGGTTGTCGACCACCTGCGAGAACAGCTGGCGGGAGCCGAGGAAGTGGAAGTCGTCGTGCACCTGCACCACCACCGACTGCCGCTCGCGCGTGCTGCGGTACGGGTAGTCGGCGACGGCCGAGCGCACCAGTTCGCCGGCGGCGATGCGTTCGGCGTTGCCGGCCAGCCGCATCAGGCGCGCGTTGGTGATCTGCATGTCGATCTGGTGGTTCATGTTGCGCACCAGGCTGTTGAGGCGTTCCGCCAGCAGCTGCAGGCGTTCGCCGCTTTCGCCGGTGTGCTGCGGCGCCTCGTTGCGCAGCGCCTCGCCAATCAGCTGCATCGTGGCCAGCGGCGTGCGCAGTTCGTGGGCCATGATGCCCATGGTGCCGAGCGTCGAATTGAGCTGCTCGCGCCGCAGGTTGGAGGAGGAGATGCCCAGCGTGAGCGCCATGAACCAGCAGAAGGCCAGCACCACCGTGTTGGTCAGCGCATGCTCGAGGCCGATCGCGGGCGTGGGCGGCCCGAAGGCCTCGAACATCAGCCAGGCGATCACCAGCCCACTGGCGGCGCCGGGCGTGGCAATGCGCCAGTCGGTGAGGTGGTAGTAGATCAGGAACATCGCGCCCAGGCTGGCCAGCCAGACCGGGTTGCCGCTGTTGCAGAAGTACATCCACGAGAAGAACCAGGGCAGCGTCAACCAGAAGAGGACGCTGAAGGTCACGGCGGCGCTGCGGCTGGGCGGCGAGGCCGTGACGCCGGGGATCACCAGCAGGCTCAGGCCGGCCAGCGCCATCACCAGGCGCAGCATGAGGCTCTCGTAGGGTTGCGGCAGCCAGTCGCCCCACGCGATCCAGAACAGCGGATGGCCGACCATCGTCGAGACGCCGAGGGCGCGGATGCGCCATTGCGAGGGATGGAGCACGGGCTCCATCAGCGGCCGCAGCAGTTCGCTCGATGCCCAGAGGCGCAAGCGGTGGTTCAGCGATTCGAATATCGCGCGCGGCGGCATGGAGTAGGGTGGCCGGTGCAGATCCTCATTCATGGGCGGTGGTCCGAAGGTGATATTGTCACAGCCCAGCGGTAGTTCCGAAGAAACGCAATGGGGATCCCTGTTAACTTTGACAGTGTCAGCCTCGACGGCATCCTCAGCGACTGGGTGGCTGCCCTGCGCGAGTTCTCCGTCGAGGCGGTCGCCGTGCTCGGGCCCGACCCCTTCGGGGGCAGCGACGACCGCCAGGTGGTCGCCGTGCATCCGCCCCTGGTGACCGAGGCCGCATCGGCGTTGGCCGAAAGCCGCGACTTCGGGGCGCGCTGGCGCGACTCGGATGCACCGCTGGTGGCCTGGCAGACCATCGCCAAGTCCGATCCGCAGCGCACCAGCCGCTGGCGCATGCTGTGGCTCGCGCATGGCTACCAGACGGTCGTGCGGGTGGAGTTTCCGCTGCCGGCCGGCCGCGCCTTCGAGTGTTTCATGTTCAGCCCGCGCGAGCTCACCGGTCGCACCGAGGCCGCGCTGCTGGCGTGGTCGGCCCTGAATATCTGGCCGCTGGTGCGGCGCTCGATCGTCGCGGCGCGCTCCACGCTCAGCCCGCGCGAGCGCGAATGCCTGGAGCTTGCCTTCGAGGGCAAGACCGCCCGCGAGAGCGCTCAGCAGCTGCATTGCAGTGAGCGCACGATCAACTATCACCTGGCCAATGCGATGAGCAAGCTGCGGGTGGACAACAAGATGGCGGCCATCCAGCGCGCCTGCTGGCTGGGTGCGATCTAGGGTCTTCCCGGACCCAGCTCATCCTCCGGGATTACCATTGCGCCATGTTCGACGACTCCCATGACCGGACGGCATCCCTGATGACGCCCGCCAGGCTGGCGCAGATGAAGGCGCGGCCCAGGCCGGCGCCATCGCCCGCCGCCTGGCTCGACCAGTTGGCCACGGGGGCCGGCGCCGGTCACGTCCGCCGCCTGCTGGACCTGCGGCATCAGCTCTCCGCGCTGCTGCACGCCGGCGAGGTGCACACCATCGCCGGCGCCTGCCAGGCGCTGCACGAGGCGCTGGACGAGGTCGATTTCTCGCTGGTGCAGCCGCGCGGCTGGATCGCGCGGCTGGCCGGCGGCGGCAAGGAGGCGACGGCCCGCTTCGCGGCGCAGCAGGCGCGGGTCGTGCAGGCCGGCGACGCGCTGGTCGGCGAAGTGCGCACGCTGCAGAAGGAGCAGGAGGTGCAACGCACCGCGGTCGAACGCACCTTGCTCGATTGCGAGGTCGAACTGCGCGCGATGGAGAAGATCCTGGAGCAGGGTACGCGCTGGCTGCAGGACATGCGCAGCCAGCTCGAGGCGCGGCCGCCCGAGGCCGACGAGGCCGCGCAGCGGCAGTTGCGCGATGACACGGCGCGCTGCGATTTGCTGGTGACACGCCTGCAGTTGTTGCGCACTGCGGCCACCGCGGCGCAGCAGCTGCTGCAGCATGGCCGTGCGGCCTGCAGCGCGCGCACGGCGCTGGCGGCGCGCTGTCGTCATTCGCTGGATGAAGAGTGGCCGGCCTGGCGCCGGCAGGCGGCCAGCCTGGCCGACGAGGCCGCGGCGCGGGGCTGTACCGGCGAGGGCGTGGAAGCCGCGCGCGCCGCGCTGGCCGCCCTGCGCACCGCCTTGCAGGCCGCAGGCGCGCAAGCGCGTGCCGTGCAGGTGCAGGACCGCGCATTGGCCGACGAGGTCGCTGGCCTGCAAGCGCCGCTGCAGGCGGCGGCCTGAGAAAGCACGCGGATGCCCTTCCTCGCAGTGGACATCGGCAACACGCGCCTGAAGTGGGCCATGTATCCCGATGCCGCGGTCGGCGCCGAGCCGATGGCCACGGGCGCGGAGTTCCTCGAAAACATCGACAAGCTGGCTGACGGCGAGTGGTCGCAGCTGCCGCCGCCGGACCGCATGCTGGGTTGCTGCGTCGCAGGTGACGCGATCAAGCGGCGCGTCGAGGAGCAGATGGAGGAGCAGTGGATCGTCCCCGCCCACTGGGTGGTGGCCAGCGCGGCCGAGGCCGGCATCGTCAATGGCTACGACCATCCCACGCGCCTGGGCGCCGACCGCTGGGTCGGGATGATAGGCGCGCGCCAGCGCATGCTGGCCTGCGGGCCCGAGCGGCCGATGGTGGTGGTGATGGTGGGCACGGCGGTCACGGTGGAAGCGGTCGACAGCGAGGGCCGGTTCCTGGGCGGCTTCATCCTGCCGGGCCACGGCATCATGCTGCGCGCGCTGGAAAGCGGCACGGCGGGCCTGCACGTCCCGACGGGCGAGGTGCGGGTCTTTCCCACCAACACCAGCGACGCGCTCACCAGCGGCGGCACCTTCGCGATCGCCGGGGCCATCGAGCGCATGGTGCAGCACGTGCGGCATCGCTGCGGCGCGGAGCCGGCCTGCTACATGACCGGAGGCGCGGGCTGGAAGATGGCCCCGCACATGTCGGTGGCCTTCGAGTTGCTGGAGAGCCTGATCTTCGACGGGCTGCTGGTGATCGCGAGTTCGCGGGCGGTGGCTTTGTAGAGTTTCGTAGGCTGGGCTGCCACAGGCACCCCAGCGCTTGCGCGCGGATCGCTGGGGTGCCTGCGGCAGCCCAGCCTACGATGCAGCGCGCCCTACCCTAGCCAGCCAGGCCTTCCACCGCCTGCAGCAAGGCCTCCCGCCCCTGCGCCACGATCTGCTCGCGCCACCCATCGGTGTCGGTATAAAAGGCCGCCAGCATCTGCGCGCGGATGGGTTGCGCCACTTCCGGCGGCGCCTCCGGATGGCGGTTCAACCACTGCTCGCCGCGCAGCGCCTGGAAGGTTTCCATGACCGGCACGGTGCCGTATTCCAGGGCCATGCCGGTGTACTCCGCCTGCGGGCACTCGTCGTAGACCGACGTGAACATCAGCCCGGTGAGGAAGGCCGACGTCGACGAGCCGTCGTAGATCGAGGTAACGGGGGTGCGGCCCTCGCCGCCCCACCAGGCGCTGGCGCGCGCAGTGGCCGCGGGGTCGTCGCGGCCCGCGTAGATGCGCTCGCCCACGCCGTTCGGGCCCAGGCCGGTGTGCAAGTCGATCCATGCAATGCGTGCCGCGCGCCGCCCATGGGTGCGCAGCACCTCGCGCAGTGCCAGGTTGCTCCAGGTCGGTGCCCGACCGCCGTAGAAGAGGCCGTCGGCAAACTCGTACTGGCCGCCCGAGATCGCCGCCTGGTAGGCCTTCTCGCCCTTTTCGGCGACGTAGCGGCCTATGGTGCGCATGTTGTCCTCGGCGGGCGGCCACTGCTCGGGAACCAGCAGCGAATGCAGTTCGGCGTACGCGGGGTTCTCCGGTAGCGGCCGCGAAAAGTCGTGGAAGTTGCGATTGAGGTCGACGTTCTCGTGCGTCGTGCGCCGCATGAACGAGAAGCCGTAGGGATTGAGCGCGTGGATGTACAGCACGGCGACGCCGGCCTCGCCAGCGCGCGCGCGAAACTGCGCATCGCGCAGCGCCGCCACCTGCACGCCGCTGCCGCAGTAGCCCTCGACCCCGTGGCAGCCGCTGCTGACCACCAGCAGCTTGCCGGCACTCGGGTGCCCGTGGCGGGCGACGTCCATGGCCAGCGGCTCGCCTTGCAATCCGGTCAGCGGATGCGGCTTCGCTTCGACCAGCAGGCCGGCCTCCCCGGCCGCCTGCAGGAATTTCTCGCGTGCCTCGGCGTACGAGCGGGCAAAGGGGGAGTCGACCCCGCTCATGCGCGCTCTTTCGCCAGCCACTCCTCGGCCAGCCGCACCCAGTAGGTGGCGCCCAGCGGAATCAGGTCGTCGTTGAAATCGTAGCTCGGGTTGTGCAGCGTGCAGGGACCGGCACCGTGGCCGAACTCGCGGTGCGAGCCGTCGCCGTTGGCGATGAAGCAATAGGCGCCGGGCCTGGCCTGCAGCATGAAGGCAAAGTCCTCGGCGCCCATCGTGGGCTCCTGCGTCAGCACGTTGTCGGCGCCGACGATGCCGGTCATCACCTTGCGCGCGAATTCCGCCTCGGCCTGCGAATTGACCGTGGCCGGGTAGTTGCGCTTGAACGCGAACTCGCAGACCGCGTCGTGCGCCGCGCACATGTGCTCCGCGATCTGCTGCATCCGCTGCGCGATCAGGTCCTGCACCTCTTCGCGGAAGGCGCGCACCGTGCCCTGCAGCTCGCACGAGTCGGGGATCACGTTGGTGGCCGCGCCGGCATGGATCATGGTGACCGACACCACGCCGGCATCGATCGGCTTGAGGTTGCGGCTGACGATGGTCTGGAAGGCCTGCACCATCTGGCAGGCAACGGGCACCGGGTCGATGCCCAGGTGGGGCATGGCGCCGTGCGCGCCCTTGCCGCGGATGGTCACCTTGAATTCGGCGGTCGACGCCATCACCGGCCCGCCGCTGACCGCGAAGCGGCCGACCTGTCCGCCCGGCCAGTTGTGCATGCCGAAGACGGCGTCCATCGGAAACTTCTCGAACAGGCCGTCCTTGATCATCTCGCGGGCGCCGCCGCCGCCTTCTTCCGCCGGCTGGAAGATCAGGTAGACGGTGCCGTCGAAGTGGCGGTTCTTGGCGAAATGCCGCGCCGCGGCCAGCAGCATCGCGACGTGGCCGTCGTGACCGCACGCATGCATCTTGCCGGCGTGCTGGCTGGCGTGCGCGAAGGTGTTGAACTCCTGCATCGGCAGGGCGTCCATGTCGGCGCGCAGGCCGACCGCGCGCTTCGAGCTTCCGTTTTTCACGATGCCGACCACGCCCGTGCCACCGAGTCCGCGGTGCACGGGAATGCCCCATTCGGTGAGCTTGGCGGCGACGAGGTCGGCCGTGCGCACCTCCTCGAAGCACAGTTCGGGATGGGCGTGAATGTCGCGTCGCACGGCGGCCATGGACGCGGCTTCGGTGACGATGGAGTCCAGGAGCTTCATGGGGTGGGGAGACTGCGGAGGGAGGCTTGCAGTCTACCGAGCTGCAAGTCGCGTGCCTATCAGGACTTTCCGGGACAATGGCGCATGGCAGTTTCCCCCAGGGCACCGCGGGCCCTCGAACTCGCGCGCACGCTGGTCGGCTTCAACACGGTCAGCGCCAATTCCAACCTCGACCTGATTCACTGCATCCGCGACGTGCTCGCGCCCCTGGGCGTGAAGTGCCGCCTCAGCTACAACGCGGAGCGCACCAAGGCCAACCTGTTCGCCACGCTGGGCGAGGGCAAGCCGGCCGGCATCGTGCTGTCCGGCCACACCGACACCGTGCCCTGGGACGGGCAGGACTGGTCGGTCGATCCCCTGGGCGGCGTGGTGCGCGACGGCCGCCTCTACGGCCGCGGGTCGGCCGACATGAAGGGCTTCATCGCGACCGCGGTGGCGCACGCGCAGTTGTTCCTCGAGAGCGATGCGCCGTTCGCGCTTCACTTCGCCTTCAGCTACGAGGAAGAGATCGGCTGCTTCGGGGTCAAGGAACTGATCGCCGACCTGCGCGAGGCGGGGATCGCACCGCTGGCGTGCATCGTCGGCGAGCCCACCAGCATGGTGCCCGCCATTGCGCACAAGGGCGTGTACCGCTACCGCTGCTGCGTCCGCGGCAAGGAGGCGCACTCGTCGCTCACGCCGCAGTCCGTCAACGCCATCGAGATGGCGGCGCGCGTGGTCGGCCGCGTGCGCGACCTGGCCGAGGGCTTCGAGCGCGAGGAGCCGCGCTACGACGGCTTCGACGTGCCCTTTTCGACCGCGAGCGTCGGCCAGTTCCATGGCGGCATCGCAGACAACGTGGTGCCGCGCGACGCCGAGTTCCGCTACGAATTCCGCGACCTGCCCACCGCGGATGCACGCGCGATGCAGGAGCAGGTGGTGGCCTATGCGCGCTCGCTCGAGCCGGCCATGCAGAAGGTGGCGCCGGACACCGGCATTCGCTTCGAGACGATCTGCGAGATCCCGAGCTTCCTCGGCTCGGCCGACGACGCGGTGACGCGGCTGGCCATGCGCCTGGCCGGCGAGCCGCGCACCACGCAGGTGGCCTTCGGCACCGAAGCGGGGATCTTCAAGGGCGCCGGCATCCGCACGGTGGTGTGCGGGCCGGGCAGCATCCGGCAGGCGCACCAGCCCGATGAATACGTGAGCCTGGAGCAGTTGCTGCGCTGCCAGGCGTTCATGGAGGGCTTGGCCGAAGTGCGGGGTTTGTGACCGCCCTCAGGTGCGCACGCGGCCGTCGGCCGTCAACATCGACAACTCCACGAACTTCGACGCGACGTGGTCGGTCGGCGAGAACGAGACGTTGAAGCCGCCGAAGGATGCGTTGCCCAGGCTCTCCAGGCCGGCGATCAGGCCGTCGCGGGTGGGCTTGGGCGACCCGCGCTTGAGGCCCTCGACCATCGCCCTGGCCGCCAGGTAGCCCTCCATGCTGGAGTAGTTGGCCTGGTAGTCCGCGCCGCCCTTCTTCACCGCGTCGATGAATTCGCGGGCGATCGGCCGGGCCGTGCTGTAGGGGGAGGGCACGACCTGCGAGACCACCACGCCAGCGGCATCCTTGCCCAGTTCGTCGGCCAGCGCCTGCGTGCCGACGAAGGACACGTTGAAGAAGGTGCCGCCGAAACCCGCTGCCCGCGCCGCGCGGATGAAGGCGGCACACGACTTGTACGCGCTCACCTGCACCACCGCATCGGGCTGCGCCGCCACCAGCGTCTTCACGGCCTGGGCCACGTTCACCGAGTTGCGCTCCACCGTCGCGGTGGCAACCGGCGTCATGTTGCGCGTCTTCAGCGCCAGCAGCACGCCGTCGAGCCCGGCCTTGCCGTAGGCATCGTTCTGGTAGAAGACCGCGATCTTCTGCAGCCCCAGCGAGGTGAGCTGCTTGACGATCACCTCGGTCTCGTCGTTGTACGAGGCACGGATGTGGAAGGCATAGCGGTTGAAGGGCTGGCGCAGCGCCATCGCGCCGCTGAAGGGCGCGCAGAACGGCACTTTCGCGGCGGTGGCCAGCGGCAGCGCGACGAGGCTCGTCGGCGTGCCGATATAGCCGAACAGCGCAAGCGGATCCTCGGCGATCAGCTTGCGGGTGTTGTCGGCGCAACGATCGGGCTCGTAGCCGTCGTCGAGCTTGGCCAGCTCGATCGGGCGGCGATGGACGCCGCCCTGGGCGTTGACCTGCTCGAAGTACAGCCGGGCGCCCTGGTGGAACTGAATTCCCAGCTGGGCGGCTGGGCCGGTGAACGGCGCGGACTGCGCAAAGAGGATGCGCTCGGTTTGCGCACGCAGGGCGGGAGCGCCCAGCAGGGCGACGGCGGCCCCGGCGGCACGGGTGAAAGTACGGCGGTTGAGCATGATGTTGGAATTGTCGTGTCCGGGCTGTCGTTTCGCTGTCCGGGAGGCCAGCGGGCTTGCGGTCATTTTCCTAAGCCCACGCGGGTCTGAATACCATCCGGAAGGCGGGTCCTCCCCGGCTGCACGACAATCAACGCATGGCGTCTCCCCCCGTTTCCGGCTCTTCCGCGCCTGTCCGGCAGGTGCGCGGCGCCTGCCCGCACGACTGCCCCGACACGTGCGCGCTGCTGACCACCGTGCAGGACGGCGTTGCCCTGCGCGTCCAGGGCAATCCGGCGCATGGGCCCACGGCAGGCGTGCTGTGCAACAAGGTCGCGCACTACGCGGAGCGCACCTACCATCCCGAGCGGCTGCTGCAGCCGATGCGCCGCGTGGGACCCAAGGGCTCGGGCCAATTCACGCCCGTCTCCTGGGACGAAGCGCTGGACGCCATCGCCGCCCGCCTGGGCGCCATCGCCGCGCGCGCCCCGCAGGCGATCCTTCCCTACAGCTACTGCGGCACCATGGGCCTGGTGCAGGGCGAGAGCATGGCGGGGCGCTTCTTCCACCGCCTCGGCGCCTCGCTGCTCGATCGCACCATCTGTTCGTCGGCGGGCGGCGAAGGTCTCGTGCAGACGCTCGGCGGCAAGGTCGGCATGAAGGTGGAGTTCTTCGCCGAGGCCAAGCTGATCATCATCTGGGGCAGCAACTCGATCACCAGCAACCTGCACTTCTGGCGCATTGCGCAGGAAGCCAAGCGCAATGGCGCGCGGCTGGTGTGCATCGATCCGCGCCGCAGCGAGACCGCGGAGAAGTGCCACGACCACGTGCAACTGCTGCCCGGCACCGATGCCGCCCTGGCGCTTGCGCTGATGCACGAACTGATCGCGCACGACTGGCTGGATCACGACTACATCGCGCAGCACACGGTGGGCTGGGAGGGCCTGCGCGAGCGCGCGCTGCGCTGGACGCCCGAGCGCGCGGCGGCGGTCTGCGGCATTCCGGCGCAGCAGATCCGCGAGCTCGCGCGCGCCTACGGCACGACCAGACCGGCGGCCATTCGCCTGAATTACGGCATGCAGCGCGTGCGCGGCGGTGGCAATGCGACCCGTGCCGTGGCCAGCCTGCCGGCGCTGACCGGGGCGTGGCGGCATCGCGCCGGCGGCGTGCTGCTTTCCAGCAGCGGCTTCTATCCGGCCGACCGGGCCGCGCTGCAGCGGCCCGACCTGCTGGCGGGCCAGCGGCCGCGCACCATCAACATGGTGACCATCGGCGATGACCTGCTGCGCCCCGCGTCGCCCGCGTTCGGGCCGGCCATCGAGGCCGTGCTTGTCTACAACAGCAATCCGGTGGCCGTGGCGCCGGAGTCGGGCAAGGTGGTGCGCGGCTTTGCGCGGGAGGACCTGTTCACGGTGGTGATCGAGCAGTTCCGCACCGACTCCGCGGACTATGCGGACTACCTGCTGCCGGCCACCACGCAGCTGGAACACTGGGACATCCACCCGTCCTATGGCCACACCGACGTGCTGTTGAACCGGCCGGCGATCGCGCCGGTGGGACAGGCCCGCAGCAACACCGACGTGTTCCGCGCCCTGGCGGCGCGCATGGGTTTCACCGATCCCTGCTTTGCCGAGAGCGACGAGAGCCTGTGCCGCCTCGCCTTCGGCGATCGCGTCGATTTCGAGCTGCTGCTGCAACAGGGCTTCGCCAGCCTCGCGCTGCCGGACGCGCCGTTCGCGGCCGGCGGCTTTCCCACGCCGTCGGGACGCTGCGAATTCTTCAGCGAGCGGCTGGCGCGCCAGGGGCTCGATGGCCTGCCCGATCACGTGCCCAATCACGAGGTGGCCGGCAGTTCGGCGCGCTATCCGCTGGCGATGATCTCGCCACCGGCGCGCAACTTCCTCAATTCCACCTTCGTGAATGTGCAGAGCCTGCGCGACATCGAGGGGGAGCCGGTGCTGGAGCTGCATGCCGACGATGCCGCGGCGCGCGGCATCCGGGACGCACAGGTGGTGCGCGTCTTCAACGACCGGGGCGAGTACGTGTGCAAGGCAAGCATCTCGCCGCGCGCCCGCCCGGGAGTGGTCAACGGGCTGGGGATCTGGTGGCGCAAGCTGGGGATCGCCGGCACCAACGTCAACGAACTCACCAGCCAGAAACTGACGGACCTGGGCCGCGCGCCCGTGTTCTACGACTGCCTGGTCGAAGTCCGTCCCGCGTGAGAAAGAAGGTCCTGTTCATGGGTGCGGCGGCAGTGGCAGGGGCGGCATGGGCGGCGACGCTGTGCCTCTCGGGATGTGCGAACCTGGGCTATTACTGGCAGTCGGTCGAGGGGCACCTGAGCATCATGCAGGCCGCGCGCCCGGTGCGCGACCTGCTGCAGGAGCCGCAGATCTCCGACCGGCTGCGCCAGCGGCTCGTGCTGTCGCAACGCATCCGCGATTACGCGGTGCGCGAGCTGCACCTGCCCGACAACCCGAGCTACCGGCGCTATGCCGACCTGCATCGCAGCGCGGCGATCTACAACGTGACCGCCGCGCCGGCCTATTCGCTGGAGCTCAAGACCTGGTGCTTCCCGGTGACCGGTTGCGTGGGCTACCGCGGCTACTACAGCGAAGCGAAGGCCCGCGCCGAGGGCGACCAGCTCGCGCAGCAAGGCTACGAGGTCAGCGTCTATCCGGTCACGGCGTATTCCACGCTGGGCTACATGAACTGGGCGGGCGGCGATCCGCTGCTCAACACCTTTCTCGGCTATCCGGAAGGCGAGCTCGCGCGGCTGATCTTCCACGAGCTGGGCCACCAGGTGGTCTATGCCAAGGACGACACCACGTTCAACGAGTCCTTCGCCACCGCGGTGGAACGCCTGGGCGGCACGCGCTGGCTGCAGACGCAGGCCGGCGAGGCCGCACGCCAGGAGTACGCCGCCTACGACGAGCGCCGGCGCCTGTTCCGCGAGCTGTCGCGCGTCACGCGGGAGCGGCTGCAGGCGCTGTACGACACCCCTGGCATGACGCCGCAGGCCAAGGAAGAGGGCAAGCGCAAGGTGATGGAGGAGTTCCGCACCGAGTACGCGCAGATGAAGGCGAAGGCCGGCGGTGAACCGGCGGTCTGGCGGGGCTACGACCGCTGGGTGCGGGAGGCGAACAACGCCTTCTTCGGCGCGCAGGCGGCGTACGACGAACTCGTGCCGGGCTTCGAAGCGCTGTTTCACGCGCAGGGCGATGACTTCCCGCGCTTCTACGCCGCGGTGAAGAAGCTCGCGGAGCTGCCCAAGGAAGAACGACACCGACAACTGAAGGAGGCAGCCGGTGGCTGATATTCGCATCGTGCGCGAGCATGCAATGGGACTCGCGCAGGCGCGCCGGCTGGCCTTGCGCTGGGTCGAAGTGGCGCAGAAGAAGCTGCAGATGGAATGCAACTACGTGCAGGGCGAGACCGGGGACGTGGTGCGCTTCCGGCGCGCGGGAGCCAGCGGCGAGTTGCGGGTGAACGAGGCGCGCTTCGAGCTGGTCACGCGCCTGGGCCTGTTGCTGGGCGTGTTCCGGCATCGCATCGAGGGCGAGATCGTGAAGAACCTCGACCAGCTGCTGGCCAGCGGCGATCCGCTGCAGGCTTTCGAGCAGGGCCTCGCGCGGCACGAGGCAAAGCACGCGGCCCGGCACGGCAGGCCGCACGCCGAGCCCGGGCGGACGCCGGCCAAGCTGCCCGCGGCGGGGCAAGGCCGACTGAGCTTGCCTTTTCAGCCGAGGGACTGGATCAGCGCGACGTACTGGCGCTTGGCCTCGTCGCTTTCCGTGCCCTTGCAGCCGTTCCACGCGTCCCATTTCGCGCGGCCGATCATGTCGCCGAAGCCGGGCTTCTTCTCGGTGACGTCGCCGACCGTGGCCTGTTTGTAGAGACCGTAGATCTTCAGCAGCGTGGTGTTGTCGGGACGCTCGGAAAGTTTCTTGGAATCAGCGACAGCGGCTTCGAAGTCCGCGTTGAGATCGGCCATGGGGGCTCCTGTTGTGAAGCCGGTGATCTTAGTTTCTGCGGCGGCAAGCTCCGAAGGGCAGTCCGCAGCGAATCCGGCTTCAAGCCTCCTGCTTGATTCGCAAGGTCGTGAATTCCGCCTCGTAGTCCCTGGCCAGCGACAGCTTCTGTTCCTCCGTCAGCACCTCGCCGGCCTGCGGGAAGAACTTCTGCTCCTCCTCGGTCAGGTGGTGCTCGATCTTGGCGCACAGCTTGCGGCAGCACTCCTGCCACTCGGCCGCATGCGGGTCGACCTCTTCCAAGTGTTCCACCATCTCGTCCATCTCGTGATGTTCGGCGATGCCGTGGCGCGACAGGTCCATCGCCTCGTCGTGCTGCATCAGCGGCACGTAGAAGCAGCGCTCCTCCGCCGTCTCGTGCGCCGCGAGTTCGGCCTTCAGTTCCTCGAAGACGCGCTGGCACTCATCGGTAGCGGGCTTGGCTTCGAGCAGGCGCGCCGACAGCTCGCGCTGCGTGCGGTGGCTCACCAGGAGCGCCTGGAAGATGTTCATCGGTTGATCCATGCCCGGCATTCTGCGGTCCGGCTGAGCCGCACCCTGTAGTCTGCCGGCGCATGCGCCCGTCAGGCAGCCAGCTCCGTACGGGCCAGCTCGACGTCGAGGCGCTCCATCGCGTCTGCCGGCTGCAGCGCGGCCGCCTGTGCATAGAGCCGCGCCGCCTCGCGCAGCTTCTTCTCGCCTTCCAGCATGACCAGGCCGTTGGCGTATTCGATCAGCGCGATCGGCGACTGCGGGTGGATCTGCAGCGCCACCTCGAACATCCGCAGGCCGGTGTCCTTCTTCGCGCCATAGGTCATGTTGCCGATCAGCGATCCCACCTTGTCGATCACCTCGGAGTGGAAGGCCCCCAGCGCCACGTGCGCGTCGGCGTGGCGCGGCTGCAGGGCGATGGCGCGTTCCAGCGCCTCTTTCACCTTGCCGCCCAGGCCCTGCGCCAGCGCCTTGGCCACGCTGATGCGCTGGCTGTAGCGGCCGAGCGCATAGGCCTGCCAGTACCACGCGTTGGGATTGGCCGGCTCCTTGCGCGCCTGCACCTCGGCGCGCTCGGCCGCCTGCAGCAGCAGCTCGAAGCGGGCCTTTTCCCTTTTCTCCAGGTAGTTGGCGTAGATGCACGCGGCCTTGTTCGCCACCGTGATGCCGGCGCCGCCGGCGCGCAGCCCCACTTCGTGGGCCTGCTGGAATTCGCCGTTGTGGAAGAGCACCCAGGCGCGCAGCACCTCGGGGTCGACGGGCAGGGGTTCCGCGTCGCCAGCATGCAAACGGGTCCAGGCGCGCCGGATGCCCTCGGCGTCGTGCTGGTAGGTTCCCGCGTGCGGGAAAGCCGTCCACTGGACCATCGTGCCTGTTCTCCGCGGATGGAGTTCAGCGAGGGTACCAGCAGATGGGCGCGGTGCGTGGCCGCGGGCCACGCCCAAGCGGATGACATAATTCGGGCCTGCCCGCAGTGCGGGGCACAAGGGAGTGGGATCAATGATCGTCGTCACGGGCGGGGCCGGATTCATCGGCTCCAACTTCGTCCTGGACTGGCTGGCCGCGGGTGGCGAGCCGGTGGTGAACCTGGACAAGCTCACGTACGCGGGCAACCTGGAAAACCTGCGTTCGCTCGACGACGACGCGCGCCACGTGTTCGTGCAGGGCGACATCGGCGACCAGCCCCTGGTCGAGAGCCTGCTGGCCCGCTACCAGCCGCGGGCGGTGCTGAACTTCGCGGCCGAGTCGCACGTCGACCGTTCCATCCACGCGCCCGGCACCTTCATCGAGACCAACGTGCTCGGCACGTTTCGCCTGCTCGAGGCCGTGCGCGGCTATTGGGCGGCGCTGGCCGGCCCGGCACGCGAGCAGTTCCGCTTCCTGCACGTCTCCACCGACGAGGTCTATGGATCGCTCGCGCCGCAGGATCCGGCCTTCAGCGAGCAGCACCGGTACGAGCCGAACAGCCCCTATTCCGCCAGCAAGGCGGCCAGCGATCACCTGGTGCGGGCGTACCACCACACCTACGGCCTGCCGGTCGTGACGACCAATTGCTCCAACAATTACGGGCCGTATCACTTCCCCGAGAAGCTCATCCCGCTGATCATCGTCAACGCGCTCGCCGGCAAGCCCTTGCCCGTGTACGGCGACGGCCAGCAGATCCGCGACTGGCTGTACGTGGGCGACCACTGCAGCGCGATTCGGCGCGTGCTCGCGGCCGGCCGCCTGGGCGAGACCTACAACGTGGGCGGCTGGAACGAGCAGCCCAACATCGACATCGTGCACACCGTGTGCCGGCTGCTCGACGAATTGCGCCCGCGCGGCGACGGCAGCCGCTACGAGACCTTGATCACGTACGTGAAGGACCGTCCCGGCCACGACCGCCGCTACGCGATCGATGCCCGCAAGATCGAGCGCGAGCTGGGATGGAAGCCGGCCGAGACCTTCGCCAGCGGCATCCGCAAGACCGTGCAGTGGTACCTGGCGCACGGCGACTGGGTGCAACGCGTCCAGAGCGGCGCCTACCGCGAGTGGATCACCACGCAATACGCGCAGGCGGCGTGACGTGCGCGTCCTGCTGTTCGGGTGCGAGGGCCAGGTCGGCTGGGAACTGCAGCGCAGTCTGGCGCCGCTGGGCGAGCTGACCGCGCTCGGCTCGGCCGGCAACGAGCGTTTCCGCGGCAATTTCACCGACACCGCCGGCGTGGTGGCGACGGTGCGTGCGCTGCGGCCCGATGCCATCGTGAATGCCGCCGCGTACACGGCAGTGGACCGCGCCGAAAGCGAGCCCGATCTCGCGCTGCAGGTCAACGCGATCGCCCCCGGCGCCATCGCCGCCGCCGCCGCAGATGTCGGGGCATGCATGGTCCATTACTCCACGGACTACGTCTTCGACGGCAGCGGCACGCGGCCCTGGCGCGAGGACGATGCCACCGGCCCCCTGAATGCCTACGGCCGCAGCAAGCTCGAAGGCGAGCGGCGCATTGCCGCGTCGCTGCCGCGTCACCTGATCCTGCGCACCAGCTGGGTGTATGGCGTGCGTGGCGGCAACTTTGCCAAGACCATGTTGCGCCTTGCACGCGAGCGGGACAGCCTGACGGTCATCGACGACCAGGTCGGCGCCCCGACGGGGGCCGACCTGCTGGCCGACATCACCGCCCACGCGCTGCGCGCGCTGCAGCGCGATCCCGCCAAGGCCGGCATCTACCACGCCGCGGCCGCTGGCGAAACCAGCTGGCACGGCTACGCCCGGTTTGTTGTGGGGCAGGCACACCAGATGGGCGAAATACTGCAAGCCGGTGCTGAACAGGTGCTGGCCGTGCCATCCTCGGCGTTTCCGACGGCCGCGCGGCGACCCCATAATTCGCGGCTGGACACGACCCGTCTCGCCGAGGCCCTCGGTCTCCGCATGCCGCCCTGGCAGCAGGGCGTGGCACGAATGCTGCAACAAAGCCTCAACAGAAGTTCATGACCCGTCGCAAAGGCATCATCCTCGCCGGAGGCTCCGGCACGCGGCTGCATCCGGCCACTCTCGCGGTGAGCAAGCAGTTGCTGCCGGTTTACGACAAGCCGATGGTGTACTACCCGCTCAGCACGCTGATGCTCGGCGGCATCCAGGACATCCTGGTGATCAGCACGCCGCAGGACACGCCGCGCTTCGAGCAACTGCTGGGCGACGGCTCGCAGTGGGGCCTGAACCTGCAGTACGCGGTGCAGCCCTCGCCCGACGGGCTGGCGCAGGCCTTCCTGATCGGCGAGCAGTTCATCGCCGGCAATCCGAGCGCCCTGGTGCTGGGCGACAACATCTTCTACGGCCACGACTTCCAGCCGATGCTGCAACAGGCCGATGGCCAGCAGCGCGGGGCTACGGTGTTCGCCTATCACGTGCAGGATCCCGAGCGCTACGGCGTGGTCGCCTTCGAACGCGGCGGCAAGGCCAGCAGCATCGAGGAGAAGCCCGCCGAGCCCAGGAGCAACTACGCCGTGACCGGCCTCTACTTCTACGACTCGCAGGTGGTGGAGATCGCCAAGGCCGTGAAGCCCAGTGCGCGCGGCGAGCTGGAGATCACCAGCGTCAACCAGGTCTATCTCGCGCATCGCGAGCTCGACGTGCAGGTCCTGAAACGAGGGTATGCGTGGCTGGACACCGGCACGCACGAGAGCATGCTCGAAGCCGGCCAGTTCATCGCGACGCTCGAGAGGCGGCAGGGCCTGAAGATCGCCTGCCCCGAGGAGATCGCGTGGCGCAACGGCTTTATCAACGATGAGCAGTTCGAGCGTCTCGCCCAGCCCCTGGCGAAGAATGGCTACGGCCAGTACATGCTGCGCCTGCTCGGGGAGAAGCAGCCCCTCTGAAGGGCGCGGCTCTGCCCGTGCCCTCCCGTCCGCCCTGCCTTGTCCGATGAAAGCCACGCCGCTCGCCATTCCCGCCGTCCTGCTGCTCGAGCCCCAGGTGTTCGGGGATGCGCGCGGCTTCTTTTTCGAGAGCTTCAACCAGGCCCGCTTCGAGGCCGCCACCGGCCGCAGCGTGCAGTTCGTGCAGGACAACCATTCCTGCTCGGCCCGGCACGTGCTGCGCGGGCTGCACTACCAGATCCGGCAGCCGCAGGGCAAGCTGGTGCGAGTCACCCGCGGCGAAATCTTCGACGTGGCGGTCGACCTGCGGCGGACCTCGCCCACCTTCGGCCGCTGGATCGGCGAAGTGCTGTCGGCGGACAACAAGCGCCAGCTCTGGGTGCCCGAAGGCTTTGCCCACGGCTTCGTGGTGCGCTCCGAGACCGCCGAGGTGCTCTACAAGACCACCGACTACTGGGCGCCCGAGCACGAACGCACCATCGCCTGGGACGATCGCGATCTCGCCGTCGACTGGGGGCTGGCCGGGGCCGAGCCGACCCTGTCGCCCAAGGACCGAGACGGCAAGCCGCTGGCGCAGGCGGAGCTCTTTCCATGAGCGCGCCGCTTCCCTTTCCGGGCGGGCAGGCCCTGGATCCGCACGCCGCGCCCCCGACCTCGCCCGCCTTCCTGGCGCGCAGCCTCCTGCGCCAGCGGGAACTGATCGTCCAGATGGTGCGGCGGGAAGTCGTGGGCCGCTACAAGGGTTCGGCGATGGGGCTGGTGTGGTCCTTCTTCAATCCGGTGCTGATGCTCGCCGTGTACACCTTCGTGTTTTCCGAGGTGTTCAAGGCGCGCTGGAACACTGCCGGGGCAGAGGACGGGAAGGCGGTGTTCGCCATCGTGCTGTTCGTGGGCATGATCGTGCTCGGCCTGTTCACCGAGGTGCTGAATCGCGCGCCCACGCTGGTCCTGCACAACGCCAACTATGTGAAGAAGGTGGTGTTCCCGCTGGAGGTGCTGCCGGTGGTCGCCGTGGGCGCGGCCCTGTTCCACGCGCTGGTGAGCCTGGTCGTGCTGCTGCTCGCGCAGGCTCTGGTGCCTGGCGGCACGCTGCACTGGACGGCGCTGCTGTTGCCGCTGGTGCTGCTGCCGCTGGTGGTGCTGGCCACCGGGCTGGCCTGGCTGCTGGCGTCGCTGGGCGTGTTCCTGCGCGACGTGGGCCAGACCATCTCGATCGTGACCATGGTGCTCATGTTCCTGTCGCCGGTGTTCTATCCGGTGACGGCCGTGCCTCCCCGCTTCCGGGTCGTGATCGAGGCCAATCCGCTCACCTTCATCATCGAGCAATCGCGCGCGGTACTGGTGTGGGGCCATGCGCCCGACTGGGCGGGGCTGGCGCGCTACATGGCAGGCGCGCTGCTGGTCGCGTGGCTGGGGTTTGCCTGGTTCCAGAAGACGAGGAAGGGCTTTGCAGACGTCCTTTGAGCCAGCGACGCCGGCCACTGGCGCCGGCCGGTCGCAACCGCAATCCGCGGGCCGCCAAGGCGCGGCCGGCGCGCGCCTGGACGCGCCGGCCGCGCCCGGCTTTGCCCTGCGCGTACAGCACCTGAGCAAGTGCCATTCGATCTACCAGCAGCCGCGCGACCGGCTCAAGCAGTTCCTGCTGCCGCCGCTGCGCAACCTGCTGGGCCAGCCATGCAGGCACTACTTCCGCGAGTTCTGGGCGCTGCGCGACGTTTCGTTCGAGGTGGCGCGCGGCGAGTCGGTGGCCATCATCGGCCGCAACGGTTCGGGCAAGTCGACGCTGCTGCAGATGATCAGCGGCACCCTCAGCCCCACCGACGGCACGGTGCAGACGCAGGGCCGCATCGCGGCGCTGCTGGAACTGGGCTCCGGGTTCAACCTGGAATTCACCGGCCGCGAGAACGTCTTCCTCAATGGCGTGATCCTGGGCATGACCGTGCGGGAGATCGAGCAGCGCCTGGACGACATCCTGGCCTTCGCCGACATCGGTGCCTTCATCGACCAGCCGGTGAAGACCTATTCCAGCGGGATGTACGTGCGTCTCGCCTTCGCGATCCAGGTGCACGTGAATCCCGAGATCCTGATCGTCGACGAGGCGTTGAGCGTGGGCGATTTCTTCTTCCAGCAAAAGTGCTTCGCTCGCATCCGCCGCATGCGCGAGGACGGGCTCACGCTGCTGTACGTCTCGCACGACATGGGCACCGTGCGGGACCTCTGTCCGCGCTCCGTCTACCTGCGCCAGGGGCAGGCCGTGTTCATCGGCGACACGCAGGAAGCCGTGCGCCGCTACCTCTCGGAGACGGACGCCGGCCGCAGCGAGGGCGAGCCGGTGGCGCGCGACGCCGGGGCGCGGCGTGGTGGCCGCGGCAGCGAGCCGATCGAGGCCGCGCTGGCATCGGCGGTCTGGCGCAGCCCCGAACCCGACACCTCGCGGCTGCTGGCGGTGGTGCTGCGGGACGGCAATGGCCAGCCCTGCACCAGCGTGCGCATGGGACAGAAGCTGGCGGTGCAGGTCTTCTTCCGCACCCCGGCTACCGAGGCGGGCCATGTCTCGCTGATCCTGCGCAACAAGTTCGACCAGATCGTCACCTGCACCGGGTCCTATTTCCTGGGCCTGGAGGCGCTGCGCGCCGCCCCGGGCCAATGGGCGATGTTCGAGATGAGCCTGGACTGCACCATCGAGGCCGGCCTGTATTCCATGGACGTGAGCTTCGGCCTGCCCGCCGGCCCCAACCAGGGGCGCGTGCTGGAGAGTACCGGTTGGTTCGGGCCGATGCAGGTACGCTGGGATTACGAGAACGAGCCCGCGCCCTTCCTCGGTCAGGCGGGCCTGCCGGTCGCCGCGCGCTTCGAGCCCGAGGTGTCCTGATGGCCCAGCACCTGATCACGCCACCCTCGCTCATGACCGCGCTGTATCGGTACCTCGCCGACCGGCTGACGCCACGCGCGCACGTGCCGCACCGGTGGGAGCTGAAGAACCGGTTCCTGCGCAAGCTCGGGGCGACGGTGGGCCGCGGGGTCGCCGTCGACGAAGGCTTCGAGTGGCTGCTGGCTGCGGGCCGCCTGGTCCTGGAGGACTACGCGGTGATCGGCAAGAACGTGCACGTCTACAATTTTTCCGACGTCACGATCGGCCGGTTCGCGATGTTCGCCGCCGACATCGTGATCTCCAACGGCGGCCACGACAAGGACAGCTTCGTTCCCTTCTCCGGGCCGCTCACGATTGGCCGGGGCGTGTGGATCGGCGTCGGTGCGACGATCTCGGGCGCCAACCTGGTGGTCGGCGACAACGCGATCGTCGGCGCCGGTGCGCTGGTGATTGACGACGTCCCGCCCGGTGCGATCGTGGCGGGCGTCCCCGCCAAGGTCATCGGCTACCGCAACTTGCCCGACAAAGTCTGGCACCTGGGCAATACCTGGTTCTGCCCTCATACGTTTGAACCGCTGGACTCCTGATGCGATCTTTCGAACTGCCTTCCCTGCCGGCGAACTGCACGCTCGGGCTGAACTACAGCGGCATGCACGACAGCGCCATCGCCATCGTGGCGCCCGGCGGCCGCCCGGTCTTCGCTGCTTCCCTTGAGCGCTTGAGCCGGGTCAAGCAGGACGGCCGCCCGCCTTGGGCCCTGCTGGACGGGCTGCCCTGGGACCGCATTGGCAAGGTTGCGGTGTCGACCGAAGCCGCGTTTGCCTGGCCGCAGCCGGAAGAAAGCCGGCTGCTCAAGGCGCGCCTGCCCCAGGCGCGTACCGACGGCCTGCGGCATCCGCCCGCCTTCTACGACTTCCTCGAGCGCCTGCCCTGCGCGAAGGAGTTCGTGCCCCACCAGGTCGCGCACGCGGCTTCGGTGTTCTGGGGCAGCGGCTTCGACGAGGCGCTGTGCCTGACCTATGACGGCGGCATGTGCAACAGCCCGTGGTTCGGTGGCCTGTTCCAGGCCACTCGCGCGGAAGGCCTGCGCGTGCTGGACCAGTTCAGCGCGCTGCACTACGCCAAGATCACGTCGCTCTATACCTTTGTCACGGCGCTGCTCGGCTTCACGCCGAACAAGCACGAAGGCAAGATCACCGGCCTGGCCGCCTACGGCCGTCCCACGGAGGCTTGCCGCCAACTGCTGCGGCACTGGTTCGAGGACGACTTCTTCGGCATTGAAGCGGTGATGGAATGGGTGTTCGCGTACGACGACCAGCAGGTGCCGATGCTGGTGACCAGCGAGGGCCGGATCGAGAGCTACCGCGCCGAGGCCGCTGGTTTCAGCCGCGAGGAGCTGGCCGCCACCGTGCAGGCCGTGGCCGAGGACCACATCGTGGGCCTGCTGGGGCAGGCGCGCGACCTGGGCTGGCGCAGTCCCAACCTGTGCCTGGCGGGCGGCTTGTTCGCCAACGTCAGGATCAACCAGCGGGCGGTGGAGAGCGGTTTCGAGAGGCTGTTCGTGGCGCCGCCGATGACGGACGACGGCACGGCGCTAGGCGCCGCCTGGCATGTGCAGTCGCGCGAGCCGGGCTTCGCGCCCGCAGCCACCCACACCATGTTCCTGGGGCCGGCCTATGGCGCCGGGCAGGTGCGCGAGGCGCTGCGCAGCGAAGGCGTGCGCTTCCGCCAGGTGGAGCAGCCGGCGCGTGAGATCGCGGCGCTGCTCGAGGCCGGCGCGGTGGTGGCGGTGTTCCAGGGCGCCTCGGAGTTCGGTCCGCGCGCCCTCGGCAACCGCTCGATCCTGGCGCAGGCCACCCAGGCCGACATCAACCAGCAGCTCAATGCGCGCCTGAACCGCACCGAGTTCATGCCGTTCGCGCCGATGACACGCGCCGAGGATGTGGCGCGCTGCTATGTCGATTCGGAGCGCGTGGCGCACGCGATGGAATTCATGACTGTCACCGTCGACTGCACCGAGGCCATGCGCGCCGCGTGTCCGGCGGTCGTGCACGTGGACGGCACCGCGCGGCCGCAGATCGTCACCGCCGAACACCATCCGCTGATCCACGCCGTGCTGACGGAATACGTGCAGCGCACCGGCGTGCCGGCGATCGTCAACACCTCGTTCAACATCCACGAGGAGCCGATCGTGTGCTCGCCACAGGATGCGCTGCGCGGCTTCTTCGAGTCCGGCCTGGACTACCTCTACCTGGACGACGGCATCCTGGTGGCCTTCGAAGACAATCAGACGCTGGCCCTGCGTTACCTGCAGGAGCGCGTGCGCCAGCCGGCGCCCAAGGCGAAAACCGGCGCGCTGCTGCTTGGCCTGCAGTCGCGCCGTATGGCCGCACTGCAGGCGGAGCTGGAAGTGAAGGAAACCGAGATCCACGAGAAGGAGAGCGTCATCCACGAGAAGGAGGCTGTCATCCATGAAAAGCAAGCAGCGCTCGAGAGGCTGACCGACGACCTGCAGGTGCTCACCGGTAGCCTCCTCGACAAGGAGGACGCGCTGCTCGGACTCAGTGGCGACCTGCAGGGTTTGACCGCCAGCCTGCACGAAAAGGAAGATGCGCTGTTGCGCCTGCACGCCGAGATGCAGGTGCTGACGGGCAGCCTGCAGGAGAAGGAGTTTCACCTGCAGGAGAAGGAAGGGGACCTGCAGGAAAAGCACCGGGCCCTCATGGACCTGACTGGCAGCCTGCAGGAAAAGGAGGCCGTGATCCGGCAGCTGCAGCACGCCTTGGCCGCGGAGCGTTCCGGGAGCATCTGACATGCAAGATCTCAAGCATCCGTTGCGATATTTCCGCAGCGCCGGCCAGGGCGCGCGCGCGCGACTGCGCGCCATCTTCGCGTTCCGGCTGGGACGCCTGGTGCAGTTCCAGCCCCAGGTGATGAAGTTGCCGGCGCACTACTACCGCCCGGTTCGGCTGGGCAAGGCGTCGAAGATCTCGCTGGTGACGCCCTCGTTCGGGCAGGCCTCCTACATCGAGCGGACGCTGAGCAGCGTGCTCGACCAGAACTACCCCAACCTCGAATACATCGTGCAGGACGGGGGCTCGCAGGATGGCACCGTGCCTGTCCTGGAACGCTACGCGGACCGCCTCGCCTCCTGGGAATCGCGGCCGGACCGCGGCCAGTCGCACGCCATCAATCTCGCTTTCGCCAAGACCTCGGGCGAGATCATGGGCTGGCTCAATTCCGACGACCTCCTGCTGCCCGGCACGCTGGCCTACGTGGCGCGCTACTTCAGCCGGCATCCCGAAGTCGACGTGGTCTACGGGCACCGGATCCTGATCGACGAGCAGGACCGGCAGATCGGCCGCTGGATGATGCCGCCGCACGACGACGAGGTGCTGTCCTGGGCCGACTACATCCCGCAGGAAACCATGTTCTGGCGCCGGAGCATCTGGGAGAAGGCAGGCGGGCAGGTCGACGAGTCCTTCCGCTTCGCGATGGACTGGGACCTGATCCTGCGCTTTCGCCAGGCGGGCGCGCGCTTCGCGCGCTTGCCGCGCTTCCTTGGCGCGTTTCGCATCCACACCGCGCAGAAGACCTCCGCCGAAATCGGCAGCACCGGCATCCAGGAGATGACACGCTTGCGCGAACGCATGCTCGGGCGCGTTCCGGGCGACGCGGAGGTGTGGTCCGCGGTACGCCCCTACCTGCGGCGGCACGTGTTTACCGACCTGGTCTGGAGGATCCGCAGGACCTTGCGGGTGCCCACCTAAGCGAGGAGGCGCGAACCCCCATGGCGAAGCGCGAAGGGCGAACCAGCCCAACTGCTACGATCGGCGCCCGGCGCTTCCAACCCAACATCACAAAAGAGATGCCCCGCTCATGAAAGCCACGTCCATCTGGCTGCCGCTGTTCGCAGCGTCGATCTCTGCCTGCGGACAGATCCTGCTCAAGTACGCCATGACGCAGGTCGGGCCGCTGAACTTCTCTCCTGAAGTGTTGCTCCGGGCCTTTCGCCAGCCGTTCCTGCCCGTCGCACTGCTGATCTACGGACTGGCCCTGCTCATGTGGCTGGAGGTTCTCTCCAAGACGCCCTTGAGCGTCGCGTACCCGGTGCTTGCCGTCACCTATGTGCTCGTTCCCCTCATCTCGCAATTCGTGTTCGACGAGAAACTGCAGAGCAGTCACTATCTCGGCATGTTCCTGATCCTCGCTGGCGTGGCCTTGATCGGCCGCTGACGTCTTCTCAAAAAGGCTTCTCCATGAACAGTCCAGAGCTCCGCCTCAAGGTCTTGATCTTCATCGTGGCATACGACGCCGAGAGCACGATCCGGGGCGTCCTTGACCGCATCCCGAAGACGCTATCGGCCTCGTACGACGCCGAGGTGCTGGTGATCGACGACTGCAGCAAGGACAGCACGGCCGAGGTGGCGCAGCAGCACGTCGATGCCGGATACCCTTACCCGGTGACCGTCCTGCGCAATCCGGTCAACCAGGGCTATGGCGGCAACCAGAAGATCGGCTACCGTTACGCCATCAATCATCGCTTTGACGTCGTGGTGCTTCTGCACGGTGACGGTCAGTACGCGCCTGAGAAGATCCCCGATCTGGTGCTTCCGTTCACGTTGAAGCCGGGCCTGGGTGCTGTGTTCGGCTCCCGCATGTTGACCAAGGCAAACGCACTGCGCGGCGGGATGCCTTTGTACAAATTCGTAGGCAACCAGGTGCTCACGTGGTTCCAAAACCGGCTGCTCGGTTCCAGGCTTTCCGAGTTCCACACCGGCTACCGGGCGTACTCCACCGCCGTGCTCGCCGGTGTTCCATTCGAATACAACACCAACGATTTCCACTTCGACACCGAGATCATCGTCCAGTTGCTCTTCTCGCGGGCCCCGATCGAGGAAATCGCGATCCCGACCTTTTATGGCGACGAGGTGTGCCACGTCAACGGGCTGAAGTACGCGGGTGATGTGGTCCGCGCCTCGGTGAAGGCCCGGCTGATCTCCCTCGGGATCTTCTACGACCCGAAGTTTGACGTGGCGCCGCCCTGGATCCGCAAGTACGTCAGCAAGCTGAGTTTCTCCAGCACCCATTCGCTGGCATTTGGCCTGGTCGCTCCGGGCAGCCGCGTGCTCGATCTCGGGTGCGCCGACGGCTACCTGTCCGAGGCGCTGCATGCACAGAAGCAATGCACCGTGGTCGGCACTGACCTCGAGCCAGAACGCGCTATCTCCGGCTGCGAGTACCAGCGCTGCAACCTGAATAGCGAACTGCCGGCGGTGGACTGGAAGTCGCTGGACGAAGTCGTGATGCTGGACGTGATCGAGCACCTGGCCGAACCGGAAGAGTTTCTCCGGCGCCTGCGCGCAGCGCTCAATGGCAACGCCCGCGCGCGGGTCATCATGAGTTCGGGCAATGTCTGCTTCTTCGTCACCCGCCTCATGATGTTGATGGGGCAGTTCAACTACGGCAAGCGCGGCATCCTGGACATCACCCATACCCGCCTGTTCACGGTGGCTTCCCTGGAACGCATCCTGCGTTATGCGGGCTACCAGATCGAAGCCAAGCGGGTCGTTCCCGCTCCCTATCCCTTGGCGGTCGGACTCAATCGCCTTTCTCGTACTCTTCTTACGGTCAATTCATGGCTTGCACGAATCCTGCCGGGGCTGTTCGCCTACCAGACGTTGATCGTGGCACGGCCGCGGCCGACGCCGGAATATCTGCTGCAACACGCAATCCGGCCGGCGGCGGGCCGCACGGCGCCGCAACGCGAGAGCGACGCCATGCATTCGGCTCCATGAAGGCAAGGGATTTTCTCCAGACCGTGGCGCCCCTTTCGGGGCGTCACCTTGTTTGGTACTGGGCTGCGGTCATCCTCGTCATGTCCAAGGTGCTTTGGGGCATCTGGTGGCGGGACACCACCTATGGAGATACGTCGGCGTACTTCCTGGACGCCTCCAGCTGGGTGAGGTCCGGGCAGGTGAACATCCTCTGGTCGCCGCTTTACACTGCTTATTTCGGCTGGATGGAAAGCCTGTTCCAGGATGCCCGTGCGGCCGTGCTGGTGCATCGCGTTGCCCTGGTTGTCGCTACCACGCTGCTCGCAGCCTGGGCTGGCAAACGCTACCTCGGCCCGCTGCTCGGCTTCCTGGTGGCCCTCTGGTGGGTGGCGCTTCCCATCCACTACGACACGCTCTACGAAGTACACCTGTTCGGGGCGGTCGTCGCGTTCTGTGCCGTGGGGATCTGCAGTTCGGAGTCGGACTGGCGTCTGCCACTGCTGGTCGCGCTCTATGCCCTCGCCACGGTTCTCCTGCGCAACGAGAACATCATCTGCTTCGGCATGCTGGGCCTGTACTTCCTGTTTCGCGTGTACCAGCGTGTGCGTGTCGGTGACCGGGCCGGAGTGCGCCGGTATGCCTGGCGCGGGGGCGTGGTCGCGGTCTTCACGCTGCTCGTAGTGGCCTACTTCTACCAGATCTCCACCCTCCAGGGATGGCGGCAGATCAACGAGGCTTCGGCGCCCAAGCACCGGCTCAACATGTGCCAAGTCTACGCGTTCGGCTACCAGCAACGCTACTCCGACTGGACGCAGAGCCCCTGGACGGAATGCCAGACGCTGATGAAAAGGGATTTCGGCGACGAAAGCCCCTCGATCACCGAGATGTTGCTGGCCAACCCCGGCGCGACGCTGGAACACTTCGCATGGAATCTCTCGCTGCTGCCAGCCGGCCTGCAGGTCCTGGCATTCAACGCGACCTCGTTCAGCGGCAATCCGGACTACGCGCCGGTCATGAAGAACGACGTCTACCCCACGGTCCTGGCGATGGCGGTCGTCGCTCTCGCCGTCGCGGCAGCGGTCTTTGCCTGGCGCCGGCGCCGCGCGACGCCGACCCCCTTGAGCGCACGCGACGTGGATTTTCTCGTCCTGCTGGTGGCAAACATCGCGGTGGCGCTGGCCGTTGTCCTGACACAGCGGCCCCGCCCATCCTACCTGCTTGGCTTTGGCTTCATCCTGCTCGTGGCACTCTGCCGCCTGTTGCGGACTGCGTGGCCGCGGGCGACGGTGGCCCTTGACAAGCTGTTCGTGGTGGCGGCCATCGCCGCCGTCCTCGCGGTTCCCAGCTATGCGTCATTGAACCTTCCCAGCATGACGGGCCGGCTGAACGAGCTTTACACGCTGCTCAAGGACCACAAGTACCTGCTGTGTCGCAACGGACATGAACTTGCGATCGGCGAGTACACCTCCGAACTGCGCAACTACATCTGCGGTTCGGCCAGCGTGACGGCGCTGCCCCTGGAATCCATTCCTGCAATGAACACCATGAACTCCGGGTCCATCGTCGCGGAGTTGCAGCGGCGCCATGTACACGCGGTCATCTTGGATAACGTTTTTCTGCGCGGCAAGACCAGGGTCAAGGACTGCCACGAACTGGATGCGGCATTTGCCGCGGACGGCTGGTTTCGCATGGCCTTCTCCGGCGACGGCAAGGGCTTCTGTGACGCGGCTTACCTGAACATGCGACCATCGCCGTATTGAGGACGGCAGGACCCGCGTTCGCGCACCAGAGATGCTCGGTGAAATGCGGCAGCCCGGCCGGGGCTCGCCGCGCATGGTGGAGGGAGTAGAAGTTTGATGATCGTCGCGTGTGTTCGAGTGCTGGCGTCGCACACAGGGGGGGGGCTGCGCCGTGGTGACTTGCCGATGCCGAGTGCGCGGGTGGGTGCGCCATGATCGTCGGCAACGGTCTCCTGGCGAATGCGTTTCGTCGGTTTTACGAGGAAGCGGAGGACGTGGTCGTCTACGCCTCCGGCGTGTCGAACTCGCGCGAGATGCGAGGTGAGGAATTCCTGCGCGAGCGCCGGCTGCTGGAGCAATTCGTCGACCGCCCCGCGCTGCTGCTTTACTTCAGCACCTGCAGCATCAACGACGAGGAGCTCGCCGGCACTCCCTACGTCACGCACAAGAAGGCGATGGAGGAACTTGTGCGCGGGTCGCCCCGGTTCGCCATCTTCCGCCTGCCGCAGGTGGTGGGCCGCACCCGCAATCCCAACACGCTGACCAATTATCTGTACGGCAAGGTCTCCACGGGGGAGCCGTTCGAGGCGTGGACGCAGGCGCGCCGCAACCTGATCGACGTCGACGACGTTGCCTGCATCGTGCGCAAGCTGCTGCAGGACGGCGGCGGGGAGGGCAGGATCACCGAGATCGCTTCGCCCTTCTACACCTCGATCCCCGAACTGGTGCGCGTGTTCGAGGCCGTGCTCGGTCGCGGGGCGTGCTACACCAGGCGAGAGGCCGGAGGCAGCTATCCGATCGACACCAGCATCGCCGTCGCGGTCGCCGCGGCGTGCGGCGTCCGATTCGACAGCACCTACGTTCGCCGGGTCATTGAGAAGTACTATGGTTCCGACGCGTCCTGAGCTGTCCATCGTCGTGCCGGTCTACGGCAGCGAGGCCGTACTGCCCGAGCTCGTTGCGCAGATCGAGAAGGAGCTCTCCGCCGCGCCGGACGTCGCCCCCAGCCACGAGATCATCTTCGTGTGTGACCGCTCGCCCGACGACAGCTGGCGCGTGATCCAGTCCCTGAGCGCGCGCTATCCCACGGTGAACGGTATCCTGCTGCGCATGAACGCCGGCCAGCACAATGCGCTGATGGCGGGCTTCGGCCGCGCGCGCGGCCGCGTGATCGTCACGATGGACGACGACCTGCAGCATTCGCCCCGCGACATCCCGGCGCTGGTGCGGCAGCTCGACGCCGGCCACGACATCGCCTATGCGCGCTTCAAGAACCGGCAACACAAGGCGTGGAAGGTGATGGGCAGCCGCCTGAACAACGCGGTTGCCGACTACCTGCTGCAGAAGCCGCACGATCTTTACCTGTCGCCGTTCCGGGCGATGAAGTCGGAGATCCGCGACGAGATCCTCAAGTACCGCGGCCCTTACGTGTACATCGATGGCCTGATCCTGCAGGCGACCCGCAACATCGCGACGGTGGACGTCGACCACCACGGGCGCTTCGCCGGCACCAGCCGGTACGGCATGCGCAAGTCGGTGTCGCTGTGGCTGAAGATGGCCACCAACTTCTCGATCGTGCCGCTGCGGCTCACGTCCCTGCTCGGGATGATCTTCTCCGGCCTGGGCTTCCTGCTGGCGCTGTTCTTCGTGCTCCAGCGCTTCACCATCAACATCATGCCGGTGGGCTGGTCTTCGCTGATCGTCACGCTGCTGATCCTGGGCGGCGCGCAACTGCTCGCGCTGGGAATGATCGGCGAATACCTCGGACGCGTGCTCCTGACCATCAACGGCCGGCCGCAGTACGTGATCGACCAGACGGTGGGCCTCGCGCACACCACCAGCACGGAAGGAACCCGGTGAGCCAGCTTCTCCTGTATTGCATCTGCGGCGGCCTCGGCGTCGGCACGGACTACGCCACCTACTACCTGCTGGTCACGGCGGGCGTCGGCTACCAGGTCGCCAACGTGGCGGGCTACCTGGCCGGCACGCTCCTGAGTTTCTTTCTCAACCGGCGCATCACGTTCGGCGTCAAGAGCAAGGTGCTGCGGCGGATGGCGATCTTCTTCGGCGTGGCGGCGGTCGGCTTCACGGCCTCGGCGGCCATGCTGTGGGTGCTGGTCGACCACCTGCGCATGGACGCGCGCATCGCCAAGCTGCTCACGCTGCCCTTCGTGGTGCTGATCCAGTTCTCCCTCAATCGCCGCATCACGTTCAACGAGACACCGCAGCAATCGCCCGCGTGAGACCACGCGGGCGCCCCCCAGCAGACCAGACAGACAATGACCGAAAAGAAATACGACGCGGTGATCGTCGGCGGCGGCTTCGCCGGACTCACCACCGCTTACGCGCTGGCCAGGCAGGGCCGCAGCGTGCGGGTGATCGAGGCGGACGATTCCGTCGGCGGGCTGGCAGGCACCTTCGAATTTTCCGACGGCGTGCGCATCGAGAAGTTCTACCACCACTGGTTCAACAACGACGTGTTCGTGCCGGAGCTGGTGAAGGAGCTGGGGATGGAGGGCAACATCGTCACCCTTCCGAGCCGCACCGGGATGTACTTCAACGGCCGCATGTGGAAGCTCTCCACGCCGCTGGACCTGCTGCGTTTCACCGCCTTGTCGCTGGTCGACCGCTTCCGCCTCGGCCTGCTCGTGCTGCAGGTGCGCCGTATCAAGGACTGGAAGACGATCGAGCACCTGAGCATCCGCGAATGGCTGGAGCCGCTGTGCGGCAAGGGCGTGTACCGCGTGGTGTGGCAGCCGCTGATCGAGTCCAAGTTCTCGGTGTTCGCCGAAGCCGTGAACGCGGTATGGATGTGGAAGAAGCTGGTGCTGCGCGGCAGCACCCGCAACGCCAAGGGCGGCGAGGAGCTGGCCTATTTCAAGGGCGGCTTCGGCCGGCTCGCCGAAGCCATGGTGGCCGAGATCCGGCGCCTGGGTGGCGAGGTGAGCCTGGGGCAGGCCGTGACCGGAGTGCGCAGCGAGGGCGGCCGGATCGTCGCGCTTGGCACGAACGGCGGCGAGGTGCAGGGGCGTGAGTTCGTCTTCACGCCCGCCTTTCCGATCATCGCCGACATCTTCGAAGGCAGCGCGCCCGCGCCATGGCTGCAGAAGCTGCGGCGCGTGAAGTACCTGGGCAACATGTGCCTGGTGCTGCGCCTGGACCGCAGCCTCTCGGACACCTACTGGCTCAATGTCAACGATGCCGGCTTCCCGTTTGTGGGAGTGATCGAGCACACCAACTTCGACCTGCCCGAGAACTACAAGGGCTCGCACATCGCCTTTCTCTCGCGCTATCTCGCGGTGCAAGATCCGGTCTGGCAATACAGCGACGAGCAGTACCTGGAGTTCGCGCTGTCGCACCTCAAGCGCATGTTCCCCAAGCTCGATCGCTCGTGGGTGCAGGACTTCCGCGTGTGGCGTTCCGAGTACGCGCAGCCGGTGACCGAGCGCGACTACTCCAGTTACGTGCCCGGGGTGGAGACACCATTCGCCAATGGCCACGTCACCACCATGGCGCAGATCTATCCCGAGGACCGCGGCACCAACTACGCGATCCGCGAGGGCAGGGCAATGGCAGCCCTGGTGGCCGAGCGGCTGGCGCAGCCGCTCAGGGACCGCAGCGGCGCCGCCCTGCCGGCACCGGTGACAACCTGAGGCGATGATGGACGCGTCACAACAAGCGACCAACTGGGTGGCAACGGAACCGACCAATACCGCCGGGACCTGGATCACGAAACCGGTCCTGGTGCTGCTGGCCCTGATCGCATTGCTGGCCCTCTATGCAACCTACCTGAACCAGGTTTACTACTCACGGCAGGGGCCCTTCTACGACTCGATGTCGTACACCACGCAGCTCGCCAAGGTGATGGGCACCGTGCGCGCGCAGGACATGAAGGCCGCGCTGCGGGTGGCGATTGGCGGCCAAACCGTCTTCTTTCCCTGGCTCGAAGGGGCGCTGCTCGCGCTGTTCGTCAACCCCGTGCGCGAGCAATCGGTGCTGATCCAGTTGCCGCTGGTGCTGGCGCAGGCCCTCGGTTCGTACTATTTCTTCCGCCGCATCGCGCGCTATCCGCAGGCGGTGTGCGTGTGCTTCGCGATGGTGACGGTGTCCTTCCTCGCGGTGTTCCGGGTGAACGGAGGACTGTCCGACCTGCGCCTGGACCTTTCGCAGGCGCTGGCCTTCGGTGCCGCTGTCGCCTTCCTGTCGGTGGCGCGCGTCACGCAGCGGCTGCGCGACTGGCTCATCTTCGGCGTAATCCTCGGCGTGGCCTTCCTGTTCCGCGCCACCACCCCGGTGTACGCAGTGCTGCTGTGCGGCGTAGCCGCCGTCATCGACTTCATCCTGTACCGCAGCGAGTTCAAGCCGCGGCTGGCGCGCTACTTCGTCGGCGGCGGCGTGGCGCTCGCCATTTCGGGATGGTTCTACGTCGTCAATTTTGCCTACCTGCGTTACTACTACCTCGTGTGGAACTACGACGCCAACGCGAGATTGCCGCTGAGCCAGAGCGTCTACCACCTGCGCTTCCTGGTGAGCCAGCACCTGGGCAAGCCGATCTGCCTGCTGATGGTGTTCGTGTTCCTCACGCAGTTGTACTCCCGCCATGCGTCCCGCCAGTCGTTCCGCAGCGGGCTGAACTGGCTGCCGATGCTGGCCGGCCTGCTGCCGCTCTGCTTCCTGGTGCTGTTCGGCGCGGCGCTGAATCCCTATGTGTCGATGGTGGCGGTTCCCGGCGCCTTGCTGTTCGGGCTGGCTCCGTACGCGGCGAGCACCGAGACCGTGTGGAGCCGCCGGCGGACCGTGAGCTACGTCGTGGCCGGCGCGGTGGCGGTGCTCGTGGCGGTGCCCGTGGCCATCGACACACACTCGCGCGCAGCGTCGCCGTACACGCCGACCATGGACGGCCTGACGCAGCTCACCAACGCGATCCACCACGACCTGCAGATGCGCAACAGGGATCTCGTCAAGTTCGACGTCGCGTATGCCGGTGGCCTGGACTCGGTCGCGGTCGTCAACTCGCTGGTGTTCGAGCAGGGCTACGTCTATGACATCACCACCCGTTCCACCCGCGACGGGCTGGCCATCATGGCGAGCGAGATGCGCGGCCCGGGTCTGCTGGCGAACCCGATCCAGTGGAACGCGCTTCCCGGCGCGACGGGCCAGGACAAGATCCACACGCTGGCCGCCGGCACGCTCAAGGATGCCGATTACCTGATCGTCCCGGAGAACAGCACCCACTTGCAGCCTGGCCTGCCCAGCACGCCCTATGCCTTCGCGTACCGCGACTTGCTGACGTCGAGCCCCGGCGTCACCCGCGTGGTCGGGCCCATCCGCATCTCGCCCATGGAGTCGGTATCGGTGTACTGGAACGAGCACGCCCATTGACCACCAGCCCCATGTCCGTGCCGCAGGCAGCGCTGCCGGTCTCCGCCCGCACGACCGTGCTCGCCATGGGCCTGGCCGTGGTAGCGCTGGCCGCTTTCGCCATCTATCTCAACGGGCTCTACTACCGCTCCTACGGCCCCTTCTACGACTCGCTGTCGTACATGAACTTCATGGCCGAATTGATGGTGCGCGCTCGCAGCGAAGGCGTGCTCTCCGCCGTGCGCCTGGGCAGCGTCAATTCGACCGTGTTCCTGCCCTGGGTGGAATCGGCCTTGCTGGGGCCGCTGCTCCAGCCTGCCCGCGCCGACGCGGTGCTGTTGCAACTGCCGCTGGTCGGGGCGCAGGTCGCCGCCGCCTATCTGTTCTTCCGCCGCGTTGCCTGCTACGAACGCCCGATGGCGGCGGCGTTCGCGATGCTCACCGTCACGTACGCGGCGGTGTTCTTTTTCAACGGCGGACTGTCCGACCTTCGGATGGACCTCGCGCAGGCGCTTGCACTCGGCACGGCCGGCGCCGTGCTGGCGGTGGCGCGGGCGACCGGAGCGCGCCGGCATTGGTTTCTGCTGGGCGTTGCACTCGCCGCCGCGCTGCTGTTTCGCGCGACCAGCGCCGTCTACGTCGTCCTGCTGCTGGTCATTGCCGGCGTCACCGACCTGGTCGTCGCCCGAGTCGATCGCCGTCGCCGCCTGCTCGACTACCTGGCAGCCGGCGTCACGGCCGCCGTCCTGGCGGGCTGGTTCTACGTGCTGAATTTCCAGCTGCTATACGAGTACTACACGGCGCGCAATTACGACGCGCTCGCGCGGCTGCCGCTGCCGCAAAGCATCGGGCACCTGCGCCTGGTGTTTGCGACCCACATGGGCCTGCCGGTGGCCGTGCTGGCAGGCGCGGTGTTCCTCGGGGCCGTCTGCCAGCGCGTGGCGAGTCGGCAGCCCCTCGCGCGCGGGCTGAACTGGGCCATGCTGCTGACGGGCCTGCTGCCGGTGGGCTTCCTCATCGCCTTGGGCACCAGTCTCGGCAATCCCTACGTCTCGATGACGTCGGTGCCTGGCCTGCTGATGTTCGCGCTGGCACCGTATGCCGGGCGGCCGGGCTCTGCGGCCAATGTGCACCTCGTGGGCGCTGCGGTGCTGGCCACCTGCGCCGTGGTGGTCATCACCGCCTGGGGCGGCGTGCGGACCCACACGACCAACGCCGACCCGTGGCGACCGCTGGCGCCCGCCTTGCAGAACATCACCGGCGCGATCGACGCCGACCTGGCGGCGCGCGGCAAACGCGAGGCGTCCTTCGAGGTGACGTACGTGGGCACGCTCGATTCCACGGTGGTCTTCAATTCGCTGATCTTCGATCGGGGCTTCGTGCCGCTGAACGGCTCGAACGCCATCAAGGGCCGGGTGCACCTGAAGACGGCCGACCTCGGTGTCAGCTTCGCCAACCCCTACGACTGGAAGGCGCTGCCGGGTGCGAGCGACCAAGACAAGGTGGCGGGCCTGGTCTCCGACGCGGTGCGCAATGTCGATTACCTGATCTTCCCGGAAGACGGCAACACGCTGATCGAGCACCACCCGATCAATCCGTACGCAATCGCCTACCGCGACCAGATTCTGGCGCGCGGCGGCTTCACTCGCATCGCCGGTCCGGTTCGCGTGTCCGGGATGGAGCGCGTGTCGGTGTACCGCAACGACAACCGGAAGTGATGCGCCCATGAACGTGCTGTTCGCGTTCTATGGCGATCTCGCGAGCAACAGTGCGGTCCCGCTGGGGCTGCACTCGCGCGAGCTCACGGCCGCGGGGCACCGGTGCGCAGTGGCCGTGGCGCAGCACGGCCAGCAGCCCGAAGCGGCCCCGTTTCATGGCCGCGTTGTCTCGCACCAGGAGGCGCTGGACGCGCCGCAGCAACTCTTCCCCGACGGCCGCCCCGCGGACGTCGTGCACGCCTGGACCCCGCGCGAGAACGTGCGCCGCTTCGTCACTGCCTGGCTCGCACGCCATCCCGCGCCGCTCGTGATGTACCTGGAAGACAACGAGGGCTGGATCGCACAGCAGGTGCTTGGCGTGAGCGACACCGAGGCGCTGCTGCCGCTGCACGACGACGAGATCGCCGCGCGCCTGCCCGCAGCGCTGTCGCATCCCTTGCGCTTCCACGACTTCATCGGCCTGGCCGACGCTGCGGTGGTGCTGCAGGACAAGCTCGCGGTCGACGTGCCGCCCTGGGTGCCGTGCCATACGGTGCTGCCGGGCGTCGACCTGCAGGCGTTCGCGCCGCACCCCGCATCCCCGGCCCTGCGCCGGCAGTACGGCGTGGGCGCGCGTGAGCGCGTGATCGTCTATCCCGGTGGCCTGAACGACCATACGCGCGCCGGCATCGAGACGCTCTGCCGCGCGGTGGGCCTGCTCAATGCGCAGGGCCAGCGCTGCCGGCTGCTGCGCAGCGGGCCGTTCCCGCTGGACTTCCTCCCCGACCTGCCGCCCGAGGCGCGCGAGGCCGTGTCCGACCTGGGCGTGCTGCCCCGTGCCGATTTGCCCGACCTGCTGGCCCTGGCCGACGTGCTGGTGCAACCCGGCAAGCTCGATCCCTTCGAAGACCTGCGGCTGCCGGGCAAGCTCCCCGAGTTTCTGGCCATGGGCAAGCCGGTGGTGCTGCCCGATGCCAACGTCGCCCACCTGCTGGCCGACGGCGAGAACGTGCTGCTGACGCACACGGGCACGGCCGAGGAAATCGCGCGCAAATGCAGCCAGGTCTTCGCCGATCCGGCGCTCGCACGCAGGCTGGGTGAGGGCGCCCGCCGCTTCGCGCAATCGGCCTTCGATCCGCAGGCGCAAGCCGCCAAGCTGCTGGCCGTGTACGAGCAAGCGGTGCGCGGCTTCGACCCGCAGGCCGCGCAACGCCTCTGGGGATCCGCCACGCAGGAGACCCCACCGGCATCCTTGCTGGCGCAACGATTGGGGCAGCTCGCCGCCGCACCGGCGTTGCCGTTGGCGATGGATGCGCGCGCCCTGCTGCAGGCGCACCAGCAGCTCTGCGCACAGGCCCAGCGTCGTCTCGAGGCGCTGCAATCCGGCGCCACTGCCCGCGAGCTGCGGGCCGTGCGCGAACGCAACGAGGAACTCGAACGCGAGGCGCAGTCGCTGCACGCCACGCTGCGCGAACGCGACGCGGCCGTGCTGCGGCTGGAGCACGTCGCCGAGCAGTACGCGCAGGCGCTTGGCCGTGTCGACGAAAGCGTCGCCAGCGGCACTCCCCGCCTGCTGCGGGTTGCGTCGGTCCGCGCCCGGCAGGCCATGGGCATGGCCAGGCGCGTGCAGACCCTGGTGCGGCAAAAGGGGGGCGCCCGGGGCTTTGCCGCCGCAGCCTGGCGCATTGCGGCCAACGAAGGCTGGGGCGGCGTGCGCCGCCGCACTGCCTGGCTCTATGCGCCCCATCGCACGGCCACGGCCCGCCTCGACCCCGAGACGCCGCCCGACCGCAACGACTACCAGGAGTGGGTGCGGCGCTACGACCAGCCGACGCCCGAGAGCCGCGCCCGCCTGCGGGCACAGGCCGCGGCGCTGCCCGTGCGGCCCCTCATCTCCATCGTGATGCCGACGTACAACTCGCAGCCGGGCTGGCTGCGGGAGGCGATCGCCTCGGTGCGGGCGCAGGTGTACGAGCACTGGGAGCTGTGCATCGCCGACGATGCCTCGACCCGGCCCGAAGTGCGCGAGATCCTGCAGCGCGAAGCAGCGGCCGACCCGCGAATCAAGCTGCGCCTGCTGGAGCGCAACGGCCACATCTCGGTGGCCTCGAATGCGGCACTGGAGATCGCCAGCGGCGAATGGATCGCGCTGCTCGACCACGACGACCTGCTGGCGGAAGGCACCCTGTTCTGGGTGGCCGATGCCATCGCCCGAAACCCGCGTGCGCGGCTGATCTACTCCGACGAGGACAAGGTCAGCGCCGAGGGCCAGCGCGTCACGCCCTACTTCAAGTGCGACTGGAACCTCGACCTGTTCTACACGCACAACCTGGTCACGCACCTGGGCGTGTACCACGCGGACCTGGTGCGGCAGGTGGGCGGCTTCACGGTCGGACTCGAAGGCGCGCAGGACTACGACCTGGCGTTGCGCTGCGTCGAGCACATCGCGCCCGACCAGGTGCACCACATTCCGCGCATCCTGTACCACTGGCGCATGCACGGCGAGAGCACGGCGCAGTCGCCCGCGGCCAAGCCCTATGCCGCTGCGGCCGGCTTGCGCGCGCTGCAGCAGCACCTGCAACGGCGCGGGGTGGACGCCACCGTGAGCCAGCTGCCATCCGGCTTGCGCGTGCAGTACGCCCTGCCGGCGCAGCCGCCGCTGGTGAGCCTGGTGATCCCGACCCGCAACGGCGTGCGCCTGCTGCGGCGGTGCGTCGAGAGCATCCTGCGCAAGACGGCCTACGCGCACTACGAGATCATCGTGGTGGACAACGGCTCCGACGATCCGGCCACCCTGAAGTACCTGGAAAAGTTGCGCTCGCAAGCCAAGGTGCGCGTGCTGCGCGACGACCGTCCGTTCAACTATTCGGCCTTGAACAATGCGGCCGTGCAGCTGGCCGGCGGCGAGCTGGTGGGCCTGTTGAACAACGACCTGGAAGTGATCTCGCCCGACTGGCTGTCCGAGATGGTGGCGCTGGCAGTGCAACCCGATGTGGGTGTCGTGGGCGCGCGCCTGCTCTATCCCAACGGCACGCTGCAGCATGCGGGCGTGGTGCTGGGCGTGGGCGGCATTGCCGGCCACGCGCACAAGAACCTGCCGCGCAAGGCCTATGGCTACTTCGGGCGGGCGTGCTCGCTGCAATCCTTTTCGGCGGTGACTGCCGCCTGCCTGGTGGTGCGCAAGGCCATCTACCAGCAGGTCGGCGGGCTCGACGAAGAGCAACTGGCCGTTGCCTTCAACGACGTCGACTTCTGCCTGCGCGTGCGCGCCGCCGGCTTGCGCAACGTGTGGACGCCGTTCGCGGAGCTGTATCACCACGAGTCGGCCACGCGCGGCCTGGACGACACGCCGCAAAAGCAGGCCCGCTTCGCCCACGAGGTGCAGACGATGAACGAGCGCTGGGGCGAGCAGCTGCGGAACGACCCGGCCTACAGCCCGAACCTCACGCTCTCGTTCGAGGACTTCAGCTTCGCCTGGCCCCCGCGGCTGCCGCCGGCGCTCACTACATCCGTGGCTGCAGCCAGCGAGCCGCCCGCGCAGATGGCGCCGCAGAACGGGTGAGGCCATGAGCGAACGGCTGTCCCCGCGTCGCCTGCGGGTCTCGCTCCCCTGGGCGCTTGCCTTCCTGCTGGCCTCGCTTTGCGCGCTGGTTCCCTTCTTGCCCGGCATGCCGGGCGAGGGCCTGGACCTGTCCTGGGAACTGGCCATGAACCAGGCGGTAGCACAGGGCCTGGTGTTCGGTCGCGACCTGGTCTTCACCTTCGGCCCCTATGCGGCCGTGTACTCGCACATGTTCCATCCGGCCACCGATGCGCGGATGGTGTGGGCCTCGGTCGTGCTTGCCGTCGCACTGGCCGCAGTGCTGTCGCTGCTGCTGCGCAGAGGCTGGCGCGCGCGGGTGGCACTGCTGCTGATCCTGTCCGGCCTGATGTATTCGCGGGACGCGCTGTACATGTTCTACATGGTCGCGGCGGGCGCCTTGTGCGAGCAGCTGGGTCGCAGCGACGAGGGCGCTGCACCGGAAGGCCAGGGCGCCATCGCCGTCACGTTGTTCCTGCTGTTCGCGCCGCTGGGACTGCTGCCGCTGGTCAAGGGGTCGATGCTGGCGCCCGCCGCCTTGATCGCTGCGCTGGCCTGCGCGCTGTGCGGCGTGCGTCGTCAATGGTGGGCGGCGCTGGCCGTCGTGCTCGGGCCGGTGGTGGGCGGGGCGATCGCCTGGCACCTGGCCGCCCAGCCCTGGAGCGGCTTGCGCGATTACCTGGCCGCGATGCTGCCGATCGTGGCCGGCTACACCGAGGCCATGAGTTCCACCGGCAAGCCCGTGGAGATCCTCCTGTTCCTGCTCGCCGCCGGTGCGATGGTGTGGACCCTGGCCCGGCGCGACGCCCCCCGCGCCGAACGCGCACTCCTGCTGCTGATGTTCGCGGCCGGCCTGTTCCTCGCATTCAAGTCCGGCTTCGTGCGGCACGATGCGCATGCCGGCATGGCCGGCCTGTTCCTGCTGCTGGCGTGCTGCATCCTGCCCTGGCCCGTGCACCGCGTCGGCAACACCGTGACCCTCGCGCTGGTGCTGCTGGCCTCGGGTGAGATCGACCACCGTTACTTCGACACCACCCCCGCCCGCTTTGCGGCGCAGGCGTGGCGCACCTACGCTGAGGCCTGGCAGGGCCTGCACCGGCGCATGACCGCCCCCGACAGCCTGGCCGCCGACTACCAGGCCACGCTGCAGCGCCTGGCCGCGCGCTCCGCCTTCGGCCGGCTGGCGGGCAGCACCGACGTCTATTCGCACCAGCAGATCGAAGTGATCGCCCCCGGCAACCAGTGGAGCCCGCGGCCGGTGCTCCAGAGCTATTCGGCCTACACGCCCGACCTGGCCGAACGCGATCGCCAGCACCTGGCAGGCCCGCGGGCGCCCGACCAGGTGGTATTCCGGGTGGAGGCCATCGACGGCCGCCTGCCGCCCCTGGAAGACGGCCCGAGCTGGCCCGAGCTGCTGGCGCGCTACGAGCCCGCGGACCTGAAGGGCGACGCCCTGCTGCTGCGCAAGCGCGCGGCGCCGCGCACGCTGGCCGACTGCGGCACGCAGCGTTTGCGGCATGCGCTGGGCGAGACCGTGAACCTGCCTGCCGGGGATTGCGCCGCTTTCGTGCGCTTCGACCTGCGTCCAAGCACGCTTGGCGCCGTTTCGGGCCTCTTCTACAAGCCTTCCCAGCTGGACGTGCAGCTGCAAATGGCGGACGGCACGCGACGCAAATATCGGCTGATTGCCGGCATGGCGCGCGCGGGCCTGCTGCTGTCCCCGCTGGTGGAGAACGCAGCCGACTTCGGATTACTCTATGCCGGTCCGGAGCAACTGAATTACAAGGGCGTGCGGTCGCTGGCCGTCACCGCGCGCAACCCGTCGATGTGGAACGCCAGCTACACCATCGAATTTCGCGGGCTGCGGCTGCCGCCCGATCCGACCGCGCTGCGCCTGTACGCGCAGCAGGAACCCGCGCGCGCGGCCGCCGAGGGCGTGGTGCAGCCGGCCCCCGGCTGCATGGCCAGCATGGACATCCTCAATGGCGTGGGCGCCGACCAGCCCTTCTCCGCCGGCCGCATGATCATGGCGCACGGCTGGCTGGCGACGGCGCAGGGCCAGTCGCCGGCTCAGGTCTTCCTCGTGCTGACCGATGCGGCGGGCCGGCACTTCCTGATCCCGGCGCAGCGCACGCAACGCCCCGATGTCGCCGGGCATTTCGGCAATCCGGCGCTGGCAGGCTCGGGCTTCGAGGCCAGCGGCAGCGTGGCGGCCCTGCGCGGCGCCTTCCACCTCACCCTCGGCTACGAGGACCAGGGGCACATCAAGACCTGCCCGCGCATCGACGTGCCCGGCGTGCTGAGCGGAGCGCAGTGATGCAAGGCAAGGTGATCCTCACGGGCGCGGCCGGCCTGGTCGGCCAGAACCTCACGATCCTGCTGCGCGAGCTGGGTTACCGCGAGCTGGTGGCCATCGACAAGCAGAAGAACAACCTCGCACTGCTGGCACGGCTGCATCCGGACGTGCGCACGGTGCTGGCGGACCTGGCGGAAGCGGGCGACTGGCAGCAGGAGTTCGCGGGTGCCAGCGCGGTCGTGATGCTGCATGCGCAGATCGGCGGCCTCGAGCCGCAGGCCTTCGTGCGCAACAACGTGACGGCCACGCAGCGCGTGCTCGATGCGGTGCAGCGGTACGGCGTGCCGTGGGTCGTGCACGTCAGTTCCTCGGTGGTGAATTCGCTGGCCGACGACGACTACACGCGCACCAAGCGCCAGCAGGAGGCGGACTTCGTCGCCAGTGGCGTGGCCGGCTGCATCCTGCGGCCCACGCTGATGTACGGCTGGTTCGACCCCAAGCACTTCGGCTGGCTGGCGCGCTTCATGGAGCGCGTGCCCGTGTTCCCCATCCCGGGCCACGGCCGCTACATGCGCCAGCCGCTGTACAACCGCGACTTCTGCCGCGCGATCGAATGGTGCCTGCGCGAGCGCCCGCGCGGCGCGGTGTACGACCTGGTGGGCCAGGACCGCATCGACTACGTCGACATCATCCGCACCATCCGCCACGTGAAGGGCCTGCGCACGCCGATCGTGCACCTGCCGCGGCCGGTGTTCGCGGCGCTGCTGCGCGCCTACGGTCTGTTCACCCGCCAGCCGCCCTTCACCGCGGCGCAGCTGAAGGCCTTGACCGCGGGCGACGACTTCCGCGGGGTTGACATGCGCAGCACCTTCGGCTTCGAGCCGACGCCGGTGGCGGCGGGCCTGCGCGAGACCTTCACCGATCCCGTGTACGCGCAGTACGCGGTGGAGCGGACATGAGCAGCCCGCGCAAAGTCGCCGTGATCGGCGCCGGGCCCATGGGCCTGGCGGTCGCCTACGAGCTGGCGCGCTCCGGCGACAGCGTCACCGTGTTCGAGCGCGATGCGCGCATCGGCGGCATGACGGCGGCCGTCGATTTCGGCGGCGTGCAGATCGAGCGCTACTACCATTTCGTGTGCGGCCCGGACGAGACCACCTTTGCCTGGCTGCGCGACTTCGGCCTGGCGGACCGGCTGAAGTGGGTCGACACCCACATGGGCTTCTACTTTCGCGGCCAGCTGTACGACTGGGGCCACCCACTCGCGCTGCTGCGTTTCCCCGGCCTGAACCTGGTCGAGAAGGCGCGCTACGCGCTGCACGTCATGCGCGCCAAGGGCGTGCGCGACTGGCGCCCCTACGACGCCTTTTCCGCCACCGAATGGCTGCAGCGCTCGATCGGCCAGCACGCCTACGATGTGATGTGGAAGCCGCTCTTTCACTACAAGTTCTACGAACACCAGGACAGCCTCTCGGCGGCCTGGCTGGGCACGCGCATCCAGCGGGTGGCGCGCTCGCGCAAGAGCATTTTCCAGGAGCGCCTGGGCTACCTCGAGGGCGGCTCCGAGGTCCTGATCGCCGCAGTGGCCCGGCGCATCGGCGAACTCGGTGGCCGCATCGCACTGGCTGCAGCGGTGCAGGAGATCGTCTCGACTCCGGATGCGCAGGGCCGGGAGCGCGTCAGCGGCGTGCGCGTGGCCGGCGAGCTGCAGCCCTTCGACCAGGTGGTCTCCACCATTCCGCTGCCTTACGTCGCGCGGCTGGTGCCGGCCCTGCCCGCGCGCGAGCGGCAGCAGATCGAGGCGATCCGCAACGTCGGTGTCGTCTGCGTGCTGCTGAAACTGAAGCGCCCGTTCACGCGCAACTTCTGGACCAACATCAACGACCCCCGCATCGAGATCCCGGGCCTGATCGAGTACAGCAACCTCAATCCGCTGGGCGCGACCATCGTCTACGCGCCCTTCTACATGCCGCAGGGTCATCCCAAGTACCAGCGTCCCTTCCCCGAGTTCGTGCAGGAGACCATCGCCGCGATGCAGGTGATGCGCCCCGACTGGGATCCCTCCGAGGTGGTGGACAGCATGGCTTCCCGCTACGAGTTCGCGCAGACGGTCTGCTCGCCCGGCTTCCACGAGGCGCTGCCGCCGATGCGCAGCGCGCTGCCTGGCCTGTTCCTGGCCGACACTTCGCACTACTACCCGGAGGACCGGTCGATCAACGAAAGCATGCGCCTCGGCCAGCAACTCGCCGGCCTGGCGCGCGCTGCGCGGACACTGCAGGAATGATGGCCATGCCCGGTGCCCAGTTCTTTCGTTTCCTGCTGGCTGGCGGGGTCGCGGCCGCGGCCAACTACGGCTCGCGCTTCGTCTTCAGTGCCTGGCTGCCTTATCCGGCGGCCATCGCCTGCGCTTATGCAGTGGGCATGATCGTGGCGTTCGCGCTGATGCGGCGCTATGTGTTCTTCGCCGGCGGCCAGCCGATGGCGCCGCAAATCGCGCGCTTCCTGGCCGTGAATGCCCTGGCGCTGCTGCAAACCTTGCTGGTCAGCCTGCTGCTCGCGCGTTGGCTGCTCTCGCTCGTGGATGCAGATCGCGCCGAAGCCCTGGCCCACCTCGCGGGCGTGGCCGTGCCCGTCTTCACCAGTTTCCTTGGCCACCGCCACGCCACCTTCCGTTCCTGAAATGACCGCTGCCGCCCCGCCCCGCAACCAGCCGCTCGCCGCCACCGGCGCGCCGCGCGGCGCCCGCCTGGCGCTGTGGCTGCTGCTGGTGGTTGGCGTCTACCTGGCCATCGCATGGGCGGTCGGCGGGCAGGACACGCTGGCCTCGGCCCGCCGCATCGGCGCGCGCTGGATGCTGCTGGGTGCGGCGCTCACCACCCTCAACTTCGCGCTGCGGGCCTTGCGCTGGCACTTCGTGCTGCGCGCCACCGGGGCGGTGGTGCCAGCACTGGCCGGCAGTGCGATCTACCTGGCCGGCATCGGCCTGAGCCTCACGCCGGGCAAGCTCGGCGAGACGGTGCGCAGCGCGTTCCTGGTCCGGCACGGCGTGGCGGTGGGCACCAGCCTCGCGGCCTTCGTGGTCGACCGGATCTCGGACGTGCATGCCGTGGTGCTTATCGCGCTGTTCGCCACGGCGGGCTACCTCGGCTGGCGCGACCCGGCGGTCCTGCGCTGGGGTTGGCTGCTGCTGGCCGTGGCGCTTGCTCCCATTGCACTGAGCCTGCTGGCGCGCAGCCCGTTGTGGCCGCGCCTGATCGCCCTGCTCGCGCGGCGGCAGCGACTGCAGCGCGTGGCCGACTGGTTGTCCCGGGCCGGCGGCGACTTCCCGCGGCTGTGGCGTCCGGCGATCGCACTGCCCTCGATCGTGCTGTCGCTGCTGGCCTACGGCCTGCAGGCCGCGACCTTTGCCGGCATGGTGGCCCAGGTGGCGCCCGGCCTCAGCCCCTGGGTCGCCGCTTCGATCTTCGCCTCGGCGACGCTGGCCGGTGCAGCGAGCTTCATTCCCGGCGGGATCGGCGCGATGGAGATCGCGCTGGTCGTGATGCTGGGCAGCCATGACGTGCCAACGGCCAGTGCCCTGGCCGCGGCATTGTGCTTGCGCGCCGTCACCTTCTGGTTCGGCCTGCTGCTGGGCGCGGGTGGCCTGGCCGTGGCCGGAAGGGTGCGTCATGGATAGGGCGCAGGGACTCGCACCGGCCGACCTGGCACTGCGCACCACGCCGCTCTGCGTCGACCTGGACGGCACGCTCGTGTGCGGCGATACGCTGGTCGAAGGCGCGATTGCGCTGCTCAAGCGCGCGCCCTGGCTGCTGCTGGCGACGCTGTGGTGGCTGCTCGGAGGCAAGGCGCGGCTGAAGCGCGAGATCGCCGCGCGCCAGCCGCTCGATGCGGCCCGGCTGCCGTATCGGCAGGACTTCCTCGCGTGGCTGCGGGTGCAGGCCGGCCACCGACCGCTGTACCTCGCCACTGCGGCGCACCGCTCGATCGCCGACGCGGTGGCGGCGCACCTGGGCCTGTTCGCCGGCGTGTTCGCCACCGGCGACGTGAATCTTTCGGCCAGGGCGAAGGCGCGGGCGCTGAGCGCCGCCTTCGGGGAGCACGGCTTCGACTATGCGGGCAACGACCATGCCGACCTGCCGGTCTGGAGCGCGAGCGGCGGCATCGTGGTGGTCGGCGCCAGCGCGCGAGTGGCGCGCGCGGCTGCACGGCTGGCGCCCGTGCTGGCGCAGTTCGATCCGGCCCCGACGCCCTGGCAGCGCCTGTTGCTGTGGCTCCGGGCGCTGCGCCTGTACCAGTGGGTCAAGAATCTGCTGGTCTTCGTGGCGCCGCTGGCAGCGCACACGCTCGACGACCCGGATTCGCTGCTGCGCACGCTGGGCGCGCTGGTGAGTTTCGGCCTCGCCGCCTCGGCGGTCTACGTGTTCAACGACGTCGTCGACCTCGACGCCGACCGGGCGCATCCGCGCAAGCGCCTGCGCGCGTTTGCGGCCGGCCGGCTGCCCGTGACCCAGGCCCTGCTGGCCTCGCCGCTGCTGATGGCGGCCGGGCTTGCTCTGGCGCTCTCGCTGGGCCAGGGCTTCGCCCTGGTGCTGCTGTCGTACGCGGCGCTGACGACCCTCTATTCGCTGTGGCTGAAGCAGAAGCTCTTTCTCGACGTGGTGGCGCTGGCCGGCCTGTATTCGGTGCGGGTGGTCGGCGGGGCCGTGGCCTCGTCGCTGCCCCTGTCCTCCTGGCTGCTGTCGCTGTGCGCCTATGGCTTCCTCTCGCTCGCGCTGGTCAAGCGCTTCGCCGAACTGAGCGCGATGCGGCAGGAGCAGCGCACCGCGCTGTCCGGCCGCGCCTACCGGGTCGAGGACATGCCGGTCGTGATGGCGCTGGGCTGCGGCGCCGGCCTGCTGGCGTCGCTGGTGATGGCGCTCTATGTGGACAGCGAGGCGGGGCGCATGCGCTATGCCCATCCCGAATTCCTGTGGGGCCTGTCACCGCTGATCATCGTCGGCCTCGGCCGCCTGTGGCTCGTCGCCGGCCGCGGCGCGATGCACGACGACCCCATCGTGTTCGTGGCGCGCGATCGCGCATCGCTGTTGCTGGTGGCGATGGCGGCGATCCTCGCATGGGCGGCGCTGTGACCGCGCACACGCCGGTGCGTTCCTGGGGCTTGCCGGGTCCCTTTGCGCATCGCGTGCTGCAGCCCGCTTCGCTGGCCGAAGTGCGCTTGCCGGCGGACGACAGCTGGCTCGCGCATGGCCTCGGGCGCAGCTATGGCGACGTCGCCCTGAACGCGGGCCATACGCTGGTGTGCACGCGCTGGCTGGATCGCTACCTTGCTTTCGACGCCGCCACCGGCGTGCTCGAATGCGAGGCCGGCCTGCCGCTCGCGCGCCTCGTCGAAGACCTGCTGCCGCGCGGCTGGTTTCCGGCCGTCGTTCCCGGGACGCTGCAGGTGACTGTCGGTGGCGCGGTTGCCAACGACGTGCATGGCAAGAACCATCACGCCATGGGAAGCTTCGGCGATCACGTGCTGGGACTCACGCTCAAGCGCAGCGATGGCAGCGCGCTCGAATGTTCCCCCGACGAGAACCCGCAGTGGTTCGAGGCGACCGTCGGCGGCCTCGGCCTCACCGGATTGATCACGCGCGTGCGGCTGCAACTGCGCCCGGTGGCGAGCGGCTGGATGCGCGTGGCCGTGCAGCGCTTTCGCGGCCTCGATGCCTTCTTCGCGCTCAACGCGCAGGCGGAAGCGAAGCACGAATACGCCGTCGCCTGGATCGATTGCCTTTCCGGTGCCGATGCCTTGCGTGGCGTGCTGCTGGCGGGCGACCACGCCGATGCGGCACCCGACGCGGCGCCGCGCTTCCCGCCGCCGCCGCGTCGCGCGGGCGTGCCACTGACACCGCCGTTCTCGCTGGTCAATCCGCTCAGCCTGCGCGCCTTCAACAGCGCCTACTTCCACCGGGCGCCGGACCGTGCCGAGCTGCTGCAGTCCGTGTGGGACTACTTCTGGCCGCTCGACCGGCTCGCCAACTGGAACCGCATCTACGGGCCGCGCGGGCTGTTGCAGTACCAGTGCGTGCTGCCGCCGCAGTCCGCCGAGACGGGCGTGCGCGAGCTGCTGCGGCTGCTGCGCGCGGCGGGCTCCGGCTCCTTCCTCGCGGTGCTCAAGACCTTTGGCGCGCGCCCGCCCCGCGGCCTGCTGTCCTTCGCCCGCGCCGGCCTGACGCTGGCCCTCGATTTCCCCGACACGCCACGCGTGCGCTCGCTGTTCACGCAACTCGATGCCTGCGTGGCGGCAGCCGGCGGCGCGCTCTATCCGGCCAAGGATGCGGTCGGCTCGCCAGCGTTGTTTCGCTCGGCCTATCCGCGCTGGGGCGAGTTCCAGCGCTGGCGCGACGCCGGGGTGTCCTCGGGCTTTGCCCGCCGCATGGAAGCTGCATGAAGATCCTGATCTACGGCGCGAGCTCGCGCATCGCCCACGAATGTGCCCGCCTGTGGGCACGCGATGGCCATGCCCTGGTGCTGTGCGGCCGCAGCGCCGACCGACTCGAACCGGTGGCCGCCGACCTGCGCGTGCTGGCGGATGCGCCCGAGCGGGTGCGCACCGTGGTGCTGGACCTCGCCGACGACCTCGCCGCGCGCCAGACCATCGCCGACGAGGACGCGCGCGCCGGTGGCTTCGACCTGCTGCTGGTGGCGCACGGCTGGCTGCCGGACCAGGCGGCGGCGCAGCGCGATCCCGCGGTGCTGCGCGCGGCTATCGAGATCAATGCGCTGTCGGTGGCGCAGCTGTGCGAGGCGGCGGCGGCCCTGTTCGAGGCGCGCCAGCGCGGCACGATCGCGGTGATCGGCTCGGTGGCGGGCGATCGCGGGCGCCAGTCCAACTACGTGTACGGCGCCAGCAAGGGCTTCGTCGAACGCTATTGCCAGGGGCTGCGCAACCGGCTGCATGCGGCCGGCGTGGCCGTGGTGCTGCTCAAGCCCGGCCCGACGGACACCCCGATGGCGCGGCAGCTGGCGCGCCCGGGTCGGCTGGCCGATCCGCGCGACGTGGCGCGCGCGATCGTGCGCGCCATCGCGCGCCGGCAGAGCGTCGTCTATACCCCGGGCATCTGGCGCTGGATCATGACCGTGATCCGCTGGATCCCCGAAAGCGCGTTCGTGCGCCTGAAACTGTGAGAAATGCCTGAACTGGTGCGCCTTCCGATCGTCCATGTCCTGCTCGCCACCTACAACGGCGAGCGCTTCCTTTCCCGGCAGTGGCACAGCATCGCCGCGCAGCAAGGCGTGCGCGTGGTGCTGCACGTCGGCGATGACGGCTCGACCGATCGCACGCTGGAGATCCTGCGCGCGCTGGCCGCCGAAGCCACCGGTGCGATCGCGCAAGTGCACTGGCTGCAGGCGCCGCCGCGGCGCTCCGCCGCGCGCAATTTCCTGGTGCTGCTGGCCGATGCGGTGCAGCGCTGCCCGGATGCGGCCTGGTTCGCCTTCTGCGACCAGGACGACGTCTGGCTGCCGGGCAAGCTGCAGGCCGCCGTGGCCGTGCTCGCCCCCTACGAGCACGATGCCCGCCCGGCTCTCTATGGCGGCCGGACCGTCGCCGTCGACGAGGAGGATCGCGAGGCCGGCCTCTCGCCCCTGTTCGAGCGGCCGCCCACCTTTCGCAACGCCATGGCCCAGAGCATCATGGGCGGCAACACGATGGTCCTGAATCGCGCGACTGCGAGGTTGCTGACCGACGGCCCGCTGCCCGAGGTGGTCTCGCACGACTGGTGGACTTACCAGCTGGTGAGCGGCGCCGGCGGCTTCGTGCACTACGACCGGCAAGCTTTCGTGCGCTATCGCCAGCATGGCAACAACGCGGTGGGCAGCAACCTCGGCTGGCGCGCCCGCATGCTGCGACTGCGGCGCCTGTTGCGCGGCGATTACCGCGAATGGAACTGGCTGCATGTGAAAGCGATGGCCGACCGCGCGGCCGCCCTCACCGCCGACAGCCGCGAGGTGCTGCAGGCCTTTGCCCGCGCGCGCGAGGCGCTGCTGCCCTGGCAGCGGGCGGTGTGGCTGCGGCGCAGCGGCGTGTTCCGGCAAAAGCCCGGCGAGCAGCTGATGCTGTGGCTTGCGTGCCTGCTTCGGCGGATGTGATGAGTGCCGTGCCCGGCAGTGATGCCACAATGCCGCGTTCCCTTCCGACCACGATGACTGCATGCTGATCCTGCTGATGTTGGCCGGTTTTGTCTCGCTGCTGGGCTGCGGCGTGCTGCTGCGCGCCGGCCAGGAGGCGTCCCGCCGCTACCTGGCGCTGGCCGCGCCGCAACAGTTCCACGTCGGCCACGTGTCGCGGCTGGGTGGCGCCGCCATGCTGCTGTCGTGCATCGTGGGCTGGCTGTGGATGTCCGTGTCCGAGCCGTATCTGCACATTCCCAACAGCATCGTGTTCCGGCTCGACGCGGCGTTGACCTGGTGCGTGATCGCGCTGCTGGGCGTGGTGTCGGGCGTCGTCGAGGACATGACCCACCAGCTCAAGGCGCGCTGGCGGCTGGTTTCGACCACCCTGGCGGCCTTGCTGGCCGTGATCGTGTTCGGGCTGACGCTGCCGCGGCTGGACCTGCCGGGCATCGACTCGCTCTGGACCATGACGCCCTGGCCGGGCGTCCTGCTGGCGGTGATCGCCGTGTCGGGCCTGCCGCACGCCATCAACATCATCGATGGCTACAACGGCATCGCCGGGCTCGTCTCCCTGATCTGCTGCATGGCGATTGCCTACGTGGCGCTGGCGGTGGGCGATCGCGAGCTCGCTGGCATCGTCGTGGTCCTGGGCGGGGCGACCGCCGGCTTCCTGATGTGGAACTACCCGCGCGGATTGATCTTCGCCGGCGACGGTGGCGCCTACCTGTGGGGCGTGGTGATCTCCATCACCACCCTGCAGCTGGTGCAGCGCCACCCGGAGGTCTCGCCCTGGTTCCCGGTGCTGCTGCTGGCCTATCCGATCTGGGAGACGCTGTTCTCGATCTGGCGCAAGTCCACCCGCGGCCAGTCGCCGGGGCTGGCCGACGGCTTGCACTTCCACCACCTGATCTTCCGGCGCATCGTGCGCCAGGTGTTCCACGACGACGCGGCCCGGCGCATGCTGATGCGCAACAACCGCACCTCGCCTTACCTGTGGGCTTTCACGCTGTTGTCCGCGGCCCCGGCCTGCCTGTTCTGGGCCAGCACGCCAGCGCTGATCGCCTTCACGCTGCTGTTCGTGGTGACCTATCTGTGGGCCTATCACAGCATCGTGCGTTTCCGCATGCAGCGCTGGATCCCGCGCCGCTGAGGTGCCGGGGCCCGGCTTGCGGCACAATTTGCAGGCCTCCACCCCCCCGCCCATGAACGACGTCACCCATATCGCCCCCCGCGACAAGGCCGAGATCCTCGCCCAGGCGCTGCCGTATATCCGCAACTTTCATGGCAAGACCATGGTGATCAAGTACGGGGGCAATGCGATGACCGACCCCGAGCTGCAGGCCGACTTCGCCGAGGACGTCGTGCTGCTCAAGCTGGTGGGCATCAACCCCGTGGTGGTCCACGGCGGCGGGCCGCAGATCGAGCAGGCCCTGAATCGCCTGGGCAAGAAGGGCGAGTTCGTCCAGGGCATGCGCGTGACCGATGCCGAGACCATGGAAGTGGTCGAATGGGTGCTGGCCGGCGAGGTGCAGCAGGACATCGTCGGCTTCATCCACAAGGCGGGTGGCCAGGCGGTCGGCCTCACCGGCCGCGACGGCGGCATGATCCGCGCCCGCAAGCTGAAGATGGTCGACCAGAAGGACCCGTCCAAGGAACACGACGTCGGTCAGGTCGGCGACATCGTGGAGATCAACCCCGGCGTGCTGACCGCGCTGCTGGAAGACGACTTCATCCCCGTGGTCAGCCCGATCGGCTTCGGCGACGAGAACGAGAGCTACAACATCAACGCCGACGTGGTGGCGAGCAAGCTGGCCGAGGTGCTGCGCGCCGAGAAGCTGGTGCTCCTGACCAACACGCCGGGCGTCCTGGACAAGTCCGGCAAGCTGCTGGTCGAGCTCTCCGCCAAGGAGATCGACGCGCTGTTCGCCGACGGCACGATTTCCGGCGGCATGCTGCCCAAGATCAGCGGCGCGCTCCATGCGGCCAAGGCGGGGGTGAATGCGGTGCACATCATCGACGGCCGCGTGCCGCACGCGCTGCTGCTCGAGATCCTCACGGATCAGGCCTACGGCACCATGATCCGGGCCGAATAGAGCATGCGACTCCTCCTGGTCGAAGACGACGTGATGGTGGCCAGCGGCATCAAGCTGGGGCTGGCCAACGCCGGTTATGCGGTCGACTGGGTGGGTAGCGGCGAGCGGGCCGAGGAGGTGCTGCGCAGCGAGCTGTTCGATGCCGCCATCATCGACATCGGCCTGCCCAACATGGACGGCCTGGAGCTCACGCGCCGCCTGCGCCGCCCGGAGATGGCCAGCCAGAACACGCCCGTGCTGATCCTCACCGCGCGCGACGCCTTGCACGATCGCGTGCAGGGGCTGGACCTGGGCGCGGACGACTACATGATCAAGCCCTTCGAGCTGCCCGAGTTGCTGGCGCGCCTGCGCGCGCTGCTGCGCCGATCGCAGGCGGCGACTTCGGCGGTGCTCTCGTTCGGGCCGATCGAGCTCGATACCGCCAACCGGCGCGCCACCGCGCAGCGCAATGGCCAGTCGGTGGCCATCGAGCTGGGCCCGCGCGAATGGACGGTGATGGAGTACCTCCTGATCAACGCCCCCAAGCCGGCCAGCAAGGACAAGCTGCTGCAGGCGCTGACGGGGTGGGACAAGGAGATCACGCCGAACGCGGTGGAGGTCTACATCTCGCGCCTGCGCGGCAAGCTCGAGCCCTATGGCGTGGCACTGCGCTCGATCCGCGGCTTTGGCTACCGGCTGGAGCTGCGCCCGGCCGAGAGCGAGTGAAGCTCTACTTCCAGCCCCCGGGCGCGCGCCGCGCGGGGCCGCGCACGTCCGAGGTGCTGGGCGTCACTTCGGGGCTGCGGCGGCGCCTGCTGATCATGCTGATCGCACCGCTGGTGCTGCTGGCCGTGGCCAACGCCTGGCTGGAATTCCGCTCCGCCGACAACGTGGCCACGCAGCAGGACCAGCGCCTGCTCGCATTGCTGCCCCTGCTGGCCGACTCCGTGATCGGCAGCAACGACGAACAACCGCTGTTGATGCTGGCGCCGCCGGTGGAGGAGTTCCTGAAGGAGCGCCCCGGCTCGGCCGCCTATGCCATCCTGGATCTCGACGGCAAGACGCTGCTGGGCGAGAGCTGGCTGGCCGGCCTGCCACCGCCGAACAGCGAGCCCGAAGTGCACAGCGAGGAGCACGAGGGCGCCACCTGGCGCATCGTGCGCCAGCGCCAGCCGACGGTGCTGGGCGACGTGGTGATCGCGGTGGCCGATGGCTCGGATCCGCGCCAGCAATGGGTGCGTTCCATCGTGCTGCGCGTGCTGCTGCCCAACCTGGTGCTGATCGCCGCCGCCGCCTTCGCCGTGGGCTGGGCGGTGCGGCGGGCGCTGCGGCCGCTGCTCGCCCTGAAGGAGGCCGTGGAGCGGCGCTCGCCGCGCGACCTGAGCGCCATCGACGAAGGCGCCTCGCCCGAGGAGGTGCGGCCGCTGGTCGAATCGCTCAATCGCCTGTTCGGGCTGGTGAACGCGCAGGCCGAGAGCCAGCGCCGCTTCGTCGCCGACGCTGCGCACCAGCTGCGCACGCCCATCGCGGGCCTGCAGGCGCAGGTGGAGGCCTGGGCCCAGGCCGCCAGCGCACGGCCGGTGCAAGACACGCTGGCGCTGCCCACCGACCAGGTCTACCGCCTGCGCTCCGCCACCCGCCGCACCTCGCAGCTGGCCAACCAGTTGCTCGCGCTGTCCCGCGCCGACGCCCGCGCGATGCAATCGCAGCCGCAACTGCGTGTGGACCTCAAGGCGCTGGCCGAAGACACGCTGGAAAGCCACCTCGACGCCGCCACGGCGCGGCACATCGACCTCGGCCTGGATGCCGAGCCGGTGCAGGTGATGGGCCACGAGTGGCTGCTGCGCGAACTGCTGTCGAATCTGGTCGACAACGCCGTGAAGTACAGCCACGAGGGCGGCTGCGTGACCATCCGCTGTGGGCGCCGCGGCAGCCAGGCCTTCCTGGAAGTGGAGGACGACGGCCCCGGTGTCGCGGCCGCCGAGCGCCCGCGCATCCTGGAGCGTTTCTATCGGGTGCAGGGCACGCTGGGTGAAGGCAACGGCCTCGGCCTGGCGATCGCCGAGGAAATCGCGCGGGTGCACCACAGCCACCTGCAATTGCAGGCCGGCGCCGCCGCGCGTGGCTTGAAAGTGACACTCCCGTTCCCTGAGTGACGGTGGCGCGTGGCTGCTGGCCGTCCTCCGGATGGGCTGGGTGGATCCCATGGTCGGGTATGCGAGAATCATTCGGCAATCGCTGACCTGCCCCAATCCATGTCCCACGCCGAGCTCGACTCCCCCGTACCCACCCCCGAAGGCGAGTCCGCCCCGGTGGCCGTGGTGCGCAAACGTCCCAAGCCGGGCGAGCGCCGGGTGCAGATCCTGGAGGCGCTGGCCACCATGCTGGAGCAGCCGGGTGCCGAGCGCATCACCACCGCGGCCCTGGCCGCGCGGCTGGAGGTGAGCGAGGCGGCCCTGTACCGGCACTTCGCCAGCAAGGCGCAGATGTTCGAAGGGCTGATCGAGTTCATCGAGCAGAGCGTGTTCACCCTGATCAACCAGATCGCCGAACGCGAGCCGGCCGGCGCGGGCCAGGCCGGGCGCATCGTGGCGATGCTGATCCAGTTTGCCGAGAAGAACCCGGGCATGACGCGGGTGATGGTGGGCGATGCGCTGGTGTTCGAGAACGACCGCCTGCAGCAGCGCATGAACCAGTTCTTCGACAAGGTCGAGGCCTCGCTGAAGCAGTGCCTGCGCGCGAGCGCCGACGCGGCCACGCCGACGGTGGATGCGGCCGTGCGCGCCTCGGTGCTGACGGCCTTTACCGTCGGGCGGCTGCAGCGCTTTGCGCGCTCCGGGTTCAAGCGGCTGCCGTCGGAGCATCTGGACGCATCGCTGGCGCGGATGTTGTAGCCTGTCATTTGCGTTCGGCCCCGCTGCGGTAGGCTGGGCTGCGCGCAGCGCACCCCAGCGGCAGCGCTGGGGTCGCCTCCGGCAAGCCCAGCCTGCGAGCAAGAGCCGGCATCGCTTGCCTCATTCCATGCTCAGAATCCGCCTCGCCGGCCAGGATGCCCTGCTGCATCCCAGCGGCACCCTGTTCCTTTCCGCCTGGCGCACGCTGCTGGTCGCCGATGCGCACTTCGGCAAGGCCGTGAGCTTTCGCAAGCTGGGCGTGCCCGTACCGCGCGGCACCACCGCCGGCACGCTCGACAAACTGGATGGCGCGCTCGCGGATACGGGTGCAAGCCACATCGTGTTCCTCGGCGACTTCCTGCATTCGGTGCGCTCGCATGCGGCCGGCACGCAGGGCGTGCTGCACGCGTGGCGTGAGCGCCATCCCGATCTTGGGCTGACCCTGGTGCGCGGCAACCACGATGACCGCGCGGGCGATCCGCCGGCCGCCCTGCGCTTCACCGTGGTCGACGAGCCGCTGCGGCTCGGCCCCTTCGCGCTGTGCCATCACCCGCGGCCGGTGGCCGACGCGTACGTGCTGGCGGGCCACTGGCATCCCTGCATCAGCGTCACGGGCCGTGCGTTCGAGCGCCTGCGGCTGCCCTGCTTCTGGCTGGGCGACGACAGTGGCCAACTGCCGGGCCAGGCCATCGGCGTGCTGCCGGCCTTCGGCAACTTCACGGGCATGCACCGGATCGAGCCGCGCGCGGGCGATCGCATCTTTCCGATCGCCGGTGAGCTGGTGCGCGCGCTGCCCGTGCTGCCTGTGCCGTAGGGCGCGTGTCGGTGGGCCGCCGACATCGGCTATCGGTGCGCGCTGGCGAGCGGCACCACGGCTGCGCCTTGGAATAGGGCGGTAATCATTCCAAGGAGTTCACACATGAAAGTGCAACGTGCTGGCCTTGCCGTCGTCGCCGTCGCTGCGTTCCTCTCCCTTCCCGTCCTGGCCGAAGGCGTCAGCACCGGCACCGGTGGCATGGTGAGCTCGGGCACCGGCCTGGCCGTGCAACCGGCCACTGCCTCGGTGACCGTCATGCCGTCGACGGCGTCCGCGATTCCCAGTGCCCGCCTGATGCCCGGCGGCGCGATGGTGCAACGCAATTCCACCACCGTGCTCGGCGGCCCGGCCGGCGACGTGAGCGGCAGCCAGAGCATCGTCACCGACTACTGGGTCAACGTACCCCCGAGCGCCGAGCACCGCACCGACTTCCGCCGCTGGCAGAGCTTGAGGTAAGCGCGTCGGGCAGGGATGTCGTTGCGGGCTTGACCCGCAATGTGTCGCAGTGGGATGTCATTGCGGGCTTGACCCGCAAGCCAGGGCGGCGCTGGCACGGGCGCAGCATGGATCCCGGGTCAAGCCCGGGATGACATCCTTTATTCCACCGTCGCCCCGACCTTCTTCCCCGCCGCGACGATCTCGCGCCAGGTCTGGTCGTCGACCTCGATGCCGGCCGCTTCGCGTTCGCGCCGCGCCTTGCGCTCCGGTTCGCCGGCCAGCATCACGCCTTCGCTGTCGGGCGCCGGCGGACTTTGCTTGAGCCACTCGACGAAGGCCAGTGCCTCGCGCTCGAATTCGCTCTGCGTCCCCAGCCTGGCCGGATCGACGACGATGGTGAACATTCCGTTGATCACCGCCCGCAGGCTGTCTGCCGGCCGGTGCCAGGTGCCGCTGCCGGTGAGGGCGCCGCCCAGCAACTCGCAGGCAATGGCCATGCCGTAGCCCTTGTGTTCGCCGAAGGCCAGCAGCGCGCCGAACATGCCACCCGGTTGCGGCACCACCACGACGCCGGGGTTGGTCGTCGGCCGGCCCTTCTCGTCGATCAGCGTGCCCGGCTCGACCTGCCGGCCCTCGTTGTACGCCACGCGCATCTTTCCCTGCGCGACGCGGCTGGTCGCGAAGTCCAGCACGAACGGCGGCTGGCCCGGCAGCGGCACGCCGACGCAGAAGGGATTGGTGCCGTAGCGCCCGTCGCCGCCGCCCCAGGGCGCCACCACCGGGCGCGACTGCACGTTCACGAAGTGGATGGACACCAGCCCGCGCTGCACCGCCATTTCGGCGAAATGGCCGATGCGCCCGAGGTGATGCGCGTTGGCCAGCGCCATCACGCAACTGCCGGTCTCCTGCGCTTTCGCAATGGCGCGGGCCATCGCCTGCTCGCCGACGATCTGCCCGTAGCCGCGCTGGCCGTCAATGGCGAGCAGGCTGGGCGCCTCCAGCTTCACCGCGATGCCGGTGTTCGGCTTCAGGCCGCCTTCGAGCACCGCATCGATGTAGCGCGGCACCATGCCGACGCCATGCGAGTCGTGGCCGCTCAGGTTGGCCAGCACCAGGTTGGCGGCGACCGCCTGCGCTTCTTCGCGCGTGCTGCCAGCGGCGGTGAGGATGTCGGTGACGGTGGTGCGCAGGTGCGCGGCGGGGAGGGTCTTGCTCATGGGTCTCCTTCGAGTTTTGATATTTGTTCGGATGTCCGGATGTCATTGCGGGCTTGACCCGCAAGCCACGACGGCGCATGTCCCGGCGCAGCATGGATCCCGGGTCAAGCCCGGGATGACATCCTCGTCACATCACCGCGCCCACCTGCCACGGCACGAATTCATTCTGGCCATAGCCGTGCCGCTCGCTCTTGCTGGCCTCGCCCGAGGCAGTGGCCAGCACGAGGCGAAAGATGCGTTCGCCCATTTCGGCGATCGAGGCCTGGCCGTCGATGATCTCGCCGCAGTTGATGTCCATGTCCTCTTCCTGCCGCTGCCAGAGCGCCGTGTTGGTGGCGATCTTCAGCGAAGGCGAGGGCGCGCAGCCGTAGGCCGAGCCGCGGCCGGTGGTGAAGCAGATCATGTTGGCGCCGCCTGCCACCTGGCCGGTGGCGCTGACGGGGTCGTAGCCCGGCGTGTCCATGTAGACGAAGCCGTGCGCGGCGACCGGCTCGGCGTATTCGTACACCGCCTCGAGGTTGCTGGTGCCGCCCTTGGCGACCGCGCCCAGCGACTTCTCCAGGATGGTCGTGAGCCCGCCTGCCTTGTTGCCGGGCGACGGGTTGTTGTTCATCTCGCCTTCGTTCACCTGCGTGTAGTGCTCCCACCAGTGGATGCGCTCGACCAGCTTCTCGCCGACCTCGCGGCGCACCGCGCGCCGCGTCAGCAGGTGTTCGGCGCCATAGATCTCCGGGGTCTCGGAGAGGATCGCGGTGCCGCCATGCGCCACCAGCAAGTCCACCGCTGCCCCGAGCGCCGGATTGGCGCTGATGCCCGAATAGCCATCGGAGCCGCCGCATTGCAGGCCGATCGTGATGTGCGCCGCGCTGCAGGGCTCGCGCGTCGCGCGGTTGGCCGCGGGCAGCATGTCCTTGACCAGCCCGATGCCCTTCTCCACGGTCTTGCGCGTGCCGCCGGTGTCCTGGATGTTGAACACTTGCAGCGTCTCGCCTTCGCGCAGGCTGCTGTGCGCGAGCCAGGCGTTGATCTGGTTGGCCTCGCAGCCCAGGCCGACCACGATCACCGCCGCGAAGTTGGCGTGCGTCGCGTAGCCGGCCAGCGTGCGCTCGAGGATCTGCATGCCCAGGCCCTGCGTGTCCATGCCGCAGCCGGTGCCGTGCGTGAGCGCCACCACGCCGTCGACGTTGCGATAAGCCTCCAATGCCTTCGGATTGGTCTGGCGCGAAAAGTGGTCGGCGATGGCGCGGGCCGCGGTCGCCGAGCAGTTGACGCTGGAGAGAATGCCGATGTAGTTGCGCGTGGCGACGCGACCATCCGCGCGCTGGATGCCCATGAAGGTGGCTTCGCGCGCTGGGGGCTGCGGCTTCACGTCGGCGCCGAAAGCGTAATCGCGTTCGAACGCGCCCGCCTCGGGGCCCATCCAGAGGTTGTGCGTGTGCACGTGCTCGCCAGCAGCGATCGGCTTGCTGGCAAAGCCGATGATCTGGTTGTAGCGGCGCACCGGCTGGCCGGCCGCGATGTCGCGCACGGCGATCTTGTGGCCCGGCGGGATCAAGCCGCGGACAGTGACGTTTTCGACGGTCGCGCCGCCCACCAGTTGCGAGCGGGCAATCAGAACGTCGTCGGCGGGATGGAGGCGGATGAAGGGGGTCATGGGGCTCCGTGGGCTGGGCTGCGCGATGCTCGACGCCAGCCTACACCAAGCGCGCACCGGGCGCCTTTCTGGAAGTCCCGAGCGTCCACGACCGGTGCGCACGGCGACAATCGCCCGCACCCCAGCCCCTGGGAAGGAGCACGAACGTGCGACTGAAGAACAAGACCGCCCTGGTGACCGCCGCCGGCCAGGGCATAGGCCGTGCCAGCGCGCTGGCCCTCGCCGCCGAGGGCGCGCAGGTGTGGGCCACCGACGTGAACCCGAAACTCCTGGACAACTACGCGCGCATCGCCAACGTGCGCTGCGTGCAGCTCGATGTGCTGGACAAGCAGGCGATCGCGCGGGTGATCGCGGCGATGCCGGCGCTCGACGTGCTGTTCAACTGCGCCGGCTTCGTGCACAGCGGCAGCGTGCTGCAGGCCAGCGACGAGGAATGGAACTTCGCCTTGAACCTCAACGTGCGGGCGCAGTTCTGGGCCATCCAGGCGGCGCTGCCCCGCATGCTGCAGAACCACGAAGGGCAGGGCGCCGGCAGCATCATCAACATGGCCAGCGTGTGCAGCAGCATCAAGGGCCTGCCCAATCGCTTCATCTACGGCACCACCAAGGCGGCCGTCATCGGCCTGACCAAGAGCGTGGCCGCCGACTACGTGGCCAACGGCATCCGCTGCAATGCGATCTGCCCGGGCACTGTGGACACGCCCTCGCTGCAGGAGCGCATCAACGCCAATGCCGATCCGGTGGCGGCGCGCGCCGCGTTCGTCGCGCGCCAGCCGATGGGACGCCTCGCCACGCCGGAGGAGATCGCGCCGCTGGTGGTGTATCTCGCCAGCGACGAATCGCAGTTCGTCACCGGCCAGGCCTATCCGGTCGATGGCGGGATCACGCTATGAACCGGCTCGATTTCGCAGGCCGCCACGCGGTGGTCACGGGCGGCGCGACCGGCCTGGGCTTCGCCATCGCGCAGCGCCTGGTCGCCTCGGGCGGCCGCGTCACGGTGTGGGACCGCGACGAGGCCGCAGGCCAGCGGGCCGCGCAGGAACTCGGTGGTGCGTTCGTGCCGGTCGACGTGGCAAGCGAGCACTCCGTGCGCGCCGCGGTGCAGGCCACGCTGGCGCGCGAGGCCAGGATCGATGCGCTGGTCAACAGCGCGGGCATCACCGGCCCCAACACCAAGGTGTGGGACTACCCGGTCGATGCCTGGCGGCAGGTGATGGAGGTCAATCTCACGGGCCTGTTCCTGTGCTGCCGCGAAGTTGTGCCGGCGATGCGCGCCGCCGATTACGGGCGCATCGTCAACATCGCTTCGGTGGCGGGCAAGGATGGCAATCCCAATGCCAGCGCCTACAGTGCCAGCAAGGCGGCGGTGATCGCGCTGACCAAATCGCTCGGCAAGGAACTCGCGGATACTGGCGTGCGCGTCAACTGCGTGACGCCGGCGGCGGTGAAGACGGCGATCTTCGACCAGATGAGCGAGGCGCATATCCAGTTCATGCTCTCGAAGATTCCCATGGGCCGCTTCGGCACGCCCGAGGAAATCGCGGCGCTGGTGGGCTGGCTGTGCACCGAGGAGTGCTCGTTCTCCACCGGCGCGGTGTTCGACCTCTCCGGTGGCCGTTCGACCTATTGATAACAACAGGAAAGAAACAATGAAACTCGTACGCTACGGCAACCCCGGCCGCGAAAAGCCCGGCCTGATCGACGACGAAGGCAAGCTGCGCGACCTGAGCAGCATCGTGCCCGACATCGGGCCGGAGCAACTGGGGCAGGTGGGCCTCACGCGCATTCGCAAGGCCAATGCGGCCAAGTTGCCGGCGGTGCGCGGCAATCCGCGCTTCGGTTGCCCGATCGCCAAGGTGCCGAAGTTCATCGCCATCGGCCTGAACTATGCCGACCACGCCGCGGAAGGCGGCATGCCGATCCCGTCCGAGCCGATCGTCTTCATGAAGGCGACCAGCTGCATCCAGGGACCGAACGATCCGGTGATGCTGCCGCGCGGATCGGTCAAGACTGACTGGGAGGTGGAGCTGGGCATCGTGATCGGCACGCGCGCGCAGTACGTTCCCATGAGCAAGGCGCTGGCGTACGTCGCGGGCTACACGATCGTCAACGACGTGAGCGAGCGCGAATACCAGCTGGAGCGCGGTTCGCAGTGGGACAAGGGCAAGGGCTGCGACACCTTCGGCCCGATCGGCCCGTGGCTGGTGACGGCCGACGAGATCCCGAACGTGCAGCGCCTGGGCATGTGGCTGGACGTGAACGGCCAGCGCATGCAGACCGGCAACACGCGCACGATGATCTTCAACTGCGCCAAGCTGGTGAGCTACTGCAGCCACTTCATGACGCTGGAGCCGGGCGACGTGATCACCACCGGCACCCCACCCGGCGTCGGCCTGGGCATGAAGCCGCCCAGGTATTTGAAGAAGGGCGAAGTGATGACGCTGGGGATCGAGGGCCTCGGCGAGCAGCGGCAGATGGTGGTGGCGTACAAGGCGAGTTGACGCTCCCGGATGTCATTGCGGGTTGGACCCGCAATCCACCCGGATGTCATTGCGGGCTTGACCCGCAATCCACGACGGCGCTCGGGCACAGGCCGTCGTGGATCCCGGGTCAAGCCCGGGATGACATCCAATACACGCATCCCATCCTGCGTGACCAACACCCTCACGCATACAGCCGCGCCCCCGCCTCGCGCACCCGCTGCGCCTGCGCATCCCCCAGCGCCCGCACCACCGGTTGCCACAAGCTTGCATACGCCGGCAGGGCCTGCGGCGCGAAGCTGGTGTGCGGCCAGTCGGAACCCCACACGATGCGCTCGCCAAAACATTGGGCGATGCGGCGTACCAGTGGCTGCAGCGCGCCATAGGGCGCGGTGGCCTGCAGGCGATACCAGCCCGAAAGCTTGATCCACGCGCCCGCATCCGCCAATGCGCGCAGCGAATCCCAGGCCGCGGTGTCGTCCACGTGGGCCGCGGTCAGTCCGGAAAGGTGATCGAGCACGAAGGGCAGCCCGCATGCTTTCTGCCAGGCCTCGATCTGCGGCAGCTGCGCGGGCTGCGCATACCACTGCAGGTGCCAGCCACGCGCCTGCACGATCGGCACCAGCCGCTCGAGCAATTCGGGCACGGCCTCGAGCGTGCTGCCCACGGGCGAGACCAGATTGAAGCGCGCGCCGCGCACGCCCGCCGCATGCATAGCGTCGAGGTCCGCGTCGCTTTCCTCGCCATGCAAAACCACGACGCCGCGATGCCGCCCCGTGGCTGCGCGCAGGGCCTGCAGCATCAGCGAGTTGTCGCTGCCGTAGACGCTGGGTTGCACCAGCACCAGGTGGCCGCAGCCGTGCGCCTGCGCCACCGATTCGATCTGCGCCAGCGGCCGGGGCACCGGCGTGTAGTGAGCGCCGGGCGCGGTGCCGGCGCCGTCGAAGACATGCACATGACAGTCCCAGCCGGCAGGCAATGTGACAGGGTTGGCCATCGCGTTCAACCGATGGTGATCTTGCGCTCGCGCACCACGCCCGCCCACAGCGCGCGCTGCTTGTTCAGGAAGTCGGCCGCCTGTGCCGGGCCCCCGCCGAAGACCTCGCCACTCAGGGCGCGCACGCGGGCCAGCACCTCGGGGTCGGCCATGGCCCTGGCGATCGCCGCAGCGAGGCGCGCACGCACCGCGGGCGGAGTGGCAGCGGGTGCGAGCACCGGATTCCATTCCAGCACCTCATAGCCCGGCACGCCTGCTTCCTGCATCGTCGGGATGTCCGGCAGGGCGCGGGCGCGCTGCCGGCTGGTGACGGCCAGCGGCCGCAGCTTGCCGGCCTGGATGTGGCCGAGGGACGAAGCCACGTTGGCGAAGAACAGCGGCACCTGGCCGCCGATCACGTCGTTCATCGCCGGGCCGCCGCCCTTATACGGCACGTGCTGCAGGGTGACGCCCGCGCGGTCTTCGAACAGCGCTCCGGCGAGATGCTGCGCCGAGCCGTTGCCCGAGGAGGCATAGGCGATCGCGCCCGGCCTGGCCTTGGCCGCACGCACCACGTCGGCGACGGTCTTCGCCGGGAAGGCGGGGTTGCACACCAGCACGTTGGGAAAGAGCGCCAGCACCGCCAGCGGCGCGAAGGCCGTATCGGTGTCGTAAGGCAGCTTGGCATAGAGCGCCGGGTTGACCGCGAACGACGATGCGTCCAGCAGCAGCTGCGTGCCGTCCGGCGTGGCGCGCGCCACCATGCCCGCGGCGATCTGCCCGCCGCCGCCCGGCTTGTTGTCGACGACCACGGTCTGGCCCAGGGCCCGCGACATCGGCGGTGCGATCAGCCGCGCCATCAGGTCGGCGCCTCCGCCCGCCGCATAGGACACCACCAGCGTGATGGTGCGTCCGCCGGCAATGGTCTCCTGCGCTCGCGCGAGCATGGGTGCGGCCACCAGGGCGCCGGTGGCGGCCAGCAGGCGGCGACGCGATGCATGGGTCATGGAGTTTCCTTCCAGTGCCTACGGATGTGCCGCAGCATCTTAGCCGTCGCGCCTGCTGCGGTCGCCTCGGGGACACCACGTACGCAGGGGCGCGCCAGGGACTGGTCAGGCACGGGCGTCGGCCCGGTCGAGGGCTGGCCGCAGTCGCTTCGCTCGGTGGTGCACCTCATGCTCGGCTCCGGCTTTCCCATGTTCGTGGCCTGGGGCCCGAATCTCGAGATGCTCTACAAGGGACGGTTATGCGGAGATCCTGGGCAAGAAGCACCCGGCGAGTCTCGGCAGCCGCCCCCGAGCAGCTGCTGGCAGCGATCGCCGCGCGCTTCGGCGCCTGAGCCCGGTTCGGTCTTGCTCCCTCCCCTTCCGGGGGAGGGCTGGGGCGGGGGCGCTCCGGCCTTGGCGCTTTCTCTTCTTCCGCATCCGCCCGAAATGCTGCAAAATAGAACGACCGTTCGTTTTATTCATCCAGCCTGCCATGTCCGTCACCCACCTGCCCGTCAAGCGCACCCGTGCGCGCGAAGGCAAGGCCCTGCAGAAGGGGCAGCAGACCAAGGCGGCGATCGTCGATGCAGCCCTGGGCCTGGCCACGCAGATCGGGCTGGAAGGCCTGTCCATCGGCGCGCTGGCCGAGGTCACGCAAATGAGCAAGTCCGGCGTGTTCGCCCACTTCGGCTCGCGCGAGGAACTGCAGATCTCCGTCATCCGCGAATACCACCAGCGCTTCGAGCAGGAGGTGTTCTATCCGGCATTGAGCCAGGCGCGCGGCCTGCCGCGCCTGCGCGCCCTGTTCGCCAACTGGATGCAGCGCACTTCGGTCGAACTCGACTCGGGCTGCATCTACATCTCGGGCGCGGTCGAATTCGACGACCGTCCCGGGCCGGTGCGCGATGCGCTGGCCGGGTCGGTGCAGACCTGGCATGCCGGCATGAAGCGCGCCATTGCGCTGGCCAAGCAGGAGGGCCACCTCGATGCCTCCACCGACGAGGAGCAGATGCTGTTCGAGATCCACGGCCTGATCCTCGCGCTGCACTACGAGGCGCGCTTCCTCAAGAACCCCGGCTCCATCGCCCGCGCCAGCGCGGGCTTCGAGAACATCCTGCAGCGCTGCGGCGCCGCGGCTTCCCCCCCGTCCCCGATCAAACCCGCCCGACCCGCCAAGAGCGCCAAGGAGTAAGAACCCATGCCCACGTACACCCCGCCGCTGCGCGACATGCAGTTCCTGATCCACGAGCTGTTCGACGTGGCCAACGAGCTCAAGCCGTGCCAGCGCCATGCCGACATCGACGCGGACACCATCAACGCGGTGCTGGAAGAGGGCGGCAAGTTCGCCGCCGAAGTGACCTTCCCGCTGAACATCGGCGGCGACACCGAAGGTTGCGTGCTCGACCAGCAGACGCACGAGGTCAAGACTCCGACCGGCTTCAAGGATGCGTACGCGAAGTTCATCGAAGGCGGCTGGCCGGCGCTGTCCGCCGACCCCGAGTACGGCGGCCAGGGCCTGCCGCTGGTGCTGAACCAGTGCCTCTACGAGATGCTCAATAGCGCCAACCAGGCGTGGACGATGTACCCGGGCCTGTCGCACGGCGCGTACGAGGCGCTGCACCAGCACGGCACCGACGACCAGAAGAAGATGTACCTGCCCAAGCTGGTCTCGGGCGAGTGGACCGGCACCATGTGCCTCACCGAGCCGCATTGCGGCACCGACCTGGGCCTGCTGCGCACCAAGGCCGAACCGAAGGCGGACGGCACCTACAGGATCACCGGCAACAAGATCTTCATCTCCGCCGGCGAGCACGACATGACGCAGAACATCCTGCACCTGGTGCTGGCGCGCCTGCCGGATGCGCCGCAGGGCAGCAAGGGCATCTCGCTGTTCCTGGTGCCCAAGTTCATGGTCAATGCCGACGGCTCGCTGGGCGCGCGCAATCCGATCTTCTGCGGCGGCCTGGAACACAAGATGGGCATCCACGGCAACGCCACCGCGCAGCTCGTGCTCGATGGTGCCGTCGGCACGCTGGTGGGCGAGCCGAACAAGGGCCTGCCCGCGATGTTCGTGATGATGAACGCGGCGCGCCTGGGCGTGGGCAACCAGTCGCTGGGCCTGACCGAAGCCGCTTTCCAGAACGCGCTGGCGTATGCCAAGGAGCGCCTGCAGATGCGCTCGCTCTCGGGCGTGAAGGCCAAGGACAAGCCGGCCGACCCGATCATCGTGCACCCCGACGTGCGCAAGATGCTGCTCACCGCCAAGGCGTATGCGGAAGGCGGCCGCGCGCTGGCGATCTTCTGCACGATGCTGATCGACAAGGAGCTGTACCACCCCGACGAGAAGGTGCGCAAGGACAGCGCGGAACTGGTCGCGCTGCTCACGCCCATCGTCAAGGCCTTCCTCACCGACAACGGGCACATCGCCACCAATGCCTGCATGCAGGTGTTCGGCGGCCATGGCTACATCAAGGAATGGGGGATGGAGCAGTTCGTGCGGGACAACCGCATCAACATGATCTACGAAGGCACGAACACCGTGCAGTCGCTCGACCTGCTGGGACGCAAGATCCTGGGCAACAACGGCGCCACGCTCAAGAAGCTGGGCAAGCTGGTGGCGCAGCTGGTGGAGGAAGAAGGCGTCAACGAGAAGATGGCGGAGTTCATCAACCCGGTGGCCTACCTCGGCGAGCAGATGACGAAGTTCACCACCGAGCTTGGATTCAAGGCCTACCAGAACCCGGATGAAGTGGGCGGCGCGGCCGTCGACTACCTGCGCGTGCTCGGCCACCTGGTGTTTGGCTATTTCTGGGCGCGGATGGCGCAGGTGGCCTTGAAGAAGATCGAGTCCGGCGACACCGATCCCTTCTACCAGGCGAAGCTGCAGACGGCGCGCTTCTACTTCGCGCGCCTGTTCCCCGAAACGGCCACGCTGATGCGCACCGCGCGCGCTGGCGTGAAGAATCTCATGGACACCGACCTGGCACTGGCATGAACAGCATGAAGACCCACTGCGAACAACGGCCGAAAATGGATGTCATCCCGGGCTTGACCCGGGATCCAAGCGGCGCTCGTGTCGCGCGTGGATTGCGGGTCAAGCCCGCAATGACATTCCTGGGGCTCCTCCTGGTAGCTGGCGGCGTGTTCGCCCAGGTCTCACCCGTCGGCCTCTGGCGCAGCATCGACGACAAGAGCGGCGAAGCGAAGGCGGAGATCCGCATCAGCGAATCCGGCGGCGTGCTCACCGGCCGCATCGAGAAGACCCTGAAGAAGGACGCCAAGCCCACCTGCGAGGAGTGCAAGGACGAACGCAAGGGCCAGGCCATCCAGGGGCTGGAGATCATCCGCGGGGCCCGCAAGGCCGATGGGCAGGACGTGTGGGAGAACGGCAAGATCCTCGACCCCGAGAACGGCAAGGAATACACGCTCAAGCTCGCGCCGGTCGACAACGGCCAGAAGCTGCAGGTGCGGGGCTACCTCGGCCCGTTCTACCGCACGCAGACCTGGGTGCGCGTGCAGTAACCGGGAGCCATCGACATGAACAAGGACCAAGACGAACAAGCCGCCGTGCAGGCCGCGGCTGCCAGGGCGATGGCCAACCGCTTCCTGGTGAGGAAGGTGGCCGTGCTGGGCGCCGGCGTGATGGGCGCGCAGATCGCGGCGCACCTGGTGAACGTGAAGGTGCCGGTGGTGCTGTTCGATCTGCCGGCCAAGGACGGTGCGAAGAACGGCATCGTGACCCGGGCCGTCGAGAACCTGAAGAAGCTCAAGCCCTCGCCGCTGGGGGTGCCGGAAGACGCTGGTCTGATCCAGCCCGCGAACTACGAAGAGCACATGGCGCTGCTGGGCGAATGCGACCTGGTGATCGAGGCGATCGCCGAGCGCATGGACTGGAAGCTCGATCTGTACCGGAAGATCGCGCCGCACATCGCCAAGCATGCGATCGTCGCGTCCAACACCTCGGGCCTGTCGATCACGAAGCTGTCCGAGGCGCTGCCCGATGCGCTCAAGCCGCGCTTTTGCGGCATCCACTTCTTCAACCCGCCGCGCTATATGCTGCTGGTGGAACTGATCGCCACGCCGACCACGCGGCCCGGGATCCTCGACCAGCTGGAGACCTTCGTCACCAGTGCGCTGGGCAAGGGCGTGGTGCGCGCCAAGGACACGCCCAACTTCATCGCGAACCGCGTCGGCATCGCCGGCATGCTGGGCACGATGCGCGAGGTGGAGAAATTTGGCCTGTCGTTCGACGTGGTCGACGACCTCACCGGCAAGAAGCTGGGTCGCGCTTCCAGCGGCACCTTCCGCACGGCGGACGTCGTGGGCCTGGACACGATGGCGCACGTCGTCAAGACGCTGCAGGACACGCTGTCGCCCGAGACCGATCCCTTCTATGGCAGCTTCGGCACGCCGCCGGTGCTGGCCAAGCTGATCGCACTCGGCAACCTCGGCCAGAAGACCAAGGCCGGCTTCTACAAGAAGGTGGGCCGCGACATCCTGCGCTTCGAGCTGGAAAGCGAGGAGTACATTCCCGGCGGCCAGAAGGCCGACGAGGTCTATGGCCGCATGCTGAAGAAGCCGGCTGCCGAGCGCCTGAAGCTGCTGCGCAATGCGACCGGACCGCAGGGCCAGTTCCTGTGGGCCATTCTGCGCAACAGCTTCCACTACGCCGCCGTGCATCTGGCCACGATCGCCGAAACCGCGCGTGACGTCGATCAGGCGATGCGCTGGGGCTTCGGCATGAAGCAGGGCCCGTTCGAGCTGTGGCAGGAGGCGGGCTGGCTGCAGGTGGCGCAGTGGATCCAGGAGGACATCGCGGCCGGCAAGACGCTCTCGAACGCGCCGCTGCCCGAGTGGGTGTTCAAGGGCCCGGTCGCCGACGCGGGCGGCGTGCACACCGAGCAGGGATCGTTCAATCCCACCAGCGGCAAGTTCGCGCCGCGTCGCGTGCTGCCGGTGTACCAGCGCCAGCTGTTCCTCGAGCTGCTGCGCGGCGAGGCGGGTCCCCGCTTCGAGGCTGCGGGCACGACGCTGCACGAGGACCGGAACATCCGCTTGTGGACGCTGGACCACGAGGTGCTGATCGTCAGCCTCAAGACCAAGATGCACACCATCAGCCCCGAGGTGTGCGAGGGCCTGCAGCAGGCGGTGGAGATGGCCGAGAAGGACTTCCAGGGCATGGTGATCTGGTCTGGCGATGAACCCTTCAGCGCCGGCGCCGACCTCGAGTCGACGCTGCCGGCCTTCATTGCCGTGGGCGTGGCGGCCATCGAAGACGCGGAAGGCTTCATGCAGCAGACGATGCTGCGTCTGCGCTATGCGAGCGTGCCGGTGGTGTCCGCGATTCGCGGGCTGGCCCTGGGCGGTGGCTGCGAGCTGGGGCTGTATTCGGCCAGGCGCGTGGTGGCGATGGAAAGCTACATGGGCCTCGTGGAAGTGGGCGTCGGCCTGGTGCCGGGGGCCGGCGGCCTCACGTACATCGCGCGCCGCGCCGCGGAGAACGCGGCGAGCAGCACCGACCGCGACCTGTTGAAGTTCCTGACCGAGGGGTTCACGGCCGCCGCGATGGCCAAGGTGGGCACGAGCGCGATCGAGTCGCGCAAGCTAGGCTACCTGCTGGAGAGCGACATCGTCGTGCCGCAGAAGGACGAACTGCTGTACATCGCGCTGCAACAGGCGAAGTCGCTGTACGACGCGGGCTACCGCCCGCCGCACAAGCGCCTGTTCCCGGTGGCGGGCCGCAGCGCGAAGGCGACGATCCAGGGGCAACTGGTGAACCTGCGCGATGGCGGCTTTGCCAGCGCGCACGACTTTCATATCGCTTCGCTGATTGCCAATGTGGTCACGGGCGGGGATGTGGACGCCAATACGCTGGTGACGGAGGAATACCTGATGACGCTGGAGCGCCAGGCCTTCTGCGCGCTGGTCCAGCACCCGAAGACGCAGGAGCGGATCCTGGGGATGCTGAGTACGGGGAAGCCGGTGCGCAATTGAGGCTGCCCTGTCTCCCTCCTTCCCCCTCCGGGGGAAGGCCGGGATGGGGGCGCTCCCATGCGGAACCAGGCCTTCTCCACCACGCACGGCAACGCCCGCAAATTGCGGGCGGGCATGACCGACTCGGAGCGGAAACTCTGGTCGAAACTGCGCATGGAGCAACTCGGGGTGAAGTTTCGCAGGCAGCACCCGCTCGGTAACTACGTTGCGGACTTCGCCTGCTTGGCGCCGAAACTGATCGTGGAACTGGATGGCTCGCAGCATGCCGACCAGGTGGAGTACGACGCCGATCGTGATGCATTCTTCCGCGCCCACGGCTTCGCGGTCCTGCGATTCGCGACCAACGAACCGTTGACGAACATGGATGGCGTGCTGAGCGTCATCGCCGAACAACTCGGGCTGGTGGGCGAGCGCCCCCATCCCAGCCTTCCCCCGGAGGGGGAAGGAGCCAACAGCCAGGAGCCTGACCAGTGAAACAAATCCAGGACGCCTACATCGTCGCCGCCACCCGCTCCCCCATCGGGCGCTCGCATCGTGGCTTCTTTCGCAACATGCGGCCGGACGAACTGCTCGCCAGCGTGCTGAAGTCCGCTCTCGCGCAGGTCCCGACCCTCGACCCGCACGCCATCGAGGACATTGTCTGCGGCTGCGCGATTCCCGAAGGGCCGCAGGGGCTCAACGTCGCGCGCATCGGCGCCGTGCTCGCGGGCCTGCCGAAGTCGGTCGGCGGCATCACCGTGAACCGCTTCTGCGCCTCCGGGCTGGCCGCCGTGCAGATGGCGGCCGACCGCATCCGCGTCGGCGAGGCCGACGTGATGATCGCCGCCGGCACCGAGAGCATGAGCATGGTGCCCATGATGGGCAACACGCCCTCGCTGTCGCCCACCATCTTCTCCAACCCCGACGACATCGAGAGCTACGGCATCGCCTACGGCATGGGGCTCACCGCCGAAAAGGTCGCGCGCCAATGGAAGGTGAGCCGCGATGCGCAGGATGAATTCGCCTACCGGTCGCACATGAAGGCGATCGCCGCCATGAAGGCCGGCGAGTTCGGCGATGAGATCACGGCCGTCGAAGTGGCCGAGCGCTCGCTCGACCTCGCGTCGGCCGAAGTCAGCATCGCCACCCGCAAGGTCAACCTCGACGAAGGCGCGCGGCCGGACACGACGGTGGAAACACTCGCCAGACTCAAGCCCGTGTTCGCGGCGCGCGGCAGCGTGACGGCGGGCAACAGCTCGCAGACTTCCGACGGCGCCGGCGCGCTGATCCTGGCCAGCGAAGCGGCCGTCAAGCGCTTCGGGCTGCAGCCGCTCGCGCGTTTCGTCAGCTACGCCAGCCGCGGCGTGCCGCCCCAGATCATGGGCATCGGTCCCATCGAAGCCATTCCCGCGGCCCTGAAGAACGCCGGCCTCAAGCAGGACGACATGGGCTGGATCGAACTGAACGAAGCGTTCGCCGCGCAGTCGCTGGCGGTGATAGCCACTCTGGGTCTCGATGCGTCCAAGGTCAATCCCATGGGCGGCGCCATCGCACTCGGCCACCCGCTCGGCGCCACCGGCGCGATCCGCTCCGCGACGGTGGTGCATGCGCTGCGGCGCAAGAACCTGAAGTACGGGATGGTGACGATGTGCGTGGGGATGGGGCAGGGGGCGGCGGGGATTTTCGAGCGGGTTTGAGCCGCCGCATTCCCTTCTTTCTCCCTCTCCCGCTTGCGGGAGAGGGCAGGGGTGAGGGCAGCGGCGCCGGCATTGCACGCACCCTCACCCCCACCCTCTCCCGCGCGGCGGGAGAGGGAGTGAAGTCCACCCCTCACGAGGCCGCATGACCGCACCCCACCCCTTCGACAACGCCATCTCCCTGCAGCCGCAAGGCGACGGCGCGTGGCAAGGCCACACCAGCCCCCCCTACGCCAACTTCATCGGCCCCTTCGGCGGCATCACCGCCGCTCAGTGCCTGCAGTCCGTGCTGCAGCATCCGCAGCGCCTCGGCGACCCGGTCGCCTTCACGATCAACTTCGCTGCGGCGCTGGCCGACGGCGCCTTCAGCCTGCACCCGCGCCCGGTGCGCACCAATCGGTCCACCCAGCACTGGATCATCGAGATGCGCCAAGGGGATGAACTCGTCGCCACGGCCACGGCGCTGACGGCCGTACGCCGACCCACCTGGGGTGCGCACGAACTGCGCATGCCCGAGGCGCCGCGGCCGCTGGACGTGCCGCGCACCACGCGGCGTGGCGTCGCCTGGCTGGAGCGCTACGACATGCGCTTCGTGCTCGGCGTGTTGCCGCGCACCTGGGAAGGACAGGGCAGCGATGACAGCACCAGCCGCCTCTGGGTGCGCGACGATCCGCCGCGGCCGCTGGACTTCGCTTCGCTCGCGGCCCTGTGCGATGTCTTCTTCCCGCGCATCTGGCTGCGGCGCGCGCGGCAGACGCCGCTCGGCACCGTCAGCCTGACGATCTACTTCCATGCGTGCGCGCAGCAACTGGCTGCGGCCGGCTCCGGATATCTGCTGGCGCAGGCGCGCGGGCAGGGCTTCGCGGGCGGATACTTCGACCACGCCGGCCAGGCGTGGAGCGAAAGCGGCGAGCTCCTGGCCACCACCCACCAGGTCATGTACTACAAGGAGTGAGCCCATGGCAGCAGCAGCCGCGCGCCGCATCGCGCTGGTCGTCGGCGCGGGGGACGCCACGGGTGGCGCGATCGCAAAGCGCTTTGCGCGCGGCGGCTACACGGTGTGCGCCACCCGCCGCACTCTCGACAAGCTGCAGCCGCTGATCGAGGAGATCCGCGCGGCCGGCGGCGAGGCACACGGCTTTGCCTGCGACGCCCGCAACGAGGACGAGGTCGACGCACTGTTCGACGACATCGAGGCGCGCATAGGCGCGATCGAAGTCTTCGTCTTCAATATCGGCGCCAACGTGCGCGCCGGGGTGCTGGAAGAGACCGCGCAGAAGTACTTCAAGATCTGGGAGATGGCCTGCTTCGCCGGCTTCCTCAACGCGCGCAAGGCGGCCCGCTGCATGGCGCCGCGCGGCCAGGGCACGATGCTGTTCACCGGCGCCACCGCCTCGCTGCGCGGCTCCGCCGGTTTCGCGGCTTTTGCCGGGGCGAAGGCGGCGCTGCGCGCGCTGGCGCAAAGCCTGGCGCGCGAGCTGGGGCCGCGCGGCATCCACGTGGCGCATGTAGTGGTCGACGGCGGCATCGACACCGCCTTCATCCGCGACAACTTCCCCGAGCGCTACGCGCTGAAGGAGCAGGACGGCATCGTCAACCCGGACCACATCGCCGAAACCTACTGGATGCTGCACACGCAGCCGCGCGACGCCTGGACCCACGAGCTGGACCTGCGGCCGTGGATGGAGAAGTTCTGATGCAGCCCGCCATCGCCTTCTACTTCGACGTGGCCAGTCCCGCCGCCTACCTCGCGTGGCGCAACATGGTCGATTTCCTCAAGGAAGCATTGCAATGAGCGACATCCTCGTCCACGCCGAATCCGGCGTGATGACCCTCACCCTCAACCGGCTCGCGCGCAAGAACGCGCTGACGGCCGAGATGTATGCGGCACTGGCCGATGCGATCGAGCGGGCGCGCGACGACGACAGCGTGCGCGTGCTGCTGCTGCAAGGCCACGAGACGGTCTTCTGCGCCGGCAACGACATCGGCGACTTCCTGAACGCGCCGCCCTCGGGCCAGGACGCACCCGGCCTGCGCTTCCTGCGCGCCATCGCCACCTTTCCCAAGCCGCTGCTGGCGGCCGTGTGCGGGCCGGCCGTGGGCATCGGCACGACCATGCTGTTCCACTGCGACCTGGTCTATGCCGGCGACAACGCGGCCTTTTCGCTGCCCTTCGTCAATCTCGGCCTCTGCCCGGAAGCGGCGGCCAGCCTGCTGGTGCCGCAGATGCTGGGCTACCACCGCGCGGCCGAGGCGCTGATGCTGGGCGAGCCCTTCATGGCGGAAGCGGCGCAGGAAGTCGGCCTGGTCAATCGCGTGCTGCCGCCCACCGAGGCCAACGGCTACGCGAGCACGCAGGCGC
>NZ_JAQGNQ010000097.1 GCF_028291745.1 Ramlibacter sp. | reverse complement strand
CGATCTCGTCGAAGGGGTTCATCGACATTTTCACGTTCGCGATGTCCACACCCGTGTTGTCCGACTTGACGCGGACCTTCACGTTGTAGTCCACCACCCGTTTCACCGGGACCAGGACCTTCATGCTCGGCACTCCTAGGGTTCTCTTGGGGAATTGACGTTGACGCAGGCCGGAATTCTAAGTCTAGGAGCCAGGGAGCCCCGACAAAAAAGAACGACCGTTCGTTTTTGATTATAGAGGGCTGCGCGACGAAGGCGACGGATTCGGCGGCACGCTCGGCAGCGCATTGCCCTGCAGGTCGACGAAGCGCACCACCCGCTGCGGATACGGGATGTCGACGCTCGCTTCCCGCAGGGCCTTGAGCACGCGCAGGTTCACGTCGGACTTCACGTTGATCTGGCCGTTCTGCGGATCGTCGATCCAGAACAGCAGCTTGAATTCGAGCCCGTCGGCGCCGAACTTCACCAGCCGCGCCGAGGGCGCCGGGTTGGCCAGCACGCGATAGGTGCGCAGGGCCGCGTCCACGAGCAACTCCTGCACCTGGTCGGTGTCGCTTTCGTAGCCCACGGTGACATCGGTGAACAGCACCAGGCGCGGATCGCCGATGGACAGGTTCTCTACCCGCTCCGAGATCAGCTTCTCGTTGGGCACGACCGAGGCGCGGCCGTCGCCGGCGCGGATCAGCGTGTAGCGGGTCTTGATGTCCGCGACCACGCCCTCGAAGCCGTCCACCTTGACGGTGTCGCCGATGCGCAGGCTGCGCTCCGCCAGGATCACGAAGCCGCTGACGTAGTTGGCCGCCAGCTTCTGCAGGCCGAGGCCCAGGCCGACGCCGAGCGCGCCGCCCAGCACGGACAGCGCGGTGAGGTCCACCCCTGCCGCCGACAGGGCGAACAGGAAGCCGATGGCCAGCAGCGCCGCGCGGATCGCGTTGGCGGCCACCATGCGCAGCGACAGGTCGGCCACCGTGTCGCGCAGCACCTTGCGCTCCAGCGCCGCCGAGAGCCACAGGGCCAGCACCATCACCAGCCCCGAAGACAGCACGCCCTGCACGATGGCCAGCAGGCTGATCCTGGACTTGCCGAAGGTGAACCGGATGTTCTCCATCTCCGCCATCACCGGCGGCAGCAGGCCCAGGATCCACAGCACCGCGGCGATCCACGCCATCCAAGAGAACACGCGTTCGATCACGCGCGCCCAGCCCGAACCCGGGAACACCAGCGGGAACACGCGCGCCAGCAGCCGGATGCCGGCGAGCGACAGCAGCACCGGCACAGCCAGCCGCAGCAAGGGCACCTGCTGCAGGCCACCCAGCGCGACCCGCGCGCTGTACGTGAGCGCCAGGGCGATCAGGGGAAAAAGCACGCCGTCGATGAGTCCGCGGCCGAACAGCACCGAGTCGGTCGGTTGCCGCCGGCCCGTGAGCCAGCAGATGCCATAGGCCGCGGCCAGGCACGCCAGCAGCGTGGCCCCTTCCCAACCAATGCCCCGGTGGCTCAGCTCACCGAGCAGCTGATCGAGATCGCTCAAGAACCCGCCCAGGTGGGCTTGCGCTTCTCGCTGAACGCGGTGACGCCTTCCAGGGCGCAGGCGTCCATCATGTTGGTCGCCATCGTCTGGGTCGCCAGTTGATAGGCCGCTTCGATGCCCATTTCGCGCTGGCGATAGAACAGTTCCTTGCCCATGGCCAGGGCGACGCGTGGCTTGGCGAGGATGCTTTGCACCAGTTGCTCGATGTCGGTGTCGACCTGCTCGGGCGCGACGGCGTGATTGACGAGGCCGCGTGACTGCGCCTCGGCCGCGGAGATGAAGCCGCCGGTGACCAGCATCTCCATGGCCTGCTTGGCCGGCACGTTGCGCAGCAAGGGCACGCTGGGCGTGGCGCAGAAGAGGCCGTAGTTGACGCCGCTGACCGCGAAGCGCGCCTCGGTGGACGCCACCGCGAGGTCGCACTGCGCCACCAGTTGGCAGCCCGCCGCAGTGGCGATGCCGTGCACGCGCGCGATCACCGGCACCGGCAGCTGCTGGATCGCCAGCATCATGCGGCTGCACCGCGCGAACAGCTGCTGGTAATACGCCAGCTCGGGCCGCGCGATCATTTCCTTCAGGTGGTGCCCGGCGCAGAAGGCCTTGCCGGCCGCAGCGAGGATCAGCACGCGCACGGATTCGTCATCGTGCAGGCGATCCAGCGCCGAGTGCAAGGCGGCGATCATCTCCTCGCTCAGCGCATTGAAGCTCGCCGGCCGGTTCATGGTCAGCGTGACCACGCCGCGCGCATCGCGTGTTTCGATCAGGACCTGTTCGTCCATGTTCCCCCTCCTCTGCCGCGACTTCAGACGTCGGCCAGCGCCCGTACGTGCGCCTCCACGCTGCGCGCCAGTGCGCCCAGGTTGTAGCCACCCTCCAGGCACGACACGATGCGGCCCTGCGCGTACTTGTCGGCGACCGCCTTGATCTGCTGCGTGATCCAGGTGTAGTCGGCCTCGACCAGCCCGAGCTGGCCCAGGTCGTCGTCGCGGTGGGCATCGAAGCCGGCGCTGACGAAGATCATCTCGGGCTTGAATTCGTCCAGGCGCGGCATCCAGTGCTTCTCGATCTGCTCACGGATCGCCGGGCCGCGGGTGAACGCCGGAATCGGCAGGTTCACCATGTTGTCCGCGTGTTCGCCAAAGCCGCTGTAGGGATAGAAGGGATGCTGGAACAGGCCCACCATCAGCACGCGCTCGTCGCCCGCCAGGATGTCCTCGGTGCCGTTGCCGTGGTGCACGTCGAAGTCGACCACCGCGACGCGTTTCAGGCCATGGCGCTCGAGCGCATAGCGCGCCGCGATCGCGACGTTGTTGAACACGCAAAAGCCCATCGCGCGCTGGCGGGTGGCGTGGTGGCCGGGCGGGCGCGTGGCGCAGAAGGCATTGGCCAGCTCGCCGGCCATCACCGCATCCGTCGCCGCGATGGCCGCCCCGGCTGCACGCAACACTGCGTTCCAGGTGTAGCGGTTCATGGCGGTGTCGGGATCGATGTGCAGCAGCTCGCTGCCGCCGGCGTCCTCCTGCTGGCGCAATTCCTCGGCCAGGCCGAGCACGGAGGCGACATGCATGCGGTCGTGCGCGAGTTCCAGCAGCTCCGTGCTGGCCAGGGGCGCCTCGCGGCGGTCGACCGCGTCGAGCAGGCCGGAGGCCAGCATGCGGTCGTCGATGGCGTCCAGGCGCTGCGGGCATTCGGGGTGGCCACGTCCCATGTCGTGCCGCTTGCAGTCCGGGTGAGTGAAATAGCCGGTCTTGTGCATTGCTCGCCTCGGAGGTCCTGGAAATTGCGATAAGGTCGCAGCTTGTATGCAAGCACGACAAAAACTCAAAACGCTCCTTGACCAGCTTAACACGGTGATCGTCGGGAAGCCTGCGCAGGTCAGGGACTGCGTGGCCTGTCTGCTGGCAGGGGGACATCTGTTGATCGAGGACGTCCCGGGCGTCGGCAAGACCACCCTGGCCCATGCGCTGGCGCGCGCCTTCGGGCTGCACTTCTCGCGGGTGCAGTTCACGGCGGACCTGATGCCGAGCGACCTCTCCGGCGTCTCGGTGTACGACCGCGGGCGCGAGAGCTTCATCTTCCACCCGGGTCCGATCTTCGCGCAGGTGCTGCTGGCCGACGAGATCAACCGCGCCAGCCCCAAGACGCAAAGCGCGCTGCTCGAGGCGATGGAGGAAAAGCAGGTGACGGTGGAGGGCGAAACCCGCGCCCTGCCCTCGCCCTTCTTCGTGATCGCCACGCAGAACCCGCACGACCAGCTGGGCACCTTCGCATTGCCGGAGTCGCAGCTGGATCGCTTCCTCATGCGGATCTCGCTGGGCTATCCGGACCGCGCGGCCGAGCGCGCGCTGTTCTCCGGGGCCGACCGCCGTGCGATGGTCGAGCACCTGGGCAACACGCTCTCGCCGATCGAGCTGCAGGCGCTGCAGCAACAGGTGATGGACGTGCACGCGGCCGATCCGCTGCTCGATTACGTGCAGGACCTGGTGGCCGCCACGCGCTCGGGCCGCTGGTTCCTGCAGGGACTGTCGCCACGCGCCGGCATCGCGGTGATCCGCGCGGCCAAGGCGCAGGCGCTGCTGTCCGGCCGCGACTACGTGGCCCCCGACGACGTGCAGGCGATCTTCCCGCAGACCGTCGCGCACCGCCTGGTGCCCGTGGGCGACGCGGGTCGCGGGCCGGTGGAGCAGGTGCGGGCGATGGTGGAGGCGGTCGCGCTTCCTTGAGAATGACGGATGACGAATGACTGCGCCGATGGCTTCGATGACGAATGACAAGGCCATGCCCGGTGCGCAGCAGCGGAGTCCTTCGTCATCCCCGCTGCCAGCCAGCGAGGTCATTCGTCATTGGTCCTTCGCCATGCACCCGCTCGCCTTCGTGCGCAGTCGCTTCCGCCAGTGGTGGCAGTCGCGCCTGCCGCTCTCGGACACGCTCACGCTCACCCAGCGCAACGTCTACATCCTGCCCACGCGCCCCGGCTTCATGCTGGCGGCCACCCTGCTCGTGCTGCTCGTCGCATCGATCAACTACCAGCTCAATCTGGGTTACCTGCTGACCTTCATGCTGGCAGGCAGCGCGGCCGTCGGCATGCATGTGTGCCATGCCACGCTGCGCGGCCTGACGCTGGCGCTGATGCAGCCGCCGCCGCAGTTCGCGGGCGCGAGCGCGCCGCTGTCCATCGTCCTGGGCAACACGCGCACCGCGGTGCGCCACGCCATCGGCCTGGCCGTGGTGGACGCCACGCACGAAGACCACTGGACCTGGACGGACGTGCCGGGCCAGGGCACTTGCACCGTGCAGGTGGCCTTCCGGCCCGAGAAGCGCGGGCTGCACCGCGTGCCGCCGCTGACGGCCGAGACCCGGTTTCCGCTCGGCACCTTCCGGGTGTGGACCGTGTGGCGGCCCGCCGCGCAGGTGCTGGTCTACCCGCAGCCGGAATTGCATCCGCCGCCCTTGCCGCCGGGCGAGCCGCGCGCAGGGGGCGCAGCCGTGACCCGCGCGCAGAACACGGGCGAGTTCGAGGGCGTGCGGGCCTATCGCCGTGGCGACCCCATGAAGCTGGTGGTGTGGAAGAAGGCCGCCCGCTCCTCCGAGCTGGTGAGCCGCGACACCATGCAGGCGCAGCGGCAGGAGCTCTGGCTGGATGGCGAGCATTGCGGCCTGCTCGATCGCGAGGCGCGCATCTCGCGGCTGGCCGCGTGGGTGCTGCAGGCGGATCGCCTGGGGCAGGACTACGGCCTGCGCTTCGCCGGCACCACCGTCGCGCCGGGCAGCGGTGAGGCTCACAAGCGGCGCTGCCTGGAGGCGCTGGCGCTGTGCTGAAACTCTCCGCCCACCTCTCGGGCCTGCCGCGCGAAGCGCGCGACACCCTGTTCCTGCTGGTGGTGATCGGCTGGGTCGTGGTGCCGCACGTGCCCGACCTGCCCTGGTGGTGCACGCTGCTGGCCGCCGGCGTGCTGGTCTGGCGTGGCAGCCTCGCGATCTCGGGCCGGCCGCTGCCCGGTCGCGCCTGGCTGATCTTTCTGCTGCTGGGGACGATGCTGGGCACCTGGGCCAGCCACCGCACGCTGCTCGGACGCGACGCCGGCGTGACCCTCACCGTGGCGTTGCTGGCGCTGAAGACGCTGGAACTGCGGGCGAAGCGCGATGCCTTCGTCATCTTCTTCCTGGGCTTCTTCACGATGCTCACCAACTTCTTCTTCTCGCAATCGCTGACCGTGGCCGCCGCCATGCTGATCGCGCTGCTCGGCCTGCTGACGGCATTGGTCAATGCCCACATGCCGGTGGGCCGGCCGCCGCTGCGCGAGGCGGCGCGCACGGCCGGCTGGATGGCCCTGCTGGGCGCGCCGGTGATGGCGGTGCTGTTCCTGCTGTTCCCGCGGCTGGCGCCCTTGTGGGGCATTCCGGCCGACGCGATGAGCGGCCGCAGCGGCCTCTCGGCGCAGATGGAAGTCGGAGCGATGGCCAGCCTGGCACTCGACGAAAGCATCGCGTTCCGCGTGCGCTTCCTGGACGCGCGTCCGCCCCAGCGCGACCTGTACTTCCGCGGCCCCGTGTTCAGCGAGTTCGATGGCCGTGCCTGGCGTCCCCTGCTGCCGCGCCTGGCGCAGCGCTTCCCGCCGCCGCAACTGGGCAACCCGCAGCTGGTGCCTCTCGGCCCCGAGATCCGCTACGAGCTGACGCTGGAACCGAACAACCGCCCGTGGCTGCTGGCGCTCGACGCGACCACCACCGCCCCCAGCGCGCCCGGCGTGGACGTGGCCATGACGAGCGAGCTGCAATGGGTGACTTCACGGCCCGTGGTCGACCTGCTGCGCTATCGCGCGGCCAGCCACGTCAACTTCCGCCAGGGGCCGCAACGCCGCGGCCTGGTGCTGCCCGAGTACCGGCAGCTGCCGCCGGGGTTCAATCCGCGCACCATCGAACTGGCCGCCCGCCTGGTGCGCGAGAACCCCGTCGGCGACTCGATGGCGCTGGTGCAGTCCGCGCTGCACCTGCTGCGCACCGGCGGCTACACGTACACGCTGGCGCCCGGGGTCTATGGCCAGCACACGGCCGACGAGTTCTGGTTCGATCGCAAGGAAGGCTTTTGCGAGCACATCGCGTCCGCCTTCGTCGTGCTGATGCGGGCGGCGGGCGTGCCGGCGCGCCTGGTCACCGGCTACCAGGGCGGCCAGCCCAATACGCTGGATGGCTACTGGATCGTGCGGCAAAGCGACGCCCATGCATGGACCGAAGTCTGGCTCGAGGGCCGCGGCTGGGTGCGCATCGACCCGACCTCCGTGGTTGCACCCAACCGCACCGGCTCGTTCGAGCGCCTGACCGCCCCGCGCGGCGTGCTCGAGGCCGCGATGGAAACGGTGAACCCCAACCTGTCGGCGCTGCTGCGCGCCAGCTGGGAGGCGATGAACAACAGCTGGAACCAGTGGGTGCTGAACTACACGCAAAGCCGCCAGCTCAACCTGCTGCACCACCTGGGCTTCGACGCGCCCACCTGGGAGGACCTGGCGCGCCTGCTGATCGGGGTGGTCGTGGCGGTCGCTTTGGCCGGGGCGGCGTGGAGCTGGTGGGACCGCCTGCAGCACGATCCCTGGCTGCGGCTGCTGAGCCGGGCGCGCCAGCGACTGCGCCGTGCGGGTGTGGACACGGGTGCGGCCACACCGCCGCGCGAAATCGCAAATCTTGTCACGCGAAAATTCGGCGAGGATGCGCGAGGATTGGCGCAGTGGCTGCTGAAGCTCGAGGCCCAGCGCTACGCCTCCTCCCCCGGCGCAAGCCTGGCCGCGCTGCGGCGCGAATTCCACAAGATTCCCTGGCCCCATTGATGCGATTGCTCTCTCTCGTCCTGGCAGTGGCCGTGACCCTGCCCCTTGGCGCCTGCGCCGCCGGCAAGGCCAGCGCGCGCGCCCTGGCGGAACAACCCGCACCATCCTCGCAGCGCAGCGGCCCCGCCTACGCCGAGCGCGAGGACGCGATGCAGTTCGCCGATGCGCTCGCGGCCCGCCGCCAGCTCGATCCCGCCTGGGTGCGCGCGACGCTCGGCCAGGCGCACAACCTCGCCGTGGTCAGTCGGCTGATGCAGCCCGCGCCCACCCGCCAGCCCAAGAACTGGGCGGTGTACCGCAGCCGCTTCATCGACGAGACGCGCATCGACGCCGGCGTGCGTTTCTGGCAGGACAACCGCGCGACCCTGATGCGCGCCGAGCAGGAGTTCGGCGTGCCGGCCGAGATCATCGTCGGCATCATCGGCGTGGAAACGATCTATGGCCGGCAGATGGGCGACTTCCGCGTCCTGGATGCGCTGGCCACGCTCTCGTTCGACTTTCCCGCCAGCCACCCGCGCGCGGCCGAGCGCACGGAGTACTTCCGCGGCGAGCTCGAACAGTTCCTTGCCTTCCACCAGGCCGCGCACAGCGACCCGCTCGCGCCGCGGGGCAGCTACGCCGGCGCCTGGGGCATGCCACAGTTCATGCCCAGCAGCCTGGTGCACTGGGGCCGCGACTACGATGGCGATGGCAAGGTCGACCTGGCCAACAGCCCGGCGGACGCGATCGGCTCCGTGGCCAACTACTTCAAGGGCTATGGCTGGATCTCCGGCATGCCCACGCAGTACCCGGTGCGCTTCGATCCCAGGAAGCTGGACCTCGGCGCGCTGCTGGCGCCCGATATCCTGCCGACCTTCAGCGTGGCGCACTTCCAGGACAAGGGCGCGGTACTCGAAGGCGCGGCCCTGGAGCACAAGGGACCGCTGGCGCTGATCGAACTCCAGAATGGAGCCGACGGGCCGACCTTCGTGGCCGGCACGGAAAACTTCTACGTGATCACGCGCTACAACCAATCCAGCTACTACGCGATGGCGGTGATCGAACTGGGACACTCGGTGAAGGCAGCGCTGGCCACCTCGGCGCGCAATCCATGATGCTGACCCTGCAGTCCTGGCAGCGCCTGTGGAACGAGCTGGGCGCCCGTGTGGTCAACGGCGGCCTCATGAACCAGCTGGTCGCCGCGTACAGCGAGCAGCATCGCCACTATCACACGCTGCAGCACCTGCGCGAATGCCTGGCGCATTTCGATGCTGCCGCCTCGCTTGCCCGCCGTCCCGCGGAAGTGGAACTCGCGCTGTGGTTCCACGACGCGGTGTACGACCCGCGGCGCGAGGACAACGAGGCGCGCAGCGCGCAATGGGCACGCGAGAGCGTGCTGGCCGCCGGCTGCGAGGAAGCCGTCGCCGACCGTCTGCACGGGCTCGTGCTGGCGACGCAAGCCCACCGCGACGACGCAGGGGACCTGGATACGCAACTCCTGCTCGATATCGACCTCAGCATCCTCGGCGCGGCCGGCGCACGCTTCGCCGAATACGAGCGGCAGATCCGCGCCGAGTACGCGCACATCGACGAGGCGAGCTTCCGCGCCGGCCGCGCCCGCGTGCTGCAAGGCTTTCTCGCGCGGCCCTCGATCTATCTCACCGCACCTTATCGCGAGGCCCTCGAGGCGCGCGCCCGTGCCAACATCGGACAAGCGCTCGCCGGCTTGCAAGCGTGATCCCACTCTCACGGCAGGATTCGTGGTGCAGGTCACGCTGCGGAAGTTACGTCGGTAACAGCGACGCGTTAGCCACGCGGCCGTGATATTCGCCGCATGGTGTTCCCTGCGTGCTCTGGCAAATTCGTCTTGCCATGAACTTCGACGTCGTGATCGAGCGCGGACCCGCCTATGTCAGGGTCACCGTTTCGGGGGAACCCGAGATCGGTGAACTGCTGGCCATGATCCACTTGCTCGGCGTCGAAAGCGAGACCTGGAACGACGACCGCGTGCTGGTGGACCTGCGCCGCGTCGACACGGTCTTCAGCCGCTACGAGCAGTTCCGCATCGGCGAAGAAGCCGCCGCCAGCCTCTCCCACATGGAGAAGATCGCCTCCTTGGTGCCCCCGGAGCGCATCACGCGCGTCAGCCAGAAAACGGCCCGCCGCATGGGCGCCAACGTGAGCGTGTTCGGGGATGAAGAGGCGGCGGTGGCGTGGTTGCGGGAGGCGTAGCGGGTCAGGCCGTCGAAAGCGGACTGCCGGACGCAGAACACGCAGAATCTCGCAGAACACGCAGAAAAGAATCCAATCAAACTGAATGGTTTTTTTTGCGTCCTCTGCGAGATTTTGCGTCTTCTGCGTCCGGCAGTCCGTATTCGGTGTCACGCCGGAACCAGGAAGTCCCGGCTGATGCGCGCACCGAGGTCGTTGACGCGGTCCAGGAACTGCGTGAGGAAGCCGTGCAGGCCGTTGGCCAGGATCTCCTCGATGTGACCGTACTGCAGTTCCGCGCGCAGCTTGCCGGCGCGCCGCTGCGTCTCGGCCGACTGGTCGTTGGCGACATAGACCAGGTTCTGCACCACCTCGTTCAGGCTGGCATGCAGCGAGCGCGGCATGTCGGCGCGCAGGATCAGGAGGTCCGCCACGCGTTCGGGCTTGATCACGTCGCGATAGACCTTGCGGTAGATCTCGAAGCCCGAGACGCTGCGCAGGATCGAACTCCAGTGGTAGAAGTCGTACTCCTGGTCCTTCTCGCTGGCGGCGCCGAAGAAGTCGCTCTGCACCGCGTGGAACTTGACGTCGACCAGCCGCGCCGTGTTGTCGGCCCGTTCGAGGAAGGTGCCCAGGCGCATGAAGTGCAGCGCCTCGTCCATCAGCATCGTGCCGACCGTGACCCCGCGCGACAGGTGCGAGCGGAACTTGACCCATTCGAAGAACTGCCCCGGGTCGCGCTCGAAGTCGCCGGTGCGCAGCATGCGGTTGATCTCCAGCCAGGTCTGGTTCTGCGTCTCCCAGGCCTCGGTGGTGAGCGAGCCGCGCACGGCCCGCGCGTTCTCGCGCGCCGCGCGCAGGCAGGACACGATGGACGAGGGATTGCTCTCGTCGCGCACCATGAACTGCATCACCCGCTGCGGATCGACCTCGCCGTGCTTGGCCTGGTAGGCCGGCATCAGCTCGCTGATCGACAGCATGCCCTGCCATCCGACCTTGGACACCGCCGCCGATTGCGGCAGCAGCGAGGTCTGGTAATTCACGTCCAGCATCCGCGCCGTGTTCTCGGCGCGTTCGGTGTAGCGCGACATCCAGTAAAGGTGGTCGGCGGTGCGGCTCAGCATTGCGTTGCTCCGCATGACGGGTGGCGAATGAGGAATGAGGAATTCATACCTCGAGAATCCACGTGTCCTTGGTCCCCCCGCCTTGCGAGGAGTTGACCACCAGCGAGCCTTCCTTGAGCGCCACGCGCGTCAGCCCGCCCGGCACCATCTGCACCTCCTTGCCCGAGAGCACGAAGGGCCGCAGGTCGATGTGGCGCGGCGCGATGCCCTTCTCGACGAAGGTCGGACAGCTCGATAGCGCCAGCGTCGGCTGCGCGATGTAGCCCTCGGGCTTGGCGACCAGCTGCTGGCGGAACTGCTCGATCTCGTCCCGGCTCGCCGCCGGCCCCACCAGCATGCCGTAGCCGCCGGCGCCGTGCACCTCCTTCACGACCAGTTCCTTGAGGTTGGCCAGCACGTATTTCAGGTCCTCGGGATCGCGGCACTGGAAGGTTGGCACGTTCGAGAGGATCGGCTTCTCGCCCAGGTAGAACTCGATCATCTTCGGCACGAAGGGATAGATCGACTTGTCGTCGGCCACGCCCGTGCCGATGGCATTGCACAGGGCCACGTTGCCTGCGCGATAGACGTTCAGCAGGCCGGCGGTGCCGAGGCTCGAGTTGTTGCGGAAGGCGAGCGGGTCGAGGTAGTCGTCGTCGACCCGCCGGTAGATCACGTCGACCCGCTTGGGCCCGCGCGTGGTGCGCATGTAGAC
>NZ_JAQGNQ010000073.1 GCF_028291745.1 Ramlibacter sp. | reverse complement strand
CCTCGGCCGCCCGGGCCACGCCTCGGCAGGGCCCCGGGGCGGCGGGCGCGAACAGCGTGGCCGGGCGCACCGCGCCTGCCGCGATGGGCGCCAATGGCCCGGCCGGCACGAACGCAGGCACAAGCGGTGACGCGAGCGCGGGGATCGGGCAGGGCGATGCCGGCAACCGCGGGCAGAACCTCACGCCGGAACAGCGCGCCGCCCGCGTGGCCGAGTTCCAGAAGCTCACGCCCGAAGAGCGCGACCAGCGGCGCAAGGAACGGCAGGCGGCACGCGCTGCGGCCAGCGGGCAGCAGCAGGCGCAATGAGTCCATCACGTCCCTTCATCCTGCGGCCGGTGGCCACCTCGCTGCTGATGGTGGCGATCGTGCTGGCGGGCCTGCTTGGCCTGAAGCTGTTGCCGCTGTCCGCGCTGCCGCAGGTCGATTACCCGACCATCCAGGTGCAGACGCTGTATCCGGGCGCCAGTCCCGAGGTGATGTCGCAGACCGTCACCGCGCCGCTCGAGCGACAGTTCGGCCAGATGCCGGGGCTCTCGCGCATGGGGTCCACCAGCGCGGCCGGGGTCTCCATCGTCACGCTGCAGTTCACGCTCGGCCTGGCGCTCGACGTCGCCGAGCAGCAGGTGCAGGCCGCGATCAATGCCGGCGCCTCGCTGTTGCCGGCCGACCTGCCGGCGCCTCCGACCTATGCCAAGGTGAACCCGGCCGACGCGCCGGTGCTGACGCTGGCGATCACCTCCTCGACGCTGCCGCTCACCGAGGTGCGCAACATCGTCGACACGCAGCTCGCGCTCAAGATCAGCCAGGTCAGCGGCGTCGGCCTCGTCACGCTGGCCGGCGGACAGCGTCCGGCCGTCCGCGTCCAGGCCGACACGCAGGCACTGGCCGCGATCGGCACCTCCATCGACACGCTGCGCACCGCGATCACCGCGGCCAACGCCAATGCCGCCAAGGGCAGCATCGACGGTCCGACCCGCTCGTACACCATCAACTCCAACGACCAACTGCTCACCGCGCAGGACTACGGCAACCTGGTGGTCGCCTTCAAGAACGGCGCGCCGGTGCGCCTGAGCGATGTCGCCAAGGTGGTGGAAAGCGCCGAGAACGTGAAGCTCGGCGCCTGGGCCGCCGAGGGCGGCAAGCAGGAGCCGGCCATCATCCTCAACGTGCAGCGCCAGCCGGGCGCCAACGTGATCGCCACGGTTGACGCGATCAAGCAGCGCCTGCCGCAGTTGACCGCGGGCCTGCCCGGCTCGGTGCAGGTCACGGTGCTGGCCGACCGCACCACCGGCATCCGCGCCTCGGTGGAGCACGTGGAGATGGAGCTGGTGCTCGCGGTGCTGCTGGTCGTGCTGGTGATCTTCTTCTTCCTGCACAGCCCGCGCGCCACGCTGGTGGCCAGCCTGTCGGTGCCGATCTCGCTGATCGGCACCTGCGGCGCCATGTACCTCCTGGGCTACAGCCTGAACAACCTGTCGCTGATGTCGCTGACCATCGCGACCGGCTTCGTGGTCGACGATGCCATCGTGATGATCGAGAACATCGCGCGCCACATGGAGAACGGCGACCCGCCGATGGAGGCCGCCCTGAAAGGCGCGGCGGAGATCGGCTTCACCATCATTTCGCTGACGGTCTCGCTGATCGCCGTGCTGATCCCGCTGCTGTTCATGAGCGAGGTGATCGGCCGGCTGTTCCGCGAATTCGCGGTGACGCTGTCGATCACCATCCTGATCTCCGCGGTCGTGTCGCTGACGCTGGTGCCGATGATGACGGCGCGCATGGTCGGCTCGCTCAAGCCGCCGGAACATGGCTTCGGCGCGCGGGTGCAGCGTCAGTTCGACCGGGTCGTCAACAAATACGACGGCGCGCTCACCTGGGTGCTGGAGCGCCAGAAGCTCACGCTGCTGGTGGCGCTGGGCACGCTGCTGTTCACCGTGCTGCTGTACATGGCCATTCCCAAGACCCTGTTCCCGGTCCAGGACACCGGCCAGTTGCAGGTGCGCGTGGAAGCGGCGCAGTCGATCTCGTACGGCCGCATGGCGCAGCTGCAGCAGGACGTGGCCCAGCGCATGATGCAGGACGGCTCGGTGCAGTCGATCGCCAGCTTCGTCGGCGTCGATGCCGCCAACAACACGATGCTGAACAACGGCAGCATGCTGGTCAACCTGAAGGACTCGCATGGCAACCTGCAGAGCCTGATGGACCGCCTGCGCCACGCGGGCGAGCAGGTGGCCGGCGCGAAGCTGTACCTGCAGCCGGTGCAGGACCTGACCATCGAGTCCGAAACCGGGCCGACGCTGTACCGCATGTCCGTGGAAGGCTCCGATCCCGTTGCGGTCGACGAGTACGCGCAGCGCATCGTCGACCGCCTCTCGCACGAGAAGGGGGTGACCGACGTGACGACGGACTCGGGCGCCACCGGCGCGGCGCTGTACGTCGACGTCGACCGCAGCACCGCCGCGCGCCTGGGCATCGCCTCGACCACGATCGACGAGGCCCTGTACAGCGCGTTCGGCCAGCGCATCGTCTCCACGATCTTCACCGAGACCAACCAGTACCGGGTGATCCTGGAGGCGCGCACCGACCAGCTGCCGGACATCAGCGACCTCTCCAACATCCAGTTGCTCAGCAGCACCGGCGATCCGGTGCCGCTGACCGCCGTGGCGCACATCAGCGAGCGGCGCGCGCCCCTGCAGATCACGCACGTGGCGCAGTACCCGGCTTCCACCATCGGCTTCAACACGGCGCCGGGCGTGGCGCTGGGCACCGCGGTGGACACCATCCACACCGCGCTGACGGAGCTGAACCTGCCGCCTACCGTGACGGTGACCTTCCTGGGCGCGGCGGGCGCGTACGAGACCTCGCTGTCCAACCAGCTGTGGCTGATCCTCGCGGCGGTGGTCTGCGTCTACATCGTGCTGGGCGTGCTGTACGAAAGCTACGTGCATCCGCTGACGATCCTCTCGACGCTGCCCTCGGCCGGCGTCGGCGCGCTGCTCGCCCTGATGCTCTCCGGCAACGGGCTGGGCGTGATCGGCATCATCGGCATCATCCTGCTGATCGGCATCGTCAAGAAGAACGCGATCATGATGATCGACTTCGCGCTGGAGGCCGAACGCGTGCAGGGCAAGTCGCCGCGCGAGGCGATCCACCAGGCGGCGCTGCTGCGCTTTCGCCCGATCCTGATGACGACGCTGGCAGCGCTGTTCGCGGCGGTCCCGCTGATGCTCAGCTTCGGGCAGGGCGCGGAGCTGCGGCGGCCCCTGGGCATCGCGATCTTCGGCGGGCTGATCGTCAGCCAGCTGCTCACGCTGTTCACCACGCCGGTGATCTATCTCGGCTTCGACAGCCTGGGCAACCGCTGGCGCAAGCGCGCGCGGCGCACCACGCCGGCCGAAGGCCACGGCGCCCCGCTCAATCCGCCCAAGGACGAACGCGCCGGCTACCTGCCGCCCACCGCGGGCGAGGGCGGCCCGGCCGGCGGCGAGTGAGCGAGGCGCCGGCATGAACCTCTCCTCGCCCTTCGTGCGCCGGCCCGTGGGCACGGTGCTGCTCACCATCTGGATCGCCATGGCCGGCGTCGCGGCCTTCTTCCTGCTGCCGGTGGCTTCGCTGCCGCAGGTGGACTATCCGGTGATCTCGGTGTCGGCCAACCTGCCGGGCGCCAGCCCGCAGACCATGGCCAGCAGCGTGGCGACACCGCTGGAGCGGCGGCTGGGCGTGATCGCCGGCGTCAACGAAGTGACTTCGAACAGCGGCAACGGCAGCACGCGCGTGACGCTGCAGTTCGACCTCAATCGCGACATCGACGCCGCGGCGCGCGAGGTGCAGGCCGCGATCAATGCGACCCGGGCCGACCTGCCGGCCACGCTGCGCAGCAACCCGACCTACCGCAAGGCCAACCCGTCGGCGGCGCCGGTGATCATCCTGGCGCTGACCTCGCCCTCGCGCACGCCGGGGCAGATCTATGACGTCGTCAACAACATCGTCCAGCAGAAGATCGCGCAGGTCCCCGGCGTCGGCGACGTGGAGCTCGGGGGCGGCTCGCAGCCGGCGGTGCGGATCGACCTGGTCCCGTTCTCGCTCAATCGCTACGGCATCGCGATGGAAGACGTGCGGGCGGCGGTGCAGGCGGGCACCGCCAACCGGCCCAAGGGGGATGTCACGGTGCGCGGCAACCGCCTGCAGATCTACACCGGCACCGCGGAGATGCCGAACAAGGGCAGGACCGCCTCGGACTACCGCGACCTGGTGATCGCCTGGCGCAACGGCGCCGCGGTGCGCCTGTCGGACGTCGCGGAGCTGAGCGACGGCGTCGAGAACATCAACACCATGGGCCTGTTCAACGGCCGGCCCGCGGTCGTCGTGCTGGTCACGCTGCAGCCGGGCGCCAACGTGATCGACACGGTCGACGCGGTGCGCGCACTGCTGCCCGAGCTGCAGGCGTCGATCCCCAAGGACATCGCGATCGAGGTCGCCTCGGACCGCACGTTCTCCATCCGCTCCTCGCTGCACGAGGTGGAGCTGACGCTGTTCATCGCGATCATCCTGGTGGTGCTGGTGGTGAGCGTCTTCCTGCGCAGCGCCCGCGCGACCTTCATCCCCGCGGTGGCCACGATCGTTTCCTTGCTCGGCACGCTGGGCATCATGTACCTCCTGGGCTTCTCGCTGAACAACCTGTCGCTGATGGCGCTCACGGTGGCCACCGGCTTCGTGGTCGACGACGCGATCGTGGTGCTGGAGAACACGGCGCGGCACATCGAGCAGGGCATGGACCGCTTCGAGGCGGCCTTGCTGGGCGCCCGCGAGGTGGGCTTCACGGTGCTGTCGATCAGCATCTCGCTGGTCGCCGTCTTCATTCCGCTGCTGTTCATGGGCGGCCAGGTCGGCCGGCTGTTCCGCGAGTTCGCGGTGTCGCTCTCGGCCGCGGTGATGATCTCGCTGCTGCTGTCGCTCACCGCCACGCCGATGATGTGCGCGTGGCTCCTGAAGCGCGACGCGCACGAGAAGCCGCCCAACCGCGTGGCGCGCTGGTTCGAATCCGGCTTCGCCCGGGTGCATCGCTTCTACGAGCTGAGCCTCGACTGGGCGCTGTCCGCGCAATGGCTCGTGCTGCTGATGCTGGTGCTGGTGATCGGGCTCAATGCATTCCTGTTCGTCCGCATTCCCAAGGGCTTCTTCCCGCAGCAGGACACGGGGCAGATCAACGGCGGCATCCGGGCCGACCAGAGCATCTCCTTCCAGCAGATGCAGGACAAGCTGCGGCAGCTGGTGGACATCATCCGGGCCGACCCGGCGGTCGACACGGTGGTGGCCTTCACGGGCGGCTCGCGCGCGGGCGGCGGCTTCCTCTTCATGACGCTCAAGCGCGGCGGCTCGAACGCACCGCGCGGCCAGGCGGTGATCGCACGCCTGCGGCCGCAGCTCGCCCGCGTGACCGGCGTGAGCCTGTTCCTGAACCCGGTGCAGGACGTGCGCATGGGCGGCCGCTCCAGCAACAGCACCTACCAGTACACGCTCAAGAGCGACAACGTCGCCGACCTCAAGTTGTGGGGCAACCGGCTGATGGAGGCCATGAAGCACCAGTCCGCGCTGATCGACCTGGACAGCGACCTGCAGGAGAACGGCATCGAGACCTTTGTCGACGTCGACCGCGACACGGCCTCGCGCATGGGCATCAACTCGCGCACCGTCGACAACGCGCTGTACGACGCCTTCGGGCAGCGCCAGGTGGCCACCATCTACGAGGAGCTGAACCAGTACAAGGTGATCATGCAGCTCGCCCCGCGCTACATCGGCAGTCCCGAGGCGCTCAAGAGCGTGTACGTGCCGGCGCTCAACACCGGGGCCGCGACCGTCCTGGCCAGCACCTTGACCGCGACGAATACTGCCACGACGACCAGCACGGGCACGAGCGCCGCGACGGCGGGCAGCACGGGCACCGGCACGACCGCCCCGGCCCCCAACACCGGCAGCGCGGGCGGGACCACCACCACCACCAGCAGCACGAGCGGCAGCAGCTCCGGCACCTCGGCCAACCTCTCCCTGCGCGACGCTTCCACCGGCAATGCCGTGGGCACCACCGCGGCCAGCATGGTGCCGCTGTCGGCGATCGCGCACTTCTCGGAGCGCCCGGCCGCTACCTCCGTGAACCACCAGGACGCCGAGCTCGCCGCGACCATCTCGTTCAACCTGGCCCAGGGCGCCACGCTGGCGCAAAGCCAGCAAGCGGTGCGCGCGGCGGAGGACGAGATCCACATGCCGATCAACGTGCGCGGCACCTTCCAGGGGACGGCGCGCCAGGCGCAGGAGACCAACCAGCAGCAGCCGCTGTTGATCCTGGCTGCGATCGTCGTGATCTACATCGTGCTGGGGGTGCTGTACGAAAGCCTGGTGCACCCGATCACGGTGCTGTCGACGCTGCCGTCGGCCGGCATCGGCGCGGTGCTGGCCCTGCTGATGTTCCACATGGAGTTCTCCATCATGGCGCTGATCGGCCTGTTCCTGCTGATCGGCATCGTCAAGAAGAACGCCATCCTGATCATCGACTTCGCGCTCGATGCCGAGCGCTCGCGCGGCCTGCCGCCGTACGAGGCGGTGCGCGAAGCCTGCCTGCTGCGCTTTCGCCCGATCCTGATGACGACGCTGGCCGCCATTCTCGGTGCCGTGCCGCTGGCCATCGGCTTCGGCGAGGGCGCGGAACTGCGCCAGCCTCTGGGCATCGCGATCATCGGCGGCCTGATCGCCAGCCAGGTGGTGACCCTGCTCACCACGCCGGTGGTCTACCTGCTGATGGACAAGCTGCGCCGCCGCAGCCCGAACGAGCGCCTCCTGGGACGCCATGGCGATGAGCTGCAAACGATCTGACCCGAGAATGAAAAGAACGAGCCTTCCCCCCCTGCGCACCGCGAGCCTCGCGCTCCTGATCCTGCTGACTGGCTGCGTCAACCTCGCGCCGCCTTACCAGGTGCCGGTCGTCGACACCCCGATTGCCTTCAAGGAAGGCAGCGGCGCCTGGGTGCCCGGAGCGCCGGCCGATGCCCTGGATCGCGGCGACTGGTGGACGCTGTTCGACGACCCGGTGCTGAACGACCTGGCCTCGCAGGTCGACTTCAGCAACCAGAACGTCGCCGCTGCGCTGGCGGCCTATGCGCTGGCGCGGGCGATCACGCGCGAGCAGCGGGCTGCCCTGTTCCCGCAGGTGAACCTGAACTCCAGCCACAACATCACCGGCGGCCCGGACCGCTCCACTACGCGCAGCTACCAGTTCAACATCGGCGCCAGCTGGGAGCCGGATGTGTTCGGCCGGCTGCACCTGGCCGTCGAAAGCGCGCAGGCAAGCCAGCAGGGCGCCGAGGCCGACATCGCTTCGGCCCGGCTGGCGGCGCAAGGGGAACTGGCCACCGACTACTTCAACCTGCGCCAGACCGATGTGGCGATCGGGCTGCAGCGGCAGACCATTGCCGGCTTCCAGCGCAGCCTGCAGATCACGCGCAACCGCTACGAAGCCGGCGTGGTGGCGCGCACCGACGTGCTGCAGGCGGAGAGCCAACTCGCCAGCAGCCAGGCCGACCTGCTGACGCTGGAGCGCCAGCGCGCCACCTTTGAACATGCGATTGCCGTGCTGGTGGGCAAGGCGCCCGCAAACTTCGCCCTGGCGGCGGATCCGAAGTGGTCGGTGCAGGTCCCCGGGGTCCCCGAGGAGATGCCCTCGACGCTCTTGCAGCGGCGCCCGGACATCGCCAGCGCGGAGCGCCAGGTCGCACAGGCCAACCTGCAGATCGGCGTGCAGCGCGCCGGCTATTTCCCGAGCTTCAACCTCACGGGCTCGATCAGCTCGGCGGCGAGCACCTTCGGCAATCTGTTCCGGGCTTCCAGCCTGGCGTGGGCCGTCGGCAGCAGCGTCGCCCAGACCCTGTTCGACGCCGGCGCAACGACGGCCCGGGTCGAGCAGGCACGCGCCTCCCTGAACCAGGCGGCTGCCCGCTATCGCCAGGTGGTGCTGACCGCCTTCCAGGACATCGAGGACCAGCTCGTGGCGCTGCGCACGCTGCGCGGGCAGCAGGGCCTGCGGCTCGAAGCGAGCCGCGCTGCCGACCTGGTGGAGCAGCAGACGCTGAACCGCTACCAGGTAGGCCAGATCAACTACACGGACGTGATCACCGCCCAGCAGAACGCCTTGGCCGCCCGCCGCGCTCTCGTGCAGGCGGAGATCGACCGCCAGCTCGCGGTGGTCGCGTTGATCCAGGGGCTGGGGGGCGGGTGGGGCGGACTCGGTACTACCGATACCAGTGCCCGCCTGTGAGAAGGCGCCCGGGTCTCCTCAGCCCTTCTCCGGCTCCGTGCCCTGCCCCAGCAGGGCGAGCATGCCGCCTTCGAGGGCTTCCATGTGCCGCGACAGTTGCGGCGTCGATTCCTTGGAAATCTTCATGTAGCCCTTGAAGCTGCGCAGCAGCGTGCCGCGGTCCGGGTGGTGCAGCAGCATGGTGGCCAATGCCGCCTGCAGCACCTGGACCTGCGCGGCGAGCATCATCTGGTTTTCGACCAGGCCCTGGATGCTCTGCGTGTGCACGTCGAGCATCTCCTTCAATTCCGTTTCGTCCATGCCGGCCTCTTTGCTTGCTGCCGGCGATTGTGACATCGGCGGGCAGGCTGCGAGGCTCAGGCGCGGACGGCGGGAGGCGGTGTCTTCGGCTGGTAGTCGCACCAGCGCGCCACCGCGCATTGCCAGCACTTGGGCAGTCGGGCCACGCACACATAGCGGCCATGCAGGATGAGCCAGTGGTGCGCGTCCTGCAGGTAGGCCCGGGGCACGCGCTCCATCAGGCGCTGCTCCACTTCCAGCGGCGTCTTGCCGGGGGCGAGGCCGGTGCGGTTGCTGACGCGGAAGATATGCGTGTCCACCGCCATCGCGTCTTCGCCGAAGGCGACGTTGAGCACCACGTTGGCCGTCTTGCGGCCGACGCCCGGCAGCGCCTCCAGCGCCTCACGCTCGCGTGGCACCTTGCCGCCATGCTGCTCCACCAGGATGCGGCAGGTCTCGATCAGATGCTTGGCCTTCATGCGATACAGGCCGATCGTCTTGATGTATTCCTTGAGGCCTTCTTCGCCCAGCGCCAGGATGGCCTGCGGCGTGTTGGCGACATGGAACAGCCGCCGCGTCGCCTTGTTCACCCCGGCATCGGTGGCCTGCGCCGACAGCAACACGGCCGCCAGCAGTTCGAACACGGTGCTGTATTCGAGCTCGCTCACCGGCATGGGGTTGGCGGCCTTGAGGGTGGCGAAGAAGGGCTCGATGTCCGCGGCTTTCATGCGTGGAGTGTATGGGCCCTGGGTGTGGTGGATGTCATCCCGGGCTCGACCTACTGCTGTCCGGAATCCCGCAGCATTGCTGCCTGGCCGTGGTCCACTTCCGCTGCGAGCACCAGGGCGGTCGCGCAAGACGCTGTGCGGTGCGGGCCCGCGGGGTGGCGTCCCGATCGCGTGAACGCGATCGGGCAGACCTGCGCTGGCCGGTCTTGCGGCCCACGCGAAGAA
>NZ_JAQGNQ010000067.1 GCF_028291745.1 Ramlibacter sp. | reverse complement strand
GCACCATGTTGATGCTCTCCAGGAAGATCGCGTTGCGGTTCTTCTGGTAGTTGCCGAAGACCTCGGCATCCGACATCAGGCCGCCCGGGCTGATGCCCATGATGAAGCGGCCCTTGAGGATGTGATCGAGCATCGACACCTGCGCGGCGATGGCCGCCGGATGGCCATTGGGCATGTTGATGGTGCCCGTGCCCAGCACGATGTCCTTGGTCTCGTGGGCCAGGGAGGCCAGGAACATCAGGCTGGAGGTGACGTTCTCGGCAATGTCGGTGACGTGCTCGCCGACGAAGCCCTCCACGTAGCCCAGGCGGTCGGCCAGCAGGAAGGCTTCGCGGTCTTCGGCCAGCGTTTGCGTTGCGTTGCGCCCCGGGGGGTGCAGCGGCATCATGAACATGCCGAGTTTCATCATGCGTTCTCCTGGGGATCGTTGGAGGCCAGTGCGGCCGGACTGCGGCCACCGAGCCGTTGCGACAGCCGGGCCGCGCACTGCCGCAGCCCGCGCACCAGCGGCGAGGCTTCATCGAGATCCAGCCGCTGCGCGCTGCCGATGGCGGTGAGCGCCAGCACCATGGCCCCCGACTGGTCGAACACCGGCACGCTGGCGGCACTGATGCTGGTGCCATAGAGATCGGAGAAGGCATCGGTGCCCACCAGGCGGACGATGCCGTTGGCGCGGATCAGCGCCAGCTGCTCCGCCAGTTGCGCATTGGGCAGGCCCTCGCCCACCGGAGCGCCCTCGGCGATCTCCGCATCGATGAAGGGCGCGGTGGTTTCGCGTGGCAGCCAGGCGGCGAAGGCAAGCCCGGTGCCGGACGTCAGCACCGGCAGCACGAGCCCCGTGCGCAGGTTGTCGCTCACCGGCTCGCTGGACTCTTCCCAGCGCACGATGGTCGGCCCCTTGTTGCCCCACACGCCCAGGCCGAGCGTCTCGTCGAGTTCGTCCGAGAGATCGACCAGCGCGCGCGTGGCAAGCCGCACCGCCTGCAGACGCGCGATGTTGGCCACCGCGGTCGGTTCGCCCAGGTCGTGCGGCTGCGCGACCAGGTAGCGCCCGCTGCCGAACACCAGCGGCTGCCGCCCGGTGCGCTCGATGCGATCGACCTGCCCGAGAAAGACGACGTGGTCGCCCCCGGGGAAGCTGTCCATGCGGCGGCACTCCAGATACGCGGCGCAGCCCTCGATCAGGGGCACGCCGCCCAGCCCCGGTACCGTGGGGCAGCCGGCGAACTTGTCGCTGCTGCCGCGGGCAAAGCGGTTCGAGACCTCCACCTGGTCGTCGGCCAGGATGTTCACCACGAAGCGCTCGGCAACGCGAAACACCGGATGGCTGGGCGCGGTGAGCGACTGGCTCCACAGGATCAGCGGCGGGTCGAGCGAGACCGAGCTGAAGGAATTGGCCGTCAGGCCATGCGGCCGGCCTTGCTCGTCGAGCGTCGTGATCACCGTCACGCCGGTCACGAACGCGCCGAGCACCTGTCGCAGCGCGCGGGCATCGAATCCGGGGTCGCTGGTGGCCATGAATCAGCCCGCAGAAGGCGCTAAAACTTCAGCTTGAGAAGCTTCGCCGCATTCCCGCCCGCGATCAGCTCGCGGTCGGCCTTGGGCAGGCGCTTGACCTGCGCGATCAGGCCCAGCGGGTCTTCCTCGCCCATGTCGTAGGGGTAGTCGGTGCCCAGCACCACGTGGTCGGCGCCGAAGCGGTCGATCAGGTGCTTCAACATCAGCGGGTCGAAGGTGATGCTGTCGAAGTAGAACTTCTCCAGGTACTTCGAAGGCGGCCGCTTGATCACGGTGCGGCAGTCGGGCCGCGCGCGCCACGCGTGGTCCATGCGCGCCCAGTAGTGGGCCACGAAGCCGCCGCCGTGCGCCACCACGATCTTCAGCTTGGGATGCCGCGCCATCACGCCGTCGAAGATCAGGTGCGACACCGCCACCGTCGACTCCAGCGGATTGCCGATCACGTTGTTGAAGTAGTGGTGCGTGAGCCGGTCCGCCTGGGTGTAGCCCAGGGGATGCATGAAGATCACGATGCCCAGCTCCTCGCAGCGGGCGAAGAACTTTTCCAGCCCCAGCTCGGGATCGGTGAGGTTCTTGCCATTGACGTTGGTGCAGATCTCCACGCCGCGCAGGCCCAGGTTCTTCACCGCGTAATCGAGCTCGCGCACGGCGAGCTCCGCATTCTGCAGCGGCACCGAGCCGAGGCCGACGAAGCGGTCGGGCGTGTCGGCCACGATCTTGGCGATGCCCTCGTTCACCTGGCGCGCGAGTTCGGCGCCATAGTCGGCTTCGGTGAAGTAGAAGAAGTGGTAGGGCGCGGGGCAGACCGCCTGCACGTCGACGCCCATGCGGTCCATGTCCTTCAGGCGCTGGTCCACGCCGGTGAGCTTGACCGCGCGCGTCTTCATCTGCTTGACGTTGGTCTCGCGCGTGAGATCGTCGGCGAAGATCACCGTGGGGTCGTACTGCGCCGCATTGAGGTGCGCCGTCTTGGCGTTCACCTCGGGGTTGAGATAGTGGCAATGGAGGTCGACCACCTTGGTCTTGCCGCTGCGACTGCGCGCGATCGTCTTGGTGGCCGTGGCACGCGCGACGGGCGCCGCCTTCAGGTGGGCGGAGCGGCGTGCGCCGTGCTGGTGAAGCGGATCGGTGCAGTCGGGGGAACAGGTGTAGAACAAGGCGTCTCCTACGTTATTGTTGATCCGATGATAACTACGGGCCCCGGGGCGGCGTCAATGGGGGTTCGCCACCCGGGCCACCGCCTCGAGCAGCGCGCGGATGGTGTCGGCCTCGATGCGGCGCGTGATGAAGACCAGGCGCGTGCCCTGGTCGTCGCTCGGCCAGCGGTCCAGCGGCACGGGCGGGTGGAAGATGTGCTGCACGCCTTGCACCACCACCGGGCGGCCGTCGACGTTGACGATGCCCTTGACGCGCAGCAGGTCGGGCCCGCGCAGCGTGGCGAGCAACTCCAGCGCAGACGAGAAGCTGCTCCAGCTGAACGGCTCCTCGAAGCGCATCGAGAGCGTGCGGATGGAAGCGTCGTGCAAGGGCGAGCGGCGCCCTAGCCGCGCCTGCCCGCCCGAGCCCTCGCCTTGCAGCGGCTCGCCGAGGAAACGCAGCGTCGCCGTGCCGGCGCGCGCGCTCGCGAGCCCCAGGTTCGTGAGCTGTGCCGGATCGACCTCGCCGTCGACCAGCAGCGAGACGGCCGCGCCGGGGTTGATCTCCGCAACGGCCTGCCGCAATTCCTCGACCTGCGCCGGTGTCGCCAGGTCGCTCTTGGTGATGAACACGCGGTCGGCCAGCGCGATCTGCTTGGCCGGCTCGGCATGCGCTTGCAACTGGCCGGCGCCATTCACGGCATCGACCAGCGTCACCACGCCGTCGAGGCGGAAGTGCGCGGCAATCAGCGTGTCGCTGGCCAGCGTCTGCACGACCGGTGCGGGATCGGCCAGGCCCGTGGTCTCGATGATGACGCGGTCGAAGTCGGCGATCTCGCCCACGCGGCGGCGCGCGAACAGGTCGCGCAAGGTCTCCTGCAGGTCCGTGCGCACCGAGCAGCAGATGCAGCCGTTGGCCAGCAGTGCGATGTTCTCGGAGGACATCGCCACGATGTCGTGATCGATGCCGATCTCGCCGACCTCGTTGATCACCACCGCCACCCGGTCCATGCCGGGGTGGCGCAGCAGCCTGGCGACCAGCGTCGTCTTGCCGGCCCCGAGGAAGCCGGTGATCAGCGTCACCGGCAGCTTGCCGGCGAGCGGGTCGCGTTCGGCGGTCACCACGCCGGCCTCGAAGGCGCTGCGCCACCGATTTGCGGGATCGCTGGTGGGTCAGAAATTTGAACGCGGAAGTCGCAGAAGACAACGGCCAAACACGCAGAACAACAGCTGCCATGAGGCGTAGATGACATCTTCTTGTGAAGCATTTCTGCGTGTTCGGTTTTCCTTCTGCGACTTCTGCGTTCAAAGATGCCGCAAACGCCGCACCCCCGATTTCGGCGCAGAGTCTCAGATGTTCAACTCCAGGATGTACAGCCCGCCGGTGAAGCGGTCGACCGTGTAGACGATGCGACGCTCGTCGACGTACACGTCATTGAGCTGGACGGCGCCCGCCGGCGAGAGCTTGGGCGCGCCCGGCACGAAGTACGCGATCTCTTCCACGCGGTAGGGATTGCTGGTGTCGTACACCCGCACGCCGGCGTTGAAGAAGGTGCCGATCACGATCGTGTCCGAGCGGAAGGAGGCCGGCCCCGGCAGGTTCTCGTGCATGTTGTGCGCGCCGAAGCGGCCACCGCGCTTGGCAAACGCCTCGAAGGGCGGCGCCGGGAAGGTGCCGATCGGCACCGGGTTCTGCTCGTTGCGCGCATCGATCATCCACACCAGCTTGGGCCAGTCGGCGCCCTCGTCCAGCACGCACTCGTCGCTCACCACCCAGAGATTGCGCTCGAACAGCGGCAGCACCGTGTGGGTGAAGCCGTTGAAGGGCGGCGAGGGATTCCAGTGCGACACCACCTTGATGTTCGAGGGATCGGCGATATCGAGCACGAAGGCGCCGCCGTCGATGTAGCCCACGTACGCGCGGTCCGGCCGCTCGGGGAACACGTTGGTGTTGTGGGCGCGAAAGCCCATGTCGAATTTCTTCGCCAGCCGCTGCGGTGCGGGGGCCTCGTCGCCTTCGCGCGTGCCCGGGTACCACCAGCGGCCGGTCTCCACCGGCCTGGCCGGATTCGACACGTCGAGGATGCGATAGAACTGGTCGTCCAGCGGATTGCGCGGCTGGAAGTCGGCCGCGCCGGCCGCCATGTGGATGGTCTTGCCGTCGACGAACCACAGCGCATGCACGCCGCGCGAGTGCGGGCCCGAGCAGTCGAAATGCGAGATCAGCTTCGGCCGTTCCGGCGTGCTGACGTCGAACAGGTCGACGCCCGCCGGCGTGATGCCGACGGTGCTGGCCTGGTAGGCCACGGCCAGCGTGTCGCCCACCAGGTCGAGCGAGTTGGAGCGCAGCTTCATGTGCGGCAGCTCGGTCTGCACGACCAGCTTCGGGTTGCGCGGATCGGTGACGTCGACGCCGGAGAAGTTCTTGGGCGCGGCCTCGTGCGCCAGCCACAGGATGCGGCGGCCGTCGTGCGTCACCTGCATCGCCATGCCTTCGCCCAGGCCACCGTAGCCGGCCAGCTCGTGCTGCGCGAGCAGCTTCATGTTCAGCGACAGTGTCTGGTCGGCGCGCGCGGCAGAGGTGGTGTGGAACATGGGGAAAGTACGGGAGTGCTTGTTTAGCAAACGATAATAGATTGGATCGGGACGCGGCGCCACGCGGTGTTTTCCCGGGCGGGCAGCACGCGTCACCGCCAAAGGAGCGACCCGATGAATCTCCACCTGCCCTCGCGCCGGCACGTGCAGCAGTGCCTGTTCGCGCTCGCTGGCGCCTGCGCCGTACCCCTGGCCGTGCACGCGCAGGCCTTCCCCAACCGGCCGGTCCACCTCGTCGTCACCTACCCGGCCGGGGGCAGCTCGGACCTGATGGCGCGCATCATGGGCGAGAAGCTGCAGCAGCTCTGGGGCCAGCCGGTGATCATCGACAACAAGCCCGGCGCGGCCGGCTCCATCGGCATGGAGTACGCGGCGCGGCAGGCCGCCGACGGCTACAGCTTCGTGGTGGGCAACCTCGGCCCGGTGGCGGTGAACCCGCTGATCACCAAGGTGCCGTACAACATGGAAAAGGACTTCCTGCCGGTGGCGCTGACGGCCACGGGCGCGAACATCCTGGTCGTCAACGCCAACTCGCCGTACCGGAACCTGCACGACATCCTGGCCGCTGCGCGCGCCAAGCCGGGCACCATCAGCTTCGGCACCAGCGGCCCCGGCAGCATGGCGCACCTGGGCGGCGAGATGATCATGCGCGAGGGCAAGGTCAAGATGAACGGCATCAACTACAAGGGCGGCGGCCAGGCCGTGAACGACCTCGTGGCCGGCCACATCGACCTGATGGTGGCCGACCCGCTGCCGGTCTCGCAATTCATCAAGACCAAGCGGCTGCGGCCGATTGCCATGACGGGCGGTGTGCGATCGAAGACCTTCCCCGAGATCCCCACTTTCGCCGAGGCGGGCTTGCCGGGGCTGGTGGCGGAAAACTGGTGGGGCGTGTTCCTGCCGGCGGGCGCGCCCAAGGCCATCGTCGACAGCTACCATAGCGCCCTCGTGAAGGTGATGACCGATCCCGACCTGAAGGCGAAGTTCGCCGACCTCGGGGTCGAGGCGCAGGCCAGCACGCAGGAGGAGTTCCGCGCGTTCCTCGCCGCGGAGATCTCCAGGTACGCCCGCCTGGTCGCCGACAACGGCATCAAGGGCGAGTGAGCACACAGCACATCGGAATGCCATCCAGCAGGACCCCCAAGCGGCCCCCGACTTCGCCCGCGCGCGCCACGCCCAAGCTGCGGCTCGCGCCCGGCGACCGCGAACGCCAGATCCTCGAGGGCGCGATCGCCTATTTCTCCGAGGTCGGCTTTTCGGGCCAGACCCGAGAACTGGCCAAGCGCCTGGGCATCACCCAGCCGCTGCTCTATCGCTATTTCCCCAACAAGCAGGCGCTGGTCGAACGCGTCTACCAGACGGTGTTCGAGGGCCGCTGGAATCCCTCATGGATCCCGCTGCTGCAGGACCGCTCCACGCCCTTGCGCGAGCGGCTGGTGGAGTTCTATCGCCAGTACGCCGCGGCGACCTACCGGCCCGAGTGGATCCGCATCTACATGTACGCGGGCCTGTCGGACCCGGTGCTGAATCGCCGCTACATCCAGCTCGTTCGCAAGCAGCTGATGCCGGTGTACTGCCGCGAGGTGCGGCATGCCTGCGGGCTGCCCGACAGCGACACCGAGGTGGTCGAGGAGGAGATCGAGTTCGTGTGGAACCTGCACGGCGGCGTCTTCTACATGGCCATGCGCGAGCACGTGTACAAGACCAAGATCAACGTCGATTTCCTGACGCAGGTCGGCTTCGCGGTCGACAACTTCCTGGCCGGTGCCAGGACCATCTACCCGCAGCTGCTGGCGCGCTTCGCGCCCGAGGCTTTGGGTCGCCCGCCGGTGCCGCGCGCTGCGGCCCGGCGCTGACACGAAAGATCACACACCATGGCACAGAGACAGGGCAAGCAGGCGAAGGCAAGCGCGGTGGGCGTGATCGGCCTGGGCATCATGGGTTCGGCCATGTCGGCGAACCTGGCGAAGGCGGGCTTCGCGGTGTTCGGCTACGACCCCGTCGCGAAAGCGCGCGCGGCGTTGACCAAGGCCGGCGGCACCGCCTGCGAGAGCGTTGCCGAAGTCGCCCGTAACGCGCGCTTCCTGGTGCTGTCGCTGCCCAGCGAGGAGGCGCTCGATCAGGTGTGCGAAGAACTCGCTCGCGCACGCCCCAAGGGGCTGATCGCCGCCGAGACCAGCACGCTGCCCGAGTCGGCGAAGACCCGCGCCTTCGAGCGCCTGGCCAAGGCCAACATCACGCTGCTCGATTGCCCGCTCTCCGGCACCGGCGCGCAGGCGGTCAATCGCGACCTCGCGGTCTACGCCAGCGGCGATTCGGCGGCGATAGCGGCGTTCGCGCCGGTGTTCGAGGGCTTTGCCCGCGCACGCTACGACGTCGGCGGCTTCGGCAACGGCACACGCATGAAGCTGGTGGCCAACCTGCTCGTTGCGATCCACAACCTGTCGACGGCGGAGGCGATCCTGATGGGCGCGCGCTCCGGGCTCGATCCGGCCCTGGTGGTGAAGGTGGTGGCCGACGGCGCCGGCGGCTCGCGCATGTTCCAGGTGCGCGGCCCGGTGATGGTGGACCGCTCCTGGGACAAGGCGACCATGAAGGTGTCGACCTGGCAGAAGGACATGCGCCTGATCAACGACATGCTGCAGAAGACCGACACGCCCGCGCCCCTGTTCGCCGCCTGCATGCCGATCTACAACGCGGCGATGGCGCTGGGGCACGGTGGCGACGACACGGCCGCGGTGTACTCCGTGCTGGAGCACATGATGGGCGTCGCGCCGGCGAAGAAGAAGCCGCGAGAGAGCAGGCGCAGCTGAATGCGGACAACCGGACGCAGAAGACGCAAAGGTTTCGCAAAAGACGCAAAAAGGACAAGGAAAACCTTGAAGTTTTCTTTTGCGACTTCTGCGCAGTTTTTGCGTCTTCTGCGTCCGGATCTTCGGGTGTCCGGATGCCCGGCTGCCCTCAGCCGCTGACCAGCCCCGCTGCGGCCACCCCGGCGCGGCAGATTTCCTCGTCCTGGTCGCCGGTGCCGCCGCTGGCGCCCACCGCGCCGAGCACCTGGCCCTGCGCGTTCTTGATCACCACGGCGCCCGGTTGCGGCAGAAACTTGCCTTCGGAAGTCGCGGCCAGGGCGACGAAGAAATTCGGATTGTCCTTGGCGCGTTCGGCCAGCGTGCGGCTCGACACGCCCATGCCCACCGCGCCCCACGCCTTGGCGCGCGCGATGTCGAAGCGGAACATGCTCGCCCCGTCCTCGCTGGCAAAGGCCTTGAGGTGGCCGGAGCCATCGAGCACGGCCACGCCCATCGGCTGGAAGCCGGCGGCTTGCGATTTCTTCAGCGCCTCGCTGATGATCAGGTTGGCTTGTTCGAGGGTGAGCGTCTGCATGCGGGTTCCTTGCGGAGTCAGGGGGAATAAGCGGCCAGCAGGACCTGCGCCGCGTCGATGGTGAATTCGTCGCGCTCGAGCCGCTGCGTGACCTCCGGCGCATCCATGCGGCAGAACTCGGCGACCTCGCCGTCCTGGTTGCGCGGCTCCACGCCCGCGGGCAGCGTGCAGGTGAACCAGTCCAGCCATTCGACCACGTAGCCATGCGCGACATCGGCGGGCCGCTGCGTGCGCACGCGGCCGCCATGCCGCAGGTCGCGCACTTGCGCGAGCCGCAGGCCGGCCTCCTCCCAGGTCTCGCGGGCGAGCGCCTGCTCCAGCGTATCGCTCGCGGGGATCGCGCCGCCGACCAGGGTGTCCCAGAGGCCGGGGTCGGTGGGCTTGTCGAGGGCGCGCCGTTGCACCCAGTGGCGGCCGTCCTCGGCGACGGCGGCAAGGTGCACTGCATCGGTCGCGACGCCCAGTACGCGCGTGGCCGCGCGTTCGACGGCGCCGAGCATCCGGCCAGCCTCGTCGCGCACGGCCAGCAGTTCGTCGCGCCACACATGGCAGAGGTCGCGTTCCCGCAGGGCGGCGGCGACGGCAGCCAGCGTGGCCGAGAGATCGTCGCCGTGCAGTCGCCAGCCAAGTTCGCCCTGCCGCTGGTGCGGCAGCAGCGCCCAGCCGGCCAGCCCGGAGCGCTCGACGAGTTCAGGTTCGACCGAACCGATGCAGCCGGCGCCCCACCACAGTGGGACCCGCGGGCGCAGCGGCGGCCGCACGGCCCGCTGGCCGTGATGCGCCTGCCAGGACAGCGCAGGGCGCAGCAGCGTCACAGGGTCAGGATCGAGCAGCCCGTGGTCTTGCGCGCTTCCAGCGCCTGGTGCGCCGCGCGCACCTGCGCCAGCGGGAAGGTCTGGTCGATGCGGATCTGCACCTTGCCGCTGGTGACGGCGGCGAACAGGTCGTCGGCCATTTCCTGGTTGGCCTCGCGGGTGGCGATGTGGGTGAACAGCGTCTGGCGCGTCACGAACAGCGATCCCTTGGCGCCCAGGATGCCGGGCGCGAAGGGCTGCACCGGGCCCGACGAATTGCCGAAGCTGGCCATCAGGCCGAAGGGCTGCAGGCAATCGAGCGACTTGTCCCAGGTGTCCTTGCCGACCGAGTCGTACACCACCTTGACGCCCTTGCCGCCGGTGATCTCCTTGACGCGTTCCTTGAAGTCGTCCTTGCTGTAGTTCACCATGAACTCGGCGCCCAGGGACCTGGCCAGCGCGCACTTCTCGTCGCTGCCGGCCGTGCCGATCAGGCGCAGCCCGAGGGCCTTGGCCCACTGCACCGCGATCAGGCCGACGCCACCGGCGGCCGCGTGGAACAGCACGAAGTCACCGGCCTTCAGGCCGCCTTGGGGCAGCGTGCGCTTGAGCAGGTATTGCGCGGTGAGGCCCTTGAGCATCATGGCCGCACCGGTCTCGAAGCTGATCGCATCCGGCAGCTTGCAGACATTGCGCGCGGGCATCACGCGCTGCTCGGAATAGGAGCCGGGCGGATTGCTGGCATAGGCCGCGCGGTCGCCCACCTTGAGGTGCGTGACGCCGGCGTCGACCGCCTCAACGATGCCCGAGCCTTCCATGCCGAGGTTGAGCGGCATCGGCATCGGGTACAGGCCGCTGCGCTGGTAGACGTCGATGAAGTTCAGGCCGATGGCCTTGTGCCGGATCCGGATCTCGCCGGGGCCGGGTTCGCCCACCTGCACGTCGACCAGTTCCATCTGCTCGGGGCCGCCATGCTGGCGGATCTGGACCGCTTTGCTCACATGAGTCTCCTTGTCGCTGCGCAAGGCGCGCATCGTGCCACGAATCCGCCGGCGCCGCCTCAGCGGCTGCCAGTGCGGCTCGGCTAAAGTGCGCGGCTGCCATGCACCAGCGCCTGACCTATTCCACCGTGCTCATGCTCACCTTGCCACCGCTGTTGTGGGCCGGCAATGCGGTGGTCGGCCGGATGGTGGCGCCGCTGGTGCCGCCGCTGACGCTGAACTTCCTGCGCTGGGCGCTGGCGTTCGTGCTGCTGCTGCCCTTTGCCTGGTCGCTGCTGCGTGCGGAGAGTCCGCTGTGGCCGCGCTTTCCGCGCTTCGCGGTGCTGGGCCTGCTGGGGGTGGGCTGCTACAACGCGTTCCAGTACCTGGCACTGAAGACCTCGACGCCCATCAACGTGACGCTGGTCGGCTCGAGCATCCCCGCATTCATGCTTGGTCTGGGCGCGCTGTTTTTCCACCAGCGCATCACGCGGCGGCAGGTGCTGGGTGCGGTACTGTCGATTGCCGGCGTGCTGCTGGTGCTCGCGCGCGGCGAACTGCAGCACCTCGGACAGGTGCGCTTCGTGAGGGGCGATCTGTACATGCTGGTCGCCACGTGCTCGTGGGCGCTCTATAGCTGGCTGCTCGCGCGGCCGGGCGACCCGCCGGAGATCCGCTCGAACTGGGCCGGTTTCCTGATGGCGCAGATGGTGCCGGGCCTGTTGTGGTCGGGCCTGTTCGCCGCCACCGAGACCGTGGTGGGGCGGCAATCCATTCAATGGGGCTGGCCGCTGGCGGCGGCACTGGCCTTCGTCGCCACCGGTCCGGCGCTGCTTGCCTATCGCTTGTGGGGCGTGGGCGTGCAACGCGTCGGCCCCAACATCGCGGGCTTCTTCTCCAACCTCACGCCGCTGTTCGCGGCGCTGTTCTCGGCGGCGTTCCTGGGCGAGGCGCCGCATGCGTACCACGCGCTGGCGTTTGCGCTGATCGTGGGCGGGATCGTGGTGTCGTCGCGGCGCAATTGAGGGAAGACGCATCCGGGGTGAAGGGATGATCCTGGGCCTGAAAAAGGTCTTGATTTCCGCACGACGCGCGACCGGGGCGGCAAAGCCGCATGCGGGCGGGCTGCGACGCGTCTTTGCTTCCAGTGCCGTGATGGCGCAGCCACGGGCAGACGCGGTTGCCCGTACCTGACGCGTTCGGCGGCTCACTGAACGCCACCCCGCGGGCCCGCACCGCGCAGCGTCTTGCGCGACCGCCCTGCTACTCGACTACCCCGCATGGATTGCGGGTCAAGCCCGCAATGACATCCAAAAGCTCGCAATGTGCCCAACGCGCGCATGACCTCCGGGAGTCCAATGCGTTCAAAGGCCCGCGATGACATCCAGATCGTCAGTAAGTGCCCGGGTATGCCCCGCCGTCGATCAGCACGTTCTGTCCCGTGATGTAGCTGGCCTGCGCGCTGCACAGGAAGGCGCAGGCGGTGCCGAATTCGTCGGGGGTGCCGAAGCGCTTGGCGGGGATCCCGTTCATGCGCTGCTGGCGCAGTTCCTCGACGGTCTTGCCGGTCTTCTTCGCGCTGCCTTCCATCGTGATCTTGATGCGGTCGGTATCGAACACACCCGGCAGCAGGTTGTTGATGGTGACGTTGGCCGAGGCCAGCTTCGACGTGCGCGCCACCCCCGCGACGAAGCCGGTCAGCCCGCTGCGCGCACCATTCGACAGCCCCAGGACGTCGATCGGCGACTTGACGGAGCTGGAGGTGATGTTGACGATGCGCCCGAAGCCGCGGGCGGCCATGCCGTCCACCGTCGCCTTGATCAGTTCGATCGGCGTCAACATGTTGGCGTCCACCGCCTTGATCCAGGCATCGCGGTCCCAGTCGCGGAAGTCACCGGGCGGCGGGCCGCCGGCATTGGTGACGACGATGTCGAAGTCCTTGCGGAAGGCAAAGACCTTGGCGCGGCCTTCGGGTGTGGTGATGTCGGCGGGGATCGCTTCCACCTGCGTGCCCTGCGGCACGCCGGCGTCCGCCCGCAGCCGCTCGGCCGTTGCCTGCAGCGCCTCGGCGCCCCGCGCCACGATGACCACGTGCGCCCCCTCGCGCGCGAGCGCCTGCGCACAGCCGAAGCCCAGTCCCTTGCTGGCGCCGCACACCAGCGCCCACTTGCCCGTGATTCCCAGGTTCATACATGCCCGCCTTGGTTTGAAATGAGCCACGAATGATACGCATCGCGCCGGTGGCCTTCGCGTTCGTCGTCGTGCTGGCCAGCGCCGCCTTGGCCGATGAAGCGGCTGCCACGCGTCGCGCCACGCAAGTGCGCGACGCGCCAGCCGAGAGCGGTGGCAGCATCGCCTCGCTGCCACCGCAAGCGGGCGTCACGCGCACCGGCGAGCGGCGCGGTCCCTGGGTGCAGGTGCGCACGGCCAGCGGCGTGACCGGCTGGGTCCACCTGTTCGACCTCGGCCCCGCCGCTGCGACCGGGACCGCGACCGCGACGCAGGGCGCCAGCGCCATCGGTGATGCCTTGCGCGGCGTCACGAGCCTGTTGGTTGGCGGTCGCCCGGCGCAGGCCGGCACCACCGCCGGCATTCGCGGGCTCGAAGCCCAGGACCTGGCGCGGTCCCAACCCAATCCCTACGAGGTCACGCAGATGGAAAAGCTGCGGCAAGGCGATGGGGAGGCCCGCAACTTTGCCGTGGCAGCCGGCCTGCACGCCGTGGCGGTTGCGCCCCTGCCCGCCCCGGTGCCTCTCGTGCCCGCGCCGGGTGGCGCACCCGGCCAGCCGCAGTTGCCGTGAAAAAGCAGCTCTGCGTCCTCGCATGGGCCGCCGCCGGCCTGTGGCCCTGCGCGCAGGCGCAGGATCCCGCGCGTGCTCTCGGCGAGCTGCTGCGCCAGATCAAGCCCGGCACGCAATCCGCACCGGCCACGACGCGCCTGCCTGCCGCCAACGAGCTGCTGCAACTGCTGTCCGAATCGCTCGAGCGGGTCGACCAGCCGAAGGAAATCGAGATCGGCCGGCAGCTCGCCGCGGTGCTGCTGGGCAGCAAGCTGCTGCATCGCGACCTCGCGCTGCAGACGTACGTCAACCGGCTGGGCCGCTGGATTTCGCTGCAATCGTCGCGGCCGCAACTGCCCTGGACTTTTGCGGTGCTCGACGATCCAGGCTTCAATGCCTTTGCCGCGCCAGGCGGCTATGTGTTCGTCACCCAGGGGCTGGTGCAGCGCGTCGACGAGGCGGAGCTGGCCGGCATCCTGGCGCAAGAGATCACGCACGTCACCGCCCGGCACCACCTGCAGGCGCTCGCTGCCAAGGCCCGCTCCGGCATGCTCACGCGCCTGCTCGCGGCGCAGGTGCGCCCGAACAACGCGGCGGCCGCCACGATCTCGGCGCAGGTGCTGGCGCTGGGCCGGGATCTGTACGCGAGCGGCCTGGGCCAGGCCGACGAGTTCGAGGCCGATCGCGAAGGCGTGACCCTGGCGGCACGCGCCGGCTTCGACCCCTATGGCCTGCCTTCGGTGCTGCAGCAATTGCGCGCCGCGGCACCGGACAACCCGCTGTTCACGCTGACGCTCGGGACGCACCCGCCGCCGCAGCAGCGGCTGGACCAGTTGGAAGCGGCGATGGGATCGCGGCTCGATGCGCTCTCGGGACAGGCCAGCGTTGCGATCGCGCAGCGCCTGCGCATGCATTGACGCTCGCGTCGTGCGTTGGCAAAGCCAGCCACCGTGAATTAGCGTGCCACACGCGTGAACACGAAGATTCCCGCGATCACCAATACCGTCCCCGCCGCCACGAAAGCGGTGAACGGCTCACCGAGCAGCCACACGCCCAGCAGGATCGTCGAGACCGGACCGACCATGCCGGTCTGCGCCGTCACCGACGCGCCCACCCGCTCGATGGCCATCATTACCAGCAGCACCGGCACGGCGGTGCACACCACCGCATTCAGCAGCGACAGCCAGATCACCTCCGGCGCCACCGTGAACGCGCTCGCAATCGGGCGCAGCAGCACGAACTGCGCGATGCACAGCACGCAGGCAACGCTGGTGGCCAAGCCCACCAGGCGCAGCGAGCCAAGCCGCTTGACCATTTCGCCGCTGTAGACCAGGTACACCGCATAGCTCACGGCGCTGGCGAACACCAGCAGCGCACCCAGCACCACGTTGCTGCCCTCGATGCGCAGCTCGTGCCCGAACACCAGCAGCACGCCCGCATAGCTGATCGCCATGCCGACCCCTTGCCGCCTGCTCCACGACTTGCGATACAGCAGCCATCCCAGCAGCAGCACCAGCGTCGGATTGAGATAGAGGATCAGCCGCTCGAGCGAGGCCGTGACGTACTGCAGCCCCAGGAAGTCGAGGAAGCTCGCGAGGTAATAGCCGCTGGTGCCGAGGCCCAGCACGCCAAGCCACTCGCTGCGCGTGAGCGCCGGCTTGCCGCGGCTGGCCCACCACGCCATCGCCACGAAGATCGGCAGCGCGAACAGCATGCGAAGCATGATCACCGTCACTGCGTCCACGCCATGGCGGTAGGCCAGCTTGACGATGATCGCCTTGCCGCTGAAGGTCATCGCTCCGGCCAGTGCGAGCAGCACGCCGGACAGCGGGGCGCCGGTGCGTTCAGTGCCCGAGAAGCCTGGCATGCAGACGGCGCAGGGAGAGCCATACGGCCAGCGCCACCACGGGGATGGCGCAGGCGGCGGTGCCCTCGGCGGTGAAGGGCCAGCCGATCGCGTGCGCGCCCTTGGCAAGGTAGCTCACGAGACCGACGATGTAGTAGGTGATGGCCGCGACCGACAGGCCTTCGACGGTGGCCTGCAGCTTCAATTGCAGGTCCTGCCGCCGGTTCATGGTGGCCAGCAGCTCCTGGCTGCTTTGCTGCTGCTCGATCTCCACGCGCGTGCGCAGCAGGTTGCTGATGCGCGAGACGCGCTGCGACAGCGCATCCTGCCGCCGCACCGACCACGCGCAGGTGGCGCGCGCGGGCGAGAGCCGGCGGTCGATGAATTCGCCCAGCGACTGCAGGCCGGGCAGCTTGGCTTCCTTGATGTCCTGCAGCCTCTGGTCGATCAGTTCGAAGTAGGCCGCGCTGGCGGAGAAGCGCGAGTGCGTCGCCGCGTAATGGCTCTCTACCTGGCCGGCCAGGCGCGTGAGGCGATCCAGCAACTGCGGCTCCTCGTCGCGGCCGGCCACGCGGATCGCCTCCGCGAGCGCCGCGAGTTCTTCCTCGGCGACGCCCAGCAGCGCCGACGACTCGCGCGCGGCCGGCAGGCCCAGGAGGGCGGCCATGCGATAGGTGTCGATCTCCAGCAGCCGCTGCACCAGCCGGCCGAGGCGGCGCGGCGACAGGTCACCGGCCAGCAGCACCATGCGCGAGCAGCCGTCGGCATGCAGCGCGAAGTCGGTGTAGACGGTGCCGTGCGCGTCGGCGACGGTGGCGCCTACCAGCGTGTCTTCATGCAGCAGCGCGCGCGCCAGCACCGCAGGGGGCAACTCGCGCCCGGGCAGCACCCACACGTGCAGCGCGGCCAGGCAGCGTCCCGGCAAGGCTGCCAGCCACTCTTGCGGCACGGCCGCAAGCGCGGTGGGTGGCTCCTGCTGCCCGAAGCCCTCGGCGGGAAACGGACGCGAGAAGGTCCAGCTCACGAATTCGGTGTGCAGCTCCCAGCGGATACGAAAGCCCGCCAGCTCCAGGCGGATGTGCGTGCCCTGCGCATCGGGCAGCGGCAGGTGGTGGTCGCGCAGCAGCGCGGCGAGGTGCGCGCGGCTGGCCTCGCGCTCGGCGGCGTCGCCCGCCATGACGATGTGCGACAGCGCCAGCGGCGCGGCCATGGCCTCGGGCGGACGCGCATGGATTTCGTTGTGCAGCGCCACCCGGAGCGGGTGCGCATGGGGCTGGACCATGCGCCGATTGTGGCGGAAAGCAGCAGGGTGGCCGCGCTGCGCGCCCTCTCATGCGGCGATGGCCGCCTTCAGTAATCGGCCGAGTGACCGCCGTAGAGACCCCAGTCCAGCAGCAGCCAGCGCCACTTCTGCACGCCGTGGAAGGGCCGCGCGTGCCCCGTGGTGTCGTGCACCGCGCGGCCGTGGTCCATCGCGAGCGTGATGCTGCGGGGCGTGTCGGCGCTGCCCGGGCAGATCCAGTTGCGGCCGTCGGTGATGCGGCATTCGCCGAAGCGGCCCGAGGGCTCGGGCTCGCGCGGCCGCCAGAACAGCACCTCGCTGCGCAGGCGCAGCGCGCGGAAGCGATAGCGGTCGGATGCCACCAGCTTCCCGGTGCAGCGATCCCCCTCCCAGACGCCGCCCTGGCAGGCGACGGTGTAGATGGTGCGCTCCCCTTGCACCGTGATGAAGTCCGTGAACCACCCCCACGCGACGAGCAGCAGCGCCACCACGAGGAAGGCGGCAGGGGTCGAAACCAGGAGGCTGCGGGTACGTAGGGTCATGATGCGTGCGGGGTCCAACGAAAACGGCCCCAGCGGGGCCGTATCCAATTGTATGCACAGGGCGATCAGTCTTCGACGAAAGCTTCCTGCCGCTTGGCCTTGATCGAAGGCAAGGCCACGATCACCACCAGCAGCACCGCCGCCGCCAGCAGGCCGGCCGAGAGCGGCCGCGTGACCAGCACGCCCCAGTCGCCCCGCGACAGCAGCAGGGCCCGCCGCAGGTTCTCCTCCATCATCGGCCCGAGGATGAAGCCAAGCAGCAGCGGCGCCGGTTCCATGCCCAGCTTGATGAAGCCGTAGCCCACCACGCCGAAGATCGCGACCATCCAGATGTCGAACACGTTGTTGTTCGTGGAGTAGACGCCGATGGCGCAGAACAGCACGATCGACGGAAACAGCCAGCGATAGGGCACGGTCAGCAGCTTGATCCACATGCCGATCAGGGGCAGGTTGAGGACCACCAGCATCGCGTTGCCGATCCACATCGAGGCGATCAGGCCCCAGAACAGTTCCGGGTTGCCGGTCATCACCTGCGGGCCGGGCTGGATGTTGTGGATGGTCATCGCACCCACCATCAGCGCCATCACCGCGTTGGGCGGGATGCCCAGCGTCAGCAGCGGGATGAAGGAGGTCTGCGCGCCGGCGTTGTTGGCCGACTCGGGCGCCGCCACGCCGCGGATGTTGCCCTTGCCGAAGGGCACTTCGCCCGGGCGCAGCCTGGTCTTCTTCTCCACGGTGTAGGCCGCGAAGGCCGCCAGCAGCGCACCGCCACCGGGCAGGATGCCGAGCGCGGAGCCGAGGGCGGTGCCGCGCAGCACCGCGGGAATCATGTTGCGGAAGTCCTCCTTGGTGGGGAACAGGCCCGTCACCTTGGCGGTGAAGACCTCGCGGTGTTCGTCGCTCTGGCCCAGGTTGGAGATGATCTCGCCGTAGCCGAACACGCCCATCGCGATGGTGATGAAGCCGATGCCGTCGGTGAGTTCGGGGATGTCGAAGGAAAAGCGCGCCACGCCGGAGTTCACGTCCGTGCCCACGATTCCCAGCAGCAGGCCCAGCACGATCATGCCGATCGCCTTGATCAGCGAACCCGAGGCCAGCACCACGGCGCCTATCAGCCCCAGCACCATCAGCGAGAAGTATTCGGCCGGACCGAACTTGAAGGCGACCTCGGTCAGCGGCGCGGCAAACGCGGCCAGGATCAGCGTGCCGACGCAGCCGGCGAAGAACGATCCCAGGCCCGCGGCCGCCAGGGCCGGCCCGGCCCGGCCCTGCCTTGCCATCTGGTAGCCATCGATCACCGTCACCACCGAGGACGATTCCCCCGGCAGGTTGACCAGGATGGCGGTGGTGGAGCCGCCGTACTGCGCGCCGTAGTAGATGCCCGCCAGCATGATCAGAGCCGACACCGGAGGCAGCGCATACGTGGCGGGCAGCAGCATGGCGATGGTCGCCACCGGGCCGATGCCGGGGAGCACGCCGATCAGCGTGCCGAGCAGGCAGCCGATGAAGGCGTACATCAGGTTGATCGGCGTGAAGGCGACGCCAAAGCCGATCGAGAGATTGCTGATCAGGTCCATGCTCTTTCTTTCCTTGCTCTCAGCTGCCGACGAAGCTGGGCCACACCGGGAACTGCAACTTCAGCAGGACGATGAAGGCCAGGTAGCTGCCCACCGCAAGCGCGACGGCGAGGATCGCCACTTCCTTCAACTTGAATTCCTTGCCGGCGAGGGCGGCGATGAAGGTCAGGGCGAAGATCGCGAGGACCAGCCCCATCGCGGGAATGCCGAACTTCGGCAGGCCCCCCAGCAGCACCCCGAACACGACGTTGGCGCCGATGATGAACAGCAGCGGCTTCCACGCGGCGCCGCCGATCTTCTCGCCGTCCTCGGTCTCGACCACCAGCGCCTGGAAGGTGACGAACAAGCCGATGGCGGTGAGCAGCACGCCGAGCATCAGCGGGAAATAGCCGGGGCCCATGCGGTCGCTCCGGCCGACCGTGTAGCTGGTGGCTCCCCACGCGAACGCGATGCCGGCGGCCATGAAGATGAGCCCCGAGAAGAAGTCCTTCTGGCTCTTGATTTTCAATGCGGTCTCCTGGGACGGAAGCTGGAATCGGCGGATTGTGCGGGAACAACCCGGCCGTATCGATGTGGCTTCCACCTACACCCGATCACCCGACCAGAGCCTGACTTCGGAGATCTTTTTTTAATCGAGCGGTGGAGTCGCGCTCAAGACCTCTTCCACCGTCGTATGTCCTTCCGCCACCCGCAGTGCCCCGGCCAGCCGCAGCGGACGCATGCCATCCGTCATGGCCTGGCGCCGCAGCGGGGCCATCGCCGGCTCGCGGGTGACCTGCTCCTTGAATGGCTCGCTGATGGTGAGCAGCTCGTACAAACCCATGCGCCCGAGGAAGCCGGTCATGCGGCAGTCGACGCAGCCCACCGGCCGATAGGGCTGCCAGGTGCCGCTGATCTTCCAGGGCTTGACCACCTCGTCCAGGGCGGCGCGCGCGGTTTCGGCGTCGGGCTCCTTGCATTGGCGGCACAGCGTGCGCACCAGGCGCTGGGCCAGCACGCCAATCACCGTGGCGTTGATCAGGTAGGCCGGCACGCCCAGCTCCATCAGGCGGGTGATGGCGGAGGGGGCGTCGTTGGTGTGCAGCGTGGAGAACACCAAGTGGCCGGTCAGTGCCGCCTGCACTGCCATCTCCGCGGTGGCGAGGTCGCGGATTTCCCCGACCATGATGATGTCGGGGTCCTGCCGCATCAGCGCGCGCAGGCCCTCGGCGAAACCGAAATCGAGCTGCACCTGCACCTGCGTCTGGTTGAAGGCCGGCTCGATCATTTCGATCGGGTCTTCGACGGTGCTGACGTTCACCTCCTCCGTCGCGATGCGCTTGAGCGTGGAATACAGCGTCGTCGTCTTGCCGGAGCCGGTCGGCCCGGTGACCAGCACGATCCCGTAGGGCCGCTTGACCAGCGCTTCCCAGCGTTGCGCGTCATGGGGCGAGAAGCCCAATGCGTCGAGGTCCTTCACCGCCGTGTCGGGATCGAAGATCCGCATCACCATCTTCTCGCCGAAGGCGGTGGGCAATGTCGACAGGCGCATCTCGACCTCGTCGCCGCGCGGATTGCGGGTCTTGATGCGGCCGTCCTGCGGCCGGCGTTTCTCCACCACGTCCATGCGACCGAGCAGCTTGATGCGCGCTGTCATGGCGGTGAGCACCGTGATGGGCATCTGGTAGACCGGATGCAGCACGCCGTCGATGCGAAAGCGGATCACCCCCTGCTCGCGCCGCGGCTCCAGGTGGATGTCGCTCGCGCGCTGGTCGAAGGCGTATTGCCAAAGCCAGTCGACCACCTGCACCACGCCCTGGTCGTTGGCATCGAGCTGCTTGTTGCTGCGGCCCAGTTCGACCAGCTGTTCGAAGCTGGCGGCGCTGCTGTTGCCGCCGGACTTCTGGGCGGCGCGGACCGACTTGGCCAGGGCGAAGAATTCGGCGGTGTAGCGGTGGATGTCCTGCGGGTTGGAGACCACGCGCCGCACGCTGCGCTTGGCCTGCCGCTCGACTTCGTCCATCCAGTCGCCCACGAAGGGCTCGGCGGTCGCGACCACCACCTCGCTGGCCGTCACCTGCACGGGCAGCACGCGATGGCGCTCGGCATAGGCCGCGCTCATGGTGTCGGCGACCTTGGCCACGTCCACCTTCAGCGGGTCGATGCGCAGGTAGTCCATGCCGGCCCGGGCGGCCAGGTATTGCGTGAGGGCCTCGATGTCGAGCGGCTTGCCGTCGGAGGCACGGGTCATGGCGACGGCCGCGAGGCGCACCAGCGGATGCTGCGCACTCTCTGCCTGCGCGCAACGGGCGATCGTGCGGCGCGCCTCCTCGGGCGAAATGACCCCGTCCTCGCTGAGCCACTCCACCAGCTGCCGCCAATGCAGCGGACCGCGGGGCACCGTACGGGCGGAAATCTTGGGTTGGGCGCTCATGGGGGCATGGTACTCAAGACGGGGAGAGCGCAAGGCGGAGAAGCAGAACGTCCGGATTCAGCCAGCCAGCTTCAAGCCCCGCAACCACTTGCGCGCCGGCAGGCCCCATTTCGATTCGATCACCGCCGCGCGTTCGGCCAGTTCGCCGCGCAGCGGGTGCACGGGCTCGCGCAACGCAAGCACCACCGTGTTGCCTTCGCGCGTGGGACGGAAGGCCCACACGGCATCGGCACCGAAGGCGATCCTGATGCGCGCCAGGCTGCGCTCGTAACTCGAGGAGCGGCCGAACAGGTTGACCGTCATGCAGCCGTCTTCGGTCAGCAGGCTGCGGCAATCGCGGTAGAAGGCTTCGCTGTCCAGGACCGGCGCGGCCGCCTCGTGGTCGTACAGGTCCACCTGCAGCGCATCCACCTGCTCGCGCCAGTGCTCGTGCGCGACCACCTCTTGCGCGTCGCCCAGGATCACCGAGAGGCGGCTGTCGTCCTTGGGCAGCTTGAACCAGATGCGGCACGCCGCCACCACCTGCGGATTGAGCTCGATGGCCGTGGTCTTCATCCGCAGCTTGCGATGGCAGAACTTGGTCAGCGTGCCAGCACCGAGTCCGAGTTGCATGGCGTGGCGGCGACTCACGGTCTGCGGCTGCATGAACAGCAGCCAGGCCATCATGCGCTGCACGTATTCGAGCTCGATCTCGAACGGCGCATCCAGGCGCATCGAGCCCTGGATCCATTCGGTGCCGAGGTGCAGGTAGCGGATGTCGCCGTGGTCGGAGAAATTGACTTCGGGAAGCGAGGGGGCGGCGGCTTTCACTCGTGCGGATTATCCCTGTGTGCAGTGCGCGCTTCGGGACCAGCACATCTTGGCGAGACTGACGGCCTGGCGGCCGCCGCGCCGCTTGCCGTGACGCAGTTCACGGTGGGCTGCGGGCGAGACGCGCCACTCGTTACAGAATGTTTGTCATGCTCATCCTTACCCGCGGCCGTCCATGACCGAGTACTTGCCGGAATCGTCCTGGTCGGAGTCGGCGCATTCCTCCAGCCACGACTTCTGGGAATCCACGCGTCCCGCGCCCTTCCAGGAACAGCGGCTGACGCGGCCTTCGAGTCGCGCGCAGCGGCGGCCCGCGGCGGCGCTGGCCGCGGACGTGAACGAACTGCTGGAATCGATGGCGCGCAAGCGCGTGCCGCGCCTGGACGGCGTGCGCGCCCGGCTGGCACAGGCGCGCGCCGGGCTGCGGCTGGAAGCCATCGAGGATGCCGTGCACACGATGCACGCCAGCACCACGGCACTGGACTTCCTGGGCAGCCGCAGCGGCCAGACGGCGGCGGAATTCGTGCGCCAGGGCCAGGCGCTGCTCGGGGCCTCCACGGCCTTGCGCCACCTGGGCGCGGCCTTCGTGCAGCGGCACGACACCGAAGCGCCGGTGACGCGCCTGGTGTGGATCGACCTGGCCCTGGAATCGGGGTCCCTGCAAAAGCGCGTGCGCCAGGCCGCGCGCTGGCTGGCCGAAATGGACCAGGACCTGGTCACCCGCCGCCGCGCGGCGAGCTCCGAACTCGCCGCACGTGCGATCGAGGAGCTCGCCCGGCACGCCCAGGCGATGCACACGCGCGTGCAGGGCGTGCACCGCCTGTGCAGCCACGCCCGCTCGGTGCACCTGGTCTGCGAGCAGCTGGGCGAGCAGCGCACCGCGCTGTGCACCACCCTGCAGGACAAGATCGGCCCCGCGAGCTGGCGCCTCGAGCAGGAACTGCGGCCGCTGCTGGAAGTCGGCGGCTACCGCGCGCTGGTGCCCACCGAACTGATGGCCGCCATCGACGCACGGCACGAACTGCAGGTGGTGCTGACGCAGGCCGGCGCACAGATCATCCGCTTGCAGGAAGGCGACGGCGAACTGGCCACGCAGCTCTCGTGGATGGAGCACAAGGCGCGCACCATCGCCTGATCGCAGGCTGACCAGAACCCTGCGCGGCAGACTTGGGAGCCCGCGCAGACTCCTAGGCCAGCAGGGCGGCGAGTCGCGGCAGCGCCGCGCAGGCATTGGCCATGGTGGCGGCGGCCAGCGCCTGCGGCGCGATGCCGCGCAGGCCGGCGAGCACGGACCCCATGCGCGGCAGCTCGCCCGGTTCGTTGCGCCCTTGCGGCGCTCCGGCCGCACGCTGTTCGGCCGTCATGTAAAGCCAGTGCGGCGGAATGTCGGGCGCATCGGTCTCGAGCACCAGCGCCGACAAGGGCAGCTCGCCCGCCAGCCGCCGGATCTGCAGCGATCGCTCGTACGTGACCGTGCCGCCGAAGCCGAGCCGCAAGCCCAGGCGCACGAACTCGCCGGCCTGTTGCGCACTGCCATTGAAGGCGTGGGCGATACCGCCGACGCCGGCGCGGCGCAGATGCTTGAGCAGCTGGTCGGCCGAGCGCCGCACGTGCAGCAGCACCGGCAGGCCGTGCCGCCGCGCCAGGGCGAGTTGCTCGCGATAGAAGTGCTCCTGGCGCGCGGCATCCAGTCCCGGCACGAAGTAGTCCAGCCCGATCTCGCCCACCGCGACCAGGCGCGGGTCGTCACGCTGCGCTCGCAATGCATGGTCGAGCGTCACCAGGTCCTCGTCGCCCGCCGTCGCCGTGCACAGCGGATGGATACCGAGCGCATAACTGTCCCCGAATCGGTGCGCAAGCGCCCGCACCGATTCGAAGTTGCCGGGCGCCACCGCCGGCAGCACGCAATGCACCACGCCGGCGGCCAGTGCGCGCTCGCGCACGGCGGCCACGTCGCCGGCAAACTCGCTCGCATCCAGGTGGCAGTGCGTATCTATCCACTTCACGCGGTGCATGATGCCGCAAGCCGTGCAGACCCCGGAAAACCGTGATACCGTGTTGTTCATCGCCAGGGCTGCATCGGCGTGGCCCCAGGCTCCCTCCCCCGGAACAGCCAAGGATTACGGATGCGCAGGCCCGCCCTTTACAGCTCCAGCCGCCCTGCCCGCATCGCGGCGCCGACGGCCCCGGAGGCGCCCACCTCCTCCCCCGATACCGTCGCCGCGCAAGCCGCTGCGCCGCCGCTCAGGAAGCGCCTGGCCGCCGCCGGCCCGCGCTTGCAGTGGATGGCGATCGTGCTGCTCGGATTTGCGCTGGCCGCCAGCCTGGCCCTGCACCCATCGCAGCGGCGGCTCACGCAGGAAGACATCAACGCCGCCGTCCTCAAGACGATGGAGACCAAGGTGATGCCGTCCGAGTACGCCCGCGCGTACGAGAACGTGCGGCCGTCGGTCGTGCGCGTCATCAGCTACGTGAAGAAAAGCCGCCTGCGCGAAGAAGACCAGAAGCTGCTGGCCAAGATGCCCAGGGGCGCCAAGCCCAAGCCGCTGGGCCCGGCGCCCAGCGACCCCGCGGGCGACGGTGATGGCGACGAGGTCGAGAACGGCGTCGGCACCGGCGTCGTCATCGTCGACAAGGGCGTGATCCTCACCAACCTGCACGTGGTCAACGGCGCGGACCGCGTCAAGGTCATCTTCTTCGACGGGCTCGAGGCGCAGGCCACCATCACCGGCGTGCAGGCGGAAAACGACATGGCGGTGCTGCAGGCCAGCAAGATCCCCGACGACCTGATCGCCGCCACCATGCGCTCCACCAACGACCTCGCCCCGGGCGACAAGGTGATGGCGGTGGGCTTCCCCTTCGGGATCGGCCCCTCGGCCTCGGCCGGCGTGGTCTCCGGGCTGGGGCGCGTGTTCCGCTCGCCCGAGGGCAAGACGGAAATGAAGAACCTGATCCAGTTCGACGCGGCGGCCAACCCGGGCAACTCCGGCGGGCCGCTGGTCACCATGGACGGCGAGGTGGTGGGCATCGTCACCGCGATCCTCAATCCGACCTCCGCCCGCACCTTCATCGGCATCGGCTTTGCCGTGCCGATCGAGAACGCCGCCTCGGCCGCCGGCCTGCCGCCGTTCTGAACTTCCACCCACGCCAGAGGATCCACTCGCTCCCATGGACAACACCAGCCGCACCGACAGCGCCACGGCGCAACTGATGGAACAGATTCTTTATGAGGTCAAGCGCGTCGTCGTGGGGCAGGACCGCTTCCTCGAACGCGTGATGGTCGCCATGCTGGCGCAGGGCCACCTGCTGGTCGAGGGCGTGCCCGGCCTGGCCAAGACGCTGACGGTGAAGACGCTGGCCAACACCATGCGCGGGCTGTTCAAGCGCATCCAGTTCACGCCCGACCTGGTGCCCGCCGACCTGGTCGGCACGCGCGTGTACAACCAGCGCACCGGCGAGTTCGGCACCTCGCTCGGCCCGGTATTCGCCAACCTGCTGCTGGCCGACGAAATCAACCGCGCCCCGGCCAAGGTGCAGAGCGCGCTGCTCGAGGTGATGCAGGAGCGCCAGGTCACCATCGCCGGCGAGACGCACAAGGTGCCCAGTCCCTTCCTCGTGATGGCTACGCAGAACCCGATCGAGACCGAGGGCACCTATCCGCTACCCGAGGCGCAGGTCGACCGTTTCATGATGAAGGTGCTGGTCGACTATCCCACCGACGAAGAGGAATTCGTCATCGTCCAGCGCGTCACCGGCCCGGCAGTGGATGTCAGCTCCGTGGCCACCACCGAGCAACTGGCCGCGCTGCAGCGCGAGTGCCGCGAGATCTATGTCGATCCTTCGCTGGTGCAGTACGCGGTCAAGCTGGTCTCGGCCACGCGCACGCCGGAGCGCCACGGCCTGAAGGAACTGGGCCGCTTCATCACCTACGGCGCGAGTCCGCGCGCGACGATCAACCTGGTCGAAGGCGCGCGCGCCCTGGCCATGCTGCGCGGCCGCGGCTACGCGCTGCCCGAGGACATGGCCGACCTGGTGCCCGACGTGCTGCGCCACCGGGTGGTGCTCTCGTACGAGGCGCTGTCCGAAGGCATGAGCTCGGATGCCGTGGTGCAGAAGATCATGGCCAAGATCCCCGCGCCCGCAAAGCCGCTCGAACATGAAAAGCTGGTGGCTTAAACGCGGACAAAACGCGGCATCTGCCGATGCCGCGGACTCCGGCGGTGGGGCGCCTCGCGGCGCCGCATCGGGAACTGCATCGGGGATTCCCGCGCATCACGCGGAGCAGGTGCTGCGGCGCCTCGAATGGAAAGTGATCCGCCGGCTGGACGGACTCTTGCAGGGCGACTACCGCACGCTGCTGCGCGGGGCCGGGCTCGACCTGGCCGACCTGCGCGAATACCAGTTGCACGACGACGTGCGCCACATCGACTGGAACGTCACCGCGCGCATGCAGTCGCCCTACGTGCGTGTGTTCACCGAAGACCGCGAGATGTCGGCCTGGTTCCTGCTGGACCTGAGCCCCTCGGTCGACTTCGGTTCGGGCGAACTGCGCAAGCGCCACGTCTCGGCCGAATTCGTCGCCGTGCTGGCGCGCCTGCTCACCAGCCACGGCAACCGCGTCGGTGCGATGCTTTACGGGGCCGGCGTTGACACCGTGATTCCTACCCGCAGCGGCCGCCGCCACGTGCTGCATCTGCTGCACAGCATGCTCGATCACGCCGACAGCGCCGAAAGCGGGACGACCCGCCTGCAGGACCTGTTGGCCTCGGCGGCCAGCCTGATCAAGCGCCGCTCCACCGTCTTCGTGGTCTCCGACTTCATCAGCGAGCCGGGCTGGGAAAAGCCGCTGGCGCAGCTGGCGCAGCGCCACGAGGTCGTGGCCGTGCGCGTGCTGGACCCGCTGGAGCTGGAGCTGCCCGACCTCGGCCTGCTGACGATGCGCGATGCCGAGACCGGCGAGCAACTGGTGGTCGACACGCATGACGCGGGCTTTCGCAAGCGCTTCGCCCGCATCGCCGCGCAGCGGGAGGCGGAACTGCGCGCCGCCCTGGTCAAGTGCGCGGTCGATGCCCTGGAGCTGTCCACCGACGCCGACCTCGTGGACGCGATCGTGCGCTTCGTCGACATGCGCAAGCGCCGCAGCCAACTGACTTCCGGCGGCCTGCCCGCGCACCTGCGGCACGCCGCCTGACCCGGAGAGCCTCATGCAATTCCTCTGGCCGCAATTCCTCTGGCTGCTGCTCGCCCTGCCGCTGCTGGTGGGGCTGTACGTGCTGCTGTTGCGCCGCAAGAAGAAGATGGCGGTGCGCTATGCCTCGCTCTCGATTGTCAGGGAGGCGATGGGTGCCGGCCAGCAGGTGCGGCGGCACATTCCCCCGGTGCTGTTCCTGCTGGCGCTGGCCACGCTGATCCTCGCGGCTTCGCGGCCGGTGGCCGTGGTGACGCTGCCGTCGAACCAGCAGACCATCATCCTCGCGATGGACGTCTCCGGCAGCATGCGGGCGGCCGACGTCCTGCCGAACCGCCTGGTCGCGGCGCAGAACGCCGCCAAGTCCTTCATCGCGGAACTGCCGCGGCACGTGAGGGTGGGCATCGTCGCCTTTGCCGGCTCGGCGCAGGTGGCGCAACTGCCCACCACGAATCACGAGGACCTGGTCACGGCCATCGACCGCTTCCAGCTGCAGCGCGCCACGGCGACGGGCAATGCGATCGTGATCTCGCTGGCCACCCTGTTCCCCGATGCCGGCATCGATCTCGAAACCATGCAGCAGGGACGCGAGCGCCCCCGCGGCCTCTCCCTGGACGCGGACCGCAAGCCCAAGCAGGAGTTCACGCCGGTGGCACCGGGCTCCTTTCCCTCGGCCGCCATCATCATGCTGACCGACGGGCAGCGCACCACGGGCGTCGACCCGCTCGACGCGGCCAAGATGGCGGCGGACCGCGGCGTGCGCGTCTACACGGTGGGCATAGGCACGGTGGATGGGGAGACCATCGGCTTCGAAGGCTGGTCGATGCGCGTGCGGCTGGACGAAGAAACCCTGAAGGCGATCGCGCAGAAGACCTCGGCCGAATACTTCTACGCCGGCACCGCGCAGGACCTGAAGAAGGTCTACGAGACCCTCAGCTCCAAGCTTACCGTCGAGAAGAAGGAAACCGAGATCTCCGCCCTGTTCGCGATGGCCGCGGCGGCGCTGGTGCTCCTCTCGGCGGGCCTGTCGCTGGTGTGGTTCAACCGGATCCTGTGAGCGGGTCTCTCAACGTGCCGGCGCCGGCGCCAGTGACGGCACGTTGATGATGATCGGCTGCTGCGCCGCGGCCCCAGTCACTGGCTTGAGCGCGTTGCTCATCGCCATGAACAGCCCACCGAAACCGATGAACAAGCCGATGACCGTGGCGATGATCCATCTCTGGCCGTCGGCGCGGCTCTCCGCAATGTCCGCGCGAACTTCCGCGAGGCCGCTCCTCAGCTCACCGCGCAGATCGGCAATTTCGCCCTTCAGCTCGCCGCGCACTAGCGCGAGGTCCGCCTTCGTCGCGAGTGTCGGCAGGATGGCTTCGAGAGCCTGCAGGCGAGCTTCCATGATCGGATGATAGGTTGCGGCAGGTTGCGCCGGCAACCCGCCAGGGCCGCTAACTCGGCAGCGGCACCAGTTCCCCGGTCGCCGGCACCCGTTGCGCCGAGCCCTCCAGGTGTCCCAGCGTGAGCCGCAGCATCCGCCCGCAGCGCGCCGCCAACTGCTCGTCGTGCGTCACCATCACGAAGGCCGTGCCGCGCTCGCGCGCAAGCTGCAGCATCAGCGCGAACACGCCATCGGCCGTGGCGCGATCGAGGTTGCCCGTGGGCTCGTCGGCGAGCACGCAGGCCGGGTGCGCCACCAGCGCCCGCGCGATCGCCACGCGCTGGCGCTCGCCGCCCGAGAGCTCCGAAGGCCGATGCGACATGCGGTCCTTGAGACCCACCGCGGTGAGCATCTCCGCGGCCGCCTGGTTCATCTTCTCCGCCGGCTCCCGCCGTATGCGCAAGGGCATGCCGACGTTGTCCAGAGCGCTGAATTCCGGCAGCAGGTGATGGAACTGGTAGACGAAGCCCAGATGCTGATTGCGCAGCCGCCCCTGCGCCGTGGCATCGAGCCTGGCGAGGTCCTGCCCCATCAACTGCACCGCCCCCGTGGTCGGCGCGTCGAGTCCGCCCAGCACGTGCAGCAGCGTGCTCTTGCCGGAGCCGGACGCGCCGACGATGGCCAGCGTCTCGCCAGCGCGTATTTCGATGTCGACGCCGCGCAGCACCTCGACGTCGAGGCCGCCCTCGCTGAAGCGCTTGGTCAGGCCTTGCCCGGACAACACGATGCCGGTGTACGGGTCACTCATAGCGCAGCGCCTCCGCGGGATTGACGCGGCTGGCGCGCCAGCTCGGATAGAGCGTGGCGACGAAGGCCAGCACCAGCGAGATCAAGGCGATGGGGATCACGTCGGAGGATTGCGGATCGCTCGGCATGCGGCTGATCAGGTAGATGTCCTTGGGCAGGAAATTCGCATGAAGCGCGTGTTCCAGGGCCGGCACGATCACATCGATGTTGACGGCAATGAGCAGGCCCCCCATCAGCCCCGCCAGCGTGCCGATCACGCCGATGGCCGCGCCCTGCACGACGAAGATGCCCATGATGCTGGCCGGGCTCGCGCCCAGCGTGCGCAGGATGGCGATGTCGGCGCGCTTGTCGGTGACCGTCATCACCAGCGTGCTCACCAGGTTGAAGGCGGCCACGGCGACGATCAGCGTGAGGATGATGAACATCATCCGCTTTTCCAGCTGCACGGCGGAGAACCAGGTGCGGTTCTGGCGCGTCCAGTCGCGGATCAGGAAGTCGCCCGTGAGCTGCGTGCCCAGCTGCGCCGCCACCTCGGGGGCGCGATTCAGGTCGCGCAGTTTCAGCCGCACGCCATTGGGCCCTTCGAGCCGGAAGATGCGCTCCGCGTCGTCGATGTGCAGCAGCACCAGGCCGCTGTCGTATTCGAAGTGGCCCGAGTCGAAGGTGCCCACCACCGTCATCTGCTTCAGGCGCGGCACCACGCCGGCCGGCGTGACCTGCCCGCCCGGCGCGATCAGCGTGACGGCATCGCCCTCGCGCACACCCAGGTTGCGCGCGAGCTCCACCCCCAGCACGATCCCGAACTGCCCCGGCACCAGCTTGTTCAGCGCGCCCTGCGAAGTGGCGGCGACGTCCGTCACCTGCGATTCCAGCTTGGGGTCGATGCCGCGCACCATGGCCCCCCGCATGTCCTCGCCGCGTGCCAGCAGCGACTGCGTCGCCACGAAGGGCGCGGCACCCACCACCTCGGGGTTGCGCCGCACCTCCTGCAGGGTGCGGTTCACGTCCGGCAGCACGCCGCCGCCGGGGCCGTACACCTCGATGTGCGAGACCACCGCCAGCATGCGGTCGCGCACTTCCTTCTGGAAGCCGTTCATGACCGACAGCACGATGATCAGCGCCGCGACGCCCAGGGCGATCCCGAGCATCGAGACGCCGGAAATGAAGGAGATGAAGCCGTTGCGCCGCGTGGAGCGGCCGGCGCGGGTGTAGCGCCAACCCAGCACGAGCTCGTAAGGAAGGGCCATCGTGCTGGTTCAGTGAAGGTTTGCCATCGGCGGGCATTGTGGCATCGCCGACAATACGGCTGTGTCAGACGGTGTCCACTTGCTCGTTCCCATGGCGGCCTGCGCGCAGCCGGCCTGCGCCGAGGCGGTGCGCGGCCTCCAATTGCCCCAGCTGCAGCGGCTGCTCAGGCGGCTGGCTGTCGAGCACACCGATACCGGTGAGGCCGGCAGCCTGTCGCCGCCGCATGAACGGGCGCTGGCCCGGGCGTGGGGCCTGCAGCCGGCCGACGGCCTGGTGCCGCTGGCCGCCCTGCAGGTGCAGCAATCGGGCGGCGATCCCGGCGAGGCAGGGTGGGCCTGGATCACGCCGGCGCACCTGCTGGTAGGCCGCGATCACATCGACCTGGCGCCACCGAAAGAGCTGCAGCTCGAGGCCGCGGATTCGCGCGCCTTGCTGGCCGCGCTGCAGCCCTGGTTCGCGGAGGACGGCATCACCCTCACCTATGATGCGCCCCTGCGCTGGCTGGCGCGCGGTGACCTCTTCCGCACGCTGCCCACCGCCTCGCTCGACCGCGTGATCGGGCGGACCATCGACCGCTGGATGCCCGCCGGCGAGGCCGGCCGGCCGCTGCGCCGGCTGCAACAGGAAATGCAGATGCTCCTCTATACCCTGCCGCTGAACGACGCGCGCCAGCGCGGCGGCCTGCTGCCGGTCAACTCCTTCTGGGCCAGCGCCAGCGGCGCCTTGCCGCCCGGCCCGCGCCCCACGGCGCCCGCAAGCCTGCAGGTGACGCCTTACCTCCGCGAGGCGGCGCTGGCCGGCGACTGGCGCGGCTGGGCCGCGGCCTGGCAGGAACTGGATACGCGCGATTGCGTGCGCCTGCTGGCTGCAATCGATGCGGGCCAGGCAGTGCGCCTCACGCTGTGCGGCGAGGCCGGATCGCGCACCTGGTCATCGCGGGCCGCCGGTGCCTGGCAGCGCATCACAGCGTGGCTGGGCGCGCCCACGCCTGCCAGCCTGCTGGAGGGCCTGTGAAGATCGTTCCCCGCGACGTCCCGCCGCGGGCCGCCTGGGCCCTCGAGCAGGCCGGCATCCACCCGCTGCTGGCGCGCCTGTACGCCGCCCGCGGTGTACTGGGCACGGACGAACTGGACAACGCCCTGGGGCGCCTGCTGCCGCCGGCCACGCTCAAGGGCGCGACCGAAGCGGCGCGCCTGCTGGCCGACGCCATTGCCGCGGACCGCAAGCTGTGCATCGTGGCCGACTACGACTGCGACGGCGCCACCGCCTGCGCCGTCGCCTTGCGCGGCCTGCGGCTGCTGGGCGCACGCCACGTCGGCTACCTGGTACCGGATCGCGTGATCGACGGCTACGGCCTCACGCGCCCCATCGCCCAGCGGGTGAAGGCCCAGGGCGCGGACGTACTGATCACGGTGGACAACGGCGTCGCGAGCCTCGACGGGGTGGCCGCCGCGCGCGAACTCGGGCTCGACGTGATCGTGACCGACCACCACCTGCCCGGCGAGTTGCTGCCGCAGGACGCGCTGATCGTCAATCCCAACCAGCCGGGTTGCGGCTTCGAGAGCAAGTCCATCGCCGGCGTCGGCGTGATGTTCTACGTGCTGCTGGCGCTGCGCGCCGAACTGCGCGCGCGCGGCGCCTTCGACGAGCGCACGCAGCCCAAGCTGGATGCACTGCTGCCCATCGTGGCACTGGGCACAGTGGCCGACGTGGTCAAGCTCGATGCCAACAACCGCCGGCTGGTGGCACAGGGCCTCAAGCGGGTGCGCGCGGGCGCGCTGCCCTGCGGCCTCGCCGCGCTCTTCACCATCTCCGGGCGGCGCGCCGACGTGGCGACCACCTTCGATTTCGGCTTCGCACTGGGACCGCGCATCAATGCGGCGGGCCGGCTGGCCGACATGACCCTGGGCATCGAGCTGCTGTTGACCGACGACGCCGCGCGGGCCGACGAACTGGCGCGCACCCTCGACGGAATCAACCGCGACCGGCGCGAAATCGAAGGCGACATGCGCGAGCAGGCGCTGGCCCTGGTGGAGTCGCTGTTCGACGAGAGCGAGGAGCCGCCGCCGGCCCTGTGCGTGTTCGACCCGGACTTCCACGAAGGCGTGGTCGGCATCGTCGCCTCCCGTCTCAAGGACAAGTTGCATCGGCCCACCTTCGTGTTCGCCGCCAGCCAGGCGCCGGGCAAGGAGCACGAGCTGAAGGGATCGGGCCGCTCCATCCCCGGCTTCCACTTGCGCGATGCGCTCGACCTCGTGGCCAAGCGCCATCCGGGCGTGCTGCTGCGCTTTGGCGGCCACGCGATGGCGGCCGGCTGCACCATCGCCGAGGAGCACCTCGAGATTTTCGAGGTGGCACTGGCGCAGGTCGCGCAGGAATGGCTCGATGCCGCCACGCTGCTGCGCCGCCTGCATACCGACGGCCCGTTGGCGCCCGAATACCGCCGCGCCGATCTCGTCGACACGCTGCACCGGGAGGTGTGGGGCCAGGGCTTCGCGCCACCGGTGTTCAGCGAGGAAGTCGAGGTCGTGTCGCAGAAGCTGGTGGGCGAGAAGCACCTCGCCTTGAAGCTGCGTCACCAGGGCCAGCCGGTGGACGCCATCTGGTTCGGCCACACCGAGCCGCTGCCGGCGCGGGTGATGATGGCCTTCCGGCTGGAGGCGGACGAGTGGCAGGGCACGCGGCGCGTGCGCTTCCTGGTCGAAGGGGCGGAGTTCTAGAGCTCGAAGTACGCGAACAGGCGCCTGGCCACGCGCGCGAGTTCCGGGTCGTCGTCGATGGCGCGGGCGCAGGCCAGTTGCGCCATGGCGTAGTCGCGGTCGCCCAGCATCATGTCGGTGGAGACGCAGCGCCCATGGCCCGCCATCAAGAGCGCGAAGCTGGCCAGCTGTTCGATCGGGCAGTAGTGCTCGTTGTCCGGATCGTCGCCGACCGCGAGGAGAGACCCGCCCGCGCCCACGGGGCGTTCGGCCGCCGGGTACGCGTGCAAGGGATTCATGGACGCCTCAGTGGTAGCTGAAACTCACTGGCACCGCCCCAGGCACCGCGGGGGTGCCGGCCGGCGGCGCACCGGCCACGTCGGCCGCTATGCCCATCTGCGAGGCGCAGCTTGCGATCGTCGAACCCGGCACGTACTGCAGGCAATCCGAGAGCGCCATCTGCTGCACCATCACCTCGTTGCGGCGCGCTTCCGCCTTGCGCACCTGGTGGCTGCACACCAGCCAGAAGGCCGCGAGTTGCACGCCCACGACCAGTGCGAGCAACACCCACGGCGTCAGGCTGCGCTCCTGCTCATGCTGCGGTGCCGGATCGACGACGTTGGCGAGGATGGACATGACGGACTTCCTTGGGTGCAGCCATCCTAGGCTTCGCCCCATCGGCCGGCCATCGTGGCAAGCGCGAACTGCTGTAGGACGAAAGCTAAACGGCACAGCTTGCTGCGGACCAACATGATCCAATGGGCGAAGGGGTGAGCGATGCCGCCGCAGCCGCCCTTCGTCGCGCCGCCCGCGTCGATGGCCAGTGCTGCACGCGCCTGTTGCGCGGCGACCACCCTGGCCGCCGCCAGTCTTGCGAAGCGAGCGCACACGTGTCGCCGCTTCTGCGCGACCCTCGCGTCCTGCGCGCTCAGGCCTTGGGCAAGGTCACGCCCTGCTGGCCCTGGTACTTGCCGCCGCGGTCCTTGTAGCTGACCTCGCATTCCTCGTCGCTCTCGAAGAACAGCACCTGCGCGCAACCTTCGCCCGCATAGATCTTGGCGGGCAGCGGCGTGGTGTTGGAGAACTCCAGCGTCACGTAGCCTTCCCACTCAGGCTCGAAAGGCGTGACGTTGACGATGATCCCGCAGCGCGCATAGGTGCTCTTGCCCAGGCAGATGGTCAGCACGTTGCGCGGGATGCGGAAGTACTCCAGCGTGCGGGCCAGCGCGAAGCTGTTGGGAGGGATGATGCACACGTCTTCGTGAAAATCGACGAAGCTCTTTTCGTCGAAGTTCTTCGGGTCCACCACCGTGCTGTGGATGTTGGTGAAGACCTTGAATTCGGGCGCGCAGCGAATGTCGTAGCCGTAGCTGGAGGTGCCGTAGCTGATGACGCGCCGACCTTCGACCTCACGCACCTGCCCCGGCTCGAAGGGCTCGATCAGCCCGTGCTGTTGCGCCATGGCGCGTATCCACTTGTCGCTCTTGATGGTCATCGGGGTCCTCTGCGGGGGATTCTAGGGCGACGCGCGGGGCGCCCCCCGTCGGGTTGCCACGCGCCGCCTCCCACCCCGCCACAAGGCACCAAAGTTCCTGCCGAAAGCTCCCTATGGGCCCTGTCACCGGCAGGCCGCGAGAGTACTGTGCACCAGGGCCTCGTGTACAACTTTCGATGTCATTCCCTGCCTCAGCTGGCATTGGGAGGAAGACGAAGCCACGCGGGAGTCCACCGCAAGGGGAACTCCCACCGGAGATCGCTGGCATAGGGCCGGCGATCTACCTTCAAGCACCCACACTGGAGAGAACGAAATGAAAGTCAAGACCAACGTCCGTGCCGGCGCCGGCGGTAGTGCCAGCGCCCCTGGCCAGAAGCAGACCAGCAAGAGCAGCATCGTGCAACTGCTGTACACGTACATCCCCGCAATCAGCCGCTGCGTCGGGATCTAGCCCTGCGCTCGGGTGGGGCTCTCACCGGCTCCACCCCGATCGCGGATCACTCGCAGGAACCGCGCCGCATTTCTGTCGTGCGCACGTGGGAAAAGTCCGGCCACTGGGGCACTACTCCCCCGAAGGTGGGCTCTCTGACCCCCCACATTCGGGCCCGGCCTGGCCCTCATCGTTCTGCTGCCGGCACCACCACCGGATGGAACGAAGGTGCTCCGTCGCGAATTTGCGTGCAAAGTGGAGACGCTTCACGCATATAAGACGCAGTTGGTACATTCCTGTTGCATTTAGAACCAAGGGCTTCCATCTAGGCACACGTGATGCTCGTCACCGGACGGGCTGGTGGTTTGCCGAATGCCGACTTGCAGGGGCTGGGTGACGCAATTCCGATCAGCTTTTTTCGGCGTCGCAAACATCCCCCCGAGGAGGCATCATGAAATCCGTTCGCTCCGTGCACTACAGGCGCGGAGAGCCAGCCACATGGCTGTGGCTCGCCTTGCTGGTCCTGTCGTGTCTGTTCGCCAATCCGGCATTCGCAAGACGCATCAATGGCGGACTCGGCGGTGGCGTCCTGGTGCCGCCCGGCGAGGCACCGGTGCCCGTCCCCACTCAGTTCGATCTCACCGGCTACATCGAATCGGCCACGGTGGATCCCACGTTCGGCCGCTGTCCCAATCTCCCGGTCAAGGATCCGCGCCTCGCCGGCGGCACGGTCACCCTCAACGGGCAACTGATCGTCGTGCCCTGCAATACCGTGCTGCAGATGCCCGCGTTCGCAACGTCGTGGGCTGACTTCTTCACGTCCGCGCCCAAGGACATCACGCCGCCCGGAACGAGCGGCCTGGCGCTGAGCGATCCGTTCGCCGCGGGTGCACCGGGCTTGCTGGATACGCCCTGGGTCGATCCTTCGCGCACGGCCACCAGCTACAACGCTGCGCTGCCCGCGACCGAGATCCACGTGGTCGGCAACGTGGTCAACGGCGACTACATCGCCGGCCTGATCTTCGTGTCGCAGCATTCGCTCAACGCCGGCCAGGGCGTGATCAGCTGCATCGACTACGCCACCGGCGAAATGCAGGTCGGCGGCGCGCTGCAGCCCGTGGGCGCGGCGTGCCCGCCGCTCGTGGCAGGCGTCACCCGCGTGCGCATGAACGACCCCGTGGGCCGCTTCGGCATCATCCACGGCCAGCCCGGCGATCCCGCAGCGGACGTCTGGGAACCTGGCTTCGACAAGCGCTTCACCGCCGACACGGACAATCCCACGATGCACTCCGCACTGGGCTATCCGGTGTGCATTCCCTCGGTGAACCCGGTCAACCCGATCATCAACCCGGTCACGGGTGCGACGATCACCCCCGGCATCGACCCCGCTTGCCCGCTGTACAACCGGCCGATCTCGCCGAACTGCCGGTCCTTCGATCCGCTGACGCTGCTGCCCGCCTTCACGCCCAACCCGCCCGGCACCTACTGCTCCACCTGGGTGATGGACATGCCCGGCGCGCACGCGGCTGACGGCGTCTCGACCGATCCGAACGTCTCGGCGCCGCTGGTCATCGGCGACACCATCGGGTTCCACGGAACGATGAAGGCCGATGGCAACGGCCCGTACATCTCCGCGCACACCATCGAAGCGAACCTGGGCATCTATACCCAGCCGCACACGCAGCCGTCATACACCTTCATCGAATCGCTGCTCGTAGGCACCGGTGGCGGCACCGTCGGCGGCATCGCCGTCGAATCGACGCTGCGCCTGGCGTGGGTGGGTTGGGCGTCGGACCCCACCGAGCTGGTCGACTTCTACGCCGTGCACCAGGACCCGCTCACCGGCAGCGAAAGCGACTTCTTCCTCGGCACGTTCGATCCCTGCTGCACGCCGCTGGGACGCTTCCGCTCGCCGGTGAACAACCTTGGCGTGTTCGGCGACCCGACGCGCAACTACCGCGCGGTCAGCCGCACCATGTGCGAGCCCCCTGGCATCAACGCTGCGAACACGCCCCAGTTGCAGACCCGCTGCATGATGGCGCCGCCCGTCACGCCGGATCCGGTCGCCATGCAAGCGACCGTCACTCGGAACGCCAACGGACTCACGGTCGGCAAGTACTTCCTGCCGAACTTCGAGTACATCTTTGGCGAGAACCTGTCGCTCGGCGGACCGATCATTCCGGCCAACCTGCAGGACATGCCGTTCCTGTTCTGCGGCTCCGGTCCCCTGGACGGGCCTGGCACGCTGTCGCCCGTCGTCGGCCAACTGGATCCGGCCCCCTGGGCCCTGCCGATGGCCGACCCGACTTTCCACACTTCGCTGTGCCCACAGGCCACGGCCGTCGGCGTCGCACCCGGCGTGCCGTTGACCCCGCCAGTCCAGCCGGTCGCCCCGGTCATCAATGCACTGGCCTCGGCGGGCTCCGTCATCGCCGACGGACTGCCGCACGTGGTGACGCTCACCGTGACGGCCACCAACCCCAACACGCCGGCCACGGACATGTTGTACTCGTGGCGGACGACCGCTGCGGGCGTCCAGTTCTCGTGCGGCACCTGCCTGCCCACCACGGGAGTCTCGCCGGTCTCCGTCACGGCCACGATCACCACGACCAGCACCACCCCGATCCTCATCACTTCGGCGGTGTCCAACGGTGTCTTGCCGACAGCGATCGCGAACATCACGTTCACGCCCGCTGTGGTGAACACCAAGCCGCCGATCGTCACGAAGACGAGTGGCACGCAGTCAGGCTCGCTCGTGACGCTGAACGCGACGGCCAAGGCCAACAACGGCCTGAGCCCGGTCACGATCAGCTTCCGCCAGACGGGTGGCCCGTCGGTGGGCATCGCACTGCAGCCGACCAGTGGAACGCCTCCGAACCAGACAGGTGTGGCGACGGTCACGGTGCCGGTGAGCCCTTCGCCGGCGACGTTCAGCTTCGTGGCTGTCGTGACAGATCCGGCCAACGGACTGCAGACCACCAGCGGCACGATCACGGTGAAGAGCCCGGCCGTCCTGTCCGACTTCGTGACGATCACGGCAGTGACCTACCGCCCGATCGTGAGCCGCGTCGGGGCACCCGCTGACCTCGGCAAGTTGAACATCACCGCGAGTTCGAACGAGACCGACATCAACGCGCTGCCCGCGGGCATGACGATGAACGCGATCCTGGTGAACAACACCCTGCCTGCCAACGTGCCTGGCAGCACGGCGCTGCCGATCACGGTGCCGCTGAAGTACACCGCCGCCGATGTGCCGAATGCGCCGGCTCCGCTGTGCGGACCGACCGCATGCTGGGTTGGCAACGCGACGGGCCTGATCCAGGACACGTCGCAGGTTCCTGCCGTGCTGGTGGCGCCGACCACGGTGACGGTGAAGTCCAGCCTGGGCGGGGCGGCAAGCGTCTCGCAAGGCAACGCGGTATTCACGATCCGCTGAGGCAGCAGACAACGTGAGAGGCCCCTGCGGCCCTGCCCTCACCGGCAGGCCGCAGGGGCCTCTGCTTTTGCGCGAGCGCAACCAGGGAAGCAGGCGTACAGGGATGCGCGCCTGGGCCCTGCCGGGGGCTCAGGCTCGCCTCAGCACCCGGGAAGAACAAGCAGCGGCTCCACGCTCCGCAATGCGCTCTGCAAGGTGCCTGAAATCACTCTCGCGAACCGGGAGTGTTCGATCTGCATACGGGCCGGCTGACAGCAACAGTGAAGGTTGGCAAGCGGGCGGACGCCATCCTGCAAGTTCAGAATCGTCCAGACGGTGCGGACAGCACCCGCCGCGCGGACAGTGGCCGCCGATTTCGCGCTGCACGAGTTGTACACGCCGACCGCGGACTTCCAGCCGGAGTCGGCCGAGGCGGTCCAGGCAGCGCTCCACCGGCCCGAAGCCGTTCCGGGCACCTTCCGGTTCCGGTGATCCGACGGCGCCAGCCCTGATCCCCTCAGCGCGGCACCAAAGTTCCTGCCGAATGCACCACGTGGGCCATGGCGGCGCCGCGCGATACGGGTACTGTGCGGTCAGGTCTTGTTAGAACTTTTGAACTCCGCACCTGCATCCAAGTAACCCGGTTAACTTACCGGACCCGAGGTTCAGGGACGAGGCTGGAAGGAGGACGAGATCAGGCCGGTGCACCCTGACGGGGACTCCGGCCGGTATCGCCGGCATTGGGCCGGTGATGCACCACCGAACGACCACACCGGAGAAGCCAAATGAAAGTCAAGACCAATGTCCGCGCTGGCGCGGGCGCGAAGCAGGCCAGCAAGAGCAGCATCAGCAACATCGTGGTGACGTACATCGCCGGCATCAGCCGCTGCGTCGGTATCTGACCGACCTCTTCGGGCTGGGGCATTCACCTGCTCCAGCCCGACAGGGCTTCCCCGCGCACAGCAGGCGTCCTGCGCGTGGAGCGCGCGTTCCATACCGCGCGATTGGCACGGCGATCTGCCGATTCGGCTCGCATGCCCAAAGTGCCCCATAGCACTTCCCTTACGCCCCCTCCTTCGCATTTCAACGTCGCTGCTTCCGGCCGCTGGCTGGCGCGTCTTGCGCACCTCTCCCCGTCGTTTCTCCTCGATGGCCGTCGCTGCCTGGCTTCGCGCGCAAGGTCGTGCGGCAGGACGCAGGAGTGGGTGTGAACGGGGGAACCGGTGGGTGACTACAACCCCCGAAGGTGGGCCATGCATGCCCCACATCCCGCGCGGTGTCCCCTTCAACAGGTCTCATTCTCGCAGTGCTACCAGCAGAACCAATATGTTCTCGAACGCAGTTCTCTGCCAGCTGGGGGCGCTACCCACATTTAGCAACTAGTAGCTAGTTCCCAACCGCAACTAATACGAATGATCTAAACATGGCACAGGTGATGCTCCATGACCCACGGCTGGAGGTTTGCCGACGTCCACTTGCAGGGGCCAAGCAAAGCAACCGGATCAGCCTTGTTCAAGGCATAGCAACCATTCCTCTCGAGGGGGCATCATGAAGCTCGCTAGTTCAGTTCACCACAAGTACGGAGGGGGTACAGCCACATGGCTGTGGCTCCTCCTGCTAGTCATGTCATGTCTGTTTGCCAATCCGGCATTTGCGCGCCGGATCAATGGCGGTCTCGGCGGTGGCGTGCTGGTGCCGCCAGGCGAGGCACCGATCCCGGTGCCGCCGCAGTTCGATCTCACCGGCTACATCGAGTCGGCCACGGTGGATCCCACCTTCGCCCGCTGCCCCAACCTGCCGGTCAAGGATGCACGGCTGGCCGGTGGCACGGTCACCCTCAACGGCCAGCTGATCATCGTGCCTTGCAACACGATCCTGCAGATGCCTGCCCTCGCGATCTCGTGGGCTGACTTCTTCACCCAGGCGCCCAAGGACAGCACCCCCCTCGGAACCAGCGGCCTGTCGCTGAGCGACCCCTTCGCCGTTGGCGCGCCGGGCGTGCTCACCACGCCCTGGGTCGATCCCTCGCGCACGGTCACCAGCTACAACGCTGCCTTGCCCGCGACCGAGATCCACGTGGTCGGCAACGTGATCAACGGCGAGAACATCGCCGGCCTGATCTTCGTTTCGCAGCAGTCGCTCAATGCCGGCCAAGGCATGATCAGCTGCATCGACTACGCCACCGGCGAAATGCAGGTCGGCGGCCCGCTGCAGCCCGTGGGCGCGGCGTGCCCGCCGCTCGTGGCAGGCGTCACCCGCGTGCGCATGAACGACCCCGTGGGCCGCTTCGGCATCATCCACGGCCAGGTTGGCGACCCGAACGTGGACGTCGGTGAACCCGGCTTCGACGGTCGTTTCACCGCCGACACGGACAATCCCACGATGCACTCCGCACTGGGTTATCCGGTCTGCATTCCGTCGGTGAACCCGGTCAACCCGATCATCAACCCGGTCACGGGTGCGACGATCACCCCCGGCATCGACCCCGCTTGCCCGCTGTACAACCGGCCGATCTCGCCGAACTGCAAGTCCTTCGATCCGCTGACGCTGCTGCCGACGTTCACGCCGAATCCTGCCGGCACGTACTGCACCACGTTTGTGATGGACGCGGCCGGTGCGCGCGCCGTTGACGGCGTGTCCACCGACCCGAACCTGTCCGCTCCCCTGGTCGTCGGCGACACCATCGGCTTCCACGGAACGATGAAAGCCGATGCCAACGGGCCGTACATCTCGGCGCACACGATCGAGGCCAACGTGGGCATCTATACGCTGCCGCACACGCAGCCTTCGTATGTGTTCGTCGAGTCCCTCCTCGTGGGCACCGGTGGTGGCACCGTCGGCGGCATCGCCGTCGAGTCCACGCTGCGCCTGGCGTGGGTGGGCTTCTCCACCGACCCGACGGAGCTGGTCGACTTCTATGCCGTGCACCAGGACCCGGTGAGCGGCAGTGAAAGCGACTTCTTCCTCGGCACCTTCGACCCGTGCTGCGTGCCCCTGGGAC
>NZ_JAQGNQ010000051.1 GCF_028291745.1 Ramlibacter sp. | reverse complement strand
CTGCGGGGCCCTCGGCGCGCGTCCTGAGAGGGTCAAGACGCCCAGTCTTGACCCTCTCAGGCCACACACCGATCATCCCCGCAGGCATCCGAACGAGAGTGCAGGAATTTGTGGGACAGGACACTAGGCGGGGCTACAGCTCCCGCAGCAGGTTCGCCAGTTCCACCGCCGACTTCACGTCCATCTTGTCGAACACGCGCGCCCGGTGCACTTCCACCGTGCGCACGCTGATCGCCAGCTGGTCGGCGATCAACTTGTTCGGCAGGCCCTTGGCGACCAGGCCCATCACATCGCGTTCGCGCTCGGTCAGTTCCGCCAGGCGCCCCTGCAGCACCCCCTTCTCGCGGTGCGAGGCCAGCACCTGGGCCGACTGGCGCAGGGCCTCCTCGATGCGATCGACCAGCACGTTGTCGGAGAACGGCTTCTCGCAGAAATCGAAGGCGCCGCGCTTGACCATGTCGACGGCGGTCGGCACGTCGGCATGGCCGGTCAGAAAGATCACCGGCATCAAGTGCTGCAGGCCGCGCTCGGCGATGCGCTCGAACAGGGCCAGCCCGCTCATGCCCGGCATGCGCACGTCCAGCAGCAGGCAGCAGGCCTGCAGCGGCTGGAAGCCGCCCTGCAGCAGCGCGTCGAATTCCTCCGCGCTGGCGAAGGTGGACGACAGCAGGCGGCGCGAGCGCAGCAGCCAGGCGAGCGCATCGCGCACGCCGGCATCGTCGTCGACGATGAACACGGTGGCATCGGCAGCAGGCTGCATGGGGGTCAGTCGATGTGGGCAGGCAGGGTGAAGCGGAAGATCGTACCTTGCGGCGGGTTCGCTTCGAACAGCAGGTGTCCGCCGTGCTGCTCCACCACGGTGCGGCACAGGCTCAGGCCCAGCCCCATGCCCTCGGTCTTGGTGGTGAAGAAGGGGGTGAAGAGCTGCTCCTTCACGCCCTCCGGAATGCCGGGGCCGCAGTCCGCCACCGAAAACTCCAGCCAGCGATGGCCGGCCTCGCGCACGGGCGTCGCGCGCACCTGCACCACCAGCGCGGGATGGCGCACGCCGGATTCGTCCATGGCCTGCATCGCATTGCGCGTGAGGTTCAACAGCACCTGTTCCACCATCGTGCGGTCGCATTGCACGAGCGGCAGCCCGGAGGGCACGCGGATCTCCACCCGCACGCCGAGCTTGCGCGCCTGCAGGTTGACCAGGGGCAGGACCGCCGCCACCAGCGCCTGCGGCGGCACCGCTTCGCGCGCCTGGTCGCGCCGGCGGACGAAGTCGTGCACGCTCTTGATCACGCGGCCGGCGCGGTCGGCCTGTTCGGCGATGCGCACCATCGCCACCTGCAGGTCGCCGGCGGCCGTCTCGGGGCCGTGCTGCAGCAGGTTCATGGAGCCGTGCGCGTAGCTGGCGATCGCGGCCAGCGGCTGGTTCAACTCGTGGCTCAGGAGCGAGGCCATCTCGCCCACCGTCGCCAGCCGCGCGGTGGCCTGCAGGCGCTCCTGGCTGGCGCGCGAGAGTTCCTCCACGCGGCGCTGCTCGCTGATGTCCAGCACCGCGCTCATCCAGCCGGTCTGCAAGCCGGTGGCGTTGATCAAGGGCGCCTCGATGATCAGCACGGGGAAGCGGGTGCCGTCCTCCCGCATGAACACCGACTCGAAGCCTTCGCGCGGCGGCCGGCCGGCGGTGAAGCGGACGGTCTGGCGCTTCGCGTAGTCCTCCGCGAACTCCGGCGGCCAGTAGGGCGCGGGCGCGCCGCGTCCCAGCAACTGCTCGGGGCTGAAGCCCACCATCTGGCAGAACGCGGGATTCACGTAGGTCGTGCGGCCATGCAGGTCACGCGCGCGCAGGCCGGTGACCAGCGAATCCTCCATCGCCTTGCGGAAGGCGAGCGCATCGGCCAGGTCCTGCTCCACCCGCAGGCGGCGCCGCGTGTCGTGCCCCAGCATGAACAGCACCGTGACCAGCGCGATCGACATCACCGTCACCAGCGCCGTCAGCACGTTCGGAAAAAGATCGGGCTCCGAGCGCCGCCAGCTGTCCATGCGCAGCACGATGGTGTTGCCCGGCAGGTCGAGCAGTTGCTGCGCGGTGAACACGCGGGCACCCCGGCGCGCGAGACCGTGCATCGCCAGCCGCGTGCCATCGGCCTCGGTGAAGGAGATCTCCTGGCTGCGCCCCATCTGCGGCCCGATCTGCGCGGCCAGCAGGTCACTGAGCGAATACGTCGCGACCAGGAAGCCGACCAGCCGCCCCACTTCCACCTCCGGCAGGCACAGCTCCATCAGCTCCAGCCCCAGGCCGTCCGCCTGCGGCACGAAGTGGCTGCGGGCATAGGCATGGCTGCTCAGGCGCCGCGCCGTGAGGCAGGCCTGCTGCACTTCGGGCAAGGTGTTGACGCGGTCGAACTGGTTGAAGACCGGCTGCCGGTAGGGCGAGTCCTCTTCCTCGATCAGTTCGAGATTCGGTCCGCGCGCCTCGATGCGCACCCACTCGCGGTGGCGGCGCAGCAGGCGCTCGGCCTCGCGCTCCCACGCCTGCTTGACGGGATGGCCGGACTGCAGCGCCTGCAGTTCCTGCACGTTGCGCGTGAGGGCGGAGCGCATGTCGCTGAGCGCATCGGTCACGTCGCGTTCGACGTTGGCCTGCGCCACGCTGGCCTCATAGCGCGCGGCCAGGTACACCAGGGTGACCAGCAGCGCCAGCACCAGCACGCCCAGCAGCACCCACAGCGACCAACGCCGCCAGCTGGAAAGCCGCCGCAGTCCCGAGGGAAAAGGAAGCGCCGCCGCGTTCAATGGACAGCCTCCCCCCTGCGCAGGCGGAGGGGGCGAGCGCCTTCGGGCGGCCGTGCGGCGCTCACAACACCCGGTGGTCCAGCGCCGGTAACTGGCGCCGCAGCTGCACCAGTCGATCCGCATCGAGTTCCGCGAGCACCACGCCGGCGCCTTCCTGCTCGCGAACCGCCAGCACCTCGCCCCAGGGATCGACCACCATGGAATGGCCCCAGGTCCGCCGGCCGTTCTCGTGCCGGCCCCCTTGCGCCGGCGCCGCCACATAGGCGAGGTTTTCCACCGCGCGGGCGCGCAGCAGCAGTTCCCAGTGCGCCTGGCCGGTGCCGTAGGTGAAGGCGCTGGGCACCAGCAACAGGTCGGCCCCCAGTCCGCGATAGAGCTCGGGAAAGCGCAGGTCGTAGCAGACCGACAGGCCGACGCGCCAGGCGTGGCCGTCGCGCGCAGGCAGCGTGAAAGCCTGCGGCGTGCTGCCGGCCTCGATCACGCGCGACTCGTCGTACTGCTCGCGCCCGTTGTCGTATTTGAACAAATGGATCTTGTCGTAGCGGGCGACGCACTCCCCCTGCGGCGAGAAGGCCAGGCTGGTGTTGCGCACGTGCGCCTCGCTGTCGGCCGCCAGGGGCAGCGTGCCGCCCACGATCCACAGCGACAAGTCGCGCGCGGCCTGCGCCAGGAAGGACTGCACGGCGCCAGCGCCGAAGGGCTCGCGCACCGCCAGCTTGTCGCTGTCGCGCTGCCCCATGAGGCAGAAGTATTCGGGCAGCACGGCCAGCTCCGCGCCTTGCCGCGCGGCTTCGACCAGCAGCGTGTGCGCGCTCGCCAGGTTGGAGGCGAGGTCGATGCCGGAGACGGTCTGTAGGGCAGCGATCTTCATGCGGGACTCCTTCAGCGGGTCGCGGGTTGGGCTGGCGCGCCGGAGGCGCCAGTGGTTTCGGGAACGGGCGCGGCGGCCGCATGGGCGACGCGCGCGATCCGCGGGTCGGTCCAGCTGCCGTCGACGTGGAACTCCTGCGTGGCGGCGCGCATCAGCGGCTCGCGCAGGAACATCTGCGCCAGGAAAGAGCCAAGGCCGACCGCCGGATTGATGATGGTGGCCACCAGCGAGGCGGTGCCGGCATTGATCTCGGGCACCACCACCACCTTCAGGTCCTGCGTCTCGCGGGCGAGATCGGCCTTGCCCTCCATCAGCACCGCGGCGTTGACGCCCTTCATCTGCAGGTTGTTGGTGGCGGCCACGCCCTGCTCGATGCTGACATCGCCGCGCACGAAGTCGAAGGTGAAGCCCTGGCTGAACACGTCGCGGAAATCCAGTGCCAGCCGGCGCGGCAGCGACTGCAGGCTCAGCACGCCCAGCAGCTTGGCGAGGCCGGGGTCAGCCTTGAGGAACTGCCCGTTCTCCACGTTCACATTGACGCTGCCGGCCAGTGTCGGATAGTCCAACGCGATCGGCGAGCCGATCCACGAAGCGGTGCCTTCCATGCGGCCGTGGCCGCGCCGCACGAGGTCCTTCATGCCGAAGCGCGCGAGCGCCTGGCCCGCATCGACGATGTCGAGGCGGAACTTCATCGAGGTGCGCCGACGCTCGCCGGCCGGCACCGCCTGGCGCGCACCGCCCGGCGCGACTGCCTGCGCGCCGACTGCCGCCCAGTTGCCCGAGGCGCTGAACACGGCATCCGGCGCACTCAGCGTCAGCTTGTCGAGCCGCCATTCGCGAATGCCGCCCTCGCGCGCCACGGTGCCCGCGCCGCGGTTGACGGCCTCCACTTCCAGCCGCCCCAGCTTGTGTCCCTTGAGCTCGAACGAATCCACCACCACGTCGAGTGCCGGGATGTTGCCGGGTTGCTGCTCCAGCAGGTTCTGCACGTGGCTGGCCGCCGCCTCGGCCATGCTCAGGCGGGCAAGCCGCGCATACACGCGGCCGGCGCCGGTGTTCTGCGGCTGCCGGTATTCGACGTAGCCATCGAGTTCGTCGGCATCCACGTTGGCGCGCCACACGAGGCCTTCGCGCGACCCGCCGATCACCACGTTGTGCAGGGCGCGGCCGTCGACGCTCAATTGCCTGGCGCGCAGCGCCAGCACCGTGGGCAGGTAGCTGCTGGCGGTGCCGGCTTCGGCGCTGTCGGCAGAGGCGGCCCCTGCGGCCGCCGGCTCGCTGCCGGCCACGCGCTGCAGCGCGTCCTTCCAGGCATCGACGTTGACGCTGGCCAGCTGCACGTTGGCGGTCACGCCTTCCTGCGGCATCGCCACGGTTTCACCGGGCGCGAGCCCCACCGCGATGGTGCCGCGCTGCACCTGCTGCGCCCCGGCCACGTCACGCACCAGATTGATCGAGGCCAGGCGAGCGAGATCGAGCGACAGCACTTCCTGCATCCGGGCCCCGGGAGCCAGCGATTCGCGCGTGAGCGCCGTCTCGTAGCGCAGCGGCAGCACGCTTTCGGCCGGCTTGTTCAGAGGCGCCGGCAGATCGATCGCCAGCCCCTGCAGGTTGCTGGTGACCTGCACTTCCGGCGGGCCGCGGCGGAAGGCCAGCGTGAGGTTGTAGTTGGTGCTGCCGCTGAAGTCGCGTGCCAGCCGCGAGAGAAAACCCAGCTCGGTGGCCTGCCGCAGGCCCTCGGCGCTGGCGCTGCCCTGGCCGCGCAGCACCACCGTCGCGGGCTCGCCGTTCGCGCCTGCGCGCGTGCCGCCCTCCAGCCGCACCTCGCCGCCGAACGCGCGCGCCTGCACGCCGGCCACCTGGAAGCCCTTTTCGGAAAACAGCACCGGGCCGTGCGCCCGCGCGAGCAGCGGGCTCTCCGGCGTGATCTGCACGTCGTTGCCGGTGAGGGTGACGGTGCCCTGCACCTGCGAACGCGCCAGCTCGCGGATCGGCAGGTCCAGCTTGAGATCGACATCGGCGTTGCCGGTGGCGGTGGTCCGGGCCAGCGCCTGATTGACCATCCCGCCCACCGGCGAGGTGTTGACCACCGTGAGCGCGTCGGCGATCGGGCCACGGATCCTGCCTTGCACCAGCACCTCGGTCTGGTGGAAGTCGGGGATCTGCACGTTGGCCTGCACCTGCAGCCGCGGCAGGCTGGCGACGCGGCCCGTCACGTCCTTGATCTGCATGCCATGGCCCTGGAACACCAGCTCGCCGGCCAACTGGCCGAACGCAGGCCAGGCCACGCTGCCTTGCTGCACGCTGTGCGGCACGTAAGCGAGGTTCACATCCTTGACCTGCGTCGTGACCAGGAACTCGCCGCCCTTGCCGTCGGCAAACGGGAACTGGCGGAGGTCGCCCTTGACGCGGAAGTTCGTGCCGGTGGCGCCGCCGCTCAGGACGGCGTCATGCACGTAGTCGCGCGCGCGCTTGGGCACGGCCAGCGGCAGGTAGCGCCAGACGCGGGCGCCGTCGGCACGGCTGAGGCTCGCCTGCAGGTCGAGCGTGCCGGGAAGGCGCGCACCGCTGCGGGCGTCGCCGCTGTGCCAGCTGGCCTGGCCCTCGCCTTGCGCATCGGCATTGCTGAACTTCAGGTTGGCAACGCTCACCGACCACTGCGGGCCGGTCATGCGCCACCGGACGTCGGCGGCCAGGCTGTCGAGCGGCAGCAGGGGATCCTCGAAGATACCGGGCAGGTCGAGCGCGCCCTGGGCGACCAGCAGCCTGGCCTTGCCGCCGGACTGGTTCAGGTCGAAGTCGAGCGCGGCGCCGCGGATGCCGGGCGTGCCGACATGGCCGGCCGGGTCGGGTTGCGCTGCCAGCTCGAGACCGGTGGCGCGGCCATGCGCCTCGTACTTCTGTAGGGCGTCGAGCGGCCCCTGCCAATGCGCCTGCACCGTCTCGACCAGGCCGCGCGGGGCGTACGCCTGCAAGGCTGCATGCGTCGCGGCGCCCAGGGGCAGGCGGCTGGCGATCTGGCTCAGCGCGGCGAGGTCGAGTTTGTCGGCCCGCAGATCGCCCTGGGCCAGCGCACCGCCTTCGGGCGCCGTCCAGGAAACAGCCACGTTGCCGCCGGGCCAGCGCTCGCCCTGCGCGGTGACGAACTGCAGGTCCTGCGTCTGGAACTCGAAGCCGCCCGCGATGCGCTTGCCACCGAGCCGGCCGGAGACCGACTGCAGCGCCAGCGGCTGCAGGTCGGGAGCCAGCGTGGCGTTGACGTCGGCCAGCACCACGTCCGCGGTGCCGCCGGTGACGCGGCCGCGATCGACATCGGCCCAGGCACGCAGCCGGCCGCGGCCCTGCGCGATGGCGAAGCCCAGGCTCGCATGGGCGCTCAGTTGCGCCAGGTCCACGGCGGCGAAGTCCGCGTGCATCTCGCCGGTCCACTGCTGCCAGCGGCCCGGGTTGCGAGTCAGCAGCGGCTGGCGGAAGATGCCGGCCAGGGTGAAGCGCTGTCCCCATTGCGGCGGGGGCGTGGCATCCAGCCGCAGCTGGTGGCCGCGCGCCTGGTTGCGCGCGACGAACTCGACCTGGGAGAGCGCCAGTGGCGGCGCGCCACGCAATTCGTCCGTCCACTCGATGCGGCCGCCTTCGACCACGAATTCGCGCTGGCTGAAAAACCAGTCGGCGAGCCGGCCGCCGTTGTCGCTGCCCCGCGAAACATCGAGCCCCGCGACGAAGATGTGGCCATCGCGCGCCCGCCGGATCGCGACCTGGGGCCGGTCGATGTACAACTGCTCGAAGCCCAGGTTCCACAGCGAGCGGGGCGACAGCGCGCCCACCACCACCGGCAGCTTCAGCGCCGTGCGACCCTGCGGATCGAGGAGTTCCACGTCCTGCAGCGTGAAGGAAGGCACGAGGCCTTCGCTGCGGGCGCTGATGGCCCCTATGCGCACCGGCACGCCCAGGATGCGGCTGGCGCGAATCTCCACCTGGGGACGCAGGTCACCGATTCGCGGCACAATGAATCCGTGCAGGCCGCCCCACGCGAGCGCCAGCAGCGAGGCGGCAGCAAGCAGCAGCCACAGGGACCACTTGATTGCTGCTGCACAGAACCTCAGCGTGCGTGAGGGAATCGGCGTGGTCGCATTCATGAACAAATCGGACTGGCGGGAATTATGACCCTGGGCGCTGCGCCGGGTTCTGCGAAGAACGAGATTGCTGCCTGCGACAACCGGGCCGCGGCGCCTGGCGTCCAGGCGGCAGCGGGACAAATTCCTCTGGCAGGGCATTCGCGCCTGGTGCAGCGGCTGCGGCGCCGCTACGACAGCGAATTGTCGCTGCTGCCGGCCGGCGCGCCGAACCGCGACACGATGGATGCCTGCTACCAGGCCTTGCGTTCGCGCGGCCACGAGGTGGCGGTGGCGCTGCGGGTGCTGCGCCAGTTGGTCATGGAGCGCCTGGTGGTGCTGGATTGCGAGGAGCGGGCGCCGCTGGCCACCGTAACCTCGGCGGTGACCGAGCTGGCGGAGTTCGCGCTCGATGCCGCCTGCCTGCAGGCCTTCCACGACCTCGACCAGCTGCACGGCGCGCCGCTCACGGCCGAAGGCCAGCGCGCGCAGCTCTGGGTGATCGGCATGGGCAAGCTCGGTGCGCGCGAGCTCAATGTCTCGAGCGACGTCGACCTGGTCTACATCTTCGACCAGGATGGCGAGACCGCCGGCACCCCGCAGGGGCGCGGCCGCATCACCAACCACGAATACTTCGGCAAGGCCGTCAAGTGCATCTTCGGCCTGATCGGCGACGTCACCGAGCACGGCTTCGTGTTCCGCGTCGACCTGGCGCTGCGCCCCAACGGCAACTCGGGCCCACCGGCCGTCTCGCTCGATGCGCTGGAGGATTATTTCCTGGTGCAGGGGCGCGAATGGGAGCGCTTCGCCTGGATGAAGAGCCGCGTGGTCGCGCCGCGCAACTGCATCGAGGACGGCTCGGCGCAGGCCTTGCGGGGCGCGGTGCTGCCTTTCGTGTTCCGCCGCTACCTGGATTACGCGGTGTTCGACGCGCTGCGCACGCTGCACCGGCAGATCCGCGAGCACGCGGCGCGGCGCGCGGCCGGCCGGCCGGAGCGCGCCAACGACGTCAAGCTCTCGCGCGGCGGCATCCGCGAAATCGAATTCACCGTGCAGCTGCTGCAGGTGGTGCGCGGTGGCCAGTTCCCCGAACTGCGCACGCGGCCCACGTTGCAGGCGCTGGAGCGCCTGGCCGTCGCCGGCCTGATGTCCGACGAGACGGCGCAGTCGCTCGCCGCGGCGTACACCTTTCTGCGGCGGGTCGAACACCGCATCCAGTACCTGGACGACCAGCAGACGCACGTGCTGCCCATGGGCTGTCGCGATGACGACGATGGCAGCGATCTCTCCTGGATCGCGCACACGATGGGCTATGCCGATTGCTCCCCTTTCCTGCACGAACTCGATGGCCACCGCGAACTGGTGGCGCAGGAATTCGACAAGCTGCTCGGAGGCGGCGCCGGCGAGTGCCGCACCTGCAACGGCCCCAAGGGCGCCAAGCCGCCGCCGGAACTCGACACCCTGATCGAGTACCTGCCGGCGCAGATGCAGCAGCGCATCAAGCGCTGGTGCACGCATCCGCGCGTGCTGGCGTTGCGCGACGACGCGCGCCATCGCCTCTCGCGGCTGATCGCGCGCACCGGCGTGTGGCTGCAGGAAGGCCGCGTCAGCGAAGAGGCAGCTCTGCGCATGGCCGACTGGATCGAGCCGCTGCTGCGGCGCGAGAGCTATCTGGCGCTGCTCTGGGAGCGCCCTTCGGTGCACGAGCGGCTGCTGCGCCTGCTGGGTGCGGCGCGCTGGCCGGCGCGCTACCTGATCCAGCATCCGGGCGTGATCGACGAACTGGCCAGCGACGCCCTGCTGAGCGAGCGCTTCAATGCGGAAGACTTCGAGCGCGAGCTGGAGCACCGCAAGCGCTCGGTGCAGATCACCGGCGAGGACGACGACGAGACCATGCTCAACCTGCTGCGGCGGGCGCATCACGCGGAGCTGTTTCGCACGCTCGCGCGCGACGTCGAAGGCGCGCTGACGGTGGAACAGGTTGCCGACGAACTGAGTGCCCTGGCCGATGCCACCCTGAACATCACCGCGCGCTGGTGCTGGCAGCGCCTGAAGCAGCGGCATCGCGAGACGCCGCTGTTCGCCATCCTCGGCTACGGCAAGCTAGGCGGCAAGGAACTGGGCTACGGCAGCGACCTCGACATCGTGTTCGTCTACGAGGACGACGACGAGCGCGCGCCCGACACCTATGCCGCCTTCGTGCGCAAGATTATCAACTGGCTGTCGACCAAGACGGCCGAAGGCGACCTGTTCGAGATCGACACGGCCCTGCGCCCCAATGGGAGCTCGGGCCTGCTGATCACCACCTTCCACGCCTTCGCCAACTACCAGGAAGGCCGCGGCAGCAACACCGCCTGGACCTGGGAACACCAGGCGATGACGCGCGCGCGCTTCGTGGTCGGCCTGGAGTCGCTGCGCCCGCGCTTCGACACCGTGCGGCAGAACGTGATCAGCGCGGAGCGCGACGTCGATGCGCTCAAGCGGGAGATCGTGGCCATGCGCGAGAAGGTGCGGCAGGCGCGCCCGGTCAAGGAAGGCCACTTCGACCTCAAGCACAGCCCGGGCGGCATGGTCGATGCGGAGTTCGCGGTGCAGTTCCTGGTGCTGGCGCACTCGGCGCGGCATGCCGAGCTGATTCCGAACGTGGGCAACATCGCGCTGCTGCAGCGCGCCGAGGCCGCGGGCCTGCTCCCGCAGGGCGTGGGCCAGGAAGCCGCCTCGGCCTATCGCGAGCTGCGCCGCCACCAGCACCAGGCGCGCCTGAACGAGGAGTCGACCCAGGTGCCGCAACCGCAGTTGCAGCACGCGCGCGCCGCGATCCTCGATCTCTGGCAGCACGTCTTCGGATGAGCAGGCGCGGCTGACAAGCTGCCGGAGGCGGTGTTAGCCTTCAGGGCTTTCGCCGCTGGTCGTCCTTGGATGTCATTGCGGGCTTGACCCGCAATCCATGCAGCGCCGGTGCACAGAGGCGGTCGTGGATCCCGGGTCAAGCCCGGGATGACATCCCAGGGCCGGCGGCCAACTCGCAGTGCGACCGACAAGCCCGATCCGGGAAGGACCCATGAAGCTCTTGCGCCCCTTCGCGGCGGCGGCCGGTTTGCTGTTGCTGGCCGGCTGCGCCGTCCCGCGTCCGCCCGCGAGCGCCGACAGCTACGCGCCGCCGGCGTGGTATGCGCCGCTGCCGCACGGCGGCACGCTGGCCGACCTGCACCAGTGGTGGACGCAATTCGACGATCCGCTGCTGGTGGACCTGATCGACGCCGCCCAGACCGTGAGCCCCGATGTGGCCACCGCCGGCACGCGCATCGCGCAGGCGCGCGCCGATCGCATCGCTGCCGGCGCGGCCATGTTGCCCAGCGTGGATGCCACCGTGTCCGCGCAGCGCGGCAACGCGATCGGCGGCGCCGCGCCTACCCTCAGCGCGCAGGGTGCCTTGCCGGTCGCGACGCTGGTGCAGTCCGGTGCCCAGGTGTCGTGGGAGGCGGACCTGTTCGGCCGTCTCTCCGCCCGCACCGATGCGACGCGCGCGCGCCTCGCCGGCGCGCAAGCGGGCTGGCACGACGCCCGCGTGGCCGTGGCCGCGGAAACGGCGACCAGCTACGTGGACCTGCGCACGTGCGAGCGGCAACTGGCCGTGACGCGCAACGACGCCGGCTCGCGGTCCGAGACCGCGCGGCTCACCGGCCTGAGCGCCGACGCCGGCTTCACCGCGCCGGCCGTGGCAGCGCAGGCGCGGGCCAGTGCCGCCGATGCGCGCGTGCGCCTCACGCAGCAGCAGGCCCAATGCGATCTCGACGTGAAGGCGCTGGTCGCCTTGTCGGGCCTGCCGGAGCCGCGCCTGCGCACCCTGCTGGCAACGCCCTGGAAAGAGCCGAGCGGATTCGCCCTGGCGGCCTTGCCCTCGTTGCCCGCCGCCCTGCTGCTGCAGCGCCCGGACATCTACCAGGCGCAAACCAACGTGGCCGCGGCCAGTGCCGATGTGGGCGCCGCGCGGGCCGACCGCTTTCCGCGGCTGACGCTCGCTGGCCAGCTCGCCAACGTGTTCATCAGCACCTCGGGCCTGAGCGGCAATCTCCCCACGTGGTCGATCGGGCCGCTGTCGCTGACGATGCCGCTGTTCGATGCCGGCCGCCTGGAGGCGGCGCAGGATGCGGCCGAAGCCCGCTACGACGAGGCCGCCACGCAGTACGCGGCGCGCGTGCGGCAGGCGGTGCGCGAAGTGGAGCAGGCGCTGGTCAATCTCGACAGCGCGCGGGCCCGCAGCGAGGATGCGCGCGTGGCCGTCGAAGGCTACCGCGCCTCCTTGGCCGGCACCGAGTCCATGTACCGCAGCGGCCTGGGCAGCCTGATCGAAGTGGAAGACCAGCGCCGCCTGCTGCTGGCCGCGGAGACCGCGCTGGTCACGGTGCAGCACGATCGCGTCGCCGCCTGGATCGCGCTCTATCGCGCGCTCGGCGGCGGCTGGACCCGACCCGACGCGGCGCTCGCGCGCCAGGAATGACGCCAGGAACCATGAGAATCCCCCACGTGATGCTGCCGCCCCCTCTCGCTTCGCTGCTGGCCCTGCTGGCTTTCACCCTGCTGCTGGCCGGCTGCGGCGACCAGAAGCCGGACGCGAAGAAGACCGCGACCGCCAAACCCGCGCTGACCGTGACCACCGTGCGGCCGCAGCAGACGATGCTGCCCGTGACGCTGGCCGCCAACGGCAACCTCGCGGCCTGGCAGGAGGCCAGCCTGGGCACCGAGACCAGCGGCCTGCGCATCGCCGAAGTGCTGGTCGGCGTGGGCGACCGCGTGCGCCGCGGCCAGGTGCTGGCGCGCTTTGCCGCCGAGACGCTGCGCGCCGAGGCGGCGCAGGCGCGCGCTTCGCTGGCCGAGGCGGAGGCGTCCGCTGCCGAGGCGGCCAACAACGCGGCGCGCGCCCGCACGCTGCAGCAGACCGGGGCCATGAGCGCCTCGCAGATCAACCAGTACCTCACCGCCGAAGCGACGGCGCAGGCGCGCGTGGCGGCAGCGCGCGCGCAGTTCCAGGCGCAGGAAGTGCGCGTCAAGCAGAGCGCGTTGCTGGCGCCCGACGACGGCATCATCTCCGCGCGCACGGCCACCGAGGGCGCCGTGGTCGGCCCGGGCACCGAGTTGTTCCGACTGATCCGCAAGGGCCGGCTCGAATGGCGCGCCGAAGTGACCTCCTCCGAGCTGGGCAAGCTCACCGTCGGCACGCATGCGCTGGTCACGGCCACCAGCGGCGCGCGGCTGGAAGGGCGGGTGCGCATGATGGGTCCGACGGTCGATCCGCAGACCCGCATCGCGATCGTGTACGTCGACGTCAATCCGCTGCCCGGTCCGGCGTCCGGCAGCGCGCGCGCCGGCATGTTCGCGCGCGGCGACTTCGACCTCGGCGCGCAGCCGGCGCTCACCTTGCCGCAGCCCGCGGTGGTGGTGCGCGAGGGCTTCAGCTACGTCTTTCGCATCGGCCCCGACAACCGCGTGAGCCAGGTGAAGGTCCAGGTCGGCCGCATCGCCGAAGACCGGCTGCAGATCCTGTCCGGCGTCACGCCCGACATGCGCCTGGTGGCCAGCGGCGGCGGCTTCCTGAACGACGGCGACCTGGTGCGCGTGGTCGATGCGCCGGCCAGCGCCTCGCCGGCGGCGACCGCGGGCGCCGCATCGGCGGCCCGCTGAAAGGACTCCTGCCATGAACGTTTCGGCCTGGTCGATCCGCAACCCGGTTCCGGCGGTGATGCTGTTCGTGATGTTGACCTTCGGTGGCCTGCTGTCCTTCAAGGCCATGAAGATCCAGAACTTTCCGGACATCGACCTGCCCACCGTGGTGGTCACGGCCTCGCTGCCGGGCGCCGCGCCGGCGCAACTCGAGACCGACGTCGCCCGCAAGATCGAGGACTCGATCGCCACGGTGCAGGGCCTCAAGCACATCATGACCAAGGTGCAGGACGGCGTGGTGACCCTCACGGCCGAATTCCGCCTGGAAAAGCCGGTGCAGGAAGCGGTGGACGACGTACGCTCCGCCGTCTCGCGCGTGCGCGCCGACCTGCCTTCGGACCTGCGCGACCCGGTGATCACGAAACTGGAACTCGCGGGCCAGCCGGTGCTGGCGTTCACCATCGCCTCGCGCAGCATGGATGCCGAGGCGCTCTCCTGGTTCGTCGACAACGAGGTCTCGCGCAAACTGCTGGCCGTGCCCGGCGTGGGCGCGGTGAACCGCGTGGGCGGCGTCACTCGCGAGATCCGCGTGGCGGTGGACCCGGTGCGGTTGCAGGCGCTGGGCGCGACCGCCAGCGACATCTCGCGGCAGCTGCGCCAGGTGCAGACCGAAAGCGCGGGCGGCCGCACCGACATCGGCGGCGGCGAGCAGCCGGTGCGCACCATCGCCACCGTGCAGACGGCGCGCGAGATCGGCAACATCGACATTTCGCTCGCAGGCGCTCGCTCGATCAAGCTGAGCGACGTCGCCGAGGTCAGCGACACCATCGCCGAGCCGCGCGCGGCGGCGCTGCTCGATGGCCGGCCCGTGGTGGGCTTCGAGGTGGCGCGCAGCCGCGGCGAGAGCGAGGTCGCGGTCGGCGCGGCCGTGCACCAGGCGCTGGACCAGGTCAAGGCGCAGCACCCGGATCTCGAGCTGACGCAGGCTTTCGATTTCGTGACGCCGGTGGAGGAGGAATACCACGGCTCGCTGCACCTGCTGTACGAGGGCGCGGCGCTCGCGGTGCTGGTGGTGTGGCTGTTCCTGCGCGACTGGCGCGCGACGCTGGTGTCGGCGGTGGCGCTGCCGATGTCCGTGCTGCCCGCCTTCATCGGCATGTACCTGCTCGGCTTCTCGATCAACATCGTCACGCTGCTGGCCCTGTCGCTGGTGATCGGCATCCTCGTGGACGACGCCATCGTGGAGGTGGAGAACATCGTGCGCCACCTGCGCATGGGCAAGACGCCTTATCAGGCGGCGATGGAAGCGGCCGACGAGATCGGCCTGGCGGTGATCGCCACCACGTTCACGCTCATCGCGGTGTTCCTGCCCACCGCCTTCATGAGCGGCATCGCCGGCAAGTTCTTCAAGCAGTTCGGGTGGACTGCGGCGCTCGCCGTGTTTGCCTCACTCGTCGTCGCGCGCGTGCTGACGCCGATGATGTCGGCGTACCTCCTGAAGCCGCACGACACGGAGCATGCGGATCCGGCGTGGCTGCGCACGTACATGAAGTGGGCGCGGTGGAGCATGACCAACCGCGCCAAGACCATGGTGCTGGCCACCCTGTTCTTCTTCGGCTCGGTGGCGCTGATCCCGCTGCTGCCCACCGGCTTCATCCCGCCGGACGACAACTCGCAAACGCAGGTCTACCTGGAACTGCCGCCCGGCTCGACCCTGCAGCAGACCAACGCCGCCGCGGAACAGGCGCGCGTCGCCGTGATGCGGGTGAAGCACGTGAAGAGCGTGTACACCACGGTCGGCGGCGGCAGCGCCGGCGGCGATCCCTTCGGCAACCTCGGCGCCGCGGAGACGCGCAAGGCAACGCTCACCATCCTGCTCGATCCGCGTGCCACGCGGCCGCGCAAGCAGGTGATCGAAAACCAGATCCGCACGGCGCTGGAACCGCTGCCCGGCCTGCGCAGCAAGGTGGGCCTGGGCGGCTCGGGCGAGAAGTACATCCTGGTGCTGACCGGCGAGGATCCCAAGGCGCTGCAGGCCGGCGCGCTCGCCGTGGAGAAGGACCTGCGCACCATCCCCGGCCTGGGCCAGATCGCCTCGACCGCCAGCCTGATCCGCCCCGAGATCGCCGTGCGGCCGGACTTCGCCCGGGCGGCAGACGCGGGCGTCACCAGTTCGGCGATCGCCGAGACCTTGCGCATCGCCACCGCGGGCGACTTCGACGTCGCCCTGCCCAAGCTCAATCTCGCGCAAAGACAGGTGCCCATCGTCGTGAAGCTGCGCGACGACGCGCGCCGCGACCTGAGCCTGCTGGAGCGGCTGCCGGTGCCCACCAGCAGCGGCCACACCGTGCTGCTCGGACAGGTCGCGACGCTGGAACTCACGGGCGGGCCGGCGGTGATCGATCGCTACGACCGCTCGCGCAACATCAACTTCGAGATCGAGCTCTCGGGCCTGCCCTTGGGCGAAGTGAAGGCCGCCGTGCAGCAGCTGCCCGCGGTGCGCAACCTGCCGCCCGGCGTGCGGGTGGTGGAGATCGGCGATGCGGAGGTGATGGGCGAACTGTTCGCGAGCTTCGGGCTGGCCATGCTCACGGGCGTGCTGTGCATCTACATCGTGCTGGTGCTGCTGTTCAAGGACTTCCTGCACCCGGTGACAATTCTCAGCGCGCTGCCGCTGGCGCTGGGCGGCGCCTTCGTGGGTTTGCTGGTCGCCCAGAAAAGCTTCTCGATGCCATCGCTGATCGGCCTCATCATGCTGATGGGCATCGCGACCAAGAACTCGATCCTGCTGGTGGAGTACGCGATCGTGGCGCGCCGCGATCACGGCATGAGCCGCTTCGACGCGCTGCTCGATGCCTGCCACAAGCGGGCGCGGCCGATCATCATGACCACCATCGCGATGGGCGCCGGCATGCTACCGATCGCGATCGGCGTCGGCGCGGCGGACCCGAGCTTCCGCTCGCCGATGGCGATCGCGGTGATCGGCGGGCTGTTCACATCGACGGTGCTGAGCCTGCTCGTGGTGCCGGTGGTGTTCGAGGTGGTCGACGACACCGAGCAGTGGGCGCAGCGGATGCTGACGCGGGCGCGGCGCAAGGGACGGCCGGCGCCTGCGTGAGGGAAATGGTGGGGCGCGCTGCGCGCGTCCCACCCTACAGGGTCGAAGGCACCCACCGAGGGATCACGCCACGGCCCGTCCTAGGGTGGGATGCCGAGGGCACCCCACCGGCCCGGGGATCACGCACCCTTGATGCGCTTGACGAGATCGCTCGTGGAGTACCCGTCGACGAACGGAATGGCGAGCGCGCGCCCGCCATAGCTTTCCACCAGCGCCGTCTCGGCCAGCTTGCGCATGTCGTAGTCGCCGCCCTTCACGTACACCTGCGGCTTCAATTCGGACAGCAGTTGCACCGGCGTGTCCTCGTCGAACCAGGTGACCAGGCTCACGGACTCGAGCCCAGCGATCACGATCGCGCGGTCTTCCTGCTTGTTCAGCGGGCGGTCGGGGCCCTTGCCCAGGCGCCTGGCCGATGCGTCGGTATTGAGCGCGACGACCAGGCTGCCGCCCACCGCGCGAGCATGGGCCAGATAGGTGACATGCCCGCGATGCAGCACGTCGAACACGCCGTTGGTGAAGACGACCGGGCCGGGCAATGCCGCCATGCGCGCGGCCGCTTCGCTGCGCGCGACGATCTTGCCCAGGAAGGCGGCCTCGCTCACACCGGGTCCGGTACGCTGCCGGCGCCGGTCGCGAGGCTGGCCTGCAGTTCCTTGCGGTAGCGATTGAGTTCCTGCACGCTCTTGAAGCTGCGGTCCATCAGCAGGCTCAGGTTGTGCAGGATGCGCTCGACGACCTTGTTTTCCCACACGGTGTCGAACTGGATCTGCGTGTCCAGCCAGTGCTCCAGCCACTCGGGGTTGGGCAGGCGCGACTGGATGGTGTCGCGCGGGAACAGCGCCTTGTTCACGTGCAGGTTGGTCGGATGCAGGGCCTGCGCCGTGCGCCGCGCGCTGGCCATGAGCACGCCCACCTTGGCGAAGGCCGCCTTGGCTTCCACGCCGAACTTGTTGATCGCGCGCTTCATGTAGCGCAGATAGGCGCCGCCGTGGCGCGCTTCGTCCTGCGAGAGCGTCTGATAGATGTGCTTGATCACCGGCTCGCTGTGCCATTCGGAGGCGCGGCGGTACCAGTGATTCAGCCGGATCTCGCCGCAGAAGTGCAGCATCAGCGTCTCGAGCGGCGGCGCGGTCTCGAACTCGAAGCGGACTTCGTGCAGTTCCTCCTCCGTCGGCACAAGGTCCGGCCGGTAGCGCTTGAGGTATTCGATCAAAACGAGCGAGTGCTTCTGCTCCTCGAAGAACCAGATCGACATGAAGGCCGAAAAGTCGCTGTCGTGCCGGTTGTCGCGCAGGAACATCTCGGTGGCGGGCAGGGCCGACCACTCCGTGATGGCGTTCATCTTGATGGTCTGCGCCTGTTCCTCCGTCAGCAGCGACGGATCGAACGTGTCCCAGGGGATATCCTTTTCCATGTCCCAGCGGACGGACTCGAGCTGCTTGAACAATTCCGGATACAACATGAGGCGTTCTTTCGAGGTAACCCTCGATTTTACGGTTGACATCGGCCTTTGGCGCAGCGCAGTGCTGGCACATCGTATTCCGCGGAAGGACAATGTCGCGCTGGCGCCGCACCGTGCGTCGCCCCGCGGCACTGGCAGGGTCATCGCCAGCGGCGTATCGTCGCGGCCATGAACCACTCCGCCACCGTGATCGCCCTGGCCGCTGCACTCTGGAGCGCGGCCCCCGCGTTCGCGGCAACCCCTGCCGGCACGGCCCCGGTCCAGGTTGCGGCGGCGGCGCCCGCCGCCTCGTGCGCGCCCCTGCTGCAGTACACCTTTCCGCGCCTGCAGGACGAAAAGCCCCAACCGCTGTGCCAGTACAGCGGGCGCGTGCTGCTGGTCGTCAACACGGCGAGCTTCTGCGGCTTCACGCCGCAGTACGAGGGGCTGGAAGCGCTCTATGCAAAGTACCGCGAGCGCGGGCTCGTGGTGCTGGGGTTCCCGTCCAACGATTTCGCGCAGGAGACCGGCAGCAACAAGCAGATCGCGGATTTCTGCGAGAACACCTTCGGAGTCAAGTTCCCGATGTTCGGCAAGAGCTCGGTCAAGGGCGCCGATGCCAACCCGCTGTTTCGGGAGCTGGCGACGCAGACCGGCAAGGCGCCGACGTGGAACTTCCACAAGTACCTGATCGGCCGCGACGGCAAGGTGATCGCGCACTACAGCAGCACCGTGCGGCCGGACGATCCGGCCCTGCTGAAGACGCTGGAGCAGCAGTTGTCCACGCGCTGAGGGCAGCAGGCGGGGGTTCACAAATGTTTACCCTGTGAGAGGGAATACCCGGGAACCGGCAGCCCGCTTGCCGGGTCCATTTGAGCAACAAGCAGGACACCCGGTTTTATTGCTGCGAAGTCATTCGGCCCCCGTGGGTTCCGGATGCAATCCCGAGGCGACTCTTCTCCTCCTCCCTCCCTCCCTCCTTCGTCAAGGGGCGCTTCGCAGCAACCTTTATGCAAACAAAAAACGCCCCGATGGGGCGTTTTTTGTTTGGCTGATCAGTGCGATGAGGACCGGCGAAGCCGGATCCTCATCGCAAGGGGAACCGCGCTGCATGTTATTCCGCGCGGTTCGTCGCTGGCGGCCCGCGAGGCCGCCCAAATCAGGCGGGAATCGATTCCGCGAAGCTTGCTCGCTGCATCAGCTTGTCCTGCAGCTTGGCCAGGTTGGGGTAGCTCGTGCGCCAGTCGATCTGGGGGAAGCGGAAGTCCAGGTAGCCCAGCGCGCATCCGACGGCGATGTCGGCCAGGCTGAGGTAGATGCCGGCACAGAAGGGTTTCTCGCCCAGGCCCAGGCTCATGGCCTTCAGGCTGGCCTGCGTCTTGGCGATCTGGCGATCGATCCAGGCGTGGCAGCGCTGGGCCTCGTTGCGACCCGCCCAGTTGCCTTCGAGGCGCGCCAGGATCAGTGCGTCGAGAACGCCGTCGGCCAGCGCCTCCCAGGTCTTCACCTCGGCGCGCTCGCGGCCCACCGCCGGAATCAGCTTGCCCACCGGCGACAGCGTGTCGAGGTATTCGACGATCACCCGCGAGTCGAACAGCGCCTCGCCGCCTTCCATCACCAGGCAGGGCACCTTGCCGAGCGGGTTGGAATGCATGATGCTGGTGTCGGCCGCCCAGACGTCTTCCTCGACGAAGTGGTAGTCCAGCTTCTTTTCGGCCATCACGACGCGCACCTTGCGTACGTAGGGGCTGGTGGTGGATCCGATCAACTTCATGGGCGCTGCCTGGCGTTTTCGAGTTCTGGGTGAGAGGGAGAGGACGGTTTCATTCTAGGGGAAGAGATTGGCACCGCTGTCGCTCACCTGCGACAAGGCGGCCGGGCCGAGGGGCAGGAAGGGGCCGCCTACAATTCGGCCCATGCCCTTGTCCACGATTTCCGCGCTGTCGCCCCTGGACGGCCGCTATGCCGGCCGGCTGGCGCCGCTGCGTCCCCTGATGAGCGAGCAGGGCTACATGCACAAGCGCGTGCAGGTCGAAGTTTGCTGGTTCATCGCACTGTCCGACGCGGGCTTTGCCGAATTCAAGCCGCTTTCCCCCGGAGCGCGTACTTACCTCCTGGGCCTGGTGAAGAACTTCTCCGAGGCCGACGCCCTGGCGATCAAGGACATCGAGAAGACCACCAACCACGACGTCAAGGCCGTGGAGTACTGGATCAAGTCGAAGTTCGAAGCGCGACCGGAACTGCGTTCGGCCAGCGAATTCGTCCATTTCGCCTGCACCAGCGAGGACATCAACAACACCAGCCATGCCCTCCAGTTGAAGGGTGCGCGCGAGCACGTCTTGCTGCCCGCGCTGGACACCGTGCTGTCCAAGATGCGCGAGCTGGCGCACGCCCATGCGGCCGTGCCCATGTTGAGCCGCACGCACGGCCAGACGGCGAGCCCCACGACGGTGGGCAAGGAGATCGCCAACGTCGTGGTCCGCCTGGCCGCGGCGCGCGAGAAGATCGCCGCGGTCCAGCTGATGGCCAAGATGAACGGCGCGGTGGGCAACTACAACGCGCATCTGGCCGCCTGGCCGGAGTTCGACTGGGAAAGCTTCAGCCGCAAGGTGGTGGAAGTGGCGGAGCCGCTTGGCCTGGGCCTGACCTTCCAGCCTTACAGCATCCAGATCGAGCCGCACGACTACATGGCGGAACTGTTCGACGCGATCGCCCGCACCAACACCATCCTGATCGACTGGTCGCGCGACATCTGGGGCTACATCAGCGTGGGCTACTTCAAGCAGAAGCTGCGCGAGGGCGAGATCGGCTCGTCCACCATGCCGCACAAGGTCAACCCGATCGACTTCGAGAACGCGGAAGGCAACCTCGGGCTGGCCAACGCGCTGCTGCGCCATCTGTCCGAAAAGCTGCCGATCTCTCGCTGGCAGCGCGACCTGACCGATTCGACCGTGCTGCGCAACATGGGCGTGGCCCTGGGCTACACGGCACTGGCCTATTCCGCATTGAGCGTCGGCCTGGGCAAGCTCGAACTGAACGAGGAGGCGCTGCACGCCGACCTCGATGCGGCCTGGGAAGTGCTGGCCGAGCCGATCCAGACGGTGATGCGCCGCTACGGCGTGCAGGGCGCGTACGAAAAGCTCAAGGAGGTCACGCGCGGCAAGACCGTGGCGGCGGCCGACCTGCATGCGCTGATCCGCTCGCTGGAAATTCCGGAGGCGGAAAAAGACCGGCTGCTGGCGATGACGCCGGCCTCGTACACCGGCAAGGCTGCCGAACTGGCGCGCCGCGCCTGAAAGCGGCGAATTGGCCCTGAAATCCACCGTCTTCAAGGCGCAGCTCGCGGTCGCGGACATCGACCACGGCTACTACGCCGATCACGCGCTCACCCTGGCGCGCCACCCCAGCGAAACCGACGAACGCATGATGGTGCGGCTGGCGGCGCTGGCCTTCCATGCCCACGAACTGCAGACGGTGTGCGGCGGCGACGGCACGCTGGCCTTCGGCAAGGGACTGTCCGACCCGGACGAGCCCGATGCCTGGCTGCGCGACTTCACCGGCGCCACGCGCCTGTGGATCGAGGTCGGCCAGCCCGACGACGTGGCGATCACCAAGGCCTGCCGGCAGGCCGACCAGGTGGCCCTGTATGTCTTCCAGTCCGCCGCCGAGGTGTGGTGGAAGGGCATACAGAACAAGCTGACGCGCCTGCACAACCTCGCGGTGTGGCGCATCCCGACCGAAACCTCGCAGGCGCTCGCGCAACTGGCACAGCGCTCGATGCAGTTGCAGGCGACGGTGCAGGAGGGCGTGCTGATGCTGGGCGACGCGAGCCGGCATGTGGACATCGAGCCGGTGAAATGGAAGTGAGCCGAGCACGGACGTCATTGCGGCGGGGCATGTCATTGCGGTGAGGCATGTCATTGCGGGCTTGACCCGCAATCCACGACGGCGCTCGCTCACGCGCAGTCATGGATCCCGGGTCAAGCCCGGGATGACATCCAGAGAGCGCGGGATGACATCCTCATGGCAACTGACTCGTCACGGCATCATCCGCCCGCAATTCCAGCACGACTCGAACCCGCCCTCGACCAGTTCCCCGCATTCGCAGCGCCAGCGCCGTTGCGGCAGGTTCAGCAATTGATCCAGCAGCTTGCGCGCCTCGCCGAGCTGCTGGTCGTGCGTGATCCAGATCTCGGGCAGGCACTGGTCCGGCGGCAGCTCGCCGGCGGCACTAGAGAGGAACTGTCGCTGCACGCTGGCTTCGATGCCCGCCTGCCGCAGCACGTCCGCCCACAGTGTCGCGATCGCGAGGTTGGGGGCCTGCCGCAGCCGCAGCACGATCAGCGTTTCTCGCCGGGCTCGCCGGTCGCGCGTTCCGCGTAGCGATTGAAGCGCCAGGCATCGCCTTGCAGCGTGATGCGGCGCCACACCTGGCGCTTGGCGCCCGGCGTCATTTCGGTCCAGCGCTGCACCTCCTCGAAGCTGCGGCCGCAGCCCTTGCACTGCGCATCGCCCTGGCTGGTGGAACAGATCGCGATGCAGGGGGTGTCGGGCTGGGTGTCGTACCAGACCTTCCACGCCGCGTAGGCGGCGCGCGGGAAGCTGTCCTCGTCGGCCTCGTGCTCGCGGTAGTACACCATCAGCGCATACACCTCGGCCAGCGCGCGCAGTTCGGGCGCGAGCGCGATCCCGTCCGGCGAGGGCTTCTGCCCGCGCCAGAAATTGATCGCGGCTTCGATGTCGGTGATGTGGATGCCGGGCATGGCGCAGTAGGACCGGGCATGATAGCCCGCGGCTGCAGGGCACGCCGCCCGCTGTGGTCTAATCGATCCAGCGAAGGGGAGTAGCTCCCACATTCGGCCAGTCGTCAACACGAAGCGCAAGCTTCCGGCTGTCCGGGCACCGGTGCACCACCGGGGCCGAGCAAGACCTTCGATCGGGCCCGTGCGGTCCGGATCGAAGCACCTCTCGCCCCCTGCGAACAGCTTCGGTCCGCCGCCGCGACGGGCACATCGTGTCCTCTGTCCGGAGCTTCGTGCGCATGGAAATCCTCTCCGCCCCCTGGTGGTCCGCCCTGCTGGCCATCGTCCTCATCGACCTCGTGCTGGCCGGCGACAACGCCATCGTCATCGCGCTGGCCGCCCGCGCGCTGCCCGCGCACCGGCAGAAAAAGGCGATCGTCTGGGGCACGCTCGGCGCGATCGTGGTGCGTTCGGTCATGACCGTGGGCGTGGTCTGGCTGCTGAAGATCCCCGGCGTGATGCTGGTGGGCGGCCTGGGCCTGCTCTGGATCGGGTACCGCTTGCTCGCCCAGGAGGGCGGCGAGGAGGCGCACGGCGCCGGAGCCACCACTTTCTGGGGGGCCATGCGCACCATCGTCATCGCCGACGCGCTCATGGGCATCGACAACGTGCTGGGCGTGGCCGGCGCAGCGCACGGCGCCATCGACCTGGTGATCCTGGGCCTGGTGATCAGCGTGCCGATCGTGGTGTTCGGCAGCACCCTGGTGCTGAAGCTGGTGGAGCGCTTCCCCGTCATCATCCAGTTGGGGGCCGCGGTGCTGGCCTTCACGGCGGCGAAGATGATCGTGGACGAGCCGCTGCTGGATGCGGTATTCGACCCATATGCAAGCGTGCGCTGGAGCACGTATGCTGTATGCATCGCCGGCGTGCTTGGCGCCGGTTGGCTGGCCAGCCGCGGCGCGCGGGGCCCCGGGGCCCATTAGCAATCGAGCGGCAGGAGGCTGCATGGACAAGGTGATTGTTTATCTTGACGACCCCGCATATGCCAGACAGCAGATGCCGCCGGTCGAAGCCCCCACCCACTGGGTGCTGGTCGCCTGCGCGCCGCGCATGACGCATCGCATCAGCAAGTGGGTGAGCCATTCGGCGCGCGAGAACTGGCGCGCCAAGTGGGCCGACAAGCTGTTCGCGCAGGTGATTCCGCCGCTGCGCGCGCGCGGCGACGCCGTCACTCCCGTGCTGGCGCGCGGGCCGCTGCCGGAGCTCACGCGCTCCCTGATGGCCGAACACGGCACCGCCCGCGTGGTGGACGTCCGCCGGCCCAAGTCCTCCGACGGGGGCGACTTCGGGCGCTGGTCGCCCGGTGCGCTGCTCGGGCTGGGCGCGCTGCTGATCCTGTCTCTGGACTGACGATGCGCGCGCGGCGCGGTGCTATGCTCCGCGCCCATGCTGAAGCTCGTTGTGAAGTGGCTGCTCAGTGCCTCGGCGCTGTTGTTCGTGGCCTATATCTACGACGGGGTGGAGATCAAGACTTTCGGCGCGGCGATGGCCGCCGCCGTGGTGATCGGCCTGCTGAACGCCGTGATGCGCCCCGTGCTGGTGGTGCTGACGCTGCCGGTGACGGTGCTCACGCTGGGCCTGTTCCTGTTCGTGATCAACGCGCTGGTGTTCTGGGCGGCCGCTGGTCTGCTCTCCGGCTTCACGGTGCACGACTTTGGCGCGGCCCTGGTCGGATCGCTGCTCTACACGGCGCTGGGCGTGGTGATCGAATCAGCGCTCGAGCGCCTGTTCCTTAAGAAGTGAGTCGACCTGCCGGGCCCGGGTATCGATGATCGACGCCTCGATGTGATCGTTGCCGTCCTGCCCCTTGCGCACCATGTCCTGCGCCGCCTTGAACCGATCGAGCGCGGCCGCGTAATCGAGCTGGGCCACCCGTGCTTCGGCCTCGGCGCGGACCGCGCGCAAGGCTTGCCCCTGCGCCGTATACGCACTCGAGAGCAGCAGCCACGCGAGCGCGTCGCGCGGCTGCGTGGCCACCCACGTCTGCAGGCGCTGCGCCGCCTCCGCGGCATGGCCGGACTGCACCTGCGCCTGCAGCGCGAGCAGCAGTTCGGGCCGTGACTTGCTGTCCGCGTCGACCAGCCGCAGCACGCGCGCGGTGTCGCCCTGGTCCAGTGCGATCTCGGCGGCCAGCAGGCGCGCGAGCCGCTGGCCGGCGGCATCACCCGCCACGACCGCATCGAGCCGCTGCAGCAGGCGCGCCGCGGCGGGGCCGTCGTGCATGCGCGCGGAGGCCAGGGCCGCTCCATAGAGCACCTGGGCCTGGCGGACCCGCGGTTGCGAACTCAGGGCAGCCGCATCGGCCTCGCCGACGATCGCGCGCTGCGCATCCACCCCGGGATTGGAGAACACGCGGGCGCGCCCGGCGATCATCGCGTGTTGCAGCGTGGGCTGCACCGGCGTCTGCGGCGCCAGCTGCTGGCGCGACTGCATCTCCGCCGCGCGCTCCGTGGTCATGGGGTGCGTGCGCAGGTAGGGATAGGCGCCGTTGTCGTTCAGGCGCGAGGCCTGCTGCAGCTTATCGAACATCGTGACGAAACCCTGCGGCTGGAAGCCGGCGGCGGTCATCACGCCGAGGCCGATGCGGTCGGCCTCGCGCTCCATGTCACGCGAGAAATTGAGCTGCTGCTGCATGGCCAGCGCGGGACCGCCGGTCATGAGCGCGGCGCCAGCCTGCGGGTTCTTGGTGGCCGCCAGCGCACCCAGGAGCATGGCGGCGATCATCAGCGGCGTCTGCTGCTTTTCCTGGGCCATCAGGCGGGCGATGTGGCGCTGCGTGACGTGGCTCAGCTCGTGGGCGAGCACGGAGGCCAGTTCATCGTCGTTGGCGGTGACGCTCACCAGCCCGAGCTGCAGGCCCAGCCAGCCGCCCGGCAAGGCAAAGGCATTGACGGTGCGGTCCTTGCCCATGAGCACCGTCCAGGCAAAGCGCTCGTCGAGTTCGGACGTGAGCTCGCCGCGCGCGCGCGCCGCGTTGAGCAGGCGCTGCCAGATGCCCTGCACGTATTCGACCAGCACCGGGTCGTCGATGTAGTCGGGGTCGCGGTACAGCTCGCGCGCCACGCGCTCGCCGAGCTTGCGCTCGGCGCCGCTGGTCATGTCGCTGTTGTCGCCGAGCGTGGGCAGTTGCGCGTAGCTGGGCGCGGTGCCGGCGAGGATCAGCACCGCGGTCAAGACCCCGGCGAACACGCGCGAAGGGCTCAGCCGCAAGAGGGCTCCCGCACGCCAGCGGCCGTATGATCCTCGATCGATCCAGAAGGTTGTTGCATGAGCGGACTCACCCATTTCGACGCGCAGGGCCAGGCGCATATGGTCGACGTCGCAGCCAAGCCGGCTACGCACCGCGTCGCGGTGGCGCGCGGCAGGATCGAAATGTTAGCGGCTACCCTTGCCATCATCCAGAGCGGGAGCGTAAAGAAAGGCGACGTGCTGGGGATTGCGCGCATTGCCGGCATCCAGGCGGCCAAGAAGACCAGCGACCTCATCCCGCTGTGCCATCCGCTGGCGCTCACCCGCGTCGCGGTCGATTTCGAGCTGGAGCCCGGACCTGATCATGGCGCCGTGGTGTGCAGCGCGACCGTCGAAACCGTCGGCCCCACGGGCGTCGAGATGGAAGCACTGACCGCCGTCAACATCGCCCTGCTCACCATCTACGACATGTGCAAGGCGGTGGACCGCGGCATGATGATCGCCGAGGTGAAGCTGTTCGAGAAGCATGGGGGGAAGTCGGGGAGCTACGTGCGCGAAGGCTAGCTAGGGCGCGCGCGGCAACGGAAGCCGCACGGCTCCGCGCCACGTTTCGTAGTCGCGCGGAAAGGCGGCGCGAAAGCGCGCCAGGTCCAGCACCGCGGCATCGCTGCGTCCGAGCAGGGTTTCGCTCTCGATCAGGCGCTCGATCACGCGCGGCTCGGGCGAGTAATGCAGCGAACCTTCGGCGAGGAAATACACGCGCGGCGCAGTCGCCTGCGTGACCTCCTGCAGGGTGAGATCCGCAAACCCCGCCTGCCCGGAGAAGAGCCACGAGCGCCGCACATGCGACAGCGTGTCGTCACGCCAGGCGGCGCGTCGCTGCTCCGGCACCAGGTAGATCTGGCTCACGCGGGCGTAGTCCCACGCGGCATAGGCGGTGACCGCCAGCAGGATCCCGAGAGTCGTGAACCATGCAGTGTTTCGACGGTCGGGTACAGGTCCCGCGCGCGGCAGCAGCCAGCCACAGGCAACCCCGAACACCAGCTGGAACGGCCCGTACCAGAGTGGATATTCCAGCAGGCTGTGCAGCGCGATGATCGCCAGCAGCGCCCAGGCGAGCTGCCGCAGCGGCGACTGCTCCGCCCACGGGCGCAGCTTGCACGCGCCGTAGAGCGCGATTGCGCAGATTGCCAGCGCCACCGGCACGCCCAATTCCACGGCGAGATGCAAGGGCAGGTTGTGGGCGTTGTCCAGGATGTCGCAAAACCGGGCGCCGGGATACAGCGTTTCGAAGTGCGCGAAATCCAGTTCGCCCCAGCCCCAGCCGGCCAGCGGCCGCTGCGCGATCAGGTGCAGCACGTTGCTCCAGAGGACCGTGCGGCTGCTGCAGGAAGCGCCGCCGCTGATCCGGCCCCACAGCGTGCGTTCCGGCGCCACGCCGGTGGCAAGTTCCAGCAATGAAGGAAGTGCCCAGGAGGCAAGCAGGTACGCGGCGGCGCCGATCGCGCACAGGAGCAGGCGCCGTCGGCGATCGGGCCCGCGCCACCATGCGGCAAGCAGCGCGAGCACGATCGCCTGCACGGCACCCGTGCGCGACACCGAAGCCGCACTGGCCGCCGCGAGCAGCACCATCAGCACCACGCTCAGCGACAGCCGCAGACGCAGGCCGCCCCACAGGAGCACCGCGATGCCCAGCGAGCAGAGACTGGCAAAGAGGTTCGGCTGCCGCAGGTTGCCGTAGGCCTCGCCGAGTTGCGCGGCGTTGAACCAGGGATGCATGGCCTCGGCGAAGCCGAAGTACTGCAGCAGTGCGATGACCGCACTCAGGGCCGCAGCGGTGAGCCAGGCCCATTGCAGCGCGCGGGCGAGCGAGCCGCATCCTTCATCCGCAGGCACCGCGGAAGCGATCGCGACCAGCAGCAGACCGCCGGCGAGCATCGCCACCTCGGGGCGCGCTCCGGTGACCATCGCCGCCCACGCCGCCGCCACTGCCGTCAGAAGCAACAGGCCTGGTGAAGGCCGCCCGCCACGCGCAACCGCCACCATGCCCAAACCGATGCCGCAGGCGGCGCTCACGAGCCACGGGCCTACCGAGGCCGAGGGGCCGGGGGCGAAGGGATTGAGCCACGGCAGGAAAGCCAGGACGGCGGCCAATGCCGTCTGGGCCGTCAAGCGCTGTGCGGGCGCCAGCGTCGCCAGGAGCCGCGGGGCGTCAATTGCGCTCGTGGAAGTGCTCTTCATGCAGATTCATCGATCGGATTATCTGCTTCCCGGCAGCAACGCTCTGCACGCGAACTTTGGAGTGATAGCGGCGGTGGTCACCCGCAGGCGGGGAAGATTGCCAGTCGCAACGCTCACCACGATTGCGACCGTTTTCGTGCAACGCTGCACGGTTCTCGAGTCGGCTTGCAATATCGATGTGGCAGCATGGAATCCAGCGGGGCACAGAATTTTCGACCAGGACAAGAACATGGATAGCGAGGGGATGCCGGTGCGTCAGCGGCAGGCTTGGTCGACTGCATTCGGCATCGTACTTGTCGCAGGCGTGATCCTGCTGGGGTGCGTCGCCGGGTTCGATGACTTCTTCTTCATCGATGACGCGCAGAACGAGTGCTTGCCCTTTTTCCGCGAAATGGGCCGGCTCTGGCTGTCCGGCGACCTGCCTCTCCTGACGACCCATACCTGGCTCGGGGGCAACATGTTCCTGGACATGGTCCTGTCGCCGTTCTCTCCGCAGACGATCGTGGCCAGCCTGCTCGCGGCCACGAGCGAAGGAAGGACCCTTCCGGTGCTGGCATTCGCGGGAACGAACTTCGTGCTCGTCGTCTTTTCCGGCTGGTGGCTGGGACGCATCTACGGGCTGGGCCGACGCTGGTCCCTCCTGCTCGGATTCCTGCTCGCCACGCAACCGATGTTCCTGTACGTCTTTGCAGCATCGTGGTGGAACAGCGCATCCGCCTACGCCTGGTTCCTGTTCGCCTTCGCCGCGCTGCTGCATCTGCGCCGCAGCCTCGCGCCCGGGGCGTTCGCGCTCGCCGCCGCCGGCGGGTGCGCTCTCTTTGCCTCGGCGATGACGCAGCTCCACCTGGCGTATGCGCTGTTGTGCGTGATCGTTGCGGTGGCCGACTTCCGGGCGCATCGCTCGCTGCGGCGCATCGCGCTGCTTGCGCTCGCACCTGCCAGTGCATTCCTGGTCGCGGCCGTTCCTCTCATGGCCGAATACGTCATGAGCTCGGGCTGGGTGATGCGCAGCTCCGGCTGGCACAACAATGGAGGCGAGCAGGTTTCGCACTGGGGTCTGCTGCTGAACACGTTCAACCCGTTCTATGGGAGCTACACGACCTGGTTCGGCCACCAGCAGCACCTGCCATCGCTGGGATATTCGACCGCGCTCCTGTTCTTCGCACTGGCCTTCTTCCGCTGGAAGCCACCGGCAACCCCGGAACAGAAGGTTCTGTTGGCCTTTGGATTCGCCGCATTCCTCCTGTGCTTCCTGCCAAGCCAGACCGGGCCGATGCGCTACCCGATCCGCTTCCTGCCGGCGCTGGCGGTCCCGCTCTCGGTTTATGCGCTGCAACGCGTGGCACACGGCACCGCGCGCATCGACCAGCGAACGATCAAGCGGGCCGCGGCGTTCATCGCCACCGTCACCCTCCTGACCTATTTTTCGGCCGAAAGCGGCCTCTTCTATTTCGATGCCCTCATGCGGCTGGCGATGGTGCCCGTGCTGTTCGGGGGCGGGGCGCTGGTACTGGTGCACCTGCTGCGGCAACCGACGCCCCGCGACCCGCGCGTCTCCTGGGCCATGTTGATCTCCGCTTTCGCCTGGGTCGTAGGCCTGGCCCTCACACCGAGCCTCGGCGGCAGCAAGTGGCCTTACGCGATACTGCCCGACACCGACGCCATCCGTCCGACGGGCCGGCCAGGCTATGTCCTGGGGCTGTGCGACCGGGGCTCTGCCTGGGGCAGGCCGGAACAACTGGGCGAGTTGATCAGCGGACGGTACCTGCTGTACGGGCAGCCCGCCATCAACGGGTACTCACCAGTGGGCCACAAGGGTTTCGCGCACCACTTTCCGTACGGGGGCGATGCGCATGGGCTGTTTCAGCCGCGGGCGACGCTGGTCGACATGGCGCGTCCGGCACCAGGCTTGCCGGGAATCCATGTGCACCAGCTGTTCGAGATCTCCGACATCTTTGCTTGCGACCGCGACCTGGATGCTCCGCTGGTGCAGCAGATGGCCGCCGCCGGACTCCAGCCGGCGGAGGCCGGGCTGAGGGACGGGCGCGTGAGGATTCGCGCCGTGAACCAGCTGGCCAGCATCGGCAGCCTGCTCCGATTGCCGGATGCGGACGGCGTGGTGGCCGCCGCCGCCGCAGCTGCGAGGCGCGAGGCCTTCGAGGTGCCCGGGCGCGCGGAAGCACGCCACCTGCACTTCTCGCGACTGTACTGGCCAGGGTATTCGGCCACCCTTGCGGGCCAGCCGCTGCCCGTCCGGCCCTATCTCGGTGCCGTCGTCGAAGTTGAAGTGCCGCCGGGCGGCAGCGGGCGGCTGGACCTGCACTACGAGCCCGTGAGCTGGCGGTGGACGCGCTGGTCGCTCCTCGTCGGGCTGCTGGTGATCGGGGGCACGATGGCGGGGCTGGCGGTGGGCAGGAGGCGGCGCGCCTAGGGCTTGCGCTGCGCGGGCTACGCCGTGCCGTGCTCGAACGGAGCCCTGCACGATCGAACCGGACCCGTCACGGACGAACGACGCTCTCGATCACGTTGGCGTAGTGTTCGACGCAGCGCCGCCACGACCACTGCTCGGAGGCGAAACGGGCTACCTCATGCCGGCGTGCAGCCAGGTCGCTCGCCAGGGCGCCATCCAGCAAATCCAGCCAGCGTTGCAGCGTCCGCGGGTCGTCGGCGTCTACCCGATCCGAGAAGACCATCTCTCGCACGCCCTCCAGCGCCCGCGCCGTTTCCGAGGCGACGGCCGCCGGCAGGCCACAGGCCATGGCCTCCTGCACGACGAGGGGAAAACCTTCGCCCGTACTCGGAAGCACCAGCAGGTCGGCGGCCCGGTACCAGTCGGGCAACTGCTCCTGCGAAATTCGGCCGACGACACGCACTTGCGGCAGCCCCCAGCGGCCGGGGTCCAGCGGTCCGGAGCCGACGAAGATGAACTGCCATTCCGGGCGTTGCCGCGCCAGCGCCTCGAGCAGCCGCAGGCCTTTCTTTTCCACGAAGCGGCCGACGAACAGCAGCGCGGGGCGGCTCCCGGAGATCCCGAGCCTGGCCCGGGTGCGCTCACGCTCACCCTGGACCGCGGGATGGAAACGAGCCGGATCGAACCCGTTTGGAATCAACAGTTGCCTGGACGCATTCGCGGGCCGACCGGCGCAAAAATAATCCTTCACCACCGCGCTGACGAACACCACCCGCGCCGCGCAAAGCTGGGCGAACCGCGCGGCCAAGGCGTTGCCGGCCCGTACGACGGTGCGCAGGGCGCGGCTGCGATAGGGGACCTCGCCGACATGCTGCACCAGCAGCAGCGGCTTGCCAAGAATTCGCGCGGACCCGGCAGCCCACAGGTTGGCCAGGTACAGCGATTCGTGCATCAGCACGACATCGCAGGCACGGATTGCGCGCCAGAGCTGTCGCATGGCGCCCGGCGTCCACAGCGGAACCGGAACGCCGGTGCGCTTTTCGATCGCATTGTTGGCACGCATCGGAATGCATAGCACACCGTCGTCGGTGGCAGCGGCGTCCGTGTCGGATGCGGCCCAGGTCACCTCGAAGCCGCGGGCTGCGAGCCCCGAGGCGAGCTGCCCCGCCACCATTTCCACGCCGCCGCCATGCGATGCGTAATACGGACTGACTACCAGCAATCGAAGATGGGGCGGGCTCTGCTGCATGGGCTCGGACGCGTCAGGACGACGCGAAGCCTCCGGCGATAATCCGGAGAATGAGAGTCGTGGTGCTGTTATCCACCTGGCAAGGCGAACGCTTCATCGAGGAGCAGCTTCGTTCGATCCTCGGCTCCTTGCCTGCGGATGGCCGGATCATTGTACGGGACGACGGATCCACCGACGGCGTGGTCGCTCGCATCGAATCGCTCGGCGAATCGCGCGTGACCGTGCTGCGCGGCGAGAACATCGGCTTCGCTCGCAGCTTCTTCACGCTGCTCCATGCCGCGCCCGACGACGCCGACCTGGTGATGTTCAGCGACCAGGATGACGTCTGGCTGCCAGACAAGATCGGGCGCGCCATGGCGGCGCTCGCGCCGCTGCGCGACGAACCTGCCTTGTACTGCTCGCGCCTGCGCCTCGTCGACGAACACCTGCATCCGCTGGGTCTCTCGCCCGCGTGGCCGCGGCCGCCGTCGTTCCGCAATGCACTGGTGGAGAACATCGCATTCGGCTGCACGTGCGCGCTCAATCGCGCCGGCCTGTTGCTCGCAAGGCGCAACGGCGACGAGCGCCTGCTGCAGTTTCATGACTGGTGGCTCTACCTGGTCATCTCCGCCTTCGGCCGGGTCGTGGCAGATCCCGAGCCCACCATTCTCTATCGGCAGCACACCGCGAATTCCGTCGGCGCCCGGCTTGGGTGGCGGCGCTACACGCACGCGATCCGCTTCCTCGGAAGGAAGAACTGGGTGCATGCGATGTTCGCGCAGATCGACAACTTTCGTCGTGTGCATGGCGACAGGCTGGAACCCGAAGATCGCCGCCTGCTGGACCGCTACTTCGACCCGCGTCGGCCGTCCGCCGTCGCACGCCTCCTGCTGATGCCCGTGCGCTTCCGCCAGCGGCTGCCGGACGAGGTGTTGCTGCGCCTCTTGCTGCTCGCGAACCTGCTCTCCGGTCGACGCTTGCTGCCCGACGCCGCATCGGAATCTCCGCGCACCTGAGTCACGTCAGCAAGCAGGTCGTGCAGTAGCCGCTTCTTGCAACCGACTATGCAGTGACGGTCGCCGTCAGCGTGATGAACTCTCGTTTGCGAGGATCGTCGCGTCCAACGCGCTCGTCGGGATCGCTCCCCCTGAACAGGGCTCGTGCCAGACCGGGAGCGCGAGTGCCTTCGCGGCTGGCGTTCGCCATCCACTGCCACTCTCCTCGCCAAGGCGCAAACCGGACCTGGTCGAAGCCGGCTTCTTCGAGCAGTGCACGCAGGACCTCGGGCGTGAAGATCTGGAGATGCCGAGGCGGCTCCAGTCCCCGCCAGCGGGCGCCAAAGCACTGGTGACCGTGCGCCGCAATGTTCGGCGTCTCGATCCAGAAGTGCCCCCCCGGCTGCAAGAGCTGCCGCGCGGTCCGCAGGACGGCGCGCGGGTCGTAGACGTGTTCGATGACGTGGCCGATCGTGATCGCCTCGAACTTCCGACCGGAGGCAAGCAATTCCTCCAGCGGCCCCTCATGGACCTCGAAACCTTTCGCGCGCGCCCGAGTAGCAGCGTCGGGGTCGACCTCGGTGCCCATACCCTTCCAGCCGGCGAATCGTGCCCAGGCCAGGAAGCGACCGCTGCCGCAGCCGATATCCAGGACGGTGTCGCCCGGATGCGGACGCGCCACACCTCTCATCGCGCCATCGAGCTCGCTTCGTGCGTCGGGAAACAGCCGCATGACCAGCGCGAGACTGTCGCTCGGCCGCGCAACCACGCGCCCGAAATGGCGCCGGAGGTAGGCACGCAGCACCGCCAGCTGCAAAGACTGGATCCAGGTCGTGCCCGGTTGCTGGGGGTCGCCGAGCGGATCGTCCGCATGGGTGAAGTACCGCGCGTACGCCCTGTGGATCTCCTTGGCGTTCGGCCGGGGATCGAGATAGGCGATTCCACATTGCCCGCAGGCATGCAGGCGCCATTCCCCGGGTGTGCCGAACAAGCGGTCGGTCAAGCCCTCATGCAGGCACGACCTCGCCGTGGCGGCGCACAGGGGGCAGGCGCCCAGGCGCTCGATGGAACCCGCGGGCCAGCCGTCGATGGTGCACTCGTCGCGCATGTGAGGCCGTCTACAGGATCAGGCGCTGGTGCCGCGGCGAACCAGCGAAGCCAACCCAGCGTCCTTGGGCCACGGCAGAAGCCGCTTGCCCCATATCAGCAGAAACACGAGTGGAACGGCGAGCGTGAGCGCCCTCGAGGCGACCGACCCCACCTGAGTGAGGCCGGCCAGTATGAGACTCAAGGCGAGTGTTACCACCAGGGTCCGCCACAGGCGCGTCCGTGCCTGCGCACCGACGGTGGATGCCGCCATGCCGCAGAACAGGATGGCGTCGGCCGCAGTCCGCAAGCTCCAGGCCAAAGCCACGCCCACGAGACCGAAATGGACCGCTGACCACCAGAGCAGCAGCAGGTACACCGGGAGCTGGGCAAGGTGCGCGACGGCGATCGCCTTGGTGCGCCCCAAGCTCTGGACCTGGAGAACGAAAACTTGCGAAACACAGTTGATCAGCGCGCCCCCGCAGAGGATCTGCAGGGCGGCCGTACTCTCCGAGGAGGCGACCGCCGGTAGCCAGCGCCCCAGCAGCTCGGGGGCCGTCGCTGCGAGCAAGGCTGCGGGCAGAAAGCAAAGGAGCGCCACACCCGAGGCCAAGCGAGAAAACAGCTGCTCGCTTTCGGCGACATCGCGGACCCGGGCGCCGATCAGCAGCGGAAAGAAGATCTGCACCACGAGCGCGGGGGGCAGCAAGAGCTTGCTGGCCAGCTCGTAGGTTGCCACGTAGCCGGCTACCTGACTGGGCGAGGTGGCCGCAGCCAGATAAAACCGGTCCATGTACACCATGACCGGTCCGACCATGCTCGAGACCGTCGTCCATCCTCCGAAGCGAAGCAGGGTCAGCAAATCCAGCCGGAAGGATCCGCCCGGTGCCGGGCGCCACAGAGCCGGAAGCACCCTCGCGCACTGCCGTGCCTGAATCGCGGCGACGCCGACGCGAATGGCCAGCAACAGTTCGGCAGCGACCACGAGGTCGGCACCGCATACCGCCGCAAGCGCAGGTGCAATCGCAATCAGCACGCCGAACGGAACGCGCGTGCGATTCAGAGGGCCGAAGGCTTCATGGGCGATCAGGACGCCGGAGAAGACCGCTGCCACGAACACCAGCGGAAGCGAAGCGGCAAGCATCCTCAGGCAGTCCGTCGCTTCGGCCAGGTGAGCGAAGTCGGACCCAAGGATCACGGTGCACAACCACCTGGCCGACAGCGAGAACGCCGTCGCCGCGAGCGCGCCGGTGACCAACGCCGCGATCGTGGCAGACCGGACCGTCGCTCGCACCCGGGCGGCGTCGGCTGCCTCGTGGATCATGTGCGCCACGCGGTAGCTCACCGCCGTGCCGAGCCCGAGATCCAGCAAACTGATGTAGGCAAACACCCCGAGCAAAAGCGAAAGCACGCCGAAGCGGGCGGCCCCGAGACCCTGCACCGTGACCGGCAGCGCCAACAGCGAGGCGATCACCGGTAATGCCATTCCAAGCGAGCTGAGGAGCAGATTGCGACCTACGGCCTGGCGCTTGCCGGGCAGCGGCAAGCTCGCCGCATCGCGCGACTGCTGGTCCCGCAGGGTGATGGTCATGCGCGCAAGGGCTGAGGCCACGTTGGCAGTCTAGCCAACGACCCGCAGGTCTTTCCCGGCCGCTCGCCAGCAAAGCTGCACTGCGCCGGCGAACAGCGCCGCAGCCGCAGCCTGCATGCCCAGCACGACCAGGGTCACCGCCGGGATCGCTGCCCGCATCTCGGCGCGCGGATCCAGCGGGCCGAAACCCGCCCCTCCCCACTGCTGCACCAGCATGGCCGACCAGACCACTCCGGAGACGAGCAGGCAGGCAGCGACGACCAAGCCGAGCTCGATCGACAGCACCCGCTCCGCCCACGGCAGCCAGGACGGTCGCGGAACGATGCCCGCGACCACCCCGATCCATTTGGTCAGCAAGGCCAGCTGCACCATCTGCACTCCCACGATGGTGGCGCCCGCCATGTAGAGCAGCGAATGGATGTCCAGCCCCACAGATGCAAAGACCACCGGCGCCCGCTGCAGCGTGACGAAACCGGTCAGTCCGATCGCGGCCAGCGCCAGTCCCGGATAGAGGAACAGCCAGCGCGGGCAGAACAGCAGCAGGAAACGCAGATGGCGCCAGCCATCGCGCCAGGTGCGCAGATGGGGGGGCCGCCCACGGCCGTCCGGTCGGAGCGTCGTCGGAACCTCAGTGATCCGCAGCTTCGCGAGCGCCGCTTTCGCAACCATCTCGCTAGCGAACTCCATGCCGGGGCTGACCAGGCCGAGATCGGCAACGGCGCCGCGGTCGAAGCCGCGCATGCCGCAATGGAAATCGCCGATCGGCGTGCGGAAGAACAGGCGGCCGATGAAGCTCAGAACCGGATTGCCCAGATAGCGGTGCAGGAGCGGCATGGCACCGGCGGCAATCCCGCCTCGGAAGCGATTGCCCATGACCAGCTGCGCGCCGCGGCGCAGGGCGTCGACGAAGCCCTGCAGTGCCGAGAAATCGTAGCTGTCATCCGCGTCGCCCATGATCACGTAGCGACCGCGCGCGGCAGCAATGCCCCCTTTGAGCGCGGCACCATAACCACGCTCCGCCACCGGCACGACGCGAGCACCCGCGGCTTCGGCGAGAGCCTGTGAGCCGTCGGTCGAGCCGTTGTCGGCGATCAGGACTTCGCCCTCGATCCCGGCGCGCACGAGAAATCCACGGGCTGCATCGACGCAGCGCTGGACGGTATTTGCCTCATTGAGGCAGGGCATCAGGATGGTCAGTTCCACGGCACCAGATCCAGAAGTGAAGAGTTGGGGCGCTTCAGCGCGCGCCTGCCGCGCGGACGGACATCGCGCGGAGCTTTTCGGCCAGCATGCCCTCCGGCAAGCGCCACAACGAACCGCGGCGATCCCGCTCTAGGCGCACTGCGCCGGGAAATTGCCGCGCCATCAGGGCATTGTCTTCCGCCTCGCCCCGGCTCACCAGATGGAGCCGGCCCGTTCGGTCCGATGCGTTCTGCACGAGGTCGCCTCGGTAGCGTCCGGTGTCCTCGGCGACAAAGACGACCCACTCTCCGGTTGCCGGCGGAGACAGTCGCCAGGAAAGTGTCTCCGCGATCGTCTGGTGGGTTTGCCACATGAAGACGGGGGTCGCGAGAAGGCCGGCCGCGATCATCGTGGCGCCCCACTTACGCGATGCATCTCGCGCCGTGGCCAACCAGATGCCCGCCGCGACGGGCAGCGCTGCCCATGCGGTGTGGATATACCGGTAGCCCCACCCGTGCCCCTGGTCGAAGCGGACGAACAGGAAGAACAGGAACGTCGTCGCGAAAGCGGCGAGCAGCAATCGTTCGGCGATGCCCTTGCTGCGCGGAATGAACAGCACGAACAGCAGGCCGGGGCAGCCCCAGATCCAGACCTTCCAGGTGGCGTACCACCGCGCCAGGACCATGTCGTCCGTGGGCACCATCAGGACGCTGCCGAAGAAATACGAGACGACATCCAGAAGACCGTGGTGGGCGGCTGGTGCGCCGGTACGAGCCACGGCGGCTTCCACTCCCGACAGGTAAGACACCCATCCGAGCAGCAGGATGGCCGCCGGCGGCACGTACCCGGCCAGTGCGGCTGCGAGCCAGGGCCAGCGCTGGCGATCCCAGGCCAGCCACACCAGCGCCGGCGCCGCCATGAGGGCGTGCGGCACCGGGTTGTGCATTGCCAGGGCCAGTCCGCCCACCAGGCCGGCGGCAAATGCGCTTTTCGCACTCGGCCTGAGCAGCAGCCAGAGAAACAGGAGGTTCAACGCCAGCTCGCCCGGCATTGCGTAGAGCGAGATGGCGTTGACCGTGAACTGCGGGGAGGCCAGTGCCGCCAGCATCGCCCACCCGCCCGCCACACGCTGTCCCGTGGCCTCGGAGGCCAGCTTGTAGATCATCGCCAGCGCGAGGGCTCCGAACGCCGGATTCAGGCACCAGCCGAGGTCCAGCCAGACGAATGGCGCCAGCATCAGGGCGAGGCCGGGCCAGTACTTGGAAGCTGCTTCACCGGTCGAATGATTGACGCCAATGAAGTACCCCTGGAACTCCTTCGGCACGATCGCGTCCAGCAATTGCGGCGGATAGTGCGCGGCCAGATGGCCCTGTGCGAATGCATGGGCCTGCATCCACGGCGCGTATTCGTCCATCGACAGCGGATGCGCCATGTAGACGAAACGCGAGCACGCGGCCAGCGTGACGAAGGCGGCGGCTATGGTGGCGCCCGGATGCTCGCCGACCCAGGTCGCGAGGCCGATCACGGCCTGCTGCACCTTCGGCAGCGCCAGCGCCACGACCAGCGCCACCAGCATCGCGAGCGAGCCGGCGTAGTCGTTGAAAAAGAACAGCCGCTCGAAGATCAGATAAGCCTCGCGCGGCGCCTGCCCCGAGCGCGAGAGCGATGTCAGCAGCGGCGCCACGCAGCACAGGGCGACCGTGCCTGCCACCAGCACTTGCGTGATGGTTTCGGGCTTCGGCGATGCTGCCGAGAGCCGACCGGTGGGTCTGGCCACGAGCACGCGTCGTCCTCAGGCAGCGACCGGCGCGGCCCCGCTCGACGCGGGCTGGTTCGCCTTTTCGGCCTGCTCGTGATACTCGTCGTCGATGTTCACCGCCCAGATCGCCGAGCGCTGGTCCTTGCCGGTGAGGATGCTCTGCGCCGCCAGGCGGGCCGACAGCATCGAGTGATCTTGGTTGTTGTACCGGTGCATGCCGTTGCGACCCACGAGGTACAGGTTGGACAGGCCGCCCAGCCAATCCTTGACCGTGTCGAAACGCTCGTACGCGGAGCCGAAGTAGCCCGGATAGGCCTTGGGCATGCGGATGACGGTGGCGTCCAGCGCATCGGCCTCGTCGGCGAGCTTGAGTTCGCGCATTTCGCGGATCGCCAGCGCCTTGAGCTGCTCGTCGCTCATCGCCCACAGCGAGTCGTCGTCGCGCGCGAAGAACTCCAGGCCGATCCACACGGTGTCCGGGTCGGCCACCATGTACGGGCTCCAGTTGTTGAAGATCTGCAGGCGGCCCACCTTGACGCCCGAGTCCTGGATGTAGATCCAGTTGTCGGGAACCATGTTGGTCTTGGCCTGCAGCGTGGCCGACGCCGTCTTGCGCAGCTTGCGATACAGCAGGCCCACGGTGATGAAGTCGCGATACTGCAAGCCGCTGCCGACTTCCATGACCTCCGGCGTCGGCGCCGGGCGCATGGCCTGCACCAGCTCGCGCACGGGCATCGTCGAAACCACGTGGCCGGCGTCGAAGACCTGCTCCTGGCCATCGGCGTGGCGGGCGCGCACGCGCGTGACACGGTTGCCATCGCGCTCGACGGCCGCCACCGTGGCATCGCGGACGATGCGTCCACCGGAGCGCTCGAAGCGCTCGGCCACCGTTTCCCACATCTGGCCGGGACCGTACTTCGGGTACAGGAAGTTCTCGATCAGCGAAGTCTGTTCCGCGGCCGCGCCACCGGTGATCGCCTTGCGCATCGCATGCAGCAGGGCCTTGCTGATGGACAGGCTCTTCACGCGCTGTGCGCCCCACTCGGCGCTGATCTCGTTGCAGGGCACGCCCCACACCTTCTCGGTGTATTCCTTGAAGAAGGTGAGATAGAGCTGGCGGCCGAAGCGGTTGATGAAGAAGTCTTCCAGCGAGCGCTCGGGCGTGATCGGCCGCACGGCCGAATACGCGTAGCTGCTGCCCAGGGTCATGCACTTCATCGGGCCCAACTTCAGGGCCATCTCGAGATTGGGCTTGAGCGGGTAGTCGAAGAACTTGCCGCCCCAGTAGATGCGCGAGAGGCGGTTGCGCACCATCATCACGGATTCGTCGCTCTCGCTCGCCTGGATCTCGTTGGCGCCGAGCAGACGCTGCGACCCCTGGTAGGCGAGGCGGAATTCGCGCTCGGCACCGGCGCCGGGAGGCAGTGCGACCGGCAGGATGTCGCGCCACCAGTTCATCACCCAGTCGGACTTGGAGAAGAAGCGATGGCCGCCGATGTCGATCCGGTTGCCCTTGTAGTTGACCGTCTTGGAGAGGCCGCCGATGTCCTGCGTCGCCTCGAGGATGGTCACGCCGGTGCGACCGGCGCGGACCAGTTCCAGGCCCGCGGTGAGGCCGGCCGGACCAGCGCCGATGATGATGGTGTCTTGGCTCATGCTGCCGCGCCCTTGGTGAAGAGCAGCGCCTTGCGGGCGCCGAAGTTGAAACAGAAGACGAAGCCCGCGCTGGCGAGCTTCGCGTAGCCGGCGTTCCAGTGCGCGTGCCCGACCAGCAGCCAGAGCAGCAACTCGGTCAACAGAAGGCCGGCGACACCGATGGCCGCGAATACAAGCAACTCGGCGCGCTCGTCGCGCAGCCGGCGCTCGCCGAAGACGAAGCGGACACTGAGGCTGTAGGCGATCCACAAGCCGGAGATGAAGCCAATGGCCGCCGCGATCGGATAAGGCACGTCGAGGCGCAGCCCCAGGGCATACAGGCCGCCATCGGCACCCAGCGCCACGGCACTGCAGCCGAAGTATCGGAGGAACTCCCAGACGAGTCGACCGGGTGTGATCGACGCGGGTGCCGCAACCGCCGGATCAGCGAATTTGTTGACAGTCATGGAGGTAGAAGGTCTCGTGGGAGTTACGGGAGGCATCGAACGTCCACTGCGCGACGACCCCACGGGCGAGCGGGTGGGACACGATGACGAAGTCGGGGCCGCCCGCGGCCTGGCACGCCTGCTCCACCGCCGGCATGGTCGGCCAGCAGTCTTCGTGCACGGATCCGGGTTGCAGGCCGGACATGAGGTCGCAGACATCGCGCTGCAACTGAATGGCGCCGACGATGCGCCCGCGCCGCAGGAACTCCTCAGTGGTGTCGCGGCTGAACAGCAATCCGCCACTCTGCAGGCTCGAGAAATAGCTGCGGCGGTGGAGCAAGGCCCACACGGCGGGAGTCTCGTCCCACCAGAGGACCTCTGCCTGCGCAGGAATCAGCTTGGCGAAGGGGTGCTCGTCGCGCACATGCGTTTCGATGTAGCGAATCCAGCTCGGCCTCTGGTCCCAGTGCATGACACCGAACACCGTGCCGGCGACGACGAGCGCCAGGACTCCAGCCGCCGGCAACCCGCCGCGGCGATGAAGGTTCAGGAAAAACAGGGCCAGAGGAATCGAAAGAGCCGGCATCGTCGCGACCAGCAGCAGGATGTACGACGTATCGGGCGCGCCGCGCGCAGCGAATAGCTGCTGCGCGGTAATGCGAAGGATCAGGGCGACGATCGTGACGAGTGCCGCCACGGTCACCCCGCGAGCGACCTGCAGCAGGCGCGGAGAGATGGCAGGCCGGGTGTACAGCAGGCAGACCGCAAAGGCTGCCCACGCCACCAAGCCGGGCTCGGCGGCATACCGGACGTTGGTGGCGACGGCGGCCGCCGCCCCCGCGAGCACCGCGGTCTGCGCCAGGACATCGCCGGCACGCCAGGTGCGCCACAGAAGGATGACCAGCAGGGGCAGTGCCAGCAGATGGCTGATCCAGTGCACACGCCATAGCTGCAATTGCGTGATCAGCACGTTGTGCATCCAGTCCGCACCCACCGCTGAAGTGGCCAGCAGGGCGCCGGTGACGACCGCCGCGACCCGCAGCAGAGTCCCCATCGAGGGGAAGACGCGCGCTGCGACCCAGAGAATCCCACAGTCGAACAGCACCGCAACCCAGTCGACAAAGGGCCACCTGACGACGAACACCATCCCGTTGGACTGCCCGATGGCCTTCCACCACTCGGCATCGTAGGTATGGAGCAAGGTGGCAAAGGGGGGAACCCCCGCGGCCGCCAATGCAAAGGCGACGGGCGCCGCCGCGAGAGCGGCCAGCCAACGGCGGTCGCGCACGACCAGCATGCCCCAGGCGACCACCACGGCAGGGAGGCCGATCAAGGGGTGGAACAGCATCGCGGCGAGCAGTGCGAGCCCGGCTCGAACCAGCTGCTTGCGGTCCACCGCGAACAGCGCATACAGCGCGAACGGCTCCGCGAAGCTGCGTCCCGTGATGAAGCGCTCGGAGAAAGAAAGAATGCTCCAGCCGCCATAGTTGTGCGACATGACGCACAGGGCAGCCATGCCCAGGAGTCGCTGGAGCGGGTCCACTCCGGCGCGGCGCAGGAAGTCGAACACGAGCAGGAGGACCGCGATCTGCGTTGCGGCGATCAGCAGCATCTGCCCCTGCGCTACGCCGATCTCGCCATAGAACACTGCGAGGAAGCGCGAAACGATGCTGTAGGTGTCCTGCGAACCGAACTTGAAAAAGAGGTCCTGCGAGAGGATCTCCGGATACCAGTGCAGAAGCATCTGGCCCAGATACAGCTCGCCATCGTGGCGCAAGCCGATGTAGGGGCGGGCCAGCAACCACAGTGCCGCCACCAGGCACACCGCGAAGACGGCGAAGGAGCGCCGGGTGTCCGTCACAGGCGACACGTGCGCCAGCGGGTGGGAGGCGGAGGGGGATTGCATGGAAACCGTGAATAAGTCGGGACGGGGGGAGATGAAGAACGGGGGCCACAGGCCCCCGTTCTTGACTACGCTAGTGCGCGCGGTCTATCAGCGGCAGGAGCCGGGCATCAGCTTGGTCGGCGTGCCGGTGCACTTCCACTCGGTGATCTGGTTGTCGTTGACGATGGTAGGTTGCAGGATGACCTGCGGCTCGCCACTCGAGTCGATGCCGCGACCCGTGACAGTGACGATGCCGGTGATGGGAGCAACCGTCAGGCCGGACACGTACTTGGTGGACGTGAACGAGCTTGCGCAGCTGTCGAGGGCACCCGCCGACGCACCAGCCGATTGCACGATTTCCGTCACGCAGGTACGGGCCGAGCTGGCAGCCAGCACGACTTCCGAAGTCTTGGCGCGCTTCGTGTAGTCCTGGTATGCGGGCAGGGCGACGGCAGCCAGGATACCGATGATCGCGACCACGATCATCAGTTCGATGAGGGTGAAGCCCTGTTGCATTTGACGTTTCATTGGATAACTCCTCGGGGTTGATGAAAGATGCGAAGGATGAGGTGCAATCGCTGTGCCAAGGTTTCTTTGTGAACTTCCTGGCTATTACCGACGTCGGACCGCGTTCTTTTCTGACAGAACCCGGCGGGCGCCGACAAATTTGTCGGAGCTCCCGGATCCAGGTCACGCTTGACAGCCCGTCTGCCTCGATCAGCGGCAGGAGCCCGGCATCAGCTTGGTCGGCGTGCCGGTGCACTTCCACTCGGTGATCTGGTTGTCGTTGACGATCGTGGGCTGCAGGACGACCTGCGGTTCGCCGCTCGAGTCGATGCCGCGACCGGTCACGGTGATGATGCCGGTGCCGTTGGCGACCGTCAGGCCGGACACGTACTTGGTGGAGGTGAACGAACTGGCGCAGCTGTTCAGGCTACCCGCCGAGGCCCCTGCCGACTGCACGATCTCCGTCACACAGGTACGGGCCGAGCTGGCAGCCAGCACGATTTCCGAGGTCTTGGCGCGCTTGGTGTAGTCCTGATACGCAGGCAATGCCACGGCGGCCAGGATGCCGATGATCGCGACCACGATCATCAGTTCGATCAGGGTGAAGCCCTGCTGCAATTGACGTTTCATTGGGGATAACTCCTGCGGTTGTTGAAAGATGCAAACGATCTGTTGCAACCGCCGTGCCGTACCGATTGTGTGAAATTGTTGGCTATCGAGGCGCGGCCGTTAGGTCTTTTGTGACACTAATCGGCCGAAACCGACACTTTCGTCGGATTACCTGATGCAGACCGACCGAACTTGCTTCAGGTCGGTCAGGCCCATGAGGACCTTCTCCATCCCGTCCATCTTCAGCGTGCGCATGCCGCCGGCCACCGCGGCGACAAAGACTTCGGCCACGCGGGCGCGCTCCTGCACGAGTCGCTTGATGTGGTCGTCGGCGATCAGCAGTTCGTGCAGGCCGACGCGGCCCTTGTAGCCGGTGTTGTTGCACTTGGCGCAGCCCACGCCGCGGTAGAGGCGGATGTCCCCGTCGTGGCCGTGGTTCTCGGCCCAGTGCTCATAGAGCTTCTGCGCCTCGCCGCCGGGGTCGGCCTTCCAGGCTTCCGTCTGCTTCAGGTCCAGGGCGTATTCGGCGATGAAGCTGCGCAGTTCCTCGTGCGAGGGGGCGTAGTGCTGCTTGCAATCGCACAGGCGCTTGGCCAGGCGCTGCGCCAGGATGCCAAGCAGCGCATCGGCGAAGTTGAAGGGGTCCATGCCCATGTCCAGCAGGCGGGTGATGGACTCCGGGGCCGAGTTGGTGTGCAGCGTGGAGAACACCAGGTGGCCGGTGAGCGAGGCCTCGATGCCCATGCCCACTGTCTCCTTGTCGCGCGATTCACCGACCATGATGATGTCCGGGTCCGCGCGCAGGAAGGCGCGCATGACCATGGCGAAATCGATGCCCGCCTTCTTGTTCACCTGCACCTGGCGCAGCCCGCGCTGCGTGATCTCCACCGGATCCTCCGCCGTCCAGATCTTGGTTTCGGGGGTGTTGAGGAACTTGAGGATCGAGTGCAGCGTGGTCGTCTTGCCCGAGCCGGTCGGGCCGCACACGTAGAACAGTCCGTACGGCTTGCTCACCGTGCGCTCGAGGTTTTCGCGGTTGTGTTCGGTGAGCCCGAGCTTGGTGAGCGGAATGGGCTCGCCGGCGGACAGGATCCGCATCACGATGTCCTCGACGCCGCCCGCCGAGGGAATGGTGGCCACGCGCAGCTCGATGTCGAGCGGACCGAACTTCTTGAACTTGATCTTGCCGTCCTGCGGCTTGCGCTTCTCGGAGATGTCGAGATCGCACATGATTTTCAGCCGCGTGACCAGCGCCTGGCGGAAGTGCGCGGGCACTTCGACATAGGCCATCAGCGAACCGTCGATGCGAAAGCGGATGCCGGTCTTGGCCTTGCCGGGGAGCGGCTCGATGTGGATGTCCGACGCGCGCTGGTGGTAGGCGTCGATGATGATCTTGTTGACGAACTTGACCAGCTCGTTGTCGGCTGCCGCGGATTCGGGCGTGCTCTCTTCGCCAGCTCCGTCATCCAGCGGCGCGTTGAGGTCGGCCAGCATGGCCTCGACCGACTGCTCCGACTCCTCCTGCCCCCATAGCTGGTTGAGCGTCTGGTTGAAGTCGGTCTGCGTCGTCACGCACCACGCGAACCGGGAGATGCGCGGGAACACCTGCGGCACGATGCGCGAATTGCGCACGGCCTCGGGATCGAGGCACATCACGACCAGGCCCTCGGGCGTTTCCTCCAGCGGGATCCAGCCCTGCTCCATCACGAACTCGGGCTTGAGCACCCCCTGCAGCGCATCGACCCGGATGCGCCCCGGGTTCGATGCCTCGTAAGGCACGGCGAAGAACTTGGCGAGCGAGGGGCCGATCTGCGAAGGCCGCAACGAGAAGTCCTCGATCAGGACTTCTTCCACCGGCCGCGCCTCTTCGCGCGCGCGCTGCACCGCGCCCTGCAGTTCTTCCTGCGTGAGCACGCCGTCGGCGATCAGGCCGTCGTACTTGGTGGCCTTGCGGCGCGCGCCCTCCTGCTCGCGCTGCACGCGCTGGTGGATGGCGGTGGCGAGCGTCTTGCAAAGCTGCTGCGCGCCCTCGACCTCGAGCTCCCCGAAGGGGATGTCGCTCTTGTTGTTGATGATCTGCAGCACGCCGTGCAGCACCGGTCCGTCGAGGATCGGCGCCACCAGCATCTGCTTGGTGCGGTAGCCCGAGCGCTTGTCGACCTCCTTCAGGAAGGTGAGGCTCGGGTGGATCTGCTTGAGCGCCTCGTCGTCGTAGACGTCCGCGATGTTCACCAGCTCCTTGGCGAGCGCCACGTAGCCCGCGATGCTTTGCGGGCTGACCGGCAGCTTGAGGTCGCGGCTGGTGTTGAGGCCCGTCTTCACCTTCGAGACGATCGCCGTGCGGTCCTCGTTGACGGCGTACAGCGTCAGGCGATCCGCGTTGAACAGCTTGCAGATGTCCTGGCTTGCCTCGAGCATGATCTCGTCGATGTGCTCGGTGGCGTGCACCCGCGTGGTCACCGCCTGCAGCTGGCGGAAGAACAGCGCCTCGAACGAGATGCCGCGCTTTTCCGGCGGCAATTGCTGCGAGCTGAGGAACTCCTGTTCGGAGTCCCTGCGAAGCACCGCGCTCACTCGGCACCTCCGTGCTGCGCACGGCGGTATTCGCCCTTGGGGCGGCCCGGCGGGCTCATAACTCGAATTCCTGCCCTGCGCGCAGCCAGCGGATGTCGTGGCTCACGTTCAATCCGGCCGGCTGCGCCTGGTCGAAGCACTGGATCTCGGTCATGATCAGCTCGGTCTCGGCCGGCTTGGTGTGGGTGATGAAGATCGGGAACTGCCGGCCCTTCTCGATGCAATCGAGTTCCTCGGCCAGCGCGTGCGGCGACAGGTGCAGGCTGCGCTTGGCGAGGTCGCGTTCACGGTTGCTGAAGGCTGTCTCGATCACCAGCGCCGCCACCTTCATCTGGTTGATGCGATGCCAGAACGCGGGATTGCGCTCGGTGTCGCCCGTGAAGACCCAGGAGCCGCGCTCCGTGGCCACCGCATAGCCGCAGGCCGGCACGGTGTGCACCGCGGGCAGCACCTCGATGTGCTTGCCATCGAGCTCCAGCGTCTGGCCGACCTGGATCTCGTGGAAGCTCACGAACGGCGCCTGCGGCGAAGGGATGCGACTGAAGTCCGGCCAGATCACGTTGTTGAAGACGTGCGTCTTGAGCGCGGCGATGGTGCCCGGCAAGGCATACACGCGGATCGGCGCGGTGAGCTGCGAGGCGACCGCATCGACCATCAGCGGCAAGGCCGCAATGTGGTCGAGATGCGAGTGCGTCAGCAGCACGTGGCGCACGGCCCGCATTTCCTGCAGCGAGAGGTCGCCCACGCCGGTGCCGGCGTCGACCAGCACGTCCCCGTCGATCAGGAAGGACGTGGTCCGGCAGTCCTTCGCGATCGCGCCGGAACAGCCCAGCACCCGCACCCTCATGGAAGCGCCCCTATCTATTTCGTCTCGAAATTGGTCGCGCCATCCCACGACGGGTCGAAGGGTAGCAACCTCATCGAGGCTACACGTTCGGAGTACAGCTCGTAAAGGTATTTTTTGACGCCAAGCCGCTGCAGATTGAGCAGTTGCAGCTCGCACTGGTCCCAGTCCTGCGCCCGGTACGCCTTGAGGAAAAAGCCCCACGCGCGCAGTTCTTCCGCTGTCTGCCTGTCCAGTGCGGCGGCGGTCGCGACCGGGTAGAAGATGCCGACCGCCTGCTCCTTGCCCTTGACGCGCACGCGATCCAGTTCCTGCCAGGCGAACTCGGCGGATTGCCGGCGCGCCGCTTCGCTGACGATGATGTCGACGCCATACACCTTCGACAGGCCCTCGAGGCGCGAGCCCAGGTTCACCGCGTCGCCGATCACCGTATAGCTGCGGCGGATGTCCGAGCCCATGTCGCCCACGCACATGGTGCCGGTGTTGATGCCGATGCCCACGCCGATCTCGGGCAGCCCGCGGGCAGCGTGTTCGGCATTGATCTCGTGCACCGCACGCGACATCGCCACCGCCGATTTCACCGCCAGCTGCGCGTGTTGCGGCGTGTCGACCGGCGCACCCCAGAAGGCCATCACGCAATCGCCCATGTACTTGTCGATGGTGCCGCGGTTGGCGCGAATGATGTCGGTGAGGCGGCTGAACACCGCATTGAGCAGTTCCTGCAGCTGCGTCGGCTCCATGCGCTCGGACATCTTGGTGAAGCCGCGCATGTCGCAGAACATCACCGTCAGCTCCTTGCTGGCCGCCTTCATGCTGTAGCTGTCCGGGTCCTTCACCATCTCGTCGACCAGCTCGGGCGGGACGTAGGTGCCGAACAGGTTGGCCAGTTCGCGCTTGCTGCGGCTTTCCACGAAGTAGCCGTAACTCATGTTCAGCGCGAACGCGGTGCCCACCATCGCCAGCGCCGAAGCCACCGGCATCACCAGCCCCTGCGCCATGAACAGGTAGTAGTTCAGCGCCACCAGCAGCGCGGCGACGCCGACGCTCACCAGCACCGCCACGGTCGCCGAGAACAGCGGCAGCACGAAGGCGAGCGTCAGCCCCGCGATCAGCAGCAGCACGACCTCATAGCCGACGGCGTAGTCCGGCTTCACGAACAGCCGGTTTTCCAGCAGGCCGGAGATCACGTTGGCGTGCGTCTCCACCCCCGGATAGGTCTCGCCAACGGGCGTGACCCGCAGGTCCAGCAGGCCGGGCGCGGTAGTGCCCACGAGCACGATCTTGTCGCGCAAGGTGCCTTCGGGCAGCCGCTTGAGCAGCAGGTCGGAGGCGGATACGTAGCGGAAGGAGCCGCCGCGCGCGCCGCCGGGCCCGCGGAACGGCACCAGCGCCGCCACGCGCGCATCCACCGGCACCGCGATCTGGTGCTGCCCCTGTTTGAGCAGGATGCTTTCCAGCCCCGAGTAGTTGCGCCCCGCCGCGCCCTCGCGCGGAAAGCCCGGCGCCACCGCCGGTTCGCCCATGAGCATGCGAAACATGGCCAGCGAGAGCGACTCGTAGTAGCTGCCCTTGTACTCGGCCAGCAGCGGAATCGAGCGCACGACGCCATCGCCATCGGTGATCGAATTGAAGAAGCCCGCCATGGGCGCGGCACGCGCGATCTGCGGGATGTTGGCGCCGTAGCCGTTCCAGCTGGTGAAGGCGATCGGGCGGCCCTGCAGGCTCTCGCGCGTCATCACCGGCGCCGGCAGCACGCCGCTGGTGCGGCCCTCGCGATCGCTGGTGAGGTAGTAGCCCAGGACCACCGGCCGCTTGTCGAGGGAGCGCGCGAAGGTGGCGTCGTAATCGAGCGTGGCCTGCAGCTGCGTCAGCCGCTCCTGGAAACCGGCACTGCCCTTGAGCTCGCCTTGCGCCATCTCGCGCAGGCGCTTGAGCCCCGAGCTGTCGTCCGGCTCGGCGAACACCACGTCGAAGCCGGCCAGCGCCACCTTCTGGCGCTCGAACAGTTCATCGACCATCACCGCCAGCTTGTTGCGCGCCCACGGCCAGCGCCCGACTTCGGAGAGGCTTTTCTCGTCGATGTCGACGATCACCACCCGCGGGTCCTGCGTGTTCGGCATGGTCGCGCGCAGGCGCGCGTCGTAGATGATCGCGTCCAGCCGCTGCAGCACGCCGATCGGCAAGACCCCGACGGCATGCAGCAACGCGAACAGCAGCGGGACCAGGGTGATCGCGATGCGCGACCAGTGCCTGGCAAGCAAACCCATGGCCCCGGGCCGCGCGGGCTCAGCCCGCCTGCAGGAACTGCATCTGCGTGCCGGCCAGCTCCAGCATGTCGCCGTTCTTCAGCGTCACCGGCTCGGGCCCGATCGCGGTGCCGTTGAGCGTGGGCTTGTTGGAGCCTTCGACATGTGCCACCACGAAGCCATGCGCGCGCTTCGTGATCGCCGCCACGGCGACGCCGGGCTTGCCGATGGTGGTGACCACCTTCACCAGCGGCACCTCGCGGCCGGCCGCGGCGCCCGACAGCACCTTGATGCTGGCAGTCGCCGGCTCGAGGGGCTTGGCGAACGTGCCAGCAGCGTTAGGGCCAGGCGCGGATGGCGTGGCAGCGCCGGTAGCGGCCGCGGCACCGGTTGCCGGCTTGGGGATCGGCGGCACCATGCCGGGCTTGAAGATCATGGTCTTCTCGAAGTTCGCACCCGGCGCTTCGTTGATGAACTTGATCTTGTACTTGCCGATCTCGACGGTATCGTTGTTCTGCAACAACTGCTTCTTCACGGCCTTGCCGTTGACATAGGTCCCGTTGGTGCTGTTCAGGTCTTCCAGGAAGACCTCGTCGTCCGTCAATTGCAGCACCGCGTGTTCGCCCGACACCGCCAGGTTGTCGATGACGATGTCGTTGTACGGCCGGCGACCCAGCGTCGTCCGGTCCTTGGTCAGCTGAACTTCCTTGATGACGACACCGTCGATCGAAACGATCATTTTCGGCATGGTCGACTCCTGTTGATCAATCTCTTGAAATACTCTTTGCCGCAGGTCATTGTCCCAGCCATCGCGAGATCAATCCCCGTTTCTTGGAGCCGCTGTTGGCTTGCGCCAGAAACACCGAAATATTGTCCCGTCCGCCGTTCGCATTGGCAGCGTCCACGAGTTGCACCGATTTCTGCTCCAGCGGCACATCGCTGGCCAGGATGTTGGCAATGGCACCGTCGTCCAGCATGTCGGACAGGCCGTCCGAGCACATGAGATAGAGGTCGCCCTGCTCGACGCGGTGCTCGTTGACTTCCAGCAGCACGGCGTCCTCGACGCCCAGTGCCCGGGTGACGAGGTTCTTGTTGGTGGAGGTGGCCGCCTGCTCCGGCGTGATCAGTCCCGCGTCCATCTGCTCCTGCAGCAGCGAGTGGTCCTTGGTGATCTGTTCGAGCACGTTGTTGCGCAGGCGATAGCAACGCGAGTCGCCGATGTGCCCCAGCATCAGCCGGCCATCCTGGAACACGCCCACCACCAGCGTCGTGCCCATGCCGCTGTATTGCGGATTGGAATTGGCGGCATTGAAGATCGAGCGGTTGGCGTTGTCAACGCAGATCTCCATCGCGCGGCGCACCTCGCGGGCGTTGGCGTGCCGGCCGGCCTGGGCGAGCCAGCGACCGAGCTCCGACTTGATGAAGGTGGTGGCCATGCCGCTGGCGACCTCGCCCGCGTTGTAGCCGCCCATGCCGTCCGCCAGGATGCCCAGCCGCGTCGCTTCATCGACAGTGACGGAGTCCTCGTTGTTTTCGCGCGCAAGACCGGGGTCGGTCCGGATGCAAAACTCGTAGTTCATAGTTCGCGGGTCAAGGCTCCTGGCCGGCCTGGCCACCGCCGGCCCGGGGCTGGTCCGGAGCCCCTGGCGTGTTCGTCACAGGTGTTGTCCCGGGCCCGGCCTGCCCGGCCGGCCCGCTCTCTTTCTGGGCCGCATCATAGCCGGGCAGCGCGGAAGTCGGCACGGCCCGCTGCAAAGCGTTGTCGGCAGGCTGCGCCGTGCGGGCCGATGCCCGGGCGGCCAGCGAGACGGCGACGGTCTGCTCGGGGTCCGGGGCGCAGCTGGCGGCCGCCGGCGCAGCTGCTGGTGCGGCCGACCCCGTCGCTGCGCCGGCCGCGGGCGCGGCACTTTCCGCGGCGGCCAGCGCGCGCAGATCGCGGGCGAGTTCGTCGCCGTCCTGGTAGCGCAGGTCGGGCTTCTTTGCGAGCGTGCGGCCCACGATCTCGACCAGCCGCTGCGGCAGCTCCGGGCGGACCGCGCGCAGGTCGGGCGTGTCTTCGTTGGCGATCTTGTACATCAGCTCCGCCATCGACTCGCCGCGGAAAGGCAGCGTGCCGGCGAGCATCTGGAACAGCGTGACGCCCAGGGAGTACAGGTCCGAGCGGCCGTCGACATGCTTGCCCGCGATCTGTTCGGGCGACATGAAGCTGGGCGTGCCCAGCACCAGGCCGGTTCGGGTCTTGCTGGAGTCGGTGATGCGGGCGATGCCGAAGTCGGTCACCTTCACGGTATCCGACGCGAGCTCGTACATGATGTTGGCCGGCTTGATGTCGCGGTGCACGACGCTTTGCCGGTGCGCATAGGCCAGCGCCTCGGCGACGCGCGCCACGATAGCCAGCACCCGCGGCACGGGCAGCAGCTTGCCCGGCTTGCAGTGCTCCGCCAGGTCGCTGCCCTTGAGGAATTCCATCGCGATGTAGGCCAGGTCGTGCTCTTCGCCCGCATCGAAGATGGTGACGATGTTCTGGTGCTGCAAGCGGCCGGCCGTTTCCGCCTCGCGGAAGAAGCGCTCGCGCGCGTCGTTCAGCTCCTCGCCCTCGAACTCCTGGGCCAGCGCCATCGTCTTGATCGCGACCTCGCGGCCGATCTTGGGATCGCGTCCCTGGTAGACCACGCCCATCGCGCCCTTGCCCAGCTCCTTCTCGACCTGGTAGCGACCGAGCATCGGCTTCTCGACTTCGCCGCCGGCCAGCAGCAGCGTGCCGCCGGGATGCGTGCTGCCGCCCCCGAGCATCACCGTCTCGGAGAGGTTCTTCGCGCGATTGAGCTTGGCTTCGAGGTCCTTGTACTTGCGGTTGTGGCGCGCCATGTGCTCGTACACAGCCTCGGCCTTGTTGAACTGGCGCTTGCGCTCGAAGTCCAGCGCCAGGTTGTACAGGTTGGCCATCACCTCGTCGCCCACGGGCACGCGCTGGAAGCGGTCGAAGGCCATGTCCAGCTGGCCCTGTCCTTGCAGCGCCAGCCCCATCATGCGATTGGTCTCCGCCGACTCCTCGTCGGCGCGCACCTTGCCGGCCTCGGTGATCAGGAAGCGCTTGGTGGTGAGGGCCACGTGCCCGATCAGCAGCAGCGTCGCGGGAAACACCAGCTGCACCCACACCGACGCGCCGGACAGCAAGCCGAACTCGGCCCCCAGCAGCAGCACGAACAGCGCCGCCGTCACCGCGCCGCCCATGCCTGCGGAGAGCCGCGGCAGCACCGTCACGATGTAGCCGGCCACCAGCAGCAGGGCGCCGAGCGTAGCCAGCAGGCTCCAGGCCGGCTGCACGATGAAGTGCTCGGACAGGATGCTGGAGGTGATGTGCGCCATCAGTTCCACCGGGGTGAGGTTCTGGCCGCCGGGTGCCGGAAAGGGCGTGCCCACGCCGGCCGCCGTGGCGCCGATCAGCACGATCTTGTCGGCGTACTTGCTCGCCGGGATCTTGCCCGTGAGCACGTCGTAAAAGGAATCGACCGCGAACGCCGGCTTGCCGTCACGCGTGGGATAGAACTGCGGCAGCATGCGCGCGGCACCGTCGGTGCGGACCTTGAGCCTGCCGATCTGCACCGAGTCGCCGACGTTCAACCGGATGTCCGAGGCGTTCAGGTTGAGGCTGCGCGCGGCCGCCAGCAGCGCCATCGAGGGCACCGCCTTGCCGTAGTAGTTGACCAGCATCGGCTCGTAGCGCACCGAGCCGTCGACGTCGATCGATTGATTCAGGTGGCCGATGCCGGCCGCCGCATTGCCGATGCTCTCGATCGGCTGCTGCGCGCTGACGCTGGCCAGCGAGAACGCGTTGCTGTCGTCCAGCGCGTACTTCAGCATCGCCTTGGACAGCGGCTTGTCCGGCCTGCCCTGGGGCTCGCCCAGGCCGAACACGGAAGGCGTGAGCACGTTGCCGGCGCGGGCCATGGCGGCGGCCAGCTTGCCGTCGGTGTCGAGCGCCTGCTCCGCGTCGGCGATCAGCTTCTCGGCGTGCTGGATGCCGGCATTGCCGCCGGGATGTCCCAGGGCTTCCTTGATCTTGCGGATGTAGGCCAGGCCGCGGTCGGTCTGCGGCTCGAAGAAGAAGGCCGTGTGGACGATGGTCTTGGCCTTGGCAGCGGCCAGCTTGTCGATCAGTTCCGCGTGCACGTCACGCGGCCACGGCCAGCGCCCGATGTTGGCGATGCTCTGGTCGTCGATGGCGATGATGGCGATGCGGTCGGACGGCTTGCGCGAAGTCGCCGTGCTGGCGTAATCGTAGAAGCGGCGCTCCAGGGTGCCGATGAAATCGGTGGCCTGATACAGCAGCACGACGGCAACAACCACCAGCAGGCCGGCGAACCAGTCGGTACGCCAGAACCTGCCGCGCCGTGCGGACGACGATGTGCTCACTGCCTGCCCCTTGCCCGGCCGCGCCGCCGGGCTGTCCTGTAGGTATCCAAAAAGCGATGCTCACCCAACCGACGCCATCCGGGGCCGGACACTCCGGCAAAGTTAGCAGAGGGGTGCGCAGGCAACAAGCGACTATGTCACGACCGCCGAACGTTTTGTTGCAAGACCCGCGCCGGGCGTCAAGCGTTCGGCGGCCCGGATCCAGGCAGGCAACAAAAAAGCCGGCCACCTCGCGGTGCCGGCTTTCCTGCGGGAGCCTATGCGCTTAGAGCATGGCCTTCAGGAGCTTGGCCATCTCGGACGGATTGCGCGTCACCTTGAAGCCGCATTCCTCCATGATCGCCAGCTTGGCATCGGCCGTGTCGGCGCCGCCGGAGATCAGCGCGCCGGCGTGGCCCATGCGCTTGCCGGGGGGCGCGGTGACGCCGGCGATGAAGCCCACGATCGGCTTCTTCATGTGGTCCTTGCACCAGCGGGCGGCTTCCGCCTCGTCGGGGCCGCCGATCTCGCCGATCATGATCACGGCATCGGTTTCGGGATCGTCGTTGAAGGCCTTCATCACGTCGATGTGCTTCAGGCCGTTGATCGGGTCGCCGCCGATGCCGACCGCGCTGGACTGGCCCAGGCCGATCTCGGTGAGCTGCGCCACGGCTTCATAGGTCAGCGTGCCCGAGCGCGAGACCACGCCGATGCGGCCCTTGCGGTGGATGTGGCCGGGCATGATGCCGATCTTGATCTCGTCGGGCGTGATCAGGCCGGGGCAGTTGGGGCCCAGCAACAGCGTCTTCTTGCCGCCCCTGGCTTCCTTCGCCTTCATCTTGTTGCGCACTTCGAGCATGTCGCGCACCGGGATGCCTTCGGTGATGCAGATGGCCAGGTCGAGGTCGGCTTCGACCGCTTCCCAGATCGCCGCGGCCGCGCCCGCGGGCGGCACGTAGATCACCGACACGGTGGCGCCGGTCTGGTCCTTGGCTTCCTTCACCGAGGCGAAGATCGGGATCTCGAAGATCTTCTCGCCCGCCTTCTTGGGGTTCACGCCGGCCACGAAGCAGTTCTTGCCGTTCGCGTATTCCTGGCACTTCTCGGTGTGGAACTGGCCGGTCTTGCCCGTGATGCCCTGGGTGATGACCTTGGTGTCCTTGTTGATGTAGATCGACATGTCTTTTTCCTGATCAGTCGGGGACAGAGCTGAAGATCTGTCCCCAATGTATTTTTAAGCCTTCTTCACCGCAGCCACCACGCGTTGGGCAGCCTCCGCCATCGTGTCCGCACTGATGATCGGGAGGCCGCTTTCGGCCAGCATCTTCTTGCCCAGGTCCTCGTTGGTGCCCTTCATGCGCACGACCAGCGGAACGCTCAGGTTCACGGCCTTGCAGGCGGTGATCACGCCTGTGGCGATCGTGTCGCACTTCATGATGCCGCCGAAGATGTTGACCAGGATGGCCTCGACCTTCTTGTTCTTCAGCATGATCTTGAAGGCCTCGGTCACCTTCTCGGGGGTGGCGCCGCCGCCCACGTCGAGGAAGTTGGCCGGCTCGGCGCCGAACAGCTTGATGGTGTCCATGGTGGCCATCGCGAGGCCCGCGCCGTTCACCAGGCAGCCGATGTTGCCGTCGAGGGAGATGTAGGCCAGGTCGAACTTCGACGCCTCGATCTCCGCCGGGTCTTCTTCGTCCAGGTCACGCAGGGCCACGATCTCGGGGTGGCGGAACAGCGCGTTGGCGTCGAAGTTGAACTTGGCGTCGAGCGCCGTGACCTTGCCCTTGCTGTCGCGGTTCAGGGGGTTGATCTCGACCAGAGACGCATCCGTCTCCATGTAGCACTTGTACAGCTTCTGGCAGATGTCGATGAACTGCGCCTGCGACTGCGCCGGCATGCCGATGCCCTTGGCCAGTTCTTCGCCCTGCGCCTGCGTCAGGCCGACCAGCGGATCGGCGAAGACCGTCACGATCTTCTCCGGATGGGAGTGCGCCACTTCCTCAATGTCCATGCCACCTTCGCTGGAGGCGATGAAGGCGATCTTCTGCGTCGCGCGGTCCGTGACCACCGAGACGTAGTACTCCTTCTGGATGTCGGCGCCATCCTCGATGTAGAGGCGGCGGACCTTCTGGCCTTCGGGGCCGGTCTGGTGCGTCTTGAGCTGCATGCCCAGGATCTCGCCGGCCAGGCGCTTGACGTCGTCCACCGATTTGGCGACCTTCACGCCGCCACCCTTGCCGCGGCCGCCGGCATGGATCTGGGCCTTCACGACCCAGACCGGGCCGCCGAGCTTCTGCGCCGCCTCGACGGCTTCCTGCACCGTGAAAGCCGGAATGCCGCGCGGCACCGGGACGCCGAAGTTGCGCAAGATCTCCTTGCCTTGGTACTCGTGGATCTTCATGAGGTTTGTCTCTTGGGGAAATGGGAAAACGGTGGCCCGGCGGGCGGCAGGAGTCGGCGGCGGGCGGGCGTCAGCAGGGTGTGACGAGCGACTGTATCATGGTGCAACGCACCAATACCGGGGTGCCGCTTACAGTATCCATAAGCAGTTCCTATAGGAAAACGAGATGGCCAAGGTCTTCATCGATGGCGAGGCCGGCACCACCGGATTGCAGATCCGCGAGCGCCTCGCGACCATGCCGCAGATCGAGCTGGTGAGCATTGCCGCGGACCAGCGCAAGGACCCCGCCGCCAAGCGCGAACTGATGGCGAGCGTCGACCTCGTGATCTTCTGCCTGCATGACGACGCGGCGCGCGAATCCGCGGCCATGGTCGAAGAGATTGCCCGTGCCGGCGGCAAGGCGCCGCGCATCATCGACGCCTCGACCGCGCATCGCACCGCCGAGGGCTGGGTATTCGGTTTTCCCGAGCTTGCGCGCGAGCAGCGCGCTGCCATCGCCAACGCGCAGCGCGTGAGCAACCCCGGCTGCTACGCCACCGGCGCCATCGCGCTGCTGCGGCCGCTGGTGGACGCGGGCGTGCTGCCCGATGACTATCCGGTGGTGCTGCCTTCGGTGAGCGGCTATTCGGGCGGCGGCCGCTCGATGATCGAAGCGCACGAGGCGGGCACCGCGCCGGCGTACGAGCTGTACGCGCTGGGCCTGAAGCACAAGCACCTGCCTGAGATCATGAAGTACACGGGCATGGTGCGGCGGCCGATCTTCATTCCCGCGGTGGGCAACTTCCGCCAAGGCATGCTGGTGGAGTTGCCGCTGCACCTGAACACCCTCCCCGGCAAGCCAACGCCGCAGGACCTGCAGAGCGTGCTCAAGCGCCACTACGAAGGCAGCGAGTGGGTGAGCGTGCTGCCGGCCACCGAGGACGGCAAGCTCGAGCCGACCGCGCTGAACGACACCAACAAGATGGAGCTGCGCGTCTACAGCAACATGGACTACGCGCACGCCGTCGTGGTCGCGCGGCTGGACAACCTGGGCAAGGGCGCGAGCGGCGCGGCGGTGCAGAACTTGAAGATCATGCTGGGGCTGTGAAGGCCCTGGTGGTGTGCGCTGCGCGCATCCCACCCTAGCGACGGCCCGTGGGTGCTTGCGCGCATGCCCGACGCGCATCTGGGTAGGGTGCGACACGCAGTGCCGCACCACCCCCCTCACTCCTCGTCGCGCATGTTCAACACGCGGCGAATCGCTTCCCCGCCAAAGCCGCGCGCCGCGAGAAAGCGCGCCTGCCTGGCCCGTTGCGTCGCGTCCTGCGGCAGCTCGCCGAATTTCTTGCGCCACACTTCGCGCGCGCGTTCGATCTCGGTGGCCTGCAGGCTGGCCACCGCGACGGCCACGCGTTCCGCGTCCAGCCCCTTGGCCTGCAATTCCTGCTTGATGCGGCCGACGCCGAGGCGCCCGGCGCGGCGGTGCAGCAGCGAGTCGACCACCCGCTGTTCGTCGATGAAGCCGCGGGCCTGCAGCTCGTCGAGCGCGGTCTTGAGCTGGCCCGGCTCGGTCTCGTGGGCCGCGAGCTTGCGTTCGAGCTCGCGGCGCGAATGTTCGCGGCCGGCCAGCAGCCTCAGCGCGCGGCCCTTGAGCGACAGCTGCCCGAAGGCCATGCGGAAAGCGTCCCCTTACTCGGCGGTCGTGACGTCCGCCGGCAGCAGCGGGATCTCCAGCTGCTCGCGCACCTTGTTCTCGATCTCGCGCGCCAGTTCGGGGTTCTCGCGCAGGAACTCGCGCGCGTTGTCGCGGCCCTGGCCGATCTTCTCGCCGTTGTAGGCGTACCAGGCGCCCGACTTCTCCAGCACCTGGTTGGCCACGCCCATGTCGATGACCTCGCCCTCGCGGCTGATGCCCTCGCCGAACAGGATGTCGAATTCGGCCGTCTTGAACGGGGGCGCCACCTTGTTCTTGACCACCTTCACCTTGGTCTCGTTGCCGATGGCCTCTTCGCCCTTCTTGATCGTGCCGGTGCGGCGGATGTCGAGGCGCACGGAGGCGTAGAACTTCAGCGCGTTGCCGCCGGTGGTGGTCTCGGGGCTGCCGAACATCACGCCGATCTTCATGCGGATCTGGTTGATGAAGATGACCATGCAGTTGGTCCGCTTGATCGACGCGGTGAGCTTGCGCAGCGCCTGGCTCATGAGGCGGGCCTGCAGGCCGGGCAGGGAGTCGCCCATCTCGCCTTCGATTTCCGCCTTGGGCACCAGCGCCGCCACGGAGTCGATGACGATCAGGTCGACGGCGCCGGAGCGCACCAGGCTGTCGACGATCTCGAGCGCTTGCTCACCGGTATCGGGCTGCGAGATCAGCAGGTCGGACACGGTGACGCCCAGCTTCTGCGCGTACTGGATGTCGAGCGCGTGCTCGGCGTCGACGAAGGCGCAGGTGCCGTTCTGGCGCTGCATCTCGGCGATGACCTGCAGCGTGAGCGTGGTCTTGCCGGACGATTCGGGGCCGTAGATTTCCACGACGCGCCCGCGCGGCAGGCCGCCGACGCCCAGCGCGATGTCGAGGCCCAGCGAGCCGGTGGACACCACCTGGATGTCCTCGATCTTCTCGCCTTCGCCGAGACGCATGATCGTTCCCTTGCCGAACTGCTTCTCGATCTGCGCCAGCGCTGCCTGCAGCGCCTTGGCCTTTTCGCTGTCCGCCGCCGGGGCGACCTTGCTTCCCTTGACCTGGGCATCCATGTCGTTTCTCCTGGGCATTCGATTCCGTGGTTGGTGTGGGCCCCAGCCTCTGACTTTAAGCACAGGCTGGATGCATGGCCAGTACTATAACGAGCGCGGTCTCCGCAAGACAACAGGATTTTTGGTCAGTCTGCCTTACGATTCCAGTATGACAGTTCACGAAGAAGGCTGGCGGCTGACCCACCTCGGCCGCCTGCTCGGTGAAGCCGGGCGCCGGTTCGATGCGCGCGTGCTCCACCTGATGGCGCACGACGTCGACGTGCCGCTGGCGCTGTCCAACCTGGCGGCGCGCGCCCAGGTCAGCGCCGCGCACATCCACATCACGCGCCACCTGGAACTGGGCGGCACGCGGCTGGTCGACCTGGCGCAGCGGGCCGGCATGAGCAAGCAGGCGATGGGCGACCTGGTCGACCAGTGCGAGGCCTGGGGCCTGGTCACCCGCGAGCCGGACCCGCGCGATGCCCGCGCGCGGCTGGTGTGCTTCACGGCCGCTGGCCTGGCGTGGCTGAAGGCCTTCAAGGACGCCGTGGCGCAGGCAGAGCGGGAATTCCGCAGCGAAGTGGGCGCGGACGTGGCCGCGGTGGTCGCGATCGGCCTGGAGGCGTACGCGGGCGGCACAGCCTAGGCGGCGGTCCCGCGGCTATCCGGCTTGTACAAATTCAACTGCAGCCGCTCCCGCTCGATCGCGCGCGCCACTCCCGGCAACTGCGCCACCTTCTGCACGTGCGCCCACAGGCGCGGGAAGCCCGTCGGGTCGATCTGCGCGAAGCCGCCCCAGCGCAGCAGCGTCAGGGCGTAGGCGTCCAGCGGCCCGAAGCGTTCGCCGCCGAGGAAGGCTTGGCCGGCATCCGCCACCTGCTGCGCCATGACCTCGATGTCTCCCAGCAGGAGTTCGTAGGTCCCGGCGTTGAAGACCTTCAGCTCCGCCTGTGCCGCTGCCGTCTGCGCGTACTTGAAGGGCATGAACACGTGCGTGAAGGTCGGGTGCACGGTGTTGTTCATCCAGGCCAGGGTCTCCAGCACGCGGGTGCGCGGTTTCAGCTCGCGCGGCAGCCACTGCTGCTGCGGGAACTTCGCATCGAGGTACTGAACGATGGCGACGATCTGCGTGATCGTCTCGCCCTCGTCCACCAGCACCGGCACCTGGCCGCGCGGATTGATCGCGCGGTAGGCGGGCTCGTTCTGCTCGCCCTTGTGCAGCTTGACCATGACCGGCTCGAACTCCGCGCCCGCGCTTTCCAGCAGGCTGTGCGGCACGAAGGAACAGGCGCCCGGGGCGAAATAGAGCTTCATGGTCACGTCAGGTCTCCTTGGTCAGCGGCAGGGCCGCAGGGGCGTCGTGTTCAGCACGGTCTTGAGCGCATCCAGCCGCGGCCGCAGGGCATCGTCGACCGCCGGCAGCGTCAGGCGCTGGCCGCGCTGCTCGGGGCGCTCCTGCACGACGCGCGCGGTCCGCACGCCCTTGGCAGCGAGCGCCTCCATCTGTTGGATCGCATCATCCTCGCTCGCGAAGCCTCCCAGCGAGAGCCCCGGCTCGAGCTCGGGATTGGTCAGCGCCTCGAAGGAGATCCCCAGCTGGCGCAGCTCGGCGCGCTTGCGCGCCACCTGTTCAGCCCCGGCGAACTTGCCCATGTAGACGATCCAGCGCGCCGGATCGCTGACGGGATCAAGCCGCCACGAGCCGGCGGGCCAGGGCTCCAGGGCGCTGCGCACCGGCGCGAGCTGGCCAGCGTCCAGTGCCGCGGTCTGCAGGCATTCGGGCGGACGCGGCGCCTGCGCCAGTTGGGTCTGAAGCTGCTCAAGCTCCTGCGGCGAGAGCACCCGCACGGTCTCGGGCTGGATCTGCTGTGCGACGCGCTGCGGCTCCGATTGCTGCGTGGGCCCGACGCCCCACGGCAGCAGCAGCCCCTGGGACCAGGCATAGAAGCCGCCGTTGGCCAGCAGCAGGAGCAGGACGATCAGGCGCAGCATGAGGGCTTAGGGGGCCGCCGGCCGCACGCTCACTTCCGAGCTGGCGATGGCCTGCAGGCCGGCCGCAGTATGCACCAGCAAGGCTCCCGAGTCGCTGACGCCATGGGCGGTGCCGGCGGTGCCGTCGCTGAGCGTCACGGCACGATCGCGCAGCGCGTCGCGCGCCTCGAAGCGGAGGCGGAAGGCCGCGAAGCCAGCCTGCTGGAAGGCCAGCACGTCCCGCACCAGCGCGGGTGCGACGCGCTGCAGCACCGAGGCAGCGTCCGCCTGCGGCAGCAGTTCGCGCACGCAGGCGGGCGGGGTCGAGAGGCCGGCTGCCGGGCGCGGCGCGATGTTCAGGCCGACGCCGATCACGGCTTGGCGCGCGCCGCCTGCATCGACAAAACCGGCCGTCTCGATCAGGATGCCGCCGAGCTTGCGATCGCTCAGCCACAGGTCGTTGGGCCATTTCAGCCGCACGGCCGGGTGCAGGTTCTCCGCGATGCTGGCACCCACTGCGAGCGAGAGGCCCGCCCAGTCCGCCGGGGCCAACGGCAGGGCCAGGGAAAAAGTCAGGGAATCTCCGGCGCCGCTGTGCCAGTCGCGCCCGAGCCGGCCGCGGCCGGCGGTCTGCCGCTCCGCCACCAGCAGCACGGGCTCGGTCTGGCCCGAGCGCGCGCGGCGCATCAGCTCGCTGTTGGTGGAGTCCAGCTCAGGCAGGACTTCGACGGTGAAGCCGGGCAGCAGAGGGGCGACGGCTTCCCAGATGGCTTCGGCGGGCCAGCGGATCATTTCCCCCTGCGCTTGGGCGCCAGCAAGGTCCGGCGGCAATTCTCGCTGCCGCACCAGCAGGGATACTCCGCCTTCAGCTTCTTCGTGTACGGCTCGTCGATGATCAGGCCGTAGTCGTAGTTGAGCTCTTCCCCTGCCTCGATGTTGCGCAGGCTCTTGATGAACACGCGGCCGTCCTGCTCGTCGGCTTCGCAGTTGGGGTTGCACGAATGGTTGATCCAGCGCGAGGCATTGCCGCCGTGGGCGGCGTCGATCACCCGGTCTTCGTCGACGTGGAAGTAGAAGGTATGGTTCGGGTCTTCCGGATTCCAGGGATGGCGCCGCTGTGCCTCCTTCCACGTGATGATCTCGCCGACATATTCGATCAGCGTCTCGCCCTCGGGAATATCCTGCAGCGCGAAGACGCCCTTGCCGTGCACGCCCGACTTGCGGACCTGGATTCTGCGGTTGGTCTTGGATGCGGTCTGGACGGGCATTGGAAAAAAATCTGTTAACTTGAATTCGTACACGTGCGCAGGCGCGTGCGCGTACATGCGCGAGGAAAAGCGCGATTGTAAGAACACCGAGGAACAGGGCGCCGCAAGGCGCCCGGTCTGAGAGACCGTGAGCACCAAGACACTAGTCATCGCCGAGAAACCCTCTGTCGCCCAGGACATCGTCCGGGCGCTGACGCCCGTGGCCGGCAAGTTCGAGAAGCACGACGAGTACTTCGAGAGCGACAAGTACATCGTCACCAGCGCCGTGGGCCACCTGGTGGAGATCCACGCGCCGGAGGAATTCGACGTCAAGCGCGGCAAGTGGAGCTTCGCCCACCTGCCGGTGATCCCGCCCTACTTCGACCTGAAGCCGGTGGACAAGACCAAGACGCGCCTGAACGCGGTGGTCAGGCTGGCCAAGCGCAAGGACGTGACCGACCTGGTCAACGCCTGCGACGCGGGCCGCGAGGGCGAGCTGATCTTCCGCCTGATCGAGCAGTACGCCTTCGGCAGCGACGGCGCCGGCGCCGGCAAGAAGGGCGGCCCGGTCAAGCCGGTCAAGCGCCTGTGGCTGCAGTCGATGACGCCGCAGGCGATCCGCGACGGCTTCGACAAGCTGCGCAGCAACCGGCAGATGGAAGGCCTGGCGCACGCGGCGCGCTCGCGCTCGGAGGCCGACTGGCTGGTGGGCATCAACGGCACGCGCGCCATGACCGCCTTCAATTCGCGCGACGGTGGCTTCTTCCTCACCACCGTGGGCCGCGTGCAGACGCCGACGCTCGCGATCGTGGTGGAACGCGAGGAGCAGATCCGCAAGTTCATCAGCCGCGACTACTGGGAGATCCATGCCAGCTTCGCCGCCGAGGCGGGCAACTATCCGGCCAAGTGGTTCGACCCCAAGTGGAAGAAGGACCCCGAGGACGCCGAGAAGCGCGCCGACCGCGTCTGGAACGAGCACGACGCGCAGGCGATCGCGCAGGCGGCACGTGGCCAGCTGGCGACCGTCACCGAAGAATCCAAGCCCAGCACGCAGGCCGCGCCCGGCCTGTTCGACCTGACCTCGCTGCAGCGCGAGGCCAACGGCCGCTTCGGCTATTCGGCCAAGACCACGCTGGCGCTGGCCCAGTCGCTGTACGAGCGGCACAAGGCCCTGACCTATCCGCGGACCGACTCGCGCCACCTGCCGCAGGACTATGTGGCGGTGGTGCACGACACCATGGGCATGCTGGCCGGCAGCGGCATGCGGCACCTGGCGCCGTTCGCGCAGCAGGCGATCGACGAGAGCTACGTCAAGCCGATCAAGCGGGTGTTCGACGACAGCAAGGTGTCCGACCACTTCGCCATCATCCCCACGCTGCAGGCGCCCAGCGGCCTGTCCGAGGCGGAACAGAAGGTCTACGACCTGGTGGTGCGGCGCTTCCTGGCGGTGTTCTTCCCGAGCGCCGAATCCATGGTGACGACGCGCATCAGCCAGGCAGCCGGCCATCACTTCCGCACCGAGGGCAAGGTGCTGGTCCGCCCGGGGTGGCTGGCCATCTACGGCAAGGAAGCGGCCGCCGAGGTGGAGGACGCCAAGGAAGGCGACAAGGGCCAGAACCTCGTGCCGGTGAAGCCGGGCGAGCAGGTGCCCGCCGAGAGCGTCGAGGCCAAGGGCCTGAAGACGCGGCCGCCGGCGCGCTACAGCGAAGCGACGCTGCTCGGCGCGATGGAAGGCGCGGGCAAGTTCGTGGAGGACGACGAACTGCGCGAGGCGATGCAGGAAAAAGGCCTGGGCACGCCGGCCACGCGCGCCTCCATCATCGAAGGCCTGATCAACGAGAAGTACATGCTGCGCGAAGGCCGCGAGCTGATCCCGACCGCCAAGGCCTTCCAGCTGATGACGCTGTTGCGCGGCCTCGGCGTCGAGGAATTGAGCAAGCCGGAGCTCACCGGCGAGTGGGAATACAAGCTGGCGCAGATGGAGCACGGCAAGCTGTCGCGCGACCAGTTCATGCTCGAGATCGCCGACATGACGAAGCGCATCGTCATGAAGGCCAAGGAGTACGACCGCGACACGGTGCCGGGCGACTACGCCACGCTGAAGACGGCCTGCCCCAATTGCGGCGGCGTGGTGCAGGAGAGCTACCGTCGCTACAACTGCGTGGGCAAGGCGGGCCAGGAGCCCTGCGGCTTCTCGTTCACGAAGATCCCCGCCGGCCGCGCCTTCGAGCTCGAGGAAGTCGAGACCTTCCTGCGCGACAAGCGCATCGGCCCGCTGCAGGGCTTCCGCTCGAAAGCGGGCTGGCCGTTCACGGCCGAACTGGCGCTGGCCTTCGACGAGGAAGAAAAGAACTGGAAGCTGGAGTTCGACTTCGGCGAGGGCAAGGACCCGTCCGAGACCGGCGAGATCGTCGACCTCTCGGCGCAGGACCCGCTGGGTCCGTGTCCCAAGTGCGGCCACCGCGTCTTCGAGTGGGGCAGCAACTACGTGTGCGAGCGCGCGGTGCCGACGCAGGAGCATTCCACGCCCACCTGCGATTTCCGCAGCGGCAAGATCATCCTGCAGCAGCCGGTGGAGCGCGAGCAGATGGCCAAGCTGCTGGCGACCGGCAAGACCGACCTGCTGGACAAGTTCATCTCGATGCGCACGCGCCGCCCCTTCAAGGCCTTCCTGGCCTGGGATGCGGAGGCCGGCAAGGTGAACTTCGAATTCGAACCGCGGGCCTCGAAATTCCCGCCGCGCAAGACGGCGGGCGCAGCGACGAAGACGACGGCTGCGAGCCGCGCGAAAGCCAAGGAACCGCCGGCGCCGTACAAGGCCACGGCCAAGGCCGCGAAATCGGCCGTCGCCAAGAAGGCGGTGGCGAAGAAGGCACCGGCCGCGAAGAAGGCGACGGAGGCCAAGGCGCCGCGCAAGACCGGCGCCGGCCTCAGGCCCAGCCCCGAACTCGCGGCCGTGGTCGGCAACGAGCCGATCGCGCGCACCGAGGTGATCAAGCGGATCTGGGACTACATCAAGGCCAAGGGCCTGCAGGACGCCAAGGACAAGCGCTCGATCAACGCCGACGAGAAGTTGCGGCCGGTGTTCGGCAAGGCACAGGTCACGATGTTCGAACTGGCCGGCATCGTGGGCAAGCACCTCTCCGCCGCCGAATAGTGCCTTGCACCCTCCCCCGCCGGGGGGGGGCTGGGGTGGGGGCGCTCCCCCGGCCGCCGCATCTCGTCCACGCGATCTTCAGTCGCGCAGCACTTGCCGGGCAAGGGCCGCCTGCCGCGTCATGCGCGGGGCACAATGCCCCGGTGAAAAGGCCCCTCACCCCTTCCGAGACCACGCCCCAGCCAGCGCTGGAGGCGCTGCGCCTGCGCAGCATCGTGCTGGCGGGCGCCGCCCTGCTGCTGGTGCTGTGGCTGAACCTGCTGTCCGCGCTGTTCGCCGGTCTCGCCGGCTTCGTGCTCTACCGGCGCGTGCGAGTCTTCACCGGCCCGGCCCAGGGCTCGTGGAAGAAGCGCGCCGTGCGCTGGTTGCTGGTGTCGGCGACCGTGGCCGTCCTCACCGGCGCGGTGCTCGCGGCCACCGAGCTGCTGTTCCGGTCCGGCGGCCTCGGTCGGCTGATGCAATTGCTGGCCGACACGCTGGACCAGGTCCGCGTCACGGCGCCGACGTGGATCGTCGAGCGCCTGCCGCAATCGGCCGACGCGATGCAGCACGCCGTGAGCGAGTGGCTGCGCGGGCATGCGCACGACGTGCAGCGCTGGAGCGGCATGGTGCTCAAGATCCTGGTGCACATCATCATCGGCCTGGCGATCGGCTTGATGGCCGCGACGGCCCGCAGGAGCGCGCCGCAGGAGACGTCGCGGCGGCCGCTGGTGGTGCTGGCGCGGGCGCGCATGCTGCAGTTGGCCGCGGCCTTCGGGGACGTGTTCGCGGCGCAGCTGCGCATCGCCTTCATCAATGCGACGCTCACCGGGATCTACCTGCTGGTGGTGCTGCCGATGCTGGGCTATCGCGTGCCGCTCGGGCCGACGCTGGTGGGCTTCACCTTCTTTGCCAGCCTGGTGCCCATCATCGGCAACCTGCTGTCGAATGCGGCGGTCACGGTGGCGGCGCTGACGGTGTCGGTGTGGCTCGGCATCGCTTCGCTGGGCTTCCTGGTGGTGATCCACAAGCTCGAATACTTCCTCAACGCGCGCATCGTCGGCGGCCGCACCAACGTGCCCACCTACGCCATGCTCGCCTCGATGCTGCTGATGGAAGCGGCCTTCGGCGTGCCGGGGTTGGTGGCAGCGCCGATTTTCTGCGCCTGGCTCACGAGGGAGCTGCGCGACGGGCAGTGGATTTGATTGGTTTTACTCCCTCCCCCACCGGGGGAGGGTTGGGGTGGGGGCGCTCCGGCGTTTCAGATGTGTGCGGGGTGCGCCCCCATCCCAGCCTTCCCCCGGAGGGGGAAGGGGCAAATCAATTCAAGCCTGCCGCAAATGCCACGCCTTCGTCCGCGTGAAGGTCTGGATCCCGTACTTCGACAGCGTCAGCCCCACGCCTGAATCGCCCACGCCACTCCACGGCAGCCGCGGGCTGACGCGGTCGCAGCAGTTCCAGTAGACGCTGCCCGCGTGCACCTGCGCCAGGATGCGGCGCGCGCGCTCTTCGTCGGGCGTGTAGACGCCGGCGGTCAGGCCGTAGCGCGTGTCGTTCATCAGGCGCACGGCTTCCGCATCGCCGGCGACCTTCTGGATGCCGATCACCGGGCCGAAGCTTTCCTCGCGCATGATGTCCATCGTGTGGTCCACATGGGTGAGCACGGTGGCATCGAACCAGTTGCCCTCGCCGATGCGGCGCTCGCCGCCCGCCTGCAAGGTCGCGCCCTTGGCAAGCGCGTCCTCCACTTGCGACTCGAGCACATCGAGCTGCGGCGCGCGCGTGATGGCACCGATGTAGGTGTCCTCGCTGGCGGGGTCGCCCAGGCGAAAGCCCCGCACCGTGCGAACGAAGTGTTCGACAAAGGCGTCGTGGATCTTCTCGTGCACGTAGATGCGCTCGACCGAGCAGCAACTCTGGCCGGTGTTGTACATCGCGCCATCGGCCAGCGATTCGGCCGCGGTCTGCGCATCGGCGTCGTCGCAGACGTAGGTCGGGTCCTTGCCTCCCAGCTCCAGTTGCAGCTTGACCAAGCGACTGCCCATCGCCTCGGCGATGCGCCGTCCGGTGGCATGCGAGCCGGTGAAGAACACGCCGTCCACCGGCTGCGCCAGCAGCGCGGCGCCGACCTCGCCGCCACCGACCAGGCAGGCCATCACCTCCTGCGGCACCCCCGCCTCGTGCAGCAGGCGCGCGATCTCCTGCCCGGTCATCGTCGAATATTCGGAGGGCTTGTACAGCACCGCGTTGCCGGTCAGCAGCGCCGGCAGGATCACGTTGCAGCCGACGAACCACGGATAGTTCCACGCGGAGATGTTGGCGACCAGCCCCAGCGGCTCATGCTGGATCTGCTCGCGCATGCCGCCTTCGTCGAACACGGTCTCGGCCGCGATCGCCGGCTCGGTCTGCGCCAGAAAGAAATCGATCCGCGGCAGCAGGCCGTTCAGCTCGTTGCGCGACATGCGGATCGGCTTGCCGGTCTCGCGCGTCATCACCTGCGCAAGCCGCTCCAGGTCGCGCACGACCCCGGCGCGAAAGCCCTCGATGCAGCGCTTGCGCTCGGCCAGCGGCCGCGCGGCCCACGCGGGTTGCGCGGCGCGGGCGGCCTGCGTCCTGGCGGCTACCGATGCGGGATCGTCGGCCTGCAGTTCGACGATCCGGTGGCCGGTGGCGGGGTTGTAGATGGAGAGGGTGCTCATGATGAGATGGGAAGCCTCCGTGCTACGCACTGCGGTCTTCGGTCTTGGGGCGGCCCGGCGAGCTTCGGGCCGAGCGAGCGGCCGCCAGGAAGTCGCGCAGGAGCGGCGTGTCGTCGACGACACCCAGCTCGGGGCGATGGAATTCGGGATGCCATTGCACGGCGGCGACCCACGGGCCGTCCGTGCGGCGGATCGCTTCGACCACGCCGTCCTCCGGCGAGACGGCCTCGACGGCGAAGCCGGGCGCGACGTCCTTCACGCCCTGGTGGTGCACGCTGTTGATCTTGTGGCGCCCCGGGGGCAGCAGCTGCGCCATGCGCGTGCGCGGCAGGATGTCGACCTCGTGGAAGTTGAGGTCGTAGATCGCCGCATCGCGATGCACCAGCGCACCGGGCTTTTGCGTCGTGATGTCCTGGAACAGGGTGCCGCCGTGCGCCACGTTGATCAACTGCAGGCCGCGGCAGATGCCGAACACCGGCTTGCCGGCGGCGCTGAAGGCCTGGACCAGGCCGATCTCGTACTGGTCGCGAATGCGGTCGCCGTTCCATTCGGGGCGCAGCGGCTCCTCACCGTAGCTGCCCGGCCAGACGTCGGCGCCGCCGTGCATCAACAGGCCGTCGAGCCATTGCGCATAGTCGGCCACGTCCACCGCGCCGCGAAAGGTTTCGCCAGCGAACGAGGGGATCATCACCGGCAGCGCGCCCTCGGACATCACCCAGTGGGCGGTCGACTGCTCGATCCACAGCAGCGTCTTGGAAGGCGCGGCCTTGCGCCCCTCGTCCGGGTGGAAGAAGCAGGCGGAGATGCCGATCTTCAGGCGGTCCATCGCGTCACATCGCGGCCGCGAACAGCCGCTCGAAGTCCTGCGCGGTCACCGGTCGCGGATTGGTCTGGTGGCAGATGTCCTGCACCGCGATCTTCACGAGTTGCGGGATCTGCTCCTGCTTCACGCCATGCGAAGACAGCGTGCCCGTGATGCCAACCTGCTGCTTCAGGTGGCCGAGCCAGCGCACCAGGCCCGGGCCGCCGCCGCTCACGCGGCAGACGTGTGCCAGTTCCTCGAACTTGTCGGGCGCGGCCTCCAGGTTCCAGGCCAGCACGGTCTCGATCATCAGCGCATTGGCCAGGCCATGGTGCAGGTCGCACACGGCGCCCAGCGCGTGGGCGCAGGAGTGCACGGCGCCCAGATCCTTCTGGAAGGCGATCGCGCCCATCATGGAGGCCATCATCATGTCGCTGCGCGCCTGCAGGTTGGCCGGCTCGCGCACCGCGCGCACCAGGGAGCGGGCCGCGATGCGCGTGCCTTCCAGCGCGATGCCGTCGCACAGCGGATGGTACGCCGGAGAGAGATAGCTCTCGATGTTGTGCGTGAGCGCGTCCATGCCGGTCGCGGCCGTCACGTGCGCGGGCAGACCCAGCGTCAACTCGGGATCGGCAAACACTTTTTTCGCCAGGATCAGCGGACTGAACACCACGCGTTTCAGATGCGTCGCATCCTCGCTGATCACGGAGGAGCGGCCGACTTCGGAGCCGGTGCCGGAGGTCGTTGGCAGCGCAACGAAATACGGCAGCGCCGCGCGGATGGATCGCACCTTCGGATGGTCCCACGCGTACTCGATGATGTCGCCTTCGTGCGTCGCGGCGAGGCCGACCACCTTGGCCACGTCCAGCGCCGCGCCGCCGCCGAAGCCGATCACGCAATCGGCGTCGTGCGCGCGGTAGGCCGCCGCGCCGGCCATCACCTGGCTTGCCGTCGGATTGCCGAACACGCCCCCATACACCGCGACCTCGAGGCCCTGCAGATGCGACTGGAATTCGGTGAGCACCGGCAGCGCCGCCAGGGCCCGGTCGGTGACGATCAGGGGCCGCGCGAGCCCCTGCTCCTGCAGGTGCTTGCGCACCTCCTTGCGGGCGCCGGCGCCGAACTGGACGGCGGTGGGAAAGGAGAAATTGGCAAGGCTCATGGTGCTTGGCTCAGGTCCAGGTGCATGTGGTTCTTGGCGAAGGGCTGTCCCTCCACGCGGATCGCATCGGGCTCGATGCCGAAGCTGCGAAAGCCGGCGCCGGCGTACAGCCGCCACGCATGCGCGTTGCCCTCGGTGACGGTCAGCACCAGCGAGGCGATGCCCGCGCCGCGCGCATGCACAACGAGCGCCTGCAGCAGCGCACGGCCGACGCCTTGCCCGGTGACTTCCGGGGTGACGTACATGCCGATCACGCTGCCCTTGTGCCGGTTCTTGGCGCGCTGCTCGTGCTCGAGGCCGACCATGCCGTACAGCTCGTCGCCCTGCACGGCGCCCCAGAAGGCATAGAGCGGCGATGCGAGCCGCGCGAAGCTCACCTGCAGCGGCTGCTGCACGTCCTCCTCGTAGCTGGAGGTGAAGGCATCGGGATGCTCGCGCAACGCCCGCAGGCGCAGCGCCCGGTAGGCCGGGCCATCGGCGGGGGCGAGCCGGCGGATTTCCATCAGATCACTTCGAAGTAGCGTTTCAATTCCCAGTCGGTCACGCCGTCCTGCCACTGCCGCCATTCCCAGTCGCGGGTGGCGGCGAAGTGGTCGACGAAGGCGTCGCCCAGCCAGTCGCGGGCGATCTGGGACTGCTGGAAGACGCGCGTGGTCTCGATCAATGTGCGCGGCGCCCGCGGCACGTCCTCGCCGCCCTGGTTGGTGCCGGTGATCGGTGGCGCCGTGAGCTTCAGTCCCTTCTCGACCCCGTGCAGGCCGGCTGCCAGCACGGCGGCCATCGCGAGATAGGGATTCACGTCCGAGCCGGGGCAGCGCGTCTCCAGCCGCGTGGCCTTGGGCGAGCCGGCCAGCACGCGGAAGCTGGCCGTGCGGTTGTCGATCCCCCAGGTCGGCTTGACCGGCGCCCAGAAGCCGTCGACCAGGCGCTTGTAGCTGTTGATGGTGGGCCACAGCATGGGCCCGAACTCCATCATGCAGGCGACCTGGCCGGCCAGATAGCTTTCGAACAGCGACGACATCTTGCGCGGCGCGTTCGCGTCGTGGAACAGGTTGGTCTTGCCGTCCGACAGGCTCTGGTGGATGTGACCGCTGCAGCCCGGATAGTTCTGGCTCCACTTGGCCATGAAGGTCGGCATGATGCCGAAGCGCTTGGCGATTTCGCGCGCGCCGGTCTTGAACAGGATCGCGCGGTCGGCCTGCTCCAGCGCCGGCGAGAAAGCGATGGCCACCTCGTAGACGCCCGGCCCCGTCTCGGTGTGCAGGCCTTCGATCGGCACGTTGAAGGCCAGCATCTCGTCCATCAGCGCGTTGAAATAAGCGGGGTTGTCGGCCATGCGCAGCAGCGAGTAGCCGAACATGCCGGGCGTGATCGTCTGCGGCGGCTGGCCGTTCTTCTCGGCCCAGCTCTGCGGCGTTTCGCGGAAATTGAACCACTCGAATTCCATCCCGCACATGGGCTGGAAGCCGAGCTTCTCGGCGCGCGCCAGCACGCGCTTCAAGGTCTGGCGCGGGCACAGCGGATGCGGCGAGTTGTCGGCATTGACGAACTCGCCCAGGAAAAAGGGCACGTTGTTGTCCCAGGGCACGTTGCGCGCGGTGCCCAGGTCGATGCGCGCCAGCGCGTCGGGATAGCCATGCTGCCAGCCGGTGACCGTGGTGTTGTCGTAGGTCACGTCCAGCATGTCCCAGCCCAGCACGACGTCGCAGAAACCGAAGCCGCCCTCCGCCGCGCCTTCGAACTTGTCGATATGCAGGTACTTGCCCCGCAGCACGCCATCGATGTCGCTGACCGCCACCTTCACCTTGGTGGCCCCTGCCTTGCGCAGCTTCTCGATCGCGGGGTGCGTCGTGGTGTTCGCCAAATCGGGTCTCCCTGCGGAGCACAGCCGCCCCGGGAAAATGCTAGCGCTTCTGGGCGGCGAGCGGGGCCGTTTGGGCGATGATCCGCGCATGCCGTTCGCTCCCAGCGCATGAACCTGACCTGGCCGGTCGCCCTGGCGGTGCTCTTTGGCGCCCTGCTGCACGCGGGCTGGAATGCGCTGGTCAAATCGGCGGCCGACAAGGCGCTGGACACGGCGCTGCTCAACCTCATCGGTGCAGTGTTCGCGCTGCCTCTGCTGCTGGCCGCCGGCCTCCCCGCCACGAGCGCCTGGCCCTGGCTGATCGCTAGCGCGACGCTGCACGTCGGCTACTACGGCCTGCTGACGGCGGCCTATCGCCATGGCGAACTGGCGCTGACCTATCCCTTGATGCGGGGGGCGGCGCCGCTGCTGGTGGCAATGACTTCGGTTGCGGCTTTCGGTGAGCCGCTCTCGACGGTCGGCTGGATCGGTGTGCTGGGCGTGAGCTGCGGCGTGCTCGTGCTCGGCCTGTCGCGCCACGGGCTGGAGTCCGGCCGCGCGGTCATGCTGGCGCTGGCCAACGCAGGAGTGATCGCGCTCTATACCGTGATCGACGGCCATGGCGTGCGCGTCAGCGGCAATGCGGTGGGCTACGTGGCCATGGTGTTCCTGCTGAACGGCTTGCCCTTCGGTATGCTGGTGCTGGCCCGGCGCGGCTGGCCGGCCGTGCGCGCGCATGCGCTGCGGCGCGCGCCGGTCGCGTCGCTGGGCGCCGCCGCCTCGCTGGGCTCCTATGGCATCGCGCTGTGGGCCATGACGCGCGCGCCGGTGGCCACCATTGCCGCCCTGCGCGAAACTTCGGTGCTGTTTGCCGCCCTGATCGGCGCCTGGCAACTGCACGAGGCGTTTACGCCCCGGCGGGCGCTGGGCACGGCCGCGATCCTGGCCGGCATTGCCGCGTTGCGGCTCGGCTGACACCGATCGGCCAGTTCGGGTCTCAGGGAAAGCCCCTGCCCTCACGGTCGAGTTGCAGGCGTTGCGACACACGAAGGCGCGCCGTAGCATGGCCTTCCCATGTGTTGCAGGAGGGCCTTGTGGCTACTCATCGCGAGATCGCCTCACGGCGCACCGTGGCCCTCGTGGGTCCGAGCGCCGCGGGCAAGACCAGCCTGGCCGAAGCCTTGCTGTGGAAGGCCGGGGCGGTGGGCGCACCCGGCAGCGTGGAAAAGGGCAGCACGGTGTCCGACCACGACCCCCTCGAGAAGAAGGCGCTGCGCTCGCTCAATGCGACGCTGCTGCACTTCACCCACCGTGACATCACCACCCACCTGATCGACACCCCCGGTGCCGGCGACTGCCTCGGCCAGTCGCTGCCCGCACTGGAGGCGGTGGAGACGGCGGCCATCGTCATCAACGCGGCCACCGGTGTCGAACCGATGGCCGTGCGGATGATGGAGTGGGCGCAGCAGCGCGAGCGGGACCGAATCATCATCGTCAATCGCATCGACGCCCAGGGCGTGAACCTGGAAGCGCTGGTCGGTGAAATCCAGGCTGCGTTCGGGCGCGAGTGCCTGCCGGTGAACCTGCCCTCGCAAAAAGGCGAGCGGGTGCTCGATTGCTTCTGGAAGATGGACGACGACGGCCCGCCACCGGACTTCTCCTCGGTGGCGGCGGCGCATCGCGCGCTGGTCGAACAGGTGGTGGAAGTCGACGCCGCTTTCGTCGAGCGCTATCTGAACGACGGCGACGTCGATCCCTCCGAGCTGCACGCGCCCCTGGAGCAGGCGCTGCGCGAAGGCCACCTGGTGCCGATCTGCTTCGTCTCCGCGCGCACCGGCGCCGGCGTGCCGGAGTTGCTGGATGTCATCGAGCGCTTGCTGCCCGATCCGAGCGAGGGCAATCCGCCGGCCTTTCTCGAAGGCGAGGGCGATGCGGCAAAGCCGATCCGTGCGCTGCCCGATGCCGACAAGCACGTGCTGGCCCACGTCTTCAAGATCACGCAGGACCCTTACGTCGGCAAGATGGGCGTGATCCGCGTGCACCAGGGCACCATCACGCGCGACAGCCAGCTGTACGTGGGAGACGGCCGGCGCCCTTTCAAGGTCGGCCACCTCTTCATGCTGCAAGGCAAGGAGCTGCAGGAGGTGGCAAAGGCGGTGCCGGGCGACCTGTGCGCGATCGCCAAGGTGGAGGAGCTGCATTACGACGCGGTACTGCACGACGCCGCCGAAGACTCGCACATCCACCTCAAGCCTTTGCAGTTCCCGCTGCCCGTGCACGGGCTCGCGATCTCGCCCAAGCGGCGCGGTGACGAACAGCGGCTGCACGACATCCTGCTGAAGCTGGTGAGCGAGGACCCCTGCCTGCACGTGGACCACGTGGCCAGCACCAACGAGACGGTGGTCTACGGGCTGGGCGAGCTGCACCTGCGCACGCTGCTGGATCGCCTGGCCGACGTGCACAACTGCCAGGTCGACACGCGGCCCCCGCGTATTGCCTACCGCGAAACGATCACCGCCGCGGCGGAGGGCCATCACCGCCACAAGAAGCAGACGGGTGGCGCCGGCCAGTTCGGCGAGGTGTACCTGCGCATCGAGCCGCTGCCGCGCGGCACCGGTTTCCTGTTCGTCGACGAGGTCAAGGGCGGCGCCATTCCCCACAACTTCATGCCCGCCGTCGAAAAGGGCGTGCGGCAGGCGATGGAGGAAGGCGTGGTGGCGGGCTATCCGGTGGTGGACCTGAAGTGCGTGGTCTACGACGGCAAGAGCCACACCGTGGACAGCAAGGAGATCGCCTTCGTCACCGCCGCCAAGAAGGCGCTGGTGGCGGCCGTGCAGGCGGCGCGTCCCTGCCTGCTGGAGCCGATCGTCGACGTGGAGATCGCCGCCCCGGAAGACAACATGGGCGACATCACCGGCGACCTCGCCTCGCGGCGTGGCCAGGTGAGCGGCACGCGCGCGGACACCGAGGGCGCGCTGACGGTGCTGGCGCAGGCGCCGCTGTCGGAGCTTTCGAGCTACCAGACGCGCCTGAATTCACTCACCGGCGGCCAGGGCCGCTACACCATCGCCTTCAGCCACTACGAGCCGGTGCCGCCCAACCTGCAGACGCAGCTGGCGTCGCAGTACAAGGTGAAGGAAGAGGCCTGAACGTTCGCACCGCCCGAAGCCGAAGGATGTCATCCCGGGCTTGACCCGGGATCCATGCGGCGCCCCTATGAGCGCCGTCGTGGATTGCGGGTCAAGCCCGCAATGACATGCGGTGTCGCTTCGGGCCGGCGCATGCGCGTCAGTGGCGCCAGTGCCCGCCGCCGTTTCCGCCCTGGTGCACGCCTTCCGCATCGCCCTCGCGCTGCCAGCCGCCCTCGCTGCGAGCGATCGGCGCGGCGTGCTGCACGTGGGGCTGCTGCATCAGCGGTTGTTGCATTTGCGGCGGCGGCATTTGCAGATGCTGCTGGGGGGCTGCGAACTGCATCGGGTGCTCCGGCGCGACGTGGTTCTGCCGCGGCTGCACGACCGGTTGCACCGGTTGCTGCACCAAGCCACGGGGCGGCGGCTGCACGGCCTGGCGTTGGGCGCGGTCCTGCTCCCGCTGGCGCAGCCACGCCTCGCGCTGGGCAGGGTCCGGCTGCGGGGCCTGCACCACACCGCGCTGCCCCCGCGGCGCGCCGCCGATGCGACCCGCCTGCTCCTGCTGCTGGCGCAGGATCTGTTCGCGCTGGGCGCGCACATCGCCTTGCTGGCGCACGACTTCCTGCTGCCGCTGCTGCTCGCGGGCGGTGCGTTCGGCATCGCGCTGCAGGCGACGCTGCTCCTGCTCGGCGCGGAACTGGTCGCGCACGGCTGGCGCGGCGGCTTCGCGGCCGCCCGGCAACGGGTGCGGCAGCGTGGCCAGGCCGTTGGCCGCGGGCGCCAGTTGCGATCCGCGTTGCTGGTCTTCCGCGCGCCGCCAGCGCGGGTCTGGTCGGCCGGGCACCACGCCGACCTGCGCGCTGCCGAGGAAATGCGGCTGCACCTGCTGCCGGTGCCGATCCACCGCGCGACCATGACGGAAGTCGTCCTGCCCCATGGCAGTCACCGCGAACGGACGATTGCGCCAGAAGTGATGGTGCGCGCCGCGCGGCTGCCCGCGCAGGTTGATGTTGAAGTTGACGAAGTTCAGGTACGCCACGCTCGTGCCATACACCGGGTACCAGGCCTCGCCCGGCGCCAGCGGATACCAGCCGACCTCGGGCGAGCCGGCGATGCCGGAGCCGTCACCGAGGAACTCCACCAGGGCGGGCGAATACACCGGGCGCACGGTCAGGCGTCCCGGCACCCAGGCCCAGCGGTTGCCTATCATGGCCCAGCGGCCGTAGTGGAAGGGCGCGAAGCCCCAGGGGGCGTCGTCGATCCAGGTCCAGCCCCAAGGCGCTATCCATTCCCAGTGGCCATAGCGGTACGGCGCCCAATCGGCCACCGGCACCTGCGGATACCACACGTCCCCGTAGTTCGGGTCCTGGGCCCACTGGCCGAAGGGATCGAGCTCGTTATAGCCCACCACGCCGCGCGGCACGTGACGCGCGGCGATCGACTGATCCTCCTGCCGGTTGCGCTCGGCCGCCCACAGGCTGAAGTCGTCGATCGCATAGCCCGGGTGCTGCACCTGCGCCAGGAAGCGGCCGGCGAAACTCAGTTGCTGGCCGGCGCCCATCTGGATCACCTGCGCGCCGCCTTCGCCGAACACCTGGGCAAGGCCGCTTTGCACCGTGACCCGGGTCTCGCCGGTCTGCGCGTCGACGTCGATGCGATAGTCGCCCGGTTGCAGGGCACGGAAGGCGAGGTTGGGCGTGCCCACCTCGAAGTTCTCGCCGGTCGCGAGGTCGCGCACCCGCGTATTGATCGAGCCCTGCTGCAGGATGAACTGCGCCGCGCGCTCGTCCACGTCGCTCAGTCCCAGGTGGCTCTCGCCGTCCACGTGCAGGGTGGCGCTTCCCATCTGCAGCTCGGCGCGGGCGCCACGGTCGGTCCAGAGGCGGTCGCCGCCGGTGAGCGGCCGGTTCTGCGGCAGCTCCACCCATTCCTCGTCGCCCTGCGGCGCGTAGACGACGCTGCCCTGACGGAAGGTGACCACGGCCACGCGCCCGGGCGGGTCCCCCGCCTGCTGCGCGGACGCGGCCGCCGCGGCGCACAACAGCAGCAGCAGGCCCAGCCAGCGCAGGGCGTACCAGGGGCGGCGATGGCTGATGGCGTGCATGGCGCTCATGTGGCGAGACTTCATGGCTTGGCCCTCGAGTCTGGAGACTGGACCCCGGCCGTAAAGCGCCGATGAAGCGACCGTCGCGGCCCGTGCGGCAACTGAACGCACGTAACTTTATTAACGCGCGGAAGTGCTCCCGCGTCCAGCAAGGGAAAGCGCTGATCGCCGCCGGCATGCATGCCGCAGTGCAGCACGCGCCGCAATCCATCGCTTTCGGGCAAAAGCGTTTAGCCTTGGATGCGCGTTCCCGCGGGCGTAGTCTTCGGCCGGGCTGATCCCGCCCACGCGACTTGAGCTGCACAAAAGAAGGAGACACCCATGACCACCCCCCGCAAGATCCTGATCCTCGGCGCCTCGTACGGCTCCCTGCTGGCCTCCAAGCTGCTGTTCGCCGGCCACGAGGTCAAGCTGGTGTGCCTGCCCGCCGAGGCCGACCTGATCAACACCGAAGGCTTTCGCGTGCGCATGCCGGTGCGTGGCCGCAAGGAGCAGGTGGTGATCGACTCGCGCGCGCTGCCCGGCAAGGTCTCGGCCGCCGGCACCGGCGACGTCAACCCCGCCGACTACGACCTGGTTGGCCTGGCCATGCAGGAGCCGCAGTACCGCTCGCCCGGCGTGCGCGAACTGCTGTCCGCCGTCGCGCGCTCCCGCGTGCCCTGCATGTCGATCATGAACATGCCGCCGCTGCCCTACCTCCGCCGCATCCCCGGCCTCGACGCCGACGCGCTGAAGCCCGCCTACACCGACCCGAGCGTGTGGGACGAGTTCGATCCCGGCCTGCTGACCCTGTGCAGCCCCGACCCGCAGGCGGTGCGCCCGCCCGACGAACAGGTCAACGTGCTGCAGGTGACGCTGCCGACCAACTTCAAGGTGGCGCGCTTCGACGACCCGAAGCACACGGCGCTGCTGCGCCAGCTGGAACAGGACGTCGACGCCGTGCGCTTCAAGGCGCCCGAAGGCCCGATCGAGCTGCCGGTGAAGCTGCGCCTGTCGGACTCGATCTTCGTGCCGCTGGCCAAGTGGTCGATGCTGCTGGCGGGCAACTACCGCTGCATCACGGCCGACGGCATGCGCACCGCGCAGGAGGCCGTGCACAGCAACCTCGCCGAGTCGAAGTCGGTGTACGACTTCGTGTTCGACCTGTGCGTGCAGCTCGGTGCCAAGCCCGCCGACCTGGTGCCCTTCGAGAAATACGCCGCGGCCGCCGAGAGCCTGACGCGTCCCGCCTCCGCGGCGCGCGCCCTGCAGAACGGCGTGGCCTACATCGAGCGCGCCGACAAGCTGGTGCAACTGGTGGCGCGCCAGAAGGGCCTGCGCCATCCGGTGATCGACGGCATCGTGGAGCTGGTGGACCGCCGCCTGCAGGCCAATCGCGACAAGCTGGCCAGCAAGTAGGATCGCGGCCATCCACTTTCGCGAGGAGATCCCATGACGAGTCCGGTGCCGGCCGTGGCCGCCGCCCTGGTGCAGGCGCATCGCACCCAGCGTCCCGCCGACGCCGTGCCGCTGGAGGGCCTGTTGCAGGGCGCCGGCGACGCCTATGCCGTGCAGGACGAAGTGGCGCGCGCCTGCGGCTGGTTCGGCAATGCCGTGCCGCAGTACTGGAAGTCCGGCGGTCCCGCCCGTGACGCCGCTCTCACCCATGCGCCGCTGCCGCCGCAGCACGTGTGGCCCAGTCCCGCCGATGCGCGCAGCGCCCATTTCAACCTGCGCCTGATCGAGGCCGAGGTGGCGTTGCGCTTGGCGCGCGCGGTCACGCCGCAGGATGCCGCGGCGCTCACGCACGAGGGCGCGGCGACGCTGGTGGAAGCGATGACGGTCTCGATCGAGATCGTCGACTCGCGCTGGCAGCAGGCGCGCTCGGCTGGCGCGCTGCTCAAGCTGGCCGACCTGCAATCGCATGGCGCGCTCGTGCTGGGCGAGTGGCAGGCGTTCGCCGCGCGCGACTGGAATGCCCAGACCTGCAGCGTGCAGATCGGCGACGCGCCAGCGCAGGTCTTCCGCGGCTCGCAGTCGCTGGGCGACCCGGCGTGGCTGCTGCCGATCTGGCTGCGGCACGTGACGCGCCAGGGTGCGACCGTGCCGCGGGGTACGGTGGTCACGACCGGGACGTGGTGCGGCTTGCTGGAGGCCAAGGCCGGCGATCGCGTTCGCGCGGTGTTCGAAGGCATCGGGGCGGCGGAAGTCCAGCTGTAGTTGCCCGGCATCGCGCGGCCGGGGCGATGGATTGCGGGTCAGGCCCGCAATGACATGCTTTCGGCCCGGCATGACAGCCTTCGCACACCCATGTCATTGCGGACTCGATCCGCAATCCATGCGGCGCCAGTGCCACACAGCGCTTCGGATGCCACTGCGCATCGCCTATCCTCGCGCCTGCGTGACCGTATCGACCTCTTCCCCTTCCCGCAGCGCCTGGCCGATGCTCCTGGTGCTGATCTCAGGCTTCAGCATGAGCCAGGCCTTTCGCACGGCGGCCGGCATGATGGCGCCGCCGCTGCAGCATGAATTCGGCCTGACGCCCCAGCAGCTGGGCCTGTTCGCCGCGGCGTTTCATTTCTCGTTCGCGTCGCTGCAGCTCTTCATGGGCATGGGCATCGACGTGTACGGGCCGCGTCGCACCGTCGTCGTCGTGTTTCCGCTGGCGGCCATCGGTTCGCTGGTGACCGCTTCGGCGCATGGCTATCCCATGCTGATCTTCGGGCAGATCCTCACCGGCATCGGCTGCGCGCCCGCCTTCCTGGTGTGCACCGTGTTCATCGCGCGCCACTTCGCGGGCGAGCGCTTCGCCGCGGTCAACGGTGCGGCGCTGGGGATAGGCTCCATCGGCCTGCTGCTCACGGGCACGCCACTGGCCTGGGTGATCGAGCACCTCTCGTGGCGCGCCGGCTTCGTCGCCATGGCGGCGTGCTCGGCGCTGGCGTGGTTGGCCATCCTGGCGCTGGTGCGCGAGGAGCCCGCCGAGGGCGCGCCGCACCAGGAGCTGCACGTGCTGGCCGCCCTGCGTGGTTACGGCGAGCTGTTCCGCCTGCGGCACACCATCGGCATCGTCGCCCTCGCCCTCTTCAGCTATGCGGCCTTCATGTCGCTGCGCGGCCTGTGGCTGACGCCGCTGCTGATCGAGCGGCATGGCTTCACGCTGGTGGAGACCGGCAACGTCGCGCTCGCGATCTCCGCGCTGGGCATGGTGGGTTCGCCGCTCTTCGGCCGCTTCGATCCGGGCGATCAGCGCCGGCGCGGCTGGATCCTGGCCTGCGCATTGCTGTCCGCCTCGATGTTCTTCGCCCTGGCGCTGCATCCCGGTCCGGCCATCGCGGTGGCGCTGGCACTCGGGATCAGCCTGCTCTCCGGCTTCGGCACGCTGCAGTACGCCGATGTGCGCTCGGCGTACCCGGCCCGCATGACCGGCCGCGCGATGGCCGTGTTCACCATGGCCATGTTCCTGGGCGTGGCCGTCATGCAGTGGCTGACCGGAGGGCTGGCCTCGCTGGCGGGCGCCCTGCAGGTCGAGCGCTATGCGGCCGTCATGGGCGGCATCGGCGCTTTCCTGGTGCTCGGCGCGCTGCTGTTCCGCTTGCTGCCGGCGCCGCCGCGGGCCGCCGCGATGGCGGGCGAGCCGTCACAATCGCGTCCATGAACATCGCGAAAGACACCGTCGTCACGCTGCGCTACAAGGTGGCGGATGCCAGCGGCCGGCTGATCGAGGAAAGCCGCGAGCCCATGGTCTACCTGCATGGCGGCTACAACAACACCTTGCCGAAGATCGAGCAGGCGCTCGAAGGCAAGGAGCCCGGCTACGAAACCACAGTGAGCCTGCAACCGGAAGATGCCTTCGGCCAGCGCGACGAGTCGCTGGTGCGCGTGATTCCCAAGGACGACTTCCCGCCGGGCGTGAAGGTGGGCGGCCAGTTGCAGGGCGTGGCCGATGACGGCCGGCCGCATGTCTTCCATGTCATGAAGATCAAGGGCCACGAAGTCCACCTGGACGGCAATCACCCGATGGCCGGCAAGGCGCTGAAGTTCACGCTCAAGATCACCGACGTGCGCCCCGCCACCGCCGAAGAACTGGCGCACGGGCATGTGCATGGGGAGCACGGGCACCATCATTGAGGGTGGTTGGCGCAGCAACAATTCTTGAACGCAGAAGACGCGAAACAAACAGCCAAACACGCGAAAGGATTTCCTGCTGGAATCGTTCTGCGTGTTTTTCTTCCTTCTGCGACTTCTGCGCTTGAAATGCCTGGTCAACCACATGCATTGAAATGTCCGCGTCCAAGCCACATGTGAGAGGACCATGACCGCCGCGACCACCTCTGCCATCCTCTCCGTCCGCCCCCTCGGCTTTCCGTGGGAGACCGCCGATCCCTTCCTGTTCTGCGCGTATCACGACGATGCTTATCCGCGCGGCAACGGCGCGCTGGGGCCGGCGGTGTCGCTGGCCGGGCGCGACATCGGGCAGGACTTCAGCCGCAAGGACGGCTGGAGCATGTACCACGGCGACAGCGTGCCCGGATTTCCGGCGCATCCGCACCGCGGCTTCGAGACCGTGACCATCGTCCGCAAGGGCCTGATCGACCACAGCGACTCGCTGGGCGCCACCGCCCGCTTCGGCGGCGGCGACGTGCAGTGGGTGACGGCCGGCCGCGGCCTCGTGCACTCGGAGATGTTCCCGCTGCTCAAGACCGGCGAAGACAATCCGCTCGAGCTGTTCCAGATCTGGCTGAACCTGCCCCAGCGCAGCAAGATGGCCGAGCCGCACTTCACGATGCTGTGGAACGCGCAGATCCCGCGCCTGGTGCTGGCGGATGCCGATGGGCGCAAGACCGAAGTCGCAGTGATCGCCGGCCGCTTCGGTGACGTCGCGCCACTGCCGGCGCCGCCCGATTCCTGGGCCGCGCAGGCCGAAGCCGACGTCGCGATCTGGACCCTGCGCATGGAGCCGGGCGCCGGCTTGCAGCTGCCGCCCGCGACCCTGGCCGACACGCGCCGCACGCTCTATTTCTTCAAGGGCGACTCGGCGATGGTGGGTGACCGCAATGTGCAGGGCCCGGTCGCGATCACTCTCGATGCGGGCGTCGAGGTCGGCCTGCTGGCCGGCGACACCGCGTGCGAATTCCTGGTGCTGCAGGGTCGTCCCATCGGCGAGCCGGTGGCGCAATACGGGCCGTTCGTGATGAACACGCAGCAGGAGATCGCGCAGGCCATGCAGGACTACCGCCGCACGCAATTCGGCGGCTGGCAGTTCGCGGACGCCGCGCCCGTGCACGGCAGCGAGCCGGTGCGCTTCGCGCGCTATCCGGACGGGCGCGAGGAGAGGCCCGAGTGAGCCCGGGCCAGATCCGGGCGGAGGGTTGAGCGTTTCACGAACCATGTCATTGCGGGCTTGACCCGCAATCCACGACGGCGCAGGCGCGAGCGCAGCGTGGATCCCGGGACAAGCCCGGGATGACATCCTGAAGGCTCCGCCGATCGATCGCGAAGAAGCGCCCCGCAAGGGGCTTTCTCATGGCGGCAGCGCGGCTTACTTGCCCGCCACCACCCGCACCATCTCCAGGCACTTGTTCGAGTAGCCCCACTCGTTGTCGTACCAGGCCACCAGCTTGACGAAGGTGGAGTCCAGCGCGATGCCCGCGTCGGCGTCGAAGATCGACGTGCGCGCATCACCGCGGAAGTCGGTGGCCACCACCTTGTCCTCGACGTAGCCCAGGATGCCCTTGAGCGCGCCCTGGCTCTGCGACTTCATCTCGGCGCAGATCTCGGCGTAGGTCGCCGGCTTCTCCAGTTCCACCGTGAGGTCGACCACGGACACATCCGAGGTCGGCACGCGGAAGGACATGCCGGTGAGCTTCTTGTTCAACTCGGGGATCACCACGCCCACCGCCTTGGCCGCACCGGTCGAGGAGGGGATGATGTTTTCCAGGATGCCGCGGCCGCCGCGCCAGTCCTTGTTGGAGGGGCCGTCGACCGTCTTCTGCGTCGCGGTGGCGGCATGCACCGTGGTCATCAGGCCGCGCTTGATGCCCCACTTGTCGTTCATCACCTTGGCCAGGGGCGCCAGGCAGTTGGTGGTGCACGAGGCGTTGGAGATGATCTCCTCGCCCTGGTACTTCGCGTGGTTCACGCCGAAGACGAACATCGGCGTGTCGTCTTTCGACGGGGCCGACAGGATCACCTTCTTCGCGCCGGCCTGCAGGTGCTTGTGGGCGCCGTCCTTGGACAGGAAGATGCCGGTGGACTCGATCACCACGTCGGCACCGATCTCGCCCCACTTGAGCGCGGCCGGATCCTTCTCGGCGCTCAGGCGGATCTTCTTGCCGTTGACGATCAGCGTGTTGCCCTCGACCGCGATCTCGCCCTTGAACCGGCCGTGCACCGAGTCGTACTGCAGCATGTACGCCAGGTAGTCCGGCTCCAGCAGATCGTTGATGCCGACGATCTCGATGTCGGGGAAGTTCTGCACCGCCGAGCGCAGCACGTTGCGGCCGATGCGGCCGAAGCCATTGATGCCAACCTTGATTGCCATTGCATTCACTCCTTAGTCAAAACTTTCCCGCCGAGCCATGTCATTGCGGGCTTGACCCGCAATCCAGGCGGCGCTTGAACAAGCGCTGCATGGATCCCGGCTCAAGGCCGGGATGACATCCATTGCGGATCTCGACTGGATGCCGCGGGATGACATGCATCATCCTTCAACCCTGCTGCAGCACGGCCCGCACCGTATCCGCCACATTGTCGGCCGTGAAGCCGAAATGCTTGAACAGCACATTAGCAGGTGCCGACTCGCCGAAGGTATCAATCCCCACGACTGCAGCGCAGCCGTACTTCCACCAGAAATCGGTCACGCCCGCCTCGACGGCGATCCGGGGCACATCCGCGGGCAGTACCTCGGCCTTGTAGTCGCGGTCCTGCCGGTCGAAGGTGGTCGTGCTGGGCATGGAGACCACGCGCACGGCCACGCCCTCGGCCGCGAGCTGCTCGCGTGCCTGGATGGCCAGCTGTACTTCCGAGCCGGTGGCGATGATCACGGCATCCGGCGCCTCGTCGCCGCCGGCCAGCACGTAGGCGCCGCGGGCGATCCGGTCGAGGCCGGTCTTCGGGGTGTACTGCAGGTTCTGGCGCGACAGCAGCAGGGCCGTCGGGCGGTTGACGTTCTCCAGCGCCACGGTCCACGCCACCGTGGTCTCGACCGTGTCGGCCGGCCGCCAGACGTCCAGGTTGGGGATCAGGCGCAGGCTGGACGCGTGCTCGATCGACTGGTGGGTCGGGCCGTCTTCGCCCAGGCCGATCGAGTCGTGCGTGAACACGTGGATGATGCGGCGCTTCATCAGCGCCGCCATGCGGATCGCGTTGCGGCTGTAGTCGCTGAAGGTCAGGAAGGTGCCGCCATAGGGGATGTAGCCGCCATGCAGGGCGATGCCGTTCATGATGGCCGCCATGCCGAACTCGCGCACGCCGTAGTTGATGTGGCGGCCGATCTTGCCGTCGGTCATCACGACCTCACCCGATGCGTCCATGCGCAGCGGCAGCGTGCTCTTGGTGTTGGTGAGGTTGGAGCCGGTCAGGTCCGCCGAGCCGCCGAGCATTTCCGGCAGGGCGGCGGTGAAGATTTCCAGTGCCAGTTGCGAGGCCTTGCGGGAGGCAACGGTCTCGCCCTTGCTGGCGGCCGCGGCGATCGCATCGGCGGCGAGCTGATCGAAGTTCGCGGGCAGCCTGCCTTGCACGCGGCGCAGGTAGTCCGCGGCGAGCTCGGGATGCTCCAGGCGGTAGGCGTCGAAGCGCTTTTGCCATTCGGCCTCGAGCGCATCGCCCTTGGCCCGCGCGTCCCACTCGTCGTACACGGCTTGCGGCAGCTCGAAAGCCTCGTGGTCCCAGCCCAGCGCCGTGCGCGTGAGCTTGATCTCGTCGGCGCCCAGCGGCTCGCCGTGCGCCTTGGCGGTGTCGGCGCGATTGGGCGAGCCCTTGCCGATGTGCGTCTTGGCCACGATCAGCGTCGGCTTCTCGGCACTGCGGCGGGCATCGGCGATCGCGCGGTCCACGGCCTCGACGTCGTGGCCGTCGATCGGGCCGATCACGTTCCAGCCATAGGCGCGGAAGCGGGCGGGCGTGTCGTCGATGAACCAGGGCGTGACCTTGCCGTCGATCGAGATGCCGTTGTCGTCGTACAGCGCAACCAGCTTGTTCAGCTTCCACGCGCCGGCCAGTGCGCAGCACTCGTGGCTGATGCCTTCCATCAGGCAGCCGTCGCCCAGGAAGGCATAGGTGTGGTGGTCGACGATCGCGTGGCCTTCGCGATTGAACTCCGCGGCCAGCAGCTTCTCGGCCAGCGCCATGCCCACCGCGTTGCTGATCCCCTGGCCCAGCGGGCCGGTGGTGGTCTCGACGCCTGGCGTGACGTCGACTTCGGGGTGGCCGGGCGTCTTGCTGTGCAACTGCCGGAAGCCCTTGAGCTCGCCGATCGGCAACTCGTAGCCGGTCAGGTGCAGCAGTGCATACAGCAGCATGGACGCGTGGCCGTTGGACAGCACGAAGCGATCGCGATCGCTCCAGTGCGGGTTCTTCGGGTTGTGCCTCAGGTGGCGGTGCCACAGGGCGACGGCCATGTCGGCCATCCCCATCGGAGCGCCGGGATGCCCGGAGTTCGCTTGTTGCACGGCGTCCATGGCGAGCGCGCGGATCGCGTTCGCCATCAGGGATTCGTTGGCCATTCGGGGATGCTCCAGCAGGCGGAGAGTCAGGGGAAACCCGGGATCTTAATGGAGCCGTCCCAACGGCCCGTCCCGACCCCTGGTGCGCGCGCTTGGCTACATTCGGGGCATGAAGGGTCTCCACCTCACCGCCGACCTGTACCGCTGCCGCTGCGAGCCGGCGTGGCTGGCCGATGCCGCCCTGTTGCAGGCCTGGTGTCTCGCCAGCGTCGAGGCCGTGGGTCTGGCGACGGTGGACCATGCATTCCGCGCGCTGCCCGCTCCCCCGCAGGGCCGCGGCGGCCTGAGCGCCACGGTGCTGATGGCCGATGGCCATGTCTGCCTGCACACCTGGCCCGGCGAAAAGGCGGTGAGCGCCGATGTGTACGTCGGCAGCGCCAACGCGGAGCAGACCGCCAAGGCGCGCGGCCTGATGTTCGCGCTGGTCAATCGCTTCCAGCCGGAATGGACCGAGCAGCGCTCGCTCGATCGCGGGGAGGAGGAATGACTGCTCCCGCCATGGTGCTGGCCGCCGGCCGCGGCGAACGCATGCGGCCGCTCACCGATACCTGTCCCAAGCCCCTGCTGCAGGTGAGGGGCAAGCCGCTCATGGGCTATCACCTCGATGGCTTCGCGCACGGTGGCTTGCGCGACGTGGTGGTCAACACCGCGTGGCTGGGCGAGCAGATCGAGCAGCACTACGGCCACGAGACGAGCGCGGGCGTACGCATCGCGTACTCGCACGAGGGCCGCGACTTCGGCGGCGCGCTGGAGACGGCGGGCGGCATCGCGCGCGCGCTGCCGCTGCTGGACGAGGTGTTCTGGATCGTGGCCGGCGACGTCTACATGCCGCAGTTCCAGTTCACGCGCGCGGCGTACGAGCGGTTTGCGGCCGGCGACAAGCTGGCGCACCTCTATCTCGTGCCCAATCCGCCGCACAACGCGAAGGGCGACTTCGCTCTCACCGGCGAGGGGCTGGCAGCGAACGCGACTGAGGGGCGGCACACCTATTCGACCGCGGGCCTGTACCGCAAGGCGCTGTTTGCCGAACTGCCAGCAGGCAATCCCGAGGGACGCAAGCTCGCGCTGGCGCCGCTGCTGCGCGCTGCGATCGATAGTGGCAAGGTCTCGGCGGAGCTCTACACCGGTCCGTGGGTGGATGTTGGCACCCCCGAGCGCCTGGCCGCCTTGAATTCGTAGGCTGGGCTGGCGTAGGCCACCCCAGCCGGCAGCCGCAAAACCGCTGGGGTGCGCTGCGCGCAGCCCAGCCTACCGATCCACGCGCCGCTCCCAATCGCGCAAAATGTCCCCATGAACACCACCGTTCCCACCTCCCTCTACGCCCGGCGTCGCGCCCGCATGGCTGCGCAGCTGGGGGCCAACGGCATCGCCATCATCCCCACCGCTCCGGAGCGGCAGCGCAATCGCGATTCCGACTTCCTGTTCCGGCACGACAGCTACTTCTACTACCTCAGCGGCTTCAGCGAGCCGCATGCCTGGCTGGTGGTGACGAGCGACGGCTGCAGCACGCTGTTCTGCCAGCCGAAGGACCTGGAACGCGAGATCTGGGACGGTTATCGCCTCGGCCCCGAAGCAGCTGTGGGCGCGCTGGGCGTGGACGCGGCCTATCCGGTCAGCGACCTGGACAAGCAGCTGCCGCGGCTGCTGGAAAACCGCGACACGGTGTGGTTCCCCTTCGCGATCCACGAAGGCCTGGAGCAGCGCGTGGCCGGCTGGCTGAACCAGGTGCGCGCTCGGGTGCGCTACGGCGCCTTGTGCCCCGAGCAGCAGAGCGACTTGTGCGCCGTCCTCGACGAGATGCGCCTGACCAAGGACGCGCACGAGCAGGACATCATGCGGCGCGCCGCTGCCATCAGCGCCGGCGCCCACGTGCGCACGATGCAGGCCTGTGCCCGCATGCTGCGCGCCGGCGAGGACGTGCGCGAGTACCACCTCGATGCCGAGCTGATGCACGAATTCCGCATGGGCGGCTCGCAGTACCCGGCCTACAGCTCCATCGTGGCCGCCGGTGCCAACGCCTGCGTGCTGCATTACCGCGCCGACGTGGCGCCGGTGCGCGCCGGCGAGCTGGTGCTGATCGACGCGGGCTGCGAACTCGATGGCTATGCCAGCGACATCACCCGCACCTTCCCGGCCGACGGCAAGTTCAGCGGTCCGCAGCGCGCGCTCTACGACCTGGTGCTGGCCTCGCAGGAAGCGGCTGCCGCGGTCACGAAGCCGGGTGCCCGCTTCACCGATCCGCACGAGGCGGCGGTGAAGGTGCTGGCGCAGGGCATGCTGGATGTCCGCCTGCTCGATCGCAACAAGGTCGGCTCGCTCGACGACGTGATCGAGAAGCGCGCGTACTTCCCCTTCTACATGCACCGCACCGGCCACTGGCTGGGCATGGACGTGCACGACGCCGGCAGCTACGTGGAGCCGGGCGAAGTGGGTCAGGTGAGCGAACGCAAGGACCCGCTCTCGGGCGAGATCATCAAGAACCGGCCGAGCCGCATCCTGCAACCGGGGATGGTGTTGACCATCGAACCGGGCATCTATGTGCGCCCGGGCGAGGGCGTGCCCGAGCAGTTCCACAACATCGGCATCCGCATCGAGGACGACGCGATCGTGACGGCACAGGGGTGCGAGCTGATCACGCGCGGCGTGCCGGTGAACGGGGACGAAATCGAGGCGCTGATGCGCGGGTGATCTTGCGTGGTGGGGTGCGCTGACGCGCATCCCACCCTACGTGGCATAGGGCGTTTCTTGCGGCGGGGGTCGGGTGAATGCCCGGTGGGGTGCGCTGCGCGCATCCCACCCTACAAGTGCCGCCGGTAGGGTGGGATCGCGCAGCGACCCCACCGTCTCGCTCCGCTGGCCCGACATGGGCGCGCGCAGCTCTGCACTCACCCCGACACCCGCCTGATCGCCTCTCCCGCCGTGAACAGCAGCAGCCCGATCGCACCGCCAACGAGCGTGCCGTTGATGCGGATCTTCTGCAGTTGCGGGCCTATGCTCAACTCGATCTGCGCGGCCATTTCGCGCGCATCCCAGTGCCGCACCGTGTCGCGGATGTGCGTGGTGAGATAGGACGAAAACTCGGGCGCGGAGCTGCGCGCCGCCGCTTCGAGCTGCGCGTTGAGGGTGCGCCGCAGCTCGGGGTCCGCCGCCAGTTCGCGCCCCAGCCAGCCGGCGGCCGACATCAGGTTGCGATGCAGCGGCGAGTCGGGGTCCTCCACGTTGCGATGCAGCCAGGCTGACAACGTGGACCAGAGCTGCGCGGCATAGCGTGCCAGCTGTTCGTCGTTCAGCAGATAGTTCTTGATCTCCTCCGCTTTCTCGCGCATCAGCGGATCGACCTTCAGCCGCTCGATCAGGCGCGCGGCCTGCGCGTCGAAGGCGGTGCGCAGCGCGTGCTGCGGATCGCGCCGCACTTCGTCCAGGTAGCGACCCAGCTGCTCGGCCACCAGCTCGCTGCCCTTGCTGCCCAGCCACTCGGTGGGCAGCATCAGCTGCTTGCGATAGTGCTCGGTGCGCAGCCACTGCACGATCTTGTCGGCGATCACCTCGCGCGTGCGGCGCGTGTCCAGCAGCTGCAGCAAGGAGCCGATCAGCTGGTCCAGCAGTTGCTGGTGCCGGCCGCCGGCGGTGAGCGTGTCCAGCACGTCGGCGGCCGATTGCGAGAGGTCGACCTTGCGAAAGGCCAGGCGCGTGGCGTCCTTCAGCAGTTGCTGCACGCGCTCCACCTCCACCATGTGCAGCGAGCCGGCGACGCACTTGACCACGAAGCCGCCCAGCCGCCGCGCGTTTTCGCCCTGGGTGAGCCAGTCACCCAGGCCTGAAGCCAGGTCCTGCCGGTGGATCAGCGTCGCCAGCGAATCGGCATCGAGGAACTTGTCCTGCACGAACTGCGCGAGCTGGTCGCCGATCTCGTCCTTCTTGCGCGCGATCACGTCGGTGTCGCGTCCGATCAGCGGCACGGGCAGCCGCCGGAACAGCGCCTCCACCGCGAACCAGTCCGCGAGTCCACCGACGATGGAGGCCTCGCTGGTGGTCCGCAATCCGTCGGCCAGCAGCCCCGGTTCCATGGTCAGGCTGGCCAGCAGCACCAGGCCCATGATCAGCAGCAGCGCCAGCGCCGTGGTCTTGGCATGCGCGAGCACCGCCCGCGGGTCGCCGGCGCGCGGCCCGCGCCGCACCGCAGCGGCGATGACGACAAGGACGATGCCGGCGATGGCGCCCAGGGTCGATATCGAGGGGGAGTGCATCGTCGCTTCACACCAGGTTGCGCAGCTCGCGCAGCGCCACGGACAGCATCGCCAGGTCCGATCCCGGCGTCTCCTGCAGTTCCACCAGCAGGCGCTGGGCGCGCTCCAGGGCCTGGCGGTTGCCCTGCTCCCAGCGATCCAGGATCGCACCGGCATCGCCGTCGCCGTGCCCGAGCGCCTCCAGCGCGATCGAGCGCTGCAGGTCGGCGACGTCGTCGCCCAGCGCCACCTTCGCCAGGCCCTGCCAGTAGCTCTCGGTGGGCAGCAGCTCCACCTGCTGCCGGATGCGCTGCAGCCCCAGGCGCTCACCGACGCCCGCGTGCACCTGCGCGGTCAGGGCCAGCGGCTTCTTGCTGGCCTCGGCGACCTCCGCGGTGTCGAGTGCGTTGAACAGCACTTGCGCGGCGTCGACCTGCGCCGCCAAGGCATCGGGCACACCGGCCTGCGTCCAGCGCGCGGCCCGCGGCGAACCTTCCTTGCTTGCGGCAAGCTGCGCGCGCAGCGCCTGCACGGCCGGCGCGAAGCGGCTCACCTGCTGCTGCGTGGGCTCGAACAAGCGGCGCGAACGCAGGAACCAGGTGGTTGCGCGCGCAACGAGTGCCCGCAGCGCGATCACCATCTCGGCCTGCACCTCGTCGGGCACGAGGCTGTCCAGTGCCTCGATCTGCTGCCACAGGGGCACCAGCCCGAACACCTCGCGGCTGGCCAGGTACGCGCGCACCACCTGCGGCGGCGTCGCACCGGTGATCTCGCCCAGCCGATGCACGAAGGTCGGCCCGACGCGGTTGACCATGCTGTTCAACACGTGCGTCGCGATGATCTCGCGCTTGAGCGGATGGCGCGGGATCCAGGCCGCGAACTTCTCCTTCAGCTGGGTCGGGAAGTAGCGCTCCAGCGCGGTCGCGATCCAGGGATCCTCGGGCAGGTCGGAGGCGATCAGTTCCTCGTTCAGCCACATCTTGCCGTAGGCGAGCAGCACGGCTTGCTCCGGGCTGGTGAGGCCCAGCCCCTTGCTGCGGCGATCCGCGATCTCCTCTTCGGAAGGCAGGTATTCGATCGCGCGATCGAGCTCGCCCTGCTTCTCCAGGAAGCGGATGAAGCGCGCCTGTTCGTCCAGCTGGCGCGGCGCCAGTCGGCCGGCAATCGACAGCGCCTGGGTCTGGAAGTAGTTGTCGCGCAGCACGAGCGCCGCGACCTGCTCGGTCATCTGCGGCAGCAGCGCGTTGCGCTGTTTCTCGGTCAGCTCGCCATCCGCTTGCGCGAGCCCCAGCAGGATCTTGATGTTGACCTCGTGGTCCGAGGTGTCGACGCCCGCGGAGTTGTCGATGGCATCGGTGTTGATGCGCACGCCGTGCAATGCCGCCTCGATCCGCCCGCGCTGCGTGAAGCCGAGGTTGCCACCCTCGGCCACCACCTTGCAGCGCAGGTCGCGGCCGTCGATGCGGAGCGCGTCGTTGGCGCGATCGCCCACCAGGGCATGGGTCTCGCTCGACGCCTTCACATAGGTGCCGATGCCGCCGTTGTACAGCAGGTCCGCCGGCGCTTTCAGGATGGCGGTGACCAGCTCCGCCGGCGTCAGGCGCTCGGCCTCGATGCCCAGCGCCGCGCGCGCCTGCGGCGAGATCGCCACCGATTTTTCCGAGCGAGCCCAGACGCCGCCACCGGGTGAGATCAGCTTGGCGTCGTAGTCGGCCCAGGAGGAGCGCGGCAGCTTGAACAATCGCTCGCGTTCAGCCAACGAGACTTCGGTCTGCGGCTCGGGGTCGATGAAGATGTGGCGGTGATCGAACGCGGCCAGCAGGCGGATGTGCCGCGACAGCAGCATGCCGTTGCCGAACACGTCGCCCGACATGTCGCCGATGCCAACCACGCTGAAGTCCCTGGCCTGCGTGTCGACGCCCAGTTCGCGGAAGTGCCGCTTCACGCTTTCCCAGGCGCCGCGCGCCGTGATGCCCATCTCCTTGTGGTCGTAGCCCTGGCTGCCGCCGGAAGCGAAGGCGTCGCCCAGCCAGTGGCCGTACTCCGCGCTGATCGCATTGGCGTGGTCCGAGAAGGTGGCCGTGCCCTTGTCGGCCGCGACGACGAGATAGGGGTCGTCGCCATCGATGCGCAGCACCTGCGGCGGCGGCACCGGCTGGCCGGCCACCAGGTTGTCGGTGAGATCGAGCAGGGCGCGCAGGTAGTCCTGGTAGCAGGCCACGCCCTCCTTCATGAAGGCCTCGCGGTCGCTCGCCGGTGGCGCCTTCTTCAGCACGAAGCCGCCCTTGGAGCCGACCGGCACGATCACGGTGTTCTTCACCATCTGCGCCTTGACCAGGCCCAGGACCTCGGTGCGGAAATCGTCCGGCCGGTCGGACCAGCGCAGGCCGCCGCGCGCCACCTTGCCGCCCCGCAGGTGGATGCCTTCGAAGCGTGGCGAGTAGACCCAGATCTCGTACAGCGGCCGCGGCTCGGGCAGGCCGGGCACCTTGTGCGAATCGAGCTTGAAACTGAGGAAGGGTCGGCGCGGGCCGGGCGCGCCCGAGGCGCCGACGCCCGTGCGCCAGTGGTTGGTGCGCAAGGTCGCCTGCACCAGCGCCAGCAACTGCCGCAGCACGCGATCTTCCGAGAGGTTGCTGACCTTTTCCAGCGCCTGCTCCAGCGCGTTCACCTGCGCGGCGGCACCGGCCTCGTCGTGCGCCGCGGGATCGAAGCGCAGGCGGAACAGCGACACCAGCATGCGGGCGATGCGCGGATACCTGGCGAGCGTGGCGCCAATGGTGGCCTGCGACTGCGCGAAGCCGATCTGCTGCAGGTACTTCGCATAGGCGCGCAGGATGACGATCTCCTGCGCCGAGAGCGCGGCCAGCAGCACCAGGCGGTTGAAGTCGTCGTTCTCCACCTCGCCGCGGAAGACGCGCGCGAACGCGTCCTCGAACAGTTGGGCGAGCGCCTGCGGGTCGGTCTCGGCGTTCGACTGCGCCTCGAGCGCGAAGTCGTGCAGGTACACCGGCTCGCTGCCCGCGCGCTGCAGCCGGTGGCTGTCTTCGGCCAGCACGCGCAGCCCCATGTGCTCCAGCATCGGCAGGCTGTCCGACAACACCACCGGCGCGCCGACGCGATAGACCTTCAGGCCGAGCCGGCCTTCGGGCGCGCCCAGCGGCCAGTACAGCGCGAGCGCCAGCGGCTCCTGGGCCGCCGAGCCGCGCGGCATCGCAGCCAGTTGCTGCAGCTTGCGGATGTCGTGCACCGCCGCGCGCGCGCCGACCCGCTCGCGATAGGCGAGCGGGAAGGAAGGACCCCATTCGCGCTCCAGCGCCAGTCCCGCGGCCTCGCCTTCGGCCTCGATCAACGCGTCGCGCAGCTCGTCGTCCCAGCGCCGCGCCACGCCCGCCAGCCTGCGCTCCAGGTCCTTGCGGTCGATCGCCGGCATGGGGTTCGGGGCAACGCGCACGGTGAAGTGGATGCGCGCGAGCTGCGTGCCGGAGAGCAGCACGTCGAAGTCGATGTGCGTGCCGCCCAGCGCCTGCAACAGGATCTTCTGGAACTTCAGCCGCAGCTGCGTGGAGAAGTTTTCGCGCGGCACGAAGAGCAGGCAGGCAACGAAGCGATCGAACGGGTCCTGCCACAGGAACAGCCGCAAGCGATGTCGCTCACCGAGGGCGAGGATGCCGAGCGCGGTGTCGTACAGCTGGTCCTCCGGAATCTGGAACAGGTCGTCGCGCGGAAAGGTCTCCAGCGTGTGCTGCAAGGCCTTGGCCAGGTGACCCGCGGGCGCGAAGCCGGCGCGCTGCGCCACCCGGTCCACCTTGCGCCGGATCAGCGGGATCTCGTGCACGCGTTCCGAATACGCGGTGGAGGTGAACAGGCCGATGAAGCGATGCTCGCCCACCACCTGGCCCGAGGCATCGAAGCGCTTCACGCCGACATAGTCGGTGTAGCCGTCGCGGTGCACGGTGGAGCGCGTGTTGGCCTTGGTGACCACCAGCACCGGGGAAGGTGTGCGCGCCAGCGTGCGCGCGGCCGGCGGCAGGGCCGCGAAGCTGGCGGAAGGCGCATCGCGCCCTTCGTTCAGCAGGCCCAGGCCGCTGCCGGCCTCGCGCTTCAGGGACAGCTCGCCGCCTTGCTCGAGCAGGTCGTTGCGGCGGTAGCCGAGCAGCGTGAAGTGGTCGTCGGCCAGCCATTGCAGGAAGGCGCGCGCTTCCCTTGCCTCTTCCGTGGGCAGCACCGGGGGGGCGTGCTCCAGTTCGACGGCGGCATCGCGCAGGCGGTCGCGCATCGCCTGCCAGTCGCGCACCGCCGCGCGCACGTCGGCCAGCACACGCTCTATGCCCGTGCACAGCGCGCTGCGCCGCTCGGCGTCGACGATGCGGTCGACCTCCAGGTACATCCACGATTCGCGCGGCAGTCCCGGCGCGGCCGTGCGGGGCACGACGGACTGCAGCTGACCTTGCGCATCGCGCTGCACGGCGAAGATGGGGTGCACGAGGAGATGCAGCGCGAGCCCCTGGCGCGCGATCTCCAGCGAGACCGAGTCGACCAGGAAGGGCATGTCGTCATTGACGATCTGCACGACGGTGTGGCGCGAGCCCCAGCCATCGGCGCCCGGGGAAGGACTGAACACGCGCACGCGGGGCGTGTCCGGCTGGCGCTGCGCTGCGAGCTGCCCGTGCGCGAGCAGGGCGCCCAGCAGGTCCTCGGGCGTGCGCTCCTCGAGATCCTCGGCGTCGAGCTGCCCGAAGTAGTCGCCGGCCAGCGCGGCCAGCGGCACCTGGCCCCCGGGTTCGCCGCGCTCGGCGGCCAGGGTGACGACGCCGGCGATGCGCTCCTCGCGCCGGGACTCGTTGGATGCAGCCATGTTTTCGTTCTCCTGCGGCAGTGCCGGGCCCAGGCGCCGCGCCTGCTGTGCTCCGGCGGAACGCGCAAGCGTATGCGGAATGCGCGAGGGCAGGGCGCAGCCGTGCGCAACCCCGTCCGTGACCATACGCAAAACCACGCGCTAGGGTTTTCCCGGCCGAGCCAGAACGCGAGGTCTACAATCTCCTGCTCTTTTTTGCCCGAACAATAGGCGCCAGAGGCTCCGGCGCCAGGAGACTGGATCCCATGCCCACTTCGACCCCGAGCGACAAGCGCGCGGAGCTGCGCCAGGCGGCCCTCGAGTACCACGAGTTCCCCACGCCCGGCAAGATCGCGATCGCGGCGACCAAGCAGCTGATCAACCAGCACGACCTCTCGCTGGCCTATTCGCCGGGCGTCGCTTCGCCCTGCGAGGAGATCGTGAAGGACCCGGCCAACGCCTTCCGCTACACGGCGCGCGGCAACCTGGTGGCGGTGATCACCAACGGCACGGCGGTGCTGGGCCTGGGCGATATCGGCCCCCTGGCCGCGAAGCCGGTGATGGAAGGCAAGGGCGTCCTGTTCAAGAAGTTCGCCGGCATCGACGTGTTCGACATCGAGATCGCCGAGAAGGACAACCTCGACAAGCTGGTCGACGTGATCGCGGCGCTCGAGCCCACCTTCGGCGGCATCAACCTCGAGGACATCAAGGCGCCGGACTGCTTCTACGTCGAGCGCAAGCTGCGCGAGCGCATGAAGATCCCGGTGGTCCACGACGACCAGCACGGCACCGCCATCACGGTGGCCGCGGCCATCCTGAACGGCCTCAAGGTGGTCGGCAAGAACCTGCAGACCATCAAGCTGGTCACCTCCGGCGCCGGCGCCGCGGCGCTCGCCTGCCTGGGCCTGCTGGTCAAGCTCGGTGTGCCGCGCAAGAACATCTTCGTCACCGACCTCGCGGGCGTGGTCTACAGCGGCCGCAAGGAGCTGATGGACGAGGACAAGATCCAGTTCGCGCAGGAGACCAGCGCGCGCACGCTGTCCGAGGTCATCCAGGACGCGGACGTGTTCCTGGGCCTGTCGGCCGGCGGCGTGCTCAAGGCGGAGATGGTCAAGAAGATGGCGGCCCAGCCGCTGATCCTGGCGCTGGCCAATCCCAACCCCGAGATCGACCCCGACCTGGCCAAGGCCACGCGCCCCGACTGCATCATCGCGACCGGCCGCACCGACTACCCCAACCAGGTCAACAACGTCCTGGTGTTCCCCTACATCTTCCGCGGTGCTCTTGACTCCGGAGCCACCACCATCACGCTGGAGATGGAGATCGCGGCGGTGCACGCGCTGGCCGAACTGGCGCAGGCGGAGCAAAGCGAAGTGGTCGCCGCGGCCTATGCCGGCCAGCAGCTGTCCTTCGGCCCCGAGTACCTGATTCCCAAGCCGTTCGATCCGCGGCTGATGATCAAGATCGCGCCGGCAGTGGCCAAGGCGGCGGCGGAAAGCGGGGTGGCGCTGCGTCCGGTCAAGGACATGGACGCCTACCGCGACCACCTGCAGAACTTCGTCTATGCCTCGGGCACGACCATGAAGCCGATCTTCATGGCCGCCCGCAATGCGCCGAAGAAGCGCGTTGCCTTCAGCGAGGGCGAGGAAGAGCGCGTGCTGCGCGCGGCGCAGATCGTCGCCGACGAGGCCGTGGCCCGGCCGACGCTGATCGGCCGCCCGAAGATCATCGCCCAGCGCATCGAGAAGTTCGGCCTGCGGCTGCAGGAAGGGCGCGATTACGACGTCGTCAACGTCGAACAGGACGACCGCTATCGCGACTTCTGGCAGACCTACCACCGCATGACCGAGCGCAAGGGCGTGACGGTGCAGATCGCCAAGATCGAGATGCGCCGGCGCCTGACGCTGATCGGCTCGATGCTGCTGCACAAGGACCAGGTCGACGGCCTGATCTGCGGCACCTGGGGCACCACCGACCTGCACCTGCGCTACATCGACCAGGTGATCGGCAAGCGCGCGGGCGTCAACACCTATGCCTGCATGAACGGGCTGATGCTGCCCGGCCGCCAGGTCTTCCTGGTCGACACGCACGTCAACTACGACCCGAGCGCCGACCAGCTGTGCGAGATCACGCTGATGGCCGCCGAGGAGATGCTGCGCTTCGGCCTCAAGCCCAAGGTGGCACTGCTGAGCCATTCCAATTTCGGCAGCAGCAACCATCCCAGCGCCGTCAAGATGCGGCAGGCGCTTGATCTGCTGCGCGAGCAGGCGCCCTGGATGGAGGTCGACGGCGAGATGCATGGCGACCTGGCGCTCGACGGTCAGGCGCGCATGCAGCTGATGCCGCACAGCACGCTGACGGGCGACGCCAACCTGCTGGTGCTGCCCAACATCGACGCTGCCAACATTTCCTACAACCTGCTGAAGACGGCCGCCGGCGGCAACATCGCCATCGGCCCGGTGCTCCTGGGGGCCGCCAAGCCGGTGCACATCCTGACGGCCAGCACCACGGTGCGGCGCATCGTCAACATGGCGGCACTCACCGTGGCCGATGCGAACGCCGCGCGCTGAGACTTCGCGCGACAGCATGCGCTAACTTAAGGCCTACGAGGCGGGGCCGTAAAGGCCCCGTCTCCTGCCCAAAATTTGGGCATCGGCTTGCCTTTTGCAGGCGCATGGGTCACACTACCGCCCTTGCAGTTCCGGGTTTACCCGGGTTTCAAGTTGGTCCGGCTTCTGGCCGGAGTGGCGTCCCCCCTTGAAGATCTCCTCAGAAGGTCCGTCCATGGCGCGTTATGCGGCAGTCAAGTCAGCGCTCAGCAGCGCTTTGATCGCCGTCGCTATCGTCGCTGCTCCCCTGGCGCAAGCCCGGGGTCTGATGGACGGATGGGCCCGTGACAGTGTGGCGACGGTTCGTGTCGCCGAGCTGCCGCGGCCCGGGCGGGAGATCTACGAACTGATCCGCCAGGGCGGACCGTTCCCGCGTGACAAGGATGGCACGGTGTTCGGCAACCGGGAGCGACTGCTTCCGGCCGAGAGGCGCGGTTTTTACCGCGAGTACACCGTGGCGACGCCCGGATCCCGCGACCGGGGCGCCCGGCGCATCGTGTGTGGTGGTCCAGCCCGGTCGCCGCAAGCCTGTTATTACACCGCTGACCACTACGCCAGCTTTCGCAAGATCGTGGAGTGACCCGAAAAATGAAGCGGGCTGAGTTTTTGACTACCGAGAAAGAACCGGAGATGGAACACCAATTTCGTCCCGACATTTCAGAGACACCCCTCAAAGGGGTGCGCAGCAACATCGTGCAGTCCATCCGCGCCTTCCGGGTGCAGGACCTGCAGGAGTCTGCCACCGCGATGGGCCACCACTTCCTGTATGCCAACCTGGCCACGGCCCAGAGCAAGCAGGACGTGCTGGACATGATCGCGCAGCAGTTCACCTTCCCGTCGCACTTCGGCAAGAATTTCGACGCGCTGTACGACTGCATGACGGACCCACTGCACAAATCGGGCCCGCAACCCGGCTTCATCGTGGTGCTGGAGCACATTCCGGCGAACGGCAAGTTCGACAAGGAAGCGCGGGAGCAGCTCCTGGACATCTTCCGGGACACTGCCGATTTCTGGGCTGATCGGAAGGTACCCTTCCGATGTTTCTATTCTTTTCAGTAGCCCGTTCCGCGCAACAAGGCCAAGCGGAACGGGCGAACGAGGCCCAGGGCGAACCCGTGCAACAGCCGGTCGCCATCACGGAAAACGGCGAGAAGATGCCGACGGACAAGATCCTCGACGTCTCCCCGCTGGCGCTGCGAATGAGCAGCCCCTTCAACGCGGGCTACTGGCTCGCGGCGGCGTAAGTCGCACCAGAGAAAGCCGGGTAACTGCCCGGCTTTTTCGTTTTGGGCGCGGCGGACTATTCAGCATTTCCGAACGCAGAAGGCGCAGAAGTTGCGCAGAAATCGCAGAAGACTTCCATCGAGGAGCGGGCCCGCTTTTTGGCGCCTTCCTTTTCCTGTCTTCCTTCTGCGTGTTCTGCGTACTTCTGCGCCTTCTGCGTTCAGAACTGCACGGTCAAGCACCAGCGCTCAAGGAAACCACCGCAGCACACACCGACAGGTATTCCGCCACCGGCACCTCCTCGGCGCGCCGCTGCACGTCGAAGGTGCCCGTGAAGCCCTTCTCCTGCAGCCACTTGCCCAGCGTGTGCCGCAGGATCTTGCGGCGCTGCGAGAAGGCCACCTGCACCAGCTCGGACAGCAGCTTCTCGTTCACCGCCGCCGGCTGCGCGTAAGGGATCATGCGCACCACCGCGCTGTCCACGCGCGGGGGTGGATCGAAGGACTCGGGCGGCACGAACAGCACGCTTTCCATCGCGTAGCGCCACTGCAGCATCACCGACAGGCGCCCGTAATCGGCGGTCGCCGGCGCGGCCACCATGCGGTCGACGACTTCCTTTTGCAGCATGAAGTGCTGGTCCTCGATGCGGGCCACGTGCCGCAGCAGGTGAAAGAGGATCGGGCTGGAGATGTTGTACGGCAGGTTGCCCACCACCCGCAGCTTCGGCGCGCCCATGCGGTCGGCCAGCGCCGTGAAGTCCACCGTCAGCACGTCCGCCTCCACGACATCGAGGTGCTGATGCTGGCGCAGCCGCGCCGCCAGGTCGCGATCGAGCTCGATCACGGCAAGCGCGCCGACGCGCTCCACCAGCGGCTGGGTCAGGGCGGCCAGGCCGGGACCGATCTCCACCATGGCCTGGCCGGCACGCGGATCGATCTCGCGCACGATGCCGTCGATGATGCCGGCGTCGGCCAGGAAGTGCTGGCCGAAGCGCTTGCGGGCAATGTGCTTCACGCCTTCACTGCGGCGGCTCGCGCATCTCCACGTACGCGCGGCCGCGCACTTCCTGCGCCCATTGCACGTAGGCCTCGTCCAGTTTGCGTTCGCGCACCAGGTTGCGCACGACCTCGCGCTGTTCGCGCTGGCTCATGGTCGCCTGGCGCCGCTCCAGCAGCTGGATCAGGTGGACGCCGAAGCGCGTGACGATCGGGTCGGCGATCTGGCCCGGGCCCAGCGCGTTGATCGCCTCCTCGAACTCGGGCACGAACATGCCCGGGCTGGACCATCCGAGGTCGCCGCCGTTGCGCGCGCTCGCGTCCTGCGAGTTGTCGCGCGCGAGCTGTGCGAAGTCGGCCTGGCCGGCCGCGATGCGCCGCTTGTAATCGGCCAGCCGCTCGCGGGCCTGTGCCTCCGTCAGCTGCGCACCGGGGCGCAGCAGGATGTGCCGCGCGTGGCTTTGCGTGACCGCCATCGCGGAGGAGCCGAGCTCGCGCTTTTCCAGCACCTTGACGATGTGGAAGCCGGCCACCGAGCGCACGGGGCCGACGATGTCCCCCTGCTTCGCCTCTCGTGTCGCATCCAGGTACAGCTGCGGCAGCCGGTCGGCCGAACGCAGGCCGATCACGCCGTCGTTCTGCGCCGCGCCCGCCGCATCGGAGTTCTCGCGCGCCAGCTTGGCGAAGTCCTCGCCGCCGCGCGCGCGCTGCACCAGCTGCTGCGCCTTGGCCTGCGCCTGCGCCAGCTGCTCGGGGCCGGCGCTCTCCGGCACGGCCACCAGGATGTGCGCCAGATTGAGCTCGGTCAATGCCGGATCGTTCGCACCTTGCTGGTCGCGCAGGAACTGGTCGACATCGAGGTCGGTGACCTTCACGCGCGCGTCGAGCTCGCGGTCGCGCAGGCGCTGCAGCATGATCTGGCTGCGCAGGTCCTCGCGGAACTGCGCCACGTTCATGCCGTCGGCGGTCATGCGGCGGCGCAGTTCGGCGACCTCGATGCTGTTCTGGCGGGCAACGTTCTGCTCTGCCTGGTCGACCACCGCGTCGTCGACCCGCACGCCCAGTTCGTGCGCGAGTTGCAACTGCGCCTTCTCGGTGATCAGGCGATCCAGCACCTCGCGCGTGAGCTGGGTGCGGGGCGGCAGCGGCGCGCCCTGCTGCGCGAGCTGCTGTTCGTAGCGGACCATGCGCGCGCGCACTTCGTAGTTGGTGATCGGTTCGGAGTTGACGACCGCGACGATGTAATCGGCGGCGCGCTGGCTGCTGTCGGACAGCGAGGCCGCGGGACGCGAGAGCTGGGGCGCCGGGCGCAGGCCCTGGGCGACGGCGGGCAAGGCGGCGGCCGCGAGCGCTGCAGTGCAGGCAAGGGCCAGGAAACGGAGCTTCATCGTGGTGGGACTCTAGTCGTAGTTGCTGAACCGGCTGGGCGTGGTGACACGCTCGCGCAGGTATTGGTAGCGGGGGATATTTTCCTTGAGCGACTGCAGGGCGTTCGAGCCGAGATGGCTGAAGCCGACGAACTCGAGCTGGAACAGGATCCGCTTGTTGGCACTGGTGGTGCCGGTCTGGAAGCGCTCGAGGACCACGCGACCGAGCCAGCAACCGCCGTCGTATTCGAGGCCCAGCACGCCGTCGACCAGGCGCTTGTCCAGCAGGCTCACGTCCATGCGGCCGACGCTGTACCAGCGGCCCTCGCCCTCGCCCATGCCGGGGCCGAGATCCTGGCCCCGGTCGCCCCACAGGTCGTTCAGCGGCCATTGCCAGCCGATGTCGACCTCCGAACTGACGCCCTGCTGCCGCCGGAACGCGGCGCTGATCACGTGGTAGTTGCGCGGGCTGTAGCGCACGCCGATCACCTGGCGCGCGGAGTCGCCGGTCTTGGGGTTGTACTGGATGGTGGTCTCGGCGCTCCACTGCCGCACCAGCGCCACCGAGGCGCCGAACAGGATGTCCGACAGGCGATCGCTCACCGGCGTGCCACCCGGCAGCGTGACGTTCTGGTTGCTGAAGCGCAGGCGCTGGGCCAGCGCGAACTTGGCGGCCTCGGCGCCGGTGTCGGGATCGAGCAGGCGGGTGGTCGCGCCCAGCGTCAGCAGGTTGTTGTCGACGATCCGGTCGGAGCCGCCGAAGATGTTCTCGGTGTAGATGCTCGCGAAGTTGAAATCGAGCAGCGCCGAGTCGTAGTTGGGCAGCCGGCTCTGGTCGCGGAAGGGCGTGTAGACGTAGAACGCGCGCGGCTCCAGCGTCTGCGTGAAACGGCGGCCGAAGAGGGTCGCGTCGCGCTCCAGCACCAGGCCGCTGTCCAGGCTGAAGGTGGGCACGGTCGAATCGGCGGTGGTGATGCCGGTGCTGCTGGGTGAGTCGAGGTTGTAGTGGCGGGTGATGACCTGCAGCTTCGGGACCACGAACCAGCCCGGCGCCTGGAACGGCCGGCTCACCTGCGCCTGCAGGTAGCTGCGGTCGCCATTGGGCTGCGTGGCTTCCGGGATGCCGGCAAACTGCGGCAACAGGCTGGCATCGATGGAGCGGGTGAAGCGCGTGTAGTCGGCCGTCACCGTCGTTTCGAAACCGCCCCACAGGTTGTTGCCGACGTGGGTGGCGGTGAGTTCCGGCGACTGGTCGTAGGGCGGCAGGATGAAGCTGTTGCTCGTCGGATCCTGCAGCGTCTGCCACTTCAGCACGCGGGCGCTCAGGGCGACGCCGTACCAGTTCCAGGAGAGGGTGCCCGCCTGGGACAGCAGGCGCTGCGTCAGCGTGCCGCCGCTGCGGGTGAAGTCGCGCCAGTAGTTCTCGTCGCTGACCTTGTTGATGTTCAGGACGAGCGCGGAGGGCCCCAGCACCGGCAGGACGAGGCCCGACTGCGTGTGCGTGAGCGTCAGGCCCCAGCGATCACGGTCGCGCAGCTTGTCGGTGGGCATGTAGTCGCCGCGGATCACGCCGTTGTAGGTGGGCTCGAGGTAGCGGAATTCCCCCCCCAGGTCGACGCCCCGTTTGCTCATGAACGTGGGGTAGATCGTCGCGTCGCGGTTGGGCGCGATGTTCCAGTAATAGGGCAGCGTCAGTTCGGCGCCGTTGACGTTGTCCAGCCCGAAGGTGGGCGGCAGCACGCCGCTCTTGCGCTGGTCGCTCAACGGAAAGCTCATGCCCGGCACCGGCAGGATCGGCAGTCCCATGAAACTGAGCACCGCGTTCTTCGCGTAGCCGGTCTCCTCGTCCTGGTCCACCGAGATCGACGCGGCGCGCAGGATCCACGCCGGCATCCAGCTCGGGCCCGGATAGCGCTGGCAGGTGGTGTAGGTGGCGTTGCGGATGATCGAGTGCTTGTCGTCGACGAAGTCGATGCGATCCGCCTGCCCGTAGGCATTGTTCTGCAGGAAGCGGTAGCGCGGCTCGTTGAAGAAGCCCTCGAAGGATTCGAGGTGCAGTTCGAGCAGCGGGCCTTCGAAGACGTTGCCGGCCTTGTTGACGTGGACGTTCCCGGTGGCGTGTGCGAGGTCCGTGGCCTGGTTGTAGTCGAGCTTGTCCGCACGGATCACCGTGTCGCCGCGCCGCAGGACCGCGTTCCCATCGACCGTGGTCTCCAGGTCGGTGCGCCCCTGGATGTGATCGCCCTCGACGAACGTCGGCAGTTGCGAGCGGTTCGCGCGCGGGATGTCCTCCCGCAATTGCGGGGTGGTCTTCAGGTGTGGCGACGGATCTTCCTGCGCGTGGGCGGCGGGCTGCAGCAGCGAAGCTGCGACCAACGCGACCGGGCTCAGGGCGAAGCGGGCCAGGGACGCCTTGTTTCTTTCGTGATGCATCGGGGTGAGGACCCGGGCGGCCGGGCGGCGCGCCACCTTGGATTTGTAGAATCGATTATCCATGAGCGATTCCGTGTCCACCGTTTCCCAGCCTGCTCCCGCCCACGCGCCCGTGACCTGGAGCGACCCCGCTCGCGAGGCCGCCTTCCACGACTGGCTCGCGCAGGTGGCACCCGGGCACGGGCTCGATCCCGCCAGCTTACGCCTGGCCTCGGCGGACGCGAGCTTTCGCCGCTACCTGCGGGTCGATGGGGCGCAGGGCAGCCGCATCGTGATGGACGCGCCCCCCGAGCGGGAGGACTGCGCGCCATTTGTAAAGATTGCCGCATTGATGGCCGAAGCCGGCCTGAACGTGCCCCGGGTGCTGGAATGGGACGCCCCGCGCGGCTTCATGCTGCTCGACGACCTGGGCACGCAGACGATGATCGAGGTGGTCCAGCCGCAGGCGCCCGCGGCCAACCAGCAGCTTTACCTGCGGGCGGTCGACGCGCTGGTCTCCTGGCAGTCCGCATCGAAGCCGGGGGTGCTGCCGGCCTATGACGAGGCCCTGCTCGCGCGTGAACTGTCGCTCTTTCCCGACTGGTACCTGCAGAAACACCGCGGCATCGAAATTTCGCCGGCGCTGCGGCAAACGCTGGATGCGCAGTTCGGCCTGATCGTCCAGCGCAATCTCGCGTCGCCGAGCGTCTACGTGCACCGCGACTTCATGCCCCGCAACCTGATGATCCCGCGCGATCCGGCGGAGCCCCGCCTGGGCGTGCTCGATTTCCAGGACGCCGTGTACGGGCCGGTCACGTACGACATCGCGTGCCTGATGCGCGATGCCTTCCTCAGTTGGGACGAGGAGTTCGTCCTCGACATCACGGTGCGCTACTGGCAGCGGGCGGTGAAGGCCGGGCTGCCGGTCGACCCCGACTTCGGCGAGTTCTATCGCGCGGTCGAGTGGATGGGGCTGCAGCGGCACCTGAAGGTGGCTGGCATCTTCGCGCGGCTGACGCTGCGCGATGGCAAGCCGAAGTACCTGGCCGACGCGCCGCGCTTCATCGGCTACATCCGCGCGACGGTGCACCGCTATCGCGAGCTCGGTCCGCTGGCACGCCTGCTCGACGAGATCGAAGGCAGCGAGCCGGTCAGCGGCTACGCCTTCGGCCGGCTCTGACGCCGTGCCGCGCCTTTATTGCAGCGAGCCCCTGAGCCTCGGGCTCGAACTTGCGCTGCCGGCCGGGGCCGCGCGCCACGTGCAGGTGCTGCGCCTGCAGCCGGGCGACGGCATCACCCTGTTCGACGGCCGCGGCGGCGAGTACGAGGCGGCCGTCACGCACATGGGCCGCAGCGAGGTGCGCGCGCAGGTGGGTGCGCATCGCGCGATCGAGCGCGAAACGACCCGCGCGGTGCACCTGGCCGTCGGCATGCCGGCCAACGAACGCATGGACTGGCTGGTGGAAAAGGCGACCGAGCTTGGCGTCGCCTCGCTGCAGCCGCTGCTGGCCGAGCGCAGCGTGCTGCGGCTGGCCGGCGAGCGCGCGCAGAAGAAGCAGGCGCACTGGCAGGGCGTGGCCATCGCCGCCTGCGAGCAGTGCGGCCGCAACCGGGTGCCGGTGGTGCATGCCGTCGAGACGCTGCCCGCGTGGCTCGCGCGCCAGGCTGCGCCCGGGCTGGTGCTGTCGCTGCGTGCAAGCAGCCGGACGATCGTGGCCGCCGCAGCCGCGCAGGAACTGACGCTCCTCAGCGGCCCCGAGGGCGGACTCGCGCCCTCCGAGGAAGATGCTGCGCTGGCGGGCGGCTGGCAGCCGGTGCACCTGGGCGAGCGTGTGCTGCGCGCCGAGACGGCGCCGCTGGCCGCGCTGGCGGTGCTGACGCTCCTGCCCTGAGCTTCAGAAGCGCGCGTCCAGCCACTGCCGCAGGCAGCGATAGACCGGCTCGGCATCGAGCTCGTTGAACAGCTCGTGGTAATGGCTCTCGAAGCAGCGCGTGGTGACGAACTGCGGCGGCGCGCCGGAGGCGAAGGCGCGGGTGCCCGTCGTGTCGACCAGGCGGTCGTCGCCGGCAAACATCAGCAGGGTCTGCACCTTCCAGCTGGGCGCGCGCATGCGCACCAGGTGGCCCTCGTCGCTGATGAAGCGGGCGAGCCGGCCGGAGATGCGGTCGTGCACGCGCGGGTCCGTGCGGTAGGCCTGCACCACCCGCGAGTCGTGCGAAAGGTAATCCGCCGCCAGGCCGCTGCCGACCGTCAGGTTGGGAGCGACGCGCGGCACCACCGCCATCAGCAGCTTCTGCACGGGCGACAGGCGGGTGGCCAGCACCGGCGAGCACAGCACCAGGCCATCGACGGCCAGCAGGGTCCGGGCGACGAAGCTGGCGGCGATCAGCCCGCCCATGCTGTGCCCGAGCAGCACGATGGGCATGCCGGGCTGGCGGATGCGCGCGCTTTCGATCAGGTCGGCCAGGTCGTCGAGCAGGCGGTTGGGGTGCGGCAGGCCACCGCGGGTGCCGTCGGAATCGCCGTGGCCGTACTGGTCGTAGCCACGCACCGCAAAGCCCCAGCCATTGAGCACGCGGGCAACGGTGTCGTAGCGGCCGGCGTGTTCCCCCAGGCCGTGCACCAGCAGCATCTGCGCCCGGGGGCGCACGCCCTCGGGCAATTGCCAATCCTGCACGGCGAGGTTGTCGCCATCACTGGCCGTGAACGTGGAAAGGGTGGACTCGACGCCTGCTGGGCTCATCGCCCGGGATCATGGCCGGGCTGGGGGCGAAGTCAATGCCCCGTTGGGGGGAACCCGCGACGCCGCGGTCGCCGAAGTGACCGCAAGCGCAGTCTCAAGGCATCTGCGCCATCACCTCGGCCACGGCCGCGGTAATGCGTTTGGCATAGGGGACGTGCAGGAATTCATTGGGTCCGTGCGCATTGCTGCGCGGCCCCAGCACGCCGCAGACCATCATCTGCGCCTGCGGAAAACCCTGACTCAGCAGATTCATCAGGGGGATGGTGCCACCCTGGCCGATGTAGCCCACCGGCGCGCCGAAGTGCGCGAGCGAGGCGGCGTTCAGCGCGTTCTCGAACCACGGCACGGTGGCCGGCGCATTCCAGCCGGAAGCGCCACCGCCGCCTTCGAAGGTGACGACGGCTTGATAAGGCGCGTTGTCCTCCAGCAGCTTCTTGAGTTCCTGCACCGCCTGGCCGGCGTCCACCAGGGGAGGCAGGCGCAGCGACAGCTTGAAGGCGGTGTAGGGACGCAGCACGTTGCCCGCGTCCTGCATGGCCGGGAAGCCCTCGGCCCCGACCACCGACAGGGTAGGCGACCAGGTGCGGTTGACCAGCGCCTGCACCGGGTCGGTGGTGGTCGGCAGCGCGAAGGTGCTGGAGCCGCCGCAGTCCGCATGCGCCCAAGGGAAGCGCTTGTAGACCTCGTCGCCGAGGATGGCGGCCGTCGCCCTGGCCTGCTCGAGGCGCTGCGCGGGGATCTCGCAATGGAAGCTTTGCGGCAGCAGGCGACCGGTCTTGCTGTCCTCCAGCCGGTCGAGCACCTGCCGCATGATGCGAAAGCTCGAAGGGACCAGGCCCGAGGCGTCGCCCGAGTGCACGCCCTCGGTAAGGATCTGCACCTTGAGCGTGCCGCCGGCCAGGCCGCGCAGCGAGGTCGTGAGCCACAGCTGGTCGTAATTGCCGGCGCCCGAGTCGAGGCAGATCACCAGGCCGACGTCGCCCAGCCGCGGGCGCAGCGCGTCCACGTAGGGCAGCAGGTCGTAGGAACCCGATTCCTCGCAGGTCTCGATCAGGCCGACGATGCGCGGATGCGCCTTGCCCTGCGCCTTGAGCGCCTGGATGGCGGCGATGCTGGCGTACACCGCATAGCCGTCGTCGGCGCCGCCGCGCCCATAGAGCTTGCCCTCTTCGTACTTGGGCGTCCACGGGCCGAGGTCATTGCGCCAGCCGGTGAATTCGGGCTGCTTGTCGAGATGGCCGTACATCAGCACGGTCTGCTGCGCGTCGGCGCGGGTCGCGGCCACTTCGAAGAACAGCACCGGCGTGCGGCCGGGCAGTCGCACCACCTCGAGCTGCAGACCCTCCACCTTCTGCGCCTCCACCCACGACGCCGCATTGCGCAGCACCGTCTCGAGGTAGCCGTGCTGCTGCCACTGCGGATCGAAGCCCGGCGACTTGGCCGGGATCGCGATGTACTCGGTGATCTGGCGCACGATGTCGCCATCCCATTGGCGCGTCACCTGGTCGAGCGCGCGAGCGCTGTCGAGCACGGTGGCGGGGAGTTCGCGGTGGAGAGGAGCGTTCATTGGGGGGAGGGGCCTGGGAAAGTCAACGCTTCCACTGTACGCGCTCGACCGGGCGCTGGGCTAGCATGCCCCCACATTCCCCTTGCTCCCCATGAACAACATCCACGTCGGTGTCGGCGGCTGGACTTTCGAGCCCTGGCGCAACAATTTCTATCCGGCCGGCCTGCCGCACAGCAAGGAGCTGCAGTACGCCAGCCGCCAGCTCACGGCGATCGAGGTGAACGGCACGTTCTACAGCACCTTCAAGGAGGCCACCTTCGCGAAATGGCGCGACGAAACGCCCGAGGGCTTCGTGTTCTCGCTCAAGGCCCATCGCTTCACGACGCACCGCCGCGACATGGCCACCGCTGGCGAGGGCGTGGAGCGCTTCGTGGGCAGCGGCATCGCTGCGCTCGGCGACAAGCTGGGTCCTTTGCTGTGGCAGTTCATGCCGACCAAGGCCTTTGCCGCCGAGGAGGTCGAGGCCTTCCTGCGACTGCTGCCGCGCGAAGTGCAGGGCCGGCCGCTGCGCCATGTGCTGGACGTGCGGCATCCCAGCTTCGCCTGCGAGGAATACCTCGACCTGCTGGCGCGGCACGACTGCACCACGGTGTACACCGACTCGGAGAAATTTCCCGCGATCCCGCATGCCAGGCACGGGTTCGCGTATCTGCGCCTGATGCGCAGCCGGGCAGAGCTTGCGACGGGCTATCCGCCCGACGAACTCGTGCCGTGGGCGCGGGGCGCGCGCGAGTGGGTCGGGCTCGGCGCGGACCGGGAGGCCTTCGTGTTCTTCATCAATGGGGCCAAGGAGAGGGCGCCGGCGGCAGCGATGGAGTTCCTGAAGATCCTGGGCGGGTGAACGCCTCGCAGGTGGGCTGGGCGTGAGCGCGTGCCGCCGACGTGCGTGCTAAGGCCGCACGGTGGATTGCGCTGCGCGCAATCCACCCTACGAAGGCATCCATTGCAGGTGTCCCTGACCCGCTTCGTTCAAGCGCACGACCAGCGAAGCCGATGCATCCTGCGCCACCGTGAACGCGATCTCCACCGCATCCCCGTGGCGCACCTCGCCCAGCGCAGCACCTGCCTCCTGCAGCGCGCGCCGCACCGCGCCTTCCAGGGCATACGGCACGATGCAGGCAAGCTGCAGCATCTTGCGCAGCGGCAACTTCTGCGCTCCCAGCAGCGCCTGCGCCACCGCGTCGGTGTACGCGCGCACCAGCCCACCCGCTCCCAGCTTCACGCCGCCAAAGTAGCGCACGACCGTCGCCAGCACGCCTTCGAGCTGCTGGTGCCGCAGCACCTCCAGCATCGGCCGGCCGGCGGTGCCGCCCGGCTCGCCGTCGTCGTTGGCCGCCGATTGCCCGCCGGCGAGCAGCGCCCAGCAGACGTGCGCGGCGCCGGGATGTTGCGCGCGCAACGATTGCACCATCACCAGCGCCTCCGCGCGGCCGGCCACCGGCTGCACGCAACCGAGGAAGCGGCTTTTCCTGATGACCAGTTCGCTGTGAACGGCCCCAGCCAGCGTCAGCGCCATGCCAGGTGGCCGGACGCCGGCAGCGTCACGCCACGGACGTCTGCAGCGCCCGCAGCCAGCCCAGGCCTTCGCTGGTGCCCCCGGGCTGCGCACCGCGCGCCGGCCGGTACTCGCAGCCGACCCAGCCCTGCCATCCGCATTCGGCGGACACCTCGTCGATCACCGTGAACAGGTAGTCGTAGTTCAGCTCACCGAGGTCCGGTTCGTGGCGCAGCGGCACGCCGGCAATCTGGAAGTGGCCGACGCGCCCGGTCGGCAGGTACTGGCGGATCTTCATCGCCACGTCGCCCTCGACGATCTGGCAGTGGTACAGGTCCATCTGCACCTGCACGTTGGGCTCGTCGATCTCCGCCAGCAGTTCGTGCGCGTGGTCCTGGCGATTGAGGAAGAAGCGCGGGATGTCGCGCGTGTTGATCGGCTCCAGCAGCAGCTTGAGGCCCTGGCGCGCCGCCTCGCGCGCAGCCCAGCGGATGTTGGCGACATAGGTGGGACGCAGCTCCGCGCGCTCCTGCCCCTGCGGCACCAGCCCCGCCATCACGTGCACGCGCGGGCACTGCAGCGCGTCGGCGTATTGCAGCGCGCGGGTGATGCCCTGGCGGAATTCCTGCTCGCGTCCCGGCAGGCAGGCCATGCCGCGCTCGCCGCCGTTCCAGTCGCCCGGCGGAGCGTTGAACAGCACCTGCTGCAGGCCGTGCGACTGCAGGCGCGCGGCCAGTTCGCTGGCCTCGAACTCGTAGGGGAACAGGAACTCGACGCCCTGGAAGCCGTCGCGCGCGGCGGCTGCGAAGCGATCGAGGAAGGCATGCTCGGGATAGAGCATGGACAGGTTGGCGGCAAAGCGCGGCATGGCAATCCTCCTTCAGCGCAGCGCGATGCGCGCGGCCTGCGGGTTTTCGGCGATGTAGTCGCGCACGATCGCATCGAAGTCGGCGTCGTTGCGCAGTCCGAGGCTGCGCGCGCGCTCCCAGGCGACGTCGCCGGGCCAGCTGCGCACCAGCTTCTCGATCGCGGCGTCGGGCTGCCAATCGAGCAGCGCGCTGGCCTCCTTGCCCGCCACGCGCTCCAGCGCCGCGGCCATGTCGCCGACGGTGGTGCCCAGGGACGGCAGGTTGATGGCCGTGCGCTGGCCCCATTGCGCATCGCTGGCTTCGGCGGCGCGCACGAAGCCTTCGACCGTGCGGGTGGGCGAGGCCAATGCGACCGGCACGTCCGGGCCCACGGGGACCCGCGCGCGCTCGCCGGCAAGCGGCTCGCGGATCATGCCGCTCAGGAAACCCGAGGCCGCGCCATTGGGCCGGCCCGGGCGCACGCTCACCGTCATCGGCCGCACGCTGCGGCCGGCGATGAAGCCCTTGCGCGTGAAGTCCGCGACCAGCTGCTCGCCGATGAATTTCTGGATGCCGTAGCTGCCCTGCGGCGTGGGCAGCGAGTCGTCGCGCACCCTGCCCAGCGCGGGCCCGCCGGGCTGTTGCCCGAACACCGCCAGCGAGCTCACGAACACGAACACCGGGCAGGTGCCGAGTGCGCGGCAGCCATCCAGCAGCGCGCGCGTGGTGTCCAGGTTGCTGCGCATGCCGAGGTCGAAATCGGCCTCGCATTCCGCGCTGACCGCCGCCGCCAGGTGGAACACGAGATCGGTGTCCGCGCCGGGGAGATCGCGCCGCTGCAGCAGCTCGATGAGGTCGCCCTGCAGCGCGTGCACGCGGGCATCGGCCAGCAGGTCGGCGGGCGCGGGGCCGCGGTCGGCCAGCACGATCTGCGCGATCGGGCGGGCCGGGGCGCCGCGCAAGGAAAGCGAGCCGGCCGCGAGCAGGGCCCGCGCCAGGCGGGCACCGAGGAAACCGGCGCCGCCGGTGATCAGGATGTTCATCGTGGGTCCTTGGCGCTGGGCGCGCCCTGCTGGATGTGCGCGGGAGTATCGCTCGTTCGCCGGCACCCACGATGCGGGGTTCACCCGCTGTCAGGCCAGGCCGGACAGGCGCAGCAGCATGCCGGCCAGGGCACACGCCACGATCACGGGAATGACGCCGGCCTTGCGGCGAAACAGCGCGAACGCTGCCGCCGCCGCGATGGCCAGCGCGACCAGGTCGAGCGGCCAGCCCGGCGTGGGATGGTCGCGCGCGATGTGCACGAGGAAGAACAGGGCGAGCGTGGCAATCACGCCGACCACGGCCGCTGTGATGGCGGTCAGCGGCGCGGTGAGGCGCAGGTTGCCGTGCGTGGACTCCACCAGCGGGCCGCCTGCCAGGATGAACAGGAACGAGGGCAGAAACGTGAACCACGTCACCACACTGGCCGCCAGCGCGCCGGCGAGGAACAGCGCATCGGGGCCCAGCAGATGGCGCGTCCAGCCGCCGACGAAGCCGACGAAGGCCACGACCATGATCAGCGGACCCGGGGTGGTCTCGCCCAGCGCGAGCCCGTCGATCATCTGCGCGGGCGTGAGCCAGTGGTGATGTTCCACCGCGCCCTGGAACACGTAGGGCAGCACGGCATAGGCGCCACCGAAAGTCAGCAGCGCAGCCTTGGTGAAGAACCACGCCATCTGCGTGAGGGCACCGGCCACCCCCTGCGTGGCCAGCAGCAGCGCCATGGGCGCGATCCACAGCACCGCACCGACAGCGAGCACGAGCGCCAGCCGCGACTTGCGAAACAGCGCATGCGGCGGCGTCGGTGTCTGATCGTCGATCAGCGCCGCGCCCCAGCTGCGATCGCCCTGGCCGTGAGCGGCCGCTGGCGCGAACTGCGCCGGCACGAACCGGGCGCCAAGCACGCCGGCCAGGGCCGCGATCGCGATCACCAGGGGAAAGGGAATCTGCAGCCAGGCAATGGCCACGAAGCTCGCCAGGGTGACGGCCCACAGCAGCGGCACCTGCGCGGGGCTGCGCAAGGTGCGGCTGCCGATGCGCCATACGGCGTGCAGCACGATGGCCGCCACCGCCGGCTTGATGCCGTAGAACAGGCCGGCCACCCAGCCCACTTCACCGAAGGCCAGGTACACCCAGCTCAGGCCGATGAGGATGAACAGCGAGGGCAACACAAACAGCGCGCCGGCCGCGATGCCGCCCCAGGTGCGATGCATCAGCCAGCCGATGTAGGTGGCCAGCTGCTGCGCCTCGGGTCCCGGCAGCAGCATGCAGTAGTTCAGGGCGTGCAGAAAGCGACGCTCGGAGATCCAGCGCTTTTGCTCGACCAGTTCGCGATGCATGATCGCGATCTGTCCGGCCGGCCCCCCGAAGCTGATGAAGCCCAGCTTGAGCCAGAACTTCAGCGCTTCGCCCAGGGGGACCGCGGCATCGGCCATCGCTTCAACCGCGCTCGAACTTGAAGACCGCGGTGCTCGCCGTGAGATTGGGCAACAGCCGCCGCTCGCGGCCGTCCTGCAGGCCGAACGCATCGAGGATGGTCAGGCGGCTGCGGGTGGCCAGCACCTCGAAATCCTTGAAGGTGCCCACGCGGATGTTGGGCGTGTCGTACCACTGATAGGGCAGCCGCTTGGTCACGGGCATGCGCCCGCGCACGATGGACAGGCGATTGGGCCAGTGCGCGAAGTTGGGAAAGGCAACGATGCCAAGCTTGCCCACGCGCGCCGTCTCGCGCAGCATGATTTCGGCATTGCGCAGGTGCTGCAGCGTGTCGATCTGCAGCACCACGTCGAAGGTGTCGTCGTCGAAGATCGTCAGGCCCTGGTCGAGGTTCAGCTGGATCACGTTGACGCCGCGCTTGACGCAGGCGAGCACGTTGGCATCGGCGATCTCGATGCCATAGCCGCTGCAGCCGCGCTCGCGCTGCAGGTAGTTGAGCAGCGCGCCGTCGCCGCAACCCAGATCCAGCACACGCGCCCCTTCGGGCACCAGCCGGCCGATGCACTGCAGGGTGGCCTTGTCGCTCATCGGGTCGCCTCCCCGGTCCGCAATTGGAGGGGGCGGGCGCCTTCGGGCGGCCGTGCGGCGCTCACAGCAAGGCTCCGGCGGGCAGTTCGCGAGGCGCCGCGGCAACGCCGGGCGCTTCGGCGGCAATGCGTGCGAAGTACGAGCGCACCAGCCCGAGGTAGCGTGGGTCTTCCAGCAGGAAGGCGTCGTGGCCGTGCGGTGCATCGATCTCGGCGTAGCTGACGTCGCGCTCGTTGTCGAGCAGCGCCTTGACGATCTCGCGGCTGCGTGCGGGTGAGAAGCGCCAGTCGGTGCTGAAGCTCACGAGCAGGAAGTGCGCCGTGGCCGCGGCCAGCGCCTTGGCGAGGTTGCCGTTGTGGCGGCGCGCGGGATCGAAGTAGTCGAGCGCCCGCGTGATCAGCAGGTAGGTGTTGGCATCGAAGTACTCGCTGAACTTGTCGCCCTGGTAACGCAGGTAGCTCTCGATCTGGAACTCGATGTCCTGCGTGGTGTAGATGTAGTCCCCCACGCGCCGCGGCGCGGCGCTGCCCCCTGAGGGGGCGGTGGCCCGCAGGTCGATGCCTTCCCGCAGTTGCCGGCCGAATTTCTCGTTCATCACGTCGTCGGACAGATACGTGATGTGGCCCACCATGCGGGCGATGCGCAGCCCGCGCTTGGGCACCACGCCGTGCTCGTAGAAGTGGCCGCCATGGAAGTCGGGGTCCGTGACGATCGCGCGCCGCGCGACCTCGTTGAAGGCGATGTTCTCGGCGTTCAGATTGGGCGCGCTCGCGACCACCACCGCGTGGCGCACGCGCTGCGGGTACTGCAGGGTCCATGACAAGGCCTGCATGCCACCGAGGCTGCCCCCCATCACCGCCGCCAGTTGCGCGATGCCCAGGCGATCGAGCAGCCGTGCCTGCGCATCGACCCAGTCCTCCACCGTCACCACCGGGAAGTCGGCGCCGTAGATGCGGCCGGTGTCGGGGTTCACGTCCATCGGGCCGGTGGAGCCGAAGCACGAGCCCAGGTTGTTGACGCCGATGACGAAGAAGCGGTCGGTGTCCACCGGCTTGCCGGGCCCGATCATCGTGTCCCACCAGCCCTCGGATTTCTCCTCGCCCGCATACGTGCCGGCCACGTGGTGCGAGGCATTGAGCGCATGGCAGATCAGCACCGCGTTGCTGCGGTCCGCGTCGAGCGTGCCGTAGGTCTCGTAGGCCAGCGAGTAGTCGCGGATCGAGGCGCCGCTTTGCAGCGCGAGCGGCGCGTCGAACTGCATGGAACGTGGCGTGGCGATGAAGGAGGTCATGAACGAAAAAACCCGGCCCCGCTACAGCGGGCCGGGTTCCGGCCTGTCTTTAGCGGCATTTATTGAGCGCCCGCAAGCGAGGCAAATCGGCGCTTGCGGGGAGTATAGCGCCCCCATCCCGGCCTTCCGCCGGCGGGGGAAGGAGCAAGTCAGTGCAGCACTGCCAGCAGATCCAGCACCAGGAAGATCACCGCCCCGATCGTGTGCACCAGCTTGATCGGCACCTTGCGCGTGATGCGGTCGCCGAACCAGACGACCGGCGTGTTGGCCAGCATCATCCCGAGCGTCGTGCCCGCCACCACCGGCGCCCACGCGTTGAAGCGCGCGGCGAGCATCACCGTGGCGACCTGCGTCTTGTCGCCCATTTCTGCGAGGGCGACGATGCCGGTGGAGGCGAGGAAGGCTTCCATGAAGTCGAATGCTCCGGCCGGAACGAAAACACCATGACTGCGCGGCATCCCCGGCCTGAAACGGAGGCTGCGCAGTCAAAGGTCTCGCCAAACCGAAGCCGCCGGCGCCACGGAGCGTTGCTGCTCCAAGTCTGTTGACGCCGGCCCTTTCGAGCTGAAGGGAGGCTACTCCCCGATGAGTGCGCGGAGTCTGGCTTGCGGCCCGGTGCACAGAGTCGGCGCACTTATTGCTTTATTTTGGTGCGGGCCTGCAAAGGCCCGTTTAAACGCACCAATAGCAAGCATTTCATCCAAAGAGGCAACAATGGAAGCACTAAAACAGGGCTCCGACGTCCTGTTTATCCTGCTGGGCGCCATCCTGGTCCTGGCCATGCACTCCGGGTTCGCGTTTCTCGAGCTCGGAACGGTCCGCAAGAAGAACCAGGTCAATGCGCTCGTCAAGATCCTGGTCGATTTCTCGGTCTCGACGGTCGCGTACTTCCTGGTCGGTTATTCGGTCGCCTACGGCACCGGCTTCCTGGTCGGCGCCGACCAGCTGGTGGCCAGGAACGGCTTCGAGCTGGTGCGCTTCTTCTTCCTGCTCACGTTCGCGGCGGCGATCCCGGCGATCATTTCGGGCGGCATCGCCGAGCGCGCGCGCTTCGGCCCGCAGCTCATTGCCACGGCGGTCATCGTCGGCCTGGTCTATCCGCTGTTCGAGGGCGTCGCGTGGAACCACCGCTTCGGCATCCAGGAGTGGATCCGCGCCACGACCGGCGCGGAGTTCCACGACTTCGCCGGCTCGATCGTCGTGCATGCCGTGGGCGGCTGGCTCGCGCTGCCGGCCGTGTTGCTGCTCGGTGCCCGTAGCAATCGCTATCGCAAGGACGGGGCGATGTCGGCCCATCCGCCCTCCAACATTCCCTTTCTCGCGCTCGGCGCCTGGGTGCTGACCGTGGGCTGGTTCGGTTTCAACGTGATGAGCGCGCAGACCATCGACAAGGTCTCGGGGCTGGTCGCGGTGAACTCGCTGATGGCGATGGTGGGCGGCACGCTCGCCGCCCTGCTGATGGGCCGCAACGACCCCGGCTTCGTGCACAACGGACCGCTCGCCGGACTGGTCGCGGTCTGTGCCGGCAGCGACCTCATGCATCCATTGGGCGCACTGACAGTAGGGGCTTGTGCCGGTGTGATCTTCGTCGCAATGTTCACGCTCACGCAGAACCGCTGGAAGATCGACGACGTGCTCGGCGTGTGGCCGCTGCACGGGTTGTGCGGCTTGTGGGGTGGACTGGCGGCGGGCCTGTTCGGCAGCAAGGCCTTGGGCGGACTCGGCGGCGTGAGCTTCGCCGCGCAGCTGATTGGAAGCTTGCTTGGCGTGGCCTGGGCATTGTTGGGCAGCTTCGCCCTCTATGGGCTGCTCAAGGCGACAGTGGGGCTGCGACTGTCGGCCGAACAGGAGTTCGAGGGCGCCGACCTCGCAATTCACCGCATCGGATCCACTCCCGAGCGCGAAGCCAATTGGTAGCGCAACAGCGGGCGCGCCAATGGTCGCGCTGCCCGCAAGCAACACGACCATAAGGCGTCAGGGGCAGTCCCAGTGTGAACGAAACAAGGGAATGGCATAATGCGTTCCGTGGGTCGGGGTTCGACCTACGAGTTTGCGGTGTTTGTCGGTCTCGCGTGGTTTTGATTGCGTCTTGCGGACTCCATCGCTTCATCTAGCGTTTTTCTTCAGGAGTCCTTCAATGGGCAACAAGCTATACGTGGGGAACCTTCCCTACTCTTTCCGCGACAGCGACATGGAACAGGCGTTCGCGCAGTACGGTACCGTCACCAGCGCCAAGGTCATGATGGAACGTGACACCGGCCGCTCCAAGGGTTTCGGTTTCGTCGAAATGGGCAGTCCCGCCGAAGCGCAGGCTGCCATTGCCGGCATGAACGGCCAGCAGATCGGCGGCCGTGGCCTCGTGGTGAACGAAGCCCGTCCGATGGAACCGCGTAGCGGTGGCGCTGGCGGCGGCGGCGGCGGTGGTCGCGGCTTTGGCGGCGGCGGCAGCGGTGGTGGCGGCGGCGGCTACGGTGGTGGCGGCAACGGCGGCGGCGGTGGCGGCCGTGGTTTCGGCGGCGGTGGCAGCGGTGGTGGTGGCGGCGGCGGCGGTTACGGCCGCGATCGCTACTAAGCAGCGATCCGCAGCAGTCACATGCAGAAAAAGGGCCTCCGGGCCCTTTTTTCATGGGCGCGGGCAGCCCGGATTCCTCCTCATTTCGGCGTGGCTTGGGTCCGCACCCCTTGCCACCCGGCCGACGGTCTGCTTCATAATGGAATCGCGTGGTCAAGCTTTACACGCAGGGTTGCGGGGAACAGGTGCCTTTCGCGTCGCTTCTGAATGCGTTTCCGGGATTCCATCGCTTTCTCGCTTTCAAGTTCTTATTCAGGAGTCCCTTCGATGGGCAACAAACTCTACGTAGGCAACCTGCCCTACCAGGTGCGTGACAGCGACCTGGAAGAGGCATTCGGGCAGTACGGCCAGGTCACCAGCGCCAAGGTGATGATGGATCGCGAGACCGGCCGCTCCAAGGGCTTCGGATTCGTCGAGATGGGCAGCGACGCGGATGCGCAGGCTGCCATCGACGGCATGAACGGCCAGCCGCTCGGCGGCCGCAGCATCGTCGTGAACGAGGCGCGGCCGATGGAAAACCGTCCGCGCGGCTTCGCCGGCAGCGGTGGCGGCGGCAGTGGTGGTTATGGCGGCGGCGGCGGTGGTGGCGGCTACGGCGGTGGCGGTGGCGGCGGCGGCCGTTCCGGCGGCGGTGGCGGCTACGGCGGTCGCAGTGGCGGCGGCA
>NZ_JAQGNQ010000002.1 GCF_028291745.1 Ramlibacter sp. | reverse complement strand
TCGCGAGTACCTGTTCGATCTGGTCCCGGCCTTCCTCGGCGTCTACGAGGGTGTCCAGTCTGTCCAGGATCTCGAGCGCATCGGCCCGACGATGTCGCTGAAGGCGCTGGGTTTGCTTCAGAAGCCCACGACGCCGATGCTTGTGGTCGGCGGCGTCAGGGACACGCAGGTTCCGATCGCCGACCTCGAGCTCCTGATGCGCTCCGGAGATGTCCCGAAGGACGCCTGGATCAACCCGAGCGGCGGTCACCTCGGACGGGAGGCACGCGGCTGGACCGATCCGGTGATCTTCTCGAAAGTCATCATCCCCTGGGAGCTCCGGTTGCTCGAGCAGTCGAGGCCTTAGTCGCACGAGGGCATGAGCTCACCGCTCACTCCATCCAGAGAAGCTGAACTGTCGAGACGGTGCGCTGCACCACCCAACGCTGCTCGACGGTGGTGTCGTCCATCTGAAGCCGAGCGGCGATCTGGAAATAGTCGGTTGCGACCCCCAGCGCGATGTTCGACTGGGTGACGGAGTCTCCTGCCGGACCCAGTACCTTCGCTGCCTCTCCCAGGGTGCGGAAAGGCGCACTCAGACGTGCGGCCGCCAAGCGTCGAGCGTCGCCGAGACTGGCGTCCTCAATCGCCGCATACATCGCTTCTGGTGAGGCAGTGTTTAGATTGAGGGCGGTGCGAGTTGGAAGCACGATGACGTACGGCTTGAGTACGGCAACCGTTTCTGCGGATAGCCCTAGCCAGACGAGTTGATCAAGGCGTTGCGGCAGGAGCGATGCAGGACGCCGACCTTCGGACCGAGAGGCGGCGAGACTCTGAATCGCCCTTTGTAGCTCCGTCGATGGAAGGTTCAGGTATGCGAACAGGCGCTGGAAAGCCTGGTAATCCGGCCAGGAGACGAACCCGTCAGCAGTAACCAGATTCATCACGTTCAGGCGGGACTGCAGGTCGGTGATCTCCCCTGACAGGAACACGGCTTCGAGTGAATCTCTGTAATCGCCGTGTTGATCAGCGCCGTTCGTGCCCAAGAAATCGGTGAGCTTCGCCTCTTTCACGGGGATCGCCCAGGGCTGCGCCAGGTGATCTACGCCGCCTGAGCGCGCATCCTCGCCAAGGATAAGCCTGGCCCGGTCAACAGCTCCTCGCAGCAGCCATGCTGCCTGCAAGCGGGCGCGTACTGCCTTTTCCACTTCGTATCCGCGCCACTGAATTGCAAGTGCCGCACTCGCGAGCGTGGCGACGAGCGATACGGTCAACATCGCAGCGAGCAATGCGGCACCAGTCGCGCCGCGAATGCCTCGTAGACGCCTTGCGGCTTTTCCCGCAGCATGTCCTTGCAGAACTTTGAACTGCCGCCGCTCCGGACACCCTGCGAAACGCTGGGACCTCTCCGCGCGCATCATTGCTCCACCCTCCAGTCACTCTGATTGCGGTGTGCGTTCCATGCGCACATGTCGTGATCCTCGCTGAGCTTGCAGCACCCTCGCGCAGAACACAAGGAACAGCGGGTTAACTGCACGGTTCATCGTAGTCGAACCCCGGGCAGCGGAGTCCCCCGCCACGGTTTCGCGTTCATCATCACACCGGGCTGCCTGCGCCCCTCGCACACGTGTATCGCGGCACGCTACTGCAATTCCTCGAATTCCGCACGGGGAACCGCTCCTGCGGAGACCGCGGTTGTCGCGACCCGAGCTTCGCACACCGAACATGGTGACAGCGAGTTGGTCTTTCGGCGCATAGCGGCGCGCACGCTGAGCGACATCGAGCGATAGCTTGGCGGGGGTTGCTGCGCAAATCGTCCACGGCCCCTGGCCGAGCGAATTCCTGAATGGGTCGATGGCAGCGCGTCACACGTGCAGCAGCAGGTGCTCGCGCTCCCAGGGCGAGATCACCCGCATGAATTCCTCGTGCTCCAGGTCCTTGATCTCGGCATACACGGTGAGGAACTCCTTGCCCAGCACCGCGGCCAGGTCCTGCTCGGCGCGCAATTGCGAGATCGCTTCGGACAGGCTGCGGGGCAACTCGCGGGCGCTCTGGTACGCGTCGCCCGTGCACTCCCGCGTCGGCTCGACGCGCTGCTCGATCCCGAGCAGCCCGCAAGCCAGCGTGGCCGCGAGCGCGACGTAGGGGTTCGCATCCGCGCCGATCACGCGGTTCTCGACACGGCGCGCCTGCGGTGTGGAGACCGGCGAGCGGATGCCGACGGTGCGATTGTCGATACCCCACGCGATGTTGATCGGCGCCGCCGTGAAGCGCGCGAGCCGCCGATAGCTGTTCACGTAAGGCGCGAACAGCGCCATGGCCGCGGGGATGTACTTCTGCAGGCCCCCGATGTACCAGAAGAATTCCTGGCTCGGCGAGCCATCGTCATTGCTGAACAGGTTGCGCCCCGTCGCCTTGCTCACCAGGCTCTGGTGCACGTGCATCGCGCTGCCCGGCTCACCGGCGATCGGCTTGGCCATGAACGTGGCGTACATGTCGTGCCGCAGCGCCGCCTCGCGCACGATGCGCTTGAACAGGAAGACCTGGTCGGCGATCTCCAGCGGCGCGGAGGAATGGAAGAAGTTGATCTCCATCTGGCCCGCGCCGACTTCGTGGATCAGCGTGTCCACGTTCAATTCCATCTTCTCGCAGTAGTCGTACACATCTTCGAAGAGCGGGTCGAATTCGTTCACGGCATCGATGGAATAGGCCTGGCGCGAGGTCTCGGCGCGCCCGCTGCGGCCTATCGGTGCCTTCAGCGGCTGGTCGGGGTCCGTGTTGCGGGCCACCAGATAGAACTCCAGCTCCGGCGCGACCACGGGCGCCCAGCCCTTCTGATCGAACAGTTCGCAAACCCGGCGCAGCACGGAGCGCGGAGCGAAGGGAACAAGTGCGCCATGGCGGTCGTAGCAGTCGTGGATCACCTGCGCCGTGGGGTCGCTTGCCCACGGCACGATGCGCACGGTGCCCGGGTCCGCCACCAGGTGCATGTCGGCGTCGTGGCGGCTCACGACGTCGAAGAACGGACCGTCGTGCGGATACTCGCCCGTGACGCTCATCGCGACGACCACTTCGGGCAGGCGCATGCCGCGGTCTTCGGTGAACTTTTCGCGCGGCAGGATCTCGCCGCGGGCCACGCCGGTGAGGTCCGGCACGAGGCACTCGATTTCCGTGACACGCCGTTCGTTGAGCCAATTCTCCAGCTCGGCGAATTGGAACAGTTGGCGGTCTTTCATGGTGGCTGTCACTGCGGGCAAATCCTTTCCGCCCGAGCCGCGAGGAAATGCGCGATCAGCGCGACGGGGCGGCCCGTGGCGCCCTTCTCCGCTCCGCTTCTGGATGCCGTTCCCGCGATGTCCAGGTGCGCCCACGGATAGTTCGCGGTGAAGCGCGAGAGAAAACAGGCCGCGGTGATCGCGCCCGCGCCGCCACCGCCGATGTTGGGGATGTCCGCGAAATTGGACTTGAGCGCGTCCTGGTACTCGTCCCACAGGGGCATCTGCCACGCGCGGTCCCATGCGCTTTCGCCCGCCGCGATGATTTCGCGCGCGAGCGCATCGTCGTTGGAGAACACGCCGGTGGCGACGTCGCCGAGCGCGCTGACGATCTCGCCCGTCAGCGTCGCGACATCGACGACGGCCGCCGGCTGGTATTTCTCGGCGTAGGTGAGCGCGTCGCAGAGAACGAGGCGGCCCTCCGAATCGGTGTCGAGGATTTCCACCGTCCGGCCGGACATGGTTGTCACGATGTCGCCGGGCTTGGTCGCATTGCCTCCGGGCATGTTCTCGGTGGCCGGGACGATGCCCACCACGTTCAGCGGCAGCTTCATGAGGGCCGCTGCGCGCAGCGCGCCGAACACGCTCGCCGCACCGCACATGTCGAACTTCATCTCGTCCATTTCTGGTGCAGGCTTGATCGAGATGCCGCCGGCGTCGAAGGTGATGCCCTTGCCCACCAGCACCACCGGCGCGGCGCCGGCGGCACCGCCCGCGTACTCCATGACGATGAATCTCGGCGGCTGCAGGCTGCCGCGCGCCACGGCGAGGAAGGCGCCCATTCCGAGCCTCTCCATGTCCGCCTGCTCCAGCACGCTGACCTGGAACCCATGCCGTTGCGCAAGGATGCGCCCCTGCTCGGCGAGGTAGGTGGGCGTGCAAAGGTTGCCCGGCATGTTGCCGAGGTCCTTGGCGAGCAGCACGCCTTCGCCGATCGCCGCTGCCTGCCGGATCGCGCGCTCGCCCGCACTCGCCTCCGCGCGGTCCGTGGTCTGGAAGTGCACCTTGGAGAGTGGACGTTTCGCCTGCGGCTTGCTTTTCAGCTGGTCGAAGCGGTACATGCCCTCCATGACGGCGAGCACGGCCTGCTCGATCTTCCATCCGCTGTCGCGGCCCGGCACCGGCAGGGTGGTGAGGCAGAGCGTCGCCTCCGCGGCGCCTGTCGTGCGCAGCGTCGCTATCGCCGACGCGACCGCCGTGCGATAGCAGCCCTCGCGGAACCCGCGCTCCGGGCCCAGGCCGACGAGGAGCACGCGCTCGGAGGCGACTTCGGAAAGCTTGTGAAGAAGGAGCGTCGTGCCGAGTTCACCTTCGAGATCACCGCGCGTGACCACTTCGCGCAGCGCGCCGCCGGTTGCCGTGTCGATGTCCACCGCCGCCTGCGACAGCTGGCCGCCCTCGTACACGCCGGCCACGATGCAGCCGGTGCGCTGCTGCGCAAGCCTGTCGTTCCTCAGGCTGAATTCCATCGCGCCTTCACCTCGCGGCGCCTCTCCTGCGCTCCGCGATGCGGCGTGCGAAGACGCCCAGGATTTCGCGGTAGAGCGCCTCGCCCAGCACCTGGTCCTCATTGCCCGCGTCGATGTTCGGGTTGCAGTTCACCTCGATGAGGTAGACGCGGTCCTCCACCTGCTTCAGGTCCACGCCGTAGAGGCCCCTGCCAATGAGGTTCGCCGCGCGCACCGCCAGGTCGATCACCTGCTCCGGGGCCTCGCCAATCGCCATCGCCTCCGTCCGGCCCTCGATCGGCTTCTCTCCTTCGGCCAGCTGGATAATCTTCCAGTGCCCAGGGGCCATGAAGTACTTGGCCACGAACAGCGGGCGGCGGTCGTACACGCCGACGCGCCAGTCGAATCCGGTTGGCAGCCACTCCTGCGCGACGATCAGCTCCGACACCTTGAAGAAGCGCTCCGCCTCCTGCCGCAGCTGGTCTTCGGATTCGATCTTGATCACGTCGAGGCCGAAGCCGCTGTCCGGCAGCTTGAGCACGCAGGGCAGCCCCAGCGTGGCCGCAACCTGATCCGCGTTGCCGCGCTGTACGATCATCGTCCGCGGCTGCGGGATACGGTGCCGCGTCATCAGTTCGTGCATGTACACCTTGTTCAGGCAGCGCAGGATGGATTCGGGATCGTCGACGACCGGCATGCCGAGCGATTCCGCGCGGCGCACGAACTCGTAGGTGAAGCCGCTGACCTCCGGGCTCGCGCGATTGAACAGCGCATCGAATTCCTGCAGGCGGTCCAGCGCGTCGGGCCCGACCAGCTCCGCGTCCAGGCCCACGACGGGTGCCGTCTGCACGAGGCGCCGCAGCGCTTCCTCGTTGGAGGGCTTGTGGGCCTCGCCGGGGTCGTGCAGGATGGCGATGCGTGGGCGCCCCGTGCCGGCTCGCTGGGGTGCGGGCGTGGACTGCTCGCCCATCGAAGCCTTGACCGCCTCCAGCAGGAAGGCACGGTCCTGCGCCGGAATGTCGGGGATGCCGATCGCCTGCACGCCATCGAGTTGCCAGCGGCCGTCGACGCGGCGAAACAGGACACGCAGCAGTGGCGCACGGACGCTGGCAAACAGCTTCTCGGCGAGCGCCTGGTGGCGTTGCGCCGGATCCTTGCCGAGGTAGGCGTCGAGCTGGAAGCGTTCACTCTCCCGGTGATCCAGCGTCTGGTCGACCAGCGGTGCGAGCTCGGCCGAAAGCGCCTGCACGTACGCCTCGGATTTGAGGTCTTCCACCGTCTTGACCTCGGGAATCGGCCTGTGGCCGCGCGCCTCGGCCAGGAGCGACACGTAGTACCCGCGTCCCTGGTAGCGCCCGGTGCGACAGAAGTTCAGCACGCGCACGCCGGCATCGCGCCCGCGCTCGACTTCGCCGAGGTAGCGCCTGGCGGTCAGCACGTTAGCGTCCGGAATCTGGAACCACTCCTGGCCATGATCGATCACGATGACGGTCCGCATCGGGAACATGCTGGGCTGGCGCGGGAGCCCGCGGCGTCGGTCGAGGCTGACGTTGGCCGTCGGGCAAGTACGGCACGGGGCGCAGCGAAACGTCCTGTGAATCCTGTACGGAGCTCGAGCGCGCGCGAAATGGTCGCCAGGACCGGATTGCGACTGCGGGAACTGGTCATCACCCTGCGGATCACAGCGTCAGCAATCCGGCTGTCCCCTCGCGCAACGCTTCGGCTCGTACGCCGAGTCGCGCGTGCGAAGGCGGCTTCCGGTCACCTTTGCCCGCGGGCTTCTACTAAACTTCAACCGATGCTCACCAAGAAAATGATGAGGCGGGTGCATGTCGCCGCGCCTTTTGCCATGCTGGGCGCCTTGACCCTCGCGGCAGCTTGCCACGCGGCGCCCGCGCCGGTCGATATCGAGGAAATGACCTCTCCGGAACTCAAGGCGCGCATCGGCGCAGGCGCCACCACGATCCTCGTGCCGATTGGCGGCACCGAGCAGAACGGACCGCACATGGTCCTGGGCAAGCACAACGTCCGGGCGCATCTGCTGGCCGACGAGATCGCGCGCCGCCTGGGCAACGCGGTGGTCGCTCCAGTGATCGCCTACGTGCCCGAAGGCGCGATCACCCCGCCGCAGGCCCACATGCGATTCACCGGCACGATTTCAATTTCGGACGCCAGCTTCGAGTCCCTGCTGGAGTCCACGGCGCGCAGCTTCAAGCAGCACGGCTTTCGCGATGTATTCTTCCTCGGCGATCACGGCGGCTACCAGCGCAGCGAGCAGCGCGTGGCCGACAAGCTCAATGCGGAGTGGAAGAACGATCCGTCCTGCCGCGTGCATGCCCTTCTCGACTACTACCAGACCACGCAGACGGATTTCGTGGGCGCCCTCAGAAGCAAGGGCTTCAGCCAGGCGGAGATCGGCACCCACGCCGGCCTGAACGATACTTCGCTCTCGCTCGCGGTCGACAAGAACCTGGTGCGCGCGGATGTGCTCGCACAAGGCAAGGACCTCGATGCGGCGCACGGCGTGTACGGCGATCCGCGGCGCTCCAGTGCGGAGCTCGGCCAGATCGGCGTGCAGCAGGTCGTGAACCGTTCCACCGCAGCCATCCAGCACGCGATCGCTGGCAGGCGCTGATTTCCAAATCACCGATATTGCCGATGATCTTCCGAGGCCCCCTGTTCCGAATAGCCGCCCTTGCCCTGGGCGCACTCGCCATCGCCATGACCGGCCTCCCGGCGGCATCCATCACGTCCCCCGATGTAGCCGCCGTGAAGACGGTGCCCGGGATGCCGCCGGTTTCCGACCCGCGGAACCTCTACAGCGATGCCGGCGCGGGACGGTTCAGCCGCGCCGTCGCCGGCGAGCTCGACCGCGTGTACGTGCCCAATCTTCGGTCGAATGACGTTTACGTCATCGACCCCGATAGCGCCAAGGTCCTGTACAAGTTCAAGGTGGGGCGTAGCCCGCAGCACGTCGTGCCCTCGTGGGACCTGCAGACACTCTGGGTCGCGAACAACGCTGAAGGGCGCAGGGACGGCAGCCTGACGCCGATCGATCCACGCACCGGCCAGCCAGGCGCCGCTACGGCGGTCGACGATCCCTACAACATGTACTTCACGCCGGACGGCAAGTCCGCGATTGTTGTCGCCGAAGCTCAGAAGCGGCTGGACTTCCGCGACCCCCACACCATGGAGCTGCAGTACTCGATCCAGACACCCGAGTGCGGCGGTATCAACCACGCGGACTTCTCCATCGATGGCAGCTACGCGCTCTTCACCTGCGAGTTCAATGGCTCGGTCGCGAAGATCGATCTCGCGGGCCGTCGAGTGCTCGGTTACCTGAAGCTGCACATGCCGCCGACGCGCCTGAAGGAAGGCTCGACGATCGAAGACCCCTCGATCGAGATCTGCACGCAGACCAAGGGCATGCCGCAGGACATCCGCATTTCGCCTGACGGGCGCCGCTTCTATATCGCCGACATGGACGCCGATGGCGTGCACGTTGTCGATGCCGGCAGCTTCACGGAAGTCGGGTTCATACGCACGGGCCTGGGGACCCATGGCTTGTATCCCAGCCGTGATGGGCGACTGCTTTACGTGTCCAATCGCAGCACGCACAAGATCCATGGAAAGCGGCACGGCCCGGGTAGCGTAAGCGTCATCGATTTCGCCAGCGAGAAAGTAGTCGCCAATTGGCCCATCCCGCAGGGCGGCAGCCCCGACATGGGGGGCGTGAGCGCGGATGGCAGGTACCTGTGGCTGTCGGGTCGCTTCGACGACGAGATCTACCGCATCGACACCAGCAGTGGTGCGGTGACCAGGATCAAGGTCGGACAGGAGCCGCACGGTCTCGCCGTGTGGCCGCAGCCCGGACGTTATTCACTGGGTCATACGGGGAACATGCGCTGACGTGAACTTGAATTGCCGCCGGACACATGGTTGAAACCGGACGCGCGAGTCCAGGGTCCGCGCGACGGTTGCAGCATCGATCCATGTCAGTCCGGCCAGCGTGTCGGTCCGGACCCTCAGATGCCCGGATAGAAGTGCCAGGGCGGCCGTTCGACCGCCGCACCGCAGTCGTAGGCAGCGCGCGCAGTGGGCGAGCACAGCACGCGACGCGCCTGCGCCAGAGTCGTCTCGTTCTCGCCCGAATACACAGCCCACAACACGCGCGCGAGCGCGCCCCGCGGCAGTGCCGCGACCCGCGTCTGGTACACCGCCTCGATCTCTTCGGCGCTCGCATCGCATGCGACCCCCAACAGCCCATAGTGGCTCATCTCGCCCAGGAAGGAGTAGTTCTTCATGATGGCTCAAAGGAATTCGAAGCCCATGGTGCGGGCCTGGTAGTGCAATCCACCGTCCTGCACGATGAGGAACTCGGCGCGCCGAGTGCCGCCGTTGTGGTGGGAGTGCGGCGCACGGGGCGGCGTGACGAGCGTGGTCCACGGCTGCCATGGGCCTTGCTTGCCGCCGACTTCGGAATGGCAATCCTTCCCCTGCACCACGAGAGTGATGGCTGCGGAGCTGTGCCGGTGCGCCGGCTGCGCCTCACCCGGCGGCAAGGTATTGAGGGAGAGGGTCAGCACGGATAGCAGGTTGCGCGAGGCCTCCAGCGTCTCGTGCGAGAAGATCAGCGCGCGTCCGGAGGTGTCCTCGTCCGGCGTGGCTTGTTCGATGATCCGGATCTGCCTCGCGATCTCGTCGGCCGGGTAGTGCACGCACGCCGTGCCGCGGGCCGGAAGCAGCCCTCCGAAGGCCAGCAGCGGCTCGTCGGTCACGACCCACAGGACCGCGCCCGTCAAACCCGCAGTCAACGTCAGTGCCCCTCCACCGCCGAACAGCATCACGTCACCGGCGCGCCACTCCACGGTCTCCGCACCGCTGGCGCGGCCAGCGCCCGAGATCACGTACCAGATCGAACCGCTCGCAACGAAGTCCGCGTGCAGGCAGTCGCCGGGCGCAATGCGTGCATAGCGGGCCAGCATGAGCGGGGTCGTCGCGGGCGTGTCCATCCCCATCGCCAGCGACTGGTCGCACGCGATGAAGCCGGTTGGCGTGTCCGGGCCCAGCGCACGCACGGCCTCGGCATGGAAACCCTGCGCCGGCACCGCCGGCAGCTTCACGTTGAAGGCGTTGGCCGAATTGAAGTAGCGCGCCCGCTGCTGCGCGCCGCTGCATGCGTCCAACGCAAGCTGTGGCCCCAGGGTCGCCATGCGCGGCGGGTGCTCCATGCTTACGGCTTGCGGTCGGCCAACGGAATCGACTTGAGGAAGCTCGGGTCAAAAGCCGCGTTCAGGTCCACCGGCTTGGCGAGCACCTTGTTCGCCAGCAGGAAGTCGTGCGCGCTCTTCACCGCCGGTGCATCGATGTAGAAGAGCCCCTCGCTGCCGGCCTTGCCGGCGGTCATCAGGCGGTAGGCCTCGGTCAGCATGTATTCCTGCTGCGCGCGGTTCAGCGTGGGCGCGATCTTCATCACCAGGTCCACCGACTCCTTCGGATGCGCCATCGCCTCGCGCCAGCCCTTGATCGAGGCGCGCAGGAAGCCCTTGACCAGGTCCGGCTGCTTCAGCGCCATCTCCTTCGAGACGATCAGCGTGTCGCGCGGGAAGGTGATGCCGCTGTCTTCGGCGACGAAGGTCACCAGCTTGTCGGCGCCCATGCGGTCGCGGATGGTCCACAGCTCGTTGTAGCGGGTGGCGGTGACGACGTCGATATCCCCGTTGACGAAGGGCATCACGCTCACCTGCTGGGGCTGCAGGTCCACCTTGGCCTTGTCGACCCCCGCCTTGGCAAGCATGCCCAGGAGGACGTAGTTGGCCCCGGTGAACCAGGCGGTCACCTTCTTGCCTTCGAAGTCCTTCAGCGACTTCACCGGTCCATCCTTGCGGGCGACGAAAACGAAAGGCGTGATCTGGTGAGCCACGCCGATGGAGACGATGGGCAAGCCCTTCTCCACCGCGGCGAACACGCTGTCGGTACCGCCGGACAGGCCGAAGGTGTCGGCGCCGGTGGCCACCAGGTTCTCGGTCAGCAGGTTGGGGCCGCCGGGGTTGATCGTGAGGTCGATGCCCTCGTCCTTGTAGTAGCCCTTCGCCTGGGCCACGTAGAAGCCGGCGAACTGCGCCTGGGGCAGCCACTTCAGGCGCAGGCTCGCCTTCACCGGTTCCCTGGTCTGGGCCTGCAGCGGCAAGGCCATGGGGGTCAGCGCGGCGGCAAGGGCCAGCGCGGTCAACAGACGTCGCTTGATCACGGGAAATTCCTTCGAGGAGAGAGGCAGGGTTTCAGGAGCGGTAATCGGGAACGCGGGAATGCGCGGACTGATCGAGCTGACGCAGCAGCCCCGGCCACTCGCGCTCGCCGGGAGCGAGGATGTCGCCCTGCTGCTCCCAGAACTGGCGGGCCGCCCGCTCGCAGACTTCGGGCGGCGGCATGTGGATGGGACCGGCACCACCCGCGGCGGCGGCCTGCATGGCGAGCTGGATGCGCGCGGCACGCTCGAAGTAGTAGAGCAACATGAAGGCCTCGCCTGGCGTACGGCCCACCGTGAGCAGGCCGTGGTTGCGCATCAGCATCACCGGCTGCGCGCCGAAGTCGCGCACCAGGCGCGCCTGCTCATCGGCGTCGATTGCAACGCCTTCGTAGTCGTGGAAGGCCTGGCGCCGATAGAAACGCATCGCGAACTGCGACAGCGGCAACAGGCCCTCCGCTTGCGCCGACACGGCGAGGCTGGCGTCCGAGTGCGTGTGGAGCACGCAGGCCGCGTCGGAACGGCTTTCGTGGATGGCCGCGTGGATCACGAAGGCCGCCACGTTGACATCGTGCGGGCTGTCCTCCAGCTTGCGGCCCTGCAGGTCGATGCGGACCAGGGACGAGGCCGTGACCTCGCCGAACATCACGCCGTAGGGATTGAGCAGGAACTCGCCCGGACGGCCCGGCACGCGCAGCGAGATGTGGTTGTAGATCATGTCGTCGAGGCCGAGCCGCGCCACCATGCGGTAGCAGGCGGCCAGGGCAACACGGGCTTCCCATTCGCGCGCATCGCGATCGGACGGACGCAGGTAGAAGGAGTGCGCTTGCATCACCGAACGGTTTGCAAGTCGCGTGCCACGCCAGTCCCGCGCCTGGATGTGTACTTCCTGCCGCGAATGCACCGCGATTCGCAGCGCCATGCATGCATGAAGTGCGTTTTTGTATTTGCTGGTGCGCATGGCGTGCACAACGCGCCCGGCGCGAATGCAAACGCATACGGAGGACCTCACGAAGCATTGGCACAAATACTGCGTACCGGTCGCGTATCCGCTCACACGAGAACCACGACCCATGCGACTGGAACCGATCACGCCTCACATCGGCATCGAGGTGCAAGACATCGATCTGCGCGAACCGATGGCCGACGAGGACTTCGCGAAAGTCCGCGCCGCGCTGAACCACCACTCGCTGCTGCTGTTTCGCAACCAGCGCATCGACGAGGGCCAGCACGTCGCGTTCTCGCGCCGCTTCGATCCCCTGCTGGGGCACGTGCTGAAGCAGTTCCTGAAGCAGCAGCATCCCGAGGTCTACGTGCTGTCGAACGTCCGGGAGAACGGCGCGCCGATCGGCAACCACAAGGAAGGGTGGAACTGGCACTCCGACCTGTCGTACAAGACGGAGCCATCGCTGGGCGCCCTGCTGCATGCGCTCGAAGTGCCGCCCGTGGAGGGCGACACCTGGTTCTCGTCGATGCATGCCGCGTGGGAAGCGCTGGACGCGCAGACGCAGGCGCTGATCCGGCCGCTGCGCGCCACGCATTCGTACGCCGGTTATTACGGCAAGGCCTTCGCGGACCGCGCACCGCTGTCGCAGGCGCAGAAGGCGGCAACGCCCGACGTCAGCCATCCCCTGGTGCGCACGCATCCGGAAACGGGACGGCTGTCGCTGTACGTCGGCGAGGACGTCGTGAAATGCATCGAAGGGCTGCCGGAGCACGAAAGCGCAGCGCTGCTGGCGCGACTGAACGCGCACGCGACCTCCGAGCGCTTCGCCTACCGCCACCGGTGGCGCGCCGGCGATCTGCTCGTCTGGGACAACCGCTGCACCATGCACCGCGCCACGCCCTACGACGACGTCGCCTACCGCCGGGTGATGCATCGCACCACCGTGGCCGGCGATCGGCCCTTCTGAAGCGCGCGATGTCGGACCACCTCATGGAAGCTGTTGTCGGCGCGGTCGCGCAATCCGTGCCCGAGATCGGGCGCGCGCGGGACCGGTCGCGCACGCTCGCGCAGGAACTGCAACGCACGCTGGAAGCGCTGATCGTCAGCGGCGCGCTCATGCCGGGCGCCCGGCTGGAAGAAGCCGAACTGGTGGAACGGTTCCAGACCTCCCGCACCCCGGTGCGCGAGGCCCTCAAGGCGCTGGCCGGGCACGGGCTGGTGGAGATGCACGGCGCCAAGGGCGCGCGCGTCACCCGCATCTCCGTGCCCACGCTGATCGAGATGTTCGAGGTGATGTCCGTCCTCGAGGGGCTCTGCGCCCGGCATGCGGCGCGGCGCGCCACCCCGGCGCAACGCGAACACCTCGCCGGCCTGCACGCGCGGCTCGAACTGCTGGTGCAAGGCGGCGATGCCGAGCGCTTCTACGAAGTCAACAGCGCCTTCCACGACGCGCTGTACGAGGCCTCCAACACCGCCTACGTCGCCAAGCAAGCGCGCATGCTGCGCAAGCGCCTGCACGTCTACCGCCGCCACGTCACCACGCACCCGGGCCGCATGGCCGCCACGATCGGCGAGCACGGCGCCATCCTTTCGGCCATCGACAGGCGAGACCCGGAGTCCGCTTACCGCGCGGCCTACCACCATGTGGAGCTGCTGCAGGACGACATGGTCGATCTCATCGCAGCCGTCTCGCACCAGCTCGCCGGCAACGACTGAATCCATTTCCACACCGCAAGAATCATGATCACACTCGACCTGAAGGGCCGCACGGCCCTCATCACCGGCGCCTCCCAAGGCATCGGCCTCGCCGCGGCCGGAGTGTTCGCCGCCGCCGGCTGCAACCTGCACCTCGCTGCCCGGAACGGCGATGCGCTGCTCACCGCCAAGGCGCAGATCGCCGCGGAGCACGGTGTCGAAGTCACAGTGCACGCGCTGGACCTGGCCCAGCCGGGTGCGATGAAGGCGCTCGACTCGGCCGTCGGCGATGTTGACATCCTGATCAACAACGCGGGCGACATCCCGGCGGGCCCGATCGAGTCGCTGGACTTCGAGCTGGTCCGGCGCGGCTTCGCGCTCAAGGTGCTGGGCTACATGGAGCTCTCGCAGCTGGTGTACGCGCGCATGAAGCGCGTCGGCGGCGGCGTCATCATCAACGACATCGGCAACTCCGGCGAGAACTGGGACGCGAACTACATTGCCGGTTCCACCGGCAATGCCGCGGTCATGGCGTTCACCAAGGCGCTCGGGGGCGTGAGCCTGGACGACGGCATCCGCGTGGTCGGCGTGAACCCGGGGCCGGTGGCGACCGATCGCATGGTCAAGCTGATGAAGCGCCGTGCCGTGGACAACTGGGGCGACGAGGGCCGCTGGGAGGAACTGTTCTCTCAGTATCCCGGCGGCCGACCGGCGCAAGCGCAGGAGGTCGCCGAGCTGATGCTGTTCCTCGCGTCGCCGCACGCCGGCTACATCACCGGCACCATCGTCACCATCGACGGCGGCATCGCGGCCCGCGGTTCGATCATCAAGGGTGGCCGCAAGCCCCTGGCGCAGGTGACCTCCTGAGCGAGTGCGCAGCATGGTGAACGACCTTTCCCCCGCACACGGCAGCCCGGCGCTGCTCGAATTGCGCGGCATCCACAAGACCTTCGGCGGGGTGACCGCGCTCCAGGGCCTGGACGCCAGCATCGCGCCCGGCGAGTTCGTCACGGTCGTCGGCCCCAGCGGCTGCGGCAAGAGCACCCTGTTCAACATCGTGGCCGGCCTGGAAGAGCCCGATGCCGGCGGGACGCTGCGCTTCGAGGGACGCGAGTGCCGCGCCGCGGAACTGCTCGGGCGCGTCTCCTTCATGCCGCAGCGCGACCTGCTGCTGCCGTGGCGCACCGTTATCGACAACGCGATCCTGGCGATCGAGGTGGAAGGCACCCCGCGCAAGCAGGCGCGCGAGCAGGCGCTGCGCATGCTGCCGGAGTTCGGCCTGGCCGGCTTCGAGAACCAGTATCCGCACCAGCTCTCGGGCGGCATGCGGCAGCGCGTCGCGCTGATGCGCACCTTCCTGTTCAAGCGCGACCTGATGCTGCTGGACGAGCCCTTCGGGGCGCTCGACGCGCTCACCCGTACCATGATGCAGCGCTGGCTGCTGGACGTGTGGCAGAAGCACCGCCGCACGATCCTGTTCATCACGCACGACGTCGACGAGGCGATCTTCCTCGGCGACCGCGTGCTGGTGATGACGGCGCGGCCGGGCAAGGTGAAGCTGGAGCAGCCCGTCACGCTGCCGCGCCCGCGCAGACCGGACCTGGTCACCGAGCCCGAGTTCATCCGCATCAAGCGCGTCCTCCTCGATGCCATCGAAGAGGAAAGCATGAAGTCCTTCACCGCGACGGCCGTCGCTGCGGCGGCGTGATGATCTTCGGTTCGTTCACCTCGGCCCCGGCCGCCCCGTCAGCAGGACAGAGCGCGCAACTCGCACGGCTGCCCCTGCCGCTGCGCGGCTGGCTCTCGCAGGCCGCGCGCTGGGCCATCGCGCTGGTTCTCGCCGCAGTCGCCTGGGAGGCGCTGGTGGTCGCCCTCGCGGTCAAGCCGCAGTACGTGCCGCGCCTGAGCCTCATCCTGCAGGCCGTCGTCGCCACGCCCCAGCCGTATGTCGCAGGCTTCCTGCGCACCATGGCGGAAGCGCTGATCGGCTTCGTCGCGGGTGCGGTCTTCGGGGTGAGCGTGGGGGTTCTCTTCCATCGCCGGCAACTGCTGCGCGAGATGGTGTTCCCGCTGTTCGTGATCTCGCAGACCATTCCCGTGATCGCCTTCGGGGCGCTGGTGGTGCTGTGGTTCGGCAACACGCTCATGGCCAAGGCGATCATTGCCTTCTACGTCACCTTCTTCCCCGTGACGGTCCATGCGCTGCTGGGACTCAAGGCGGTCGATCCGGCCAGGATCGCGCTGATGCGCAGCTTCGGCGCCGGCCCGCATCAGCTGCTGTGGCGCCTGCAGTTGCCATCGGCGCTCCCGCAGATCTTCGTCGCGCTGCGGCTGGCCGCGGCATTGAGTCTGGTCGGCGCCATCGTCGGCGAATGGTTCGGCGACACGGTGGGACTCGGCGTGCTGCTGCTGCAGGCGATGTTCAACGAGAACCCGGTCGGCCTGTGGGCGGCCTTGCTCGGCTGCGCGCTGCTGGGAACCCTTTTCTACGGCTGCGTCGCGGCCCTGGAGAAGCGCATCGTCTTCTGGGGGGCGGAGCAATGACGGCACTCCGCATGTCCACCTCCATGCAGCGCGGCATCGCCGGCGGACTGCTGCTGGTCCTGGCCTGGGAAGGCATGGCGCGCGGACTGCACCTGCCCTCCTATTCGCTGCCCGCGGTGACGCAGATCCTCGCCAGCATCGGCGCGCAGCGCGGCCCGCTGGTTTCGGCCGCGCTCGTGACGCTGGCCGAGGCGCTGGCCGGCTATGCGCTCGGCGCAGCGATCGGCATCGGCACGGCGATTCTCCTCACGATGGCGCCCCGGCTGCGGGGAGCGATCCTGCCCGCGGCGACCGCCGTCAACTCGGTACCGGTGATCGCGTACTCGCCGCTGGTGCTGCTGTGGTTCGGCAGCGGCATGGCCTCCAAGATCGTGATGGTGGCGCTCGCGATCGCGTTCACGCTGTTCCTCGGCACGCTGTCGGGCCTGGACCGCGTCGACCGGCGTTCCGTGGACCTGATGCGCAGCTTCGGCGGCGGCCGCCTCGCGATCCTGTGGCGCCTGCGCCTGCCCACCGCGCTGCCGCTGATGTTCGCGGGCCTGCGCGTGGCCACCGCGCGCAGCGTGCTGGTGGCCGTGGTCACCGAGATGCTGGGTGCCTACAACGGCCTGGGCATGCAGATCTACAAGGCCGTGGTGCAGGTCGACTTCGTGCAGGTATGGGGGGCCGTGTTCGTCGCGTCCGCCCTCAGCCTGGCCTTTTTCGGCCTCGTCAGCTGGGCCGAACGCAAGCTCGTGTTCTGGAACTAGACACCCCTAAAGAATGAAAACCTTCGAATCGCGCAACGCCTATTTCGACCGCCTGTGCAACACGCCCGGGCTGATGTGGCTGGGCCAGAACACCAACCACTTCGACCCACACCCCTCCGTGCTGCAGGCCGTGACCGACGCGCTCGCGGATGGCAGCTACCACGCCTACGCGCCGCCCGCCGGCTTCGAGGCCCTGCGCCGCCTGATCGTCGCAGACCTCGGCCTGGCCGACACCGACGCCACCGCCTTCGTCACGGACGGCGCGGTCGAGGCGCTGTACAACGTGTGCAGCCGCATTTGCGCGCCCGGCACCGACTTCGTCACCACGGACCCGAGCTGGGCGTGGCCGATGCAGTTCGCGCGGCAGGCCGGCTCGCGTGTGGTGGAACTGCCGATCTTCGATGCGGCCCAGGGCTACAAGCTCACCGCAAAGCAGCTGGCCGCCGCGGTCACACCGCAAACGCGCGTGATCTACCTGGTCGACCCCAACAACCCGCTGGGCACCTGCCACACCGCCGACGAGATCCGTGCCTTCACGGACATCGCGCGTTCTGTCGGCGCGTGGTTCATCCACGACGCCACCTACGCGCAGTTCGCCGACGCCTTCGCACCGGCCTACCGCTTCTATCCCGAGAAGTCCATCGTCACCTACAGCTTCTCGAAGTGGCTGGGACTCGCCGGCATGCGCCTCGGTGCCGTGGTCTCCAACCCGGACCTGATCGAGAAGGTGGCCGACGCGCCGCCCAACAACCTGGGAAGCAACGTGCTCTCGCAGCGCGCCGCCATCGCCGGTCTCCGGAGCAAGGCCGAATGGTTCCCGGGAATCAAGCAGCGCCTGCGCCGCAACCAGCAGGTTGTGCGTGACGCGGCGCACGCCGTTCCCGGTCTCACGGTGCTGGTCTACCCCTCGCAGGCCAACCTGCTGGTGATCGACACGACCGCGGCCGACATCAAGCCTGAAGCGCTGGTCGCCGCTTACCAGGAACACGGAATCATGATCCGCCAAGGCACCTACCACACCAAGCGCTTCGGCCATCGCTTCGTGAAGGTAAGCCTGTCCGTGCCCGAAGCATGGGCAGATGCGTTCTGCGATCGCCTGCCCGCCATGGTGGAGCGCGCACGTTCCATCGAGCTCGCCGGCCCCTTGTTCTGAATCCAGGAGACGCCATGCCCCACATCACCACACGCGACGGCACCCGGCTCTGGGTGGAAGAAGCCGGCAGCGGCACGCCCATCGTCTTCGTCCATGAATTCGGCGGCGACTGGCGCAGCTGGGAGCCGCAGATGCGCTACTTCACGCGCCGCTACCGCTGCATCACCTACAGCGCGCGCGGCTATGCGCCCTCGGACGTGCCCGGCGACGTCGAACGCTATTCGCAGCAGATCGCGGTGGACGACATCGCCGACGTGATGGACGCCCTCGACATCGAGAAGGCGCACGTGGTGGGCCTTTCCATGGGCGGCTTCGCTACGCTGCACTTCGGGCTGCGCCATGCGCAGCGCGCGCTGTCGCTGGTGGTCGCGGGTGCCGGCTACGGGGCCGAGAAGGCGTACGAGGACTACTTCCGCAACGTCTCGCTGGAAGTCGCGCGCAAGTTCGAATCCGACGGCGCGCCGGTGTTTTCAAAGACCTACTCGACCGCCGCATCGCGCATCGCCTTCCAGCTGAAGGACCCACGCGGCTGGCAGGAATTCGCGACCCAGCTCGGCGAGCATTCTTCCGTCGGCTCGGCGCGCACCATGCAGGGCGTGCAGGCGCGGCGGCCGTCCATCTACGACCTCGAGGAAGAACTCGAGCGCATGACCGTGCCGACGCTGGTGGTCGTCGGCGACGAGGACGACCACTGCCTGCAACCCGGCCTCTTCCTCAAGCGAACCGTCCCCGCCAGCGGGCTGCTGGTGCTGCCCAAGACCGGCCACACCCTGAACATCGAGGAGCCGGCGCTGTTCAACCAGTTCGTCGCCGATTTCCTGGCCACCGTCGAACAAGGCAAATGGCTGCCGCGCGACCCGCGTTCGACGGCGGCGCAGATCATGAAGACGGAATGAGCGCGCTGCCTTCCTCGCGCGTGGATGCGAAGCGCTTCGGCCGGCGCTTCGAAGCGCTGGCCGCGATCGGCGCGACCGCTGCCGGCGGCGTCGACCGCCAGGCGCTGTCCGCCGCCGACGCATGCGCGCAGGCACTGATGGTGCAGTGGGGGCGCGAGCGCGGCTTCCTCGCGCTGCACGACGCGGCCGGCAATCTGTTCCTGCGGCGTCCCGGCACGCTGCCAGGGGAGCCGCTGGTCCTCAGCGGATCGCACCTGGACACGCAGCCCACCGGGGGCCGCTTCGACGGCGTCTACGGCGTGCTGGCCGCCCTCGAGGCGCTGGAGGCGCTGGAAGACGCCGGCCTGGCCTGCCGACGCGGCATCGAGGCGGTGGCGTGGATGAACGAGGAAGGTTCGCGCTTCGCACCGGGCATGATGGGATCGGCGGTCCTGACCGGCGCGCGCACGCTGCGCGCCACGCTGGCGGTCACCGACGCCGATGGAATCAGCGTCGAAGAAGCCCTGCGCGAGACGCGCTCCGCCCTGCCCGCGCTTGCCGATCGCCCCCTCGACACGCCGGTGTGCGCCTATGTCGAAGCCCACATCGAACAAGGCCCGGTGCTGGAGCGCGAGGGCATCCCGCTCGGCGTGGTGACGGGCATCCAGGGCAAGCACACCTTCCGCGTCGAGGTGCGCGGCGAGGCGGCGCACGCCGGCACCGCGCCGCGGCGCGAGCGCCGCGATGCCCTGCTCGCGGCCACCGCCATGGTGCAGGCCATGGCCAGCGAATTCGCGGACGCGGAAGACATCATCAAGTTCACGGTCGGCCGCTTCGACGTCACGCCCAACGCGCCCTCCGTCGTGCCGCGCCGGGTGGCTTTCAGCATCGACCTGCGCCATCCGGAATCGCAGCGCCTCCAGGCGCTCGCTGCGCGCGTTGCGCAGTTGTGCGACGCGCACCGCGGCCCTTGCGAGGTGCAGGTCGAGCGGCTGGTCGCTGCCGACGCCATCGCCTTCGATGCCGGCATCCGCGACCGCATCGCGACCGCCGCCGCCCACCTCGGCGTTCCGGTCCTCTCGCTGCCGTCCCTCGCGGGGCACGATGCCGGCCTGGTGGCGCGCATCGCGCCCGCGGGAATGATCTTCATTCCCTGCCGCGCTGGCATCACCCACCACGAAGACGAGTTCGCCGAAATGGACCACATGATCGCCGGCGTGCGCGTGCTGGCGGACGTGCTGCACGGGTTGGCGCGGTGAGCCCACCGCCTCCATTGCCATGCTCAAGAACCGCGCCACGAAGGAGCTTTTCTATAACGATCCACTCACCGTCGCGCTCGACTTCTCCTTGCGAAGCCAGCAGCGCTTTTTCGTTTTCCACCACTGAGCTCGGCACAGCGGCCTCCCGTTGAACACGTCCGCCAGCCGCGGGCTCAACAGCCAGACCGGTAGCTCACGCGCGAGCGGGATTGGCAAGTTCCGCCATTACCCCGTCGTAGAGGTCCTCGACCTGCTTCTGCAGCGCCACGACCCGAATCTGCTGTTGTTGCAGGACGGCGACAGGGCTCTCCTGGCAAGCCACCTTGCGCGCCAATGCGACCAGGTCTGCCTCCTCGTCCATGAGGGCGCGATGCGCATCCACCCAAGCGTTGAGGCTGGCGGCCGTAGTCCGAGTGGCGTTTCCATTCGTGGGCATAGATTCTTTCTGGAGCAGCAAAAAAGGAGAGGCGCCGGCAAGGTGTCGAAGCACTTCGGCTGATACATACTGTGACGACAATCAACGAGTTGCAACATGCCTGCAGGTGCCGGAATGACGGCACGATGGTTCTCCTCCGCCCCTGGCTGGCCGGCGCGCGGGCGCGGCCACCGCGATCGCTGCCATGACGAGGGCGGCGAACACGTAACTCTTCATCGCATTGATCGCGACTCTTTGCTGTGGAAGACGCCTCTCGGCGAGCAGCCATGGGGTGGCCGGTCGGAGCCGCCAGAGATTTCACGTCAGGGCGCCAGCAAGCCCAGCCCCGTCAACAACGGAGCACCCGTCAGCTGGCGGGCGCCTCCGGCGGCTCCTCGTCGGGCAGCTTCAGCACACCGGCATTGAAGTCGTACTCGAACACCTCGCCGTAGCGACCCCATTCGATGGCGATTTCCATGGTTCGCGCGGCTTCGTCCGCCTCGAGCGCCTCCTCCAGCAGGGCAATGAAAGGCTCCTCCTTCAGCGTACCCGAAGGCTCCGCCTCCAGGTCCTTGCGAATGCGGGCGGCCAGTGGGACGTGCGTCAGTAGCTGCTGGCCGAAGATTTCCTGGCGCAGCGTCTGTCCGGCCTCGGCAAACCGCTGCCCGAGCGGCGTCAGGCTGATATCCCCCTTTTCGACCTGCGCCAGCCCCAGCAGGCCCAGCGCTTCGTAGGTCGGGAACAGTTCCTCGTCGGGCAGCTCCGCTTCATCGGCGAGCTTTGGCAGATCCGCGCGGCCATTGAAGGGCGGGGCCGCGAGCAGGTGAAGCACCGCCTCGATGCGGCTGACGTCGGTATCCGGGAGTCGATAGTGGACATGGGCGGAAGCGGCGGCCAGCGTGGCAGCAGCCGAAACAGGGCGCATGGTCATCAGACCGTACACCTCGTCGATGAGACCTCGCACCTGGGCAGAGTCGGCATTGCGCGGCCGCGCGACTTCGATGAGGTACTCGCTGCGGATGCGACCCGGGTCGCTCGCAAGGATGATGATGCGGTCCGCCATCATGACCGCCTCTTCGATGTTGTGCGAGACCACGAGCATGCCCTTGGTCGGGATGCTCCCGCTGTCCCACAACTCCAGGATGTCACTGCGAAGCGTCTCTCCCGTGAGCACGTCGAGCGCGGAAAAGGCTTCGTCCATCAGGAGCACGTCCGGGTTCGTGACCAGGGCACGGGCGATTCCCACCCGCTGGCGCATGCCCCCGGAAAGCTCGCGTGGCAGGGCCCCTCCGAAGCCGCCAAGGTTCATGAGTTCCAGCATCGAGTCGGCGCGCTCCTGGCGCTCGTGCGACGCGATCCCTTGCGCCTCGAGGCCGAGCTCCACGTTCTGCTGCACCGTGAGCCAAGGAAAGAGCGCGAAGGACTGGAACACCATGGAAACGCCGGCGACGGGGGCGGTGATCGCGCGGCCGCGATACGTGACGCTGCCCGCGTCGGCCGCCAGCAGTCCGGCCATGATGCGCAGGAGGGTTGATTTCCCCGAGCCCGACTTGCCAAGCAGTGCGACGATCTCACCTTCCATGAGCGTGAAGTTCACGCCTTCAAGGACAAGCCGCGGCGCTCCGTCGGCGGTGCGGAAGGACTTCGAGACGCCCTTGAGGTCAAGCAGGAATTGCTTCATCGCGGATTCCTATGTGCTGCGGTCTTCCGCGAGGAGGTACAGGCGCCGCCAGAAGAAACGATTGAGCACCATGACGAACACGCACATGACGCCAATGCCCAGGGCGATGCGGTGGAAGTCCCCCGCATCGGTCATGCGCTTGATGTAGCTGCCCAGGCCATCCGCAACCAGCGAGGTCTTGCCCCAGGTTACGTACTCGGCGACGATGCTCGCGTTCCACGATCCGCCGCTTGCGGTGATGGCGCCCGTCACGAAGCTGGGGAACACCGCGGGCAGGTAGACGCGCTTCCACTTCAACCAGCCCTTGAGGCCCAGGTTCTCGGCCGCCAGCCGAAGCTCATTGGGCAGCGTCGACGCACCCGCAACCACATTGAAGAGGATGTACCACTGGGTGCCAAACACCATGAGCGGGCTGAGCCAGATGTTCGGGTTCAATCTGTACCTGACCAAGACGTACACGACCAGCGGGAACATCAGGTTCACGGGGAACGCCGCGAGAAACTGCGCGAGCGCCTGGACCTTCTGCGACCAGGCGGGGCGCAGCCCGATCCACACGGAAACGGGAACCCAGACCAGCGATGCGAGTGCGATCAGCACCAGCACCCGTGTCAGCGTGATGAACCCCAGGCCGAGCACGTGCGCCGCCTCGCGCCAGCCCACCACGCTGTGCACGTACAGGAAAAAGGCAAGCGCCGTGATGACCGCGATCAGGAGCATCGAGATGTCCCACACGCGCGTCCAGGGCACGCTGGACGTCTGCTTCTGGGGGGCACGTTGCACGTCGCGTGAGCCGGGTCCGCTGAACCAGCCCAGGGCGCCACGCATGCCAGCCCAGAATTGATCGGAGATGGCGCGTACGACGGCGCTGCGCCGGCCCCAGTCGAGCAGCCAGGAGTTCTGGGCTGTGTCGCCTTGGGACTCTTCGAACCGGAACTTGTCTGCCCAGGCCAGCAGCGGCCGGAAGAACAGTTGGTCGTACAGGATGATGCCGGCCAGCATCGCGCCGATCGCCCACAGGATGGCGCGACCGTTTTCCTCGGCGATCGCCACCGCAATGTAAGCACCGATGCCGGGCAGCTTGATGTCCTGGTTGGCGACCGACACCGCCTCCGCGGCGACCAGGAAAAACCAGCCTCCTGACATCGACATCATCATGTTCCACAGCAGCCCCGGCGTGGCGTAGGGAAGCTCCAGCCGCCAGAACCGCTGCCAACCGGAGAGCCGGAACACGCGCGCAGCCTCGTTCAACTCCGGCGGAATCGTCTTCATGGACTGGTACAGGCTGAATGCCATGTTCCACGCCTGCGAGGTGAAGATGGCGAAGATCGCTGCGCACTCGACACCCAGGAGATTGCCCGGGAACAGCGCGATGAAAGGGGCGATGGCAATCGCCTGGAAGCCGAGGATCGGCACCGACTGCAGCACATCGAGCAGCGGAATGAGGACCTTTTCCGCAGCACGGTACTTCGTTGCGAACGTCGCGAACACGAAGCTGAAGAGAAGCGAGCAGGTCAGCGCCATGAACATGCGCAAGATGGTGCGTAGCAGGTAGTAAGGCAGCTGCAACGGGTCCAGGGTGACGGGCGTGGGCTGTCCGAGCACGAAAGGTCGGCTCATTTGCGCCGCGCCGAACGCAAGCCCCACGAGAACGCTCAGGACGATGGGCAACAAGGCCCAGTCCCACCGGTTCGGGGTCGTCGATAGCAAGGACGTGCCGGTGCGACGCGATGAGAATATGGAAAACATGCCTTGGCCTCAGTGTTCCCACTGCGCTCGACCGCGGTAGACGGGCACGGGCCCGGGGTCTACGTTGTAGCCACGATGCGTAATGCGCTGCAGGTCCACGCGCACCTTTCCTTCAGAACAGGCCACCAACGTTGAACAGCGTCAGCAGTCCGAGCACGGAAAACAAGGCAGCAGCGATGCCGTGCACCAAGGCCAAGTGTGTCGACGAGAGTCCTGCGGCGCAGGGCAGCTACTCCCCAACGACGAGGGGGCGAAGTTTAGCGCATGGCCCAGTCGCCTCAGTGGTGGTGGGCCCGGCGACACTACGGCAGTCTGCGTCGGGTCGCGCAGTCGCAGCCCCGCTCCCTAGGCAACCCGACCACCTCGTACTGCACGTCAATAACTGCGTCGGCTCCGCGCTGCAGGTCGCGGAACTTGCCGGCCACGGCAAGAGCGCGAACGGCCTTTACGGGTTCTTAACGAGGAAACGTCTATGCTCCATCCATTCCACGACACCGCTGCGCCGGGCAGCTGGTGAGAGACCGCTGTAGCCCGGTCCGCTCCACGCACCTCCCATGCACACTGCACCGCAAATCCGCCATCCACTGCATGCAGCGGAAGGCGTACAACGGGACCGCAGCGAACGCTCGCTGCCCCCGCGCCTGTCCTGCGTCGTCCCCTGCCGCAACGAGGCCCGCAACCTGACCCTGCTACTGCCGATGTTGCGCGAAACGCTGGCCGCGCTTTGCACCGAGTGGGAAGTGATCCTGGTGGACGACGGCAGCACTGATGACACCGCGCTCGTCATGGAAGACTGCATCGAGGTGCCTGGCGTGCGCTTGATCCAGCTCTCGCGCAACTTCGGGAAGGAGGCGGCGCTGACCGCCGGACTGCAGGCGGCGCAGGGCGACGTGGTGGTGATGCTGGACGCCGACCTGCAGCACCCTGTCACCCTCATTCCGGAGATGGTAGAGCGCTGGCGAGCCGGCGCGGACGTGGTCTATGCCTATCGCGCCAGCCGCGCCGACGAATCGCTAGTCAAGCGCTCCGGCACGCGCTTGTTCTACTCGCTGCTCAATCGTTTCCATCGTTTCCCGATTCCGGAGGACGCGGGCGACTTCCGCTTGCTGGATCGCCGTGCCGTCGACGCGCTGCTGGCGCTGCCCGAGCGCAATCGCTTCATGAAGGGGCTGTACGCCTGGATCGGCTTCGACGCAGTGGGCGTTCCCTACGTGCCGCCACCGCGCGTGCATGGCCGCTCGCACTTTGGCGGATTGCGCCTGCTGGGATTGTCGATCGACGGCCTGACCGCCTTCACCACCTGGCCGCTGCGCATCGTCAGCGCTGTCGGCACGGCCATCGCCGGGGCGAGCTTCGCCTATGGCGCTTACCTCACGGGCGTGTACCTGCTGTACGGACACGAGGTTTCCGGCTGGACCACCATCGTGGTGGCACTGATGTTCTTTTCCGGTATTCAGATGATCTTCGCGGGCATCCTGGGCGAGTACATCGCCCGCATCTTCGAGGAGGTGAAGGCCAGGCCCCTGTACCTGGTCAAGCGCCAGATGGGCCGCGGCCTGAGTGGAGGGCCCCGGTGAACGCGCAGATGTTACGCGGCCGCCATGTTCCGCTGCTGCTGCTGTTCGTCTGGCTGGGCTTCACGGCCTGGGTGCGGCCGCTCGGGCTGCCGGACGAAGGCCGCTACGTCGGCGTGGCCTGGGGCATGCTGACTTCAGGCGACTGGATCGTTCCACGGCTGGACGGTCTGCCCTACTTCCACAAGCCGCCGCTGTTCTACTGGATGACCGCCGGGTCGATGGCGCTGTTCGGACCGCATGAGTGGGCGGTGCGCCTCACGCCCTGGCTGGGCGCTTGCGCCGGCGCCACCGCCCTCCATCTGTTCGCGCGGCGCTGGTGCGGCGAGCGGGTCGCGCGCGCCGCCTTGCTGGTGCTGGCGACGCAGCCCCTCGTCTTCATCGGCAGCCAGTTCGCCAACCTCGACATGCTGGTGGCTGGCTGCATGGCCGTCTCGGTGTTCGGCTTTGCCCATGCCGTCCTGGCCGATGCGTTGCCGGGGCCCCGGCGCGCCGGCCTCGCGGCGGGCTATGCCTTCGCGGCTCTCGCAGTGCTGGCCAAGGGGCTGATCGGCATCGTGCTGCCCGGTCTGGTGCTGCTCGCGTGGTTGCTGCTGCGCCGGCAATGGCGCTTGCTGCCGCGACTGTTGTGGCTTCCCGGCATGCTGCTGTTCACGCTGCTGGCCGGGCCCTGGTTCGTGCTGATGCAACTGCGCTTTCCCGAGTTCGCGCGCTACTTCTTCATCGTGCAGCAATTCTCGCGGTTCGCGCAGGGCGGCTTCAACAACCGCCAGCCGGTGATTTTCTATCCGGTGGTGCTGGCGGTGCTGGCCCTGCCGTGGTCCGGGTGGCTGGTGGCCGCGGTGCGCCGCGACAGCGAGCTCGATGCGACCGGACGGGCGATTCGCCAGTTGTTGTGGACCTGGTTGATCGCCATCACCGTGTTCTTCTCGCTGCCCCAATCCAAGCTCGTGGGCTACATCCTGCCGGTGTGCTGGCCGCTGGCCCTCCTGGTGGCGCAGCGCTTCGGCGCAATGGAGTGGCGCACGCCAGCACGCATCGGCCGCTTCTGGCGTGCCAGTGCCGGCGTGGCGTTGGCGGGATGCCTGGCCCTCGTTGTGGGCGTCGCCGTGTTCCCACGCAAATCGGGCCGAGCCATCGGCGTGGAGCTGCGCCAGGTCGTGGCGGACGGGGACCGGGTCGTTCTGCTGCAGGCCTACGACTTCGACCTGTCCTTCTATGCGCGCCTGCGGCATCCGGTGGTCGTGGTGGAGGATTGGCAGGGGGTCGAGGCGCGGCAGGACAACTGGCGCAAGGAACTCGCGGATGCCGGCCACTTCGACCCGGTGCAATCGCGCGCCGTGCAGGTCACTCCGGCACAGTGGCCGTCGATGTTGTGCGATGGCCGCACCACCTGGGTGATTGCCGCGCCAGAAGTGGCGGCGCGCTATGCAGTCATGGCCGATGCCAAGGTGATCGCGGCCACTGCAGACCGCAAGCTGTGGCAGTTGCCAGCCAACGCCCCAGCCGTGCTCAAGGCGGCGGGCTGCGGCCGATCACCCGCAGCGCACCCGCAAGGCATGTCATGACGGAAGTGGCAAGCCGCACGGGCGACCGCCTTGACCCCAGTGAAGCGTCATCGTCCATGCCGCAGCCCCGCCTGACGGTATGCGTCGATGACTTCGGCCTGGATGCGGGCATCCACCGCGCCGCCCTGGGCCTGGCGGCGCTCGGACGCCTCGGCGCTGTGAGTTGCATGGTCGCTGCGCCGGCCTGGCGTGAAGCAGCAAAGGCCACCGCGGAGCTCGCCCCGTGGCGGGTCGGCGTCGGCCTGCACCTGGACCTGACCGAATACACCGTGGATCCGCGGTGCCGTGGCTCGTTGCCTGAATGGTTGGCGCGCAGCGCCTTGGGACGGATCGACACCCTGCGGCTGCGCGCAGAGATCGAGGCGCAGTGCGATCGCTTCGAAAGCGCCGTCGGACGTGCGCCCGCGCATGTCGACGGGCACCAGCACGTGCATCAGCTGCCGGGCGTGCGCGAAGTCCTGATTTCGGTGCTGGCCTCTCGCTACCGGGAACTACCGTGGGTACGCAGCACGCGCGTGCCCCCTGCCGCAGGCGGCAAGGCACGGGTGATCCAGGCCCTGGGCGAACATGGACTGCGCCAGTTGTGCGCAGCGACGGGCATTGCCCAGAACCGGCATCTGCTGGGGGTGTATGGATTCCATGGTGGCGCGGATCGCTATCTTGCCTTGCTGACGACCTGGCTACGCTCCGCGGGCGACGGCGACCTGCTCATGTGCCATCCGAGCGTCGGCGGCGGGGCGGCGGCGTTCACCGCGGCGCGCCGCTGTGAATTCGATGTTCTTGCCGGGTCGGGTTTCGACGCGCTCGTGCGGCTTTGCGGGGTACAGCTAGGGGCTTTTGCCGCAGTGCCGCAGGTTGCTGCGTAGGGTGAGCGGACACATTGCGATCGCGCTGGCCGTCGCGCAGCGGCTGATCTGGTGTGTACCGCTCTCGCCTGCAGCGACGGGACAGCGTACCGGGGCACGGCACTGCGCCGTTGCTGGTGAAAGGCGCTTGGCGCAACCAGCGCGCGGAGAGGCGTGAAAGAGGCCTCTCCGCAGCGTCCCTGAGACTCAGAACGCGTATTTCATCCCGACGCTCACGCCTTGAAGGTGGCCTCCCGCCCAGCACCTCGGAGCCCCTCCGTTCGGGTCGAAGCCGGTGGAGTCCGGGTTGCTCGCATCATGGCAGTCGGTCGTCACGGAGCGACGCGCCGCGTCACCCGGGTCGTACGACGCACGACGGTACTGCCGTCCGGGCGCACCACGCGCGTCGTGCGGTGCATGACCGCACCCGGCGCGGCAGCGCCGGTCAGACCAGCGTGTCGGGCGCCCCCTCAGAACTGTCTCCACTCCATGGGGGAGCCGTTGGCAGTGACGCGGGCCGCAAGCGCCCCGCCGAACCCGCCGTGCAGCGGTCGCGTGCCTTCGCTGGGGCCGCGGATCCATTCCGGCGCCGCGATCCCGCGCGACGTGGTCCGCGTCACATCGGCAGACTGCGTACCGGGCATGGCGTGCTCGCCCTTGAGTTTGAACCGGGACACCTTCTGCAGCAGCGCCGCGGCCTGCTCTTTCATCGATTCGGTCGCCGCCGTGGCTTCTTCCACCAGCGACGCGTTCTGCTGCACGACCTGGTCCATCTGGGTGATCGCGGTATTCACCTGCTCGATGCCGGCGCTCTGCTCCTGGCTGGCCAGAGCGATCTCGGCGATGAGCTCGCTCACTTTACTGACCGAATCGACGATCTCCTGCATGGTCTTCCCGGCAGCATCCACCAGCTTGGTGCCCGCGTCGACCTTGTCGACCGAATCGACGATCAGCGTCTTGATCTCCTTGGCCGCTTGCGCGCTGCGCTGCGCCAGGTTGCGCACCTCCGCCGCAACCACGGCGAAGCCGCGGCCCTGTTCGCCGGCACGCGCCGCTTCCACCGCGGCATTCAGAGCCAGTATGTTGGTCTGGAACGCGATGCCATCGATCACACCGATGATGTCCGAGATTCTGCGCGACGCCTCGGAGATGCCGGTCATGGTGCTCACCACGCGGCCGACAACCTGTCCGCCCTTGCGCGCCACTTCCCTGGCCCCCACCGCCAGCTCGCTGGCCTGGCGGGCGTTGGCGGCGTTCTGAGTCACGGTCGATGTGAGTTCTTCCATCGAGCTGGACGTCTCTTGAATGCTCATTGAAAGAGTGGCTTGCGCGTTCCTCAGCGGTCTCTCGACGTGGTGCTGCGGTCCGGCACCCGTGAGTCTGTCGCAATGTGACGAGTTGTTAACACGTGCGGATGAGCTCGCAGCCGAATGCGTGGTGAATGTCACGGCACCCAAGTGCTGCCGCGCCGGACGGCATTCGCTTCAGGACAGGCGGTAACGCACCACGACGCTTGCAGACAGCACAAAGCCGGCTGGTCAGTAGTCTCTTTACGGCGCGTCCCGACCTGGCCGATGCGAAGTCTGCCTCCGAACTCACTCGGCGCGAGGCAGGGTCGCTAGCCCGCTCGGTCGCCGCCTTCCGCCTGGCGCATGAAGCCGTGCTGACGGCGGGCCGGGCCGCAGAAGTGCACGCGCCCCCGCCGCTCGTCCTGCAGTCCGCATGAGGGCGTGACGCGCCCTTTGCTGCGGCGTTCCCTGCTTACTCCCGGGTAACGTTGGCTTGGCGGATCACCTGGTGCCAGCGATGGCGGCTACCAGGGACTCGTTGAGCGCCTTGACCATGTCGGCCGGCGTACCCAGGGGCGCGACCACCGCGTACCAGGTGACGGCCTGCATCTGCGGCAGACCGATCTCGGCGAAAGCCGGCCTGCGGGCGCGGCGAATCAAGTCTGGGTCGCAGTGCGCAGCAGGCTGAAACCGATGGTCGTGACGCCGTTGTCGCTCCTCGCCGTCACGCGGCCGCCGTGCATGCGCGCGATGGCCTTCACGATCGCCAGGCCGAGGCCGAAACCGTGTTCGCTCTGGCCGTCGTTGCGCGCCACGTCCACGCGATAGAAGCGATCGAACAGGCGCTGCAGGTGCGCTTGAGCGATCGCCTCGCCGGCATTGCTGATCGCCACCCACACGAAGCGCTCGTCCGTGCGGATGCTCACCACCAGGCGCGCGCCAGGCCGGGAATGCGTGATGCCGTTCTGCACGAGATTCGACAGCGCCCGGCGGAACAGGGCCCGCTCCATCGTGGCGGTCACGTCCAGTTCGCCTTCCACCGTCACGACGATGTTCTTCTCGTCGAGCAGGAATTCGAAGAAGTCCAAGGTCTTGCGGACCTCGCCGGCCACGATGCATTCGGCCAGCGCGGTCGCCACCTCGCCCTGGTCGGCGCGGGCCAGGAAAAGCATGTCGTTGACGATCGAACGCAGCCGCTCAAGCTCCTCCAGGTTCGACTGGAGCACCTCCTGGAACTGCACCGCATTGCGCGGGCGCGAAAGCACGACCTGGGTCGCGCCGATCAGGTTGGCGAGCGGCGTTCGCAGTTCATGCGCAACGTCGGCATTGAAGCCCTCCAACTGCTGGTACGCATTTTCCAGCCGCTCCAGAGCGCCGTTGAAGGCGCCGGCCAGGTCGCGCAATTCCACCGGCAGGGCGCCGGCGGCCAGGCGCTGGGCGGACCGGTTCGGCTGCAGCGCCTGGGCATCGCGCGAGAGCTGGCGCACGGGCCGCAGCCCGACGCGCCCGATCCAGAAACCCATGCCGGCGGCCACCAGCGTGGCGACCAGCGCCAGCAGCGAGTAGGCGGCGGCGAAAGTGGCCAGGGTGCGTTCGAAGAAGCGCTTGTTCACGCCCACGACCAGCCGCACCGGCGGGCGCTCCTCCAGCGGGCCGATGGTGCGCGCGAGCGTCCGATAACCGATGCCGCTGTCGCTGACTCTGTCGCTGCCGTCCGCACGGATCTGCGCCGCCACATCCCGCGCGCCGCGGCCATAGCCGAAGCGCGGATCCGGCGACAGCACCCAGAAGCGCACGCTGCCGTCCGCAGGAGTCAGTGTGTCCATCTTGGCCGTCACCCGGGCCCAGCGCTCGAGCGTGCCGCTGCGCTCGATGCTGTATTGCAAGCCCTGGGAATAGGTCGTGAGCTGGTCGTCCTCGCGCCGCACCAGCTCCGTCTGCAGCACCATGTAGAGCGCGGCGCCCATGACTGCGAAGGTGACGAACGCCACCACGGCGTACATGCAGGCCAGCCGCCAGGTGATCGAGCCCTTCATTCGGCGCTGGCCTCCACCTCGTCGCGCGCCTCCAGCACGTAGCCCATGCCGCGCATGGTGTGCAGCAGCTTCGGGCTGAAGCCGCCGTCGATCTTGGCGCGCAGACGCTTGATGGCGACCTCCACCACGTTGGTGTGGCTGTCGAAGTTCATGTCCCACACCATTTCCGCGATGGCGGTCTTGGACAGGATCTCTCCCTGGTGCCGTGCCAGCACGGCGAGCAGCGCGAACTCCTTCGCGGTCAGGTCGATGCGCGTGGAGCCGCGCCAGGCCTTGCGGGAGATCAGGTCGATCTGGAGGTTGGCCAGGTGGAACTGCGTCGGCTCCTGGGTGCGTCCGCGCCGCGTGAGCGCCTGCAGGCGCGCCAGCAGTTCCAGGAAGGAGAAGGGCTTGACCAGGTAGTCGTCGGCGCCTTCCTGCAGCCCCCGCACCCGATCTTCGATGCGGTCGCGCGCGGTCAGCATGATCACCGGCGTCTGCTTGGCGCGGCGCAGGTCGCGCAACACCGTCAGCCCGTCCACGCCCGGCAGCATCACGTCGAGTACCACCACATCGTAATCGTGCACCAGGGCGAGGTGGCGGCCGTCGTAACCGTTGGTGGCCACGTCGACCGCGCAGCCCTGTTCGGCAAGGCCCTTTTGCAGGTACTCGATGGTCTTGGCTTCGTCTTCAACGATCAGCAGCTTCAAGTCGCGTGCCTCGCTTCACTGCGCCGCCGCTGGCTGCACGGCACCTTGCGGCGGCAGCTTGCGTTGCAGCCGCGCCTTCTTCTTGCGCGTGTACCACTGGTGGGCGCGATCGAGGTACAGGTAGACGACCGGCGTCGTGAACAGCGTCAGCGCCTGCGACAGCGCCAAACCGCCCACCATCGCGTAGCCCAGGGGCCGGCGCAGCTCGGAGCCGGCGCCATGACTGAGCATCAGCGGCAGGCCGCTCAGGAGCGCGCACATGGTGGTCATCATGATCGGGCGGAAACGCAGCAGGCACGCCTGGTAGATGGCCTGTTCGGGACTCATGCCTTGTTCGCGTTCTGCCTTGAGCGCGAAGTCCACCATCATGATGCCATTCTTCTTGACGATGCCGATCAGCAGGATGATGCCGATCAGGGCGATCACGCTCAGGTCGTAGCCGCCCGCCATCAGGATCAGCACCGCTCCCGCGCCGGCGGAGGGGAGCGTGGACAGGATGGTGAGCGGGTGGATGTAGCTCTCGTACAGCAGCCCCAGGACGATGTACACCGCGACCAGCGCCGCCGCGATCAGGTAGGGCTGGGTGGCGAGCGAGGCCTGGAAGGCCTGGGCGGTTCCTGGAATGACTCGTGCAGCGAGGCGGGCAGGCCCATCTGCCGCGTGGCTGCATTGATCGCGTCGACCGCATCGCCCAGCGCGGCGCCCGGCACCAGGTTGAACGACAGCGTCACCGCCGGGAACTGGCTCTGATGGCTGATGGCCAGGTAGGCGGTCTTGCTGGTGTCGATCTTCGCGAACGTGGACAGGGGCACCTGATGCTGGGTCAGCGGTGAGGTGATGTACAGCTTGGAGAACAGGTCCGGGTCGCGCTGCAGCGCCGGCGTGACTTCCAGCACCACGTGGTAGCTGTTGATCTGCGTGAAGTACTGGGCCACCTGGCGCTGGCCGATGGCGTCGTAGATGGTGGCGTCGATCATCGCCGGGGTGATGCCGAAGCTGGAGGCCCGGTCGCGGTCGATGACCACTTGCGCCGTCGCCGCCGAGTTCTGCAGGTCGGAGGACACGTCGGTGAGCTGCGGCAGGTGCTGCAGGCGCTCCAGGATCTTCGGCGCCCATTCGTTCAGCTCGTCGAGTTCGGGGTCCGTCAGCGTGTACTGGAATTGCGTGCGCGCCTGCCGGCCACCCACGTTGATGTCCTGGCCGGCCTGCATCAGCAGGCTCGCGCCCTCGACCGGGGCGAGCTTGGGCCGCAGCCGCGCGATGACCTCGTCGGCGCTGGCGCTTCTGCCCTCCTCCTTCGGCTTCAGCGCGATGAAGAAGTTGCCGGCGTTGAACTGCGAGGAGTTGCCGAACATGGCCAGTCCGGTGACGTCAGGGTCGCGCCGGACGATGTCGGCGAACTGCACCATGCGCTTGTTCATCGAGTCGAACGAGGAGTCCTGCGCGCTCTGGGCCGAGCCGAAGATGAAGCCGGTGTCCTGCTGCGGAAAGAATCCCTTCGGGATCACCGTGTAGAGGACCGCGGTGGCGGCCATGGTGGCGATGAACACGCACAGGGTGGCGAACTGGTGCTTCATCACCACGTCGAGGCCGCGGCGGTAGCCGTTCAGCATGGCGTCGAAGCCACGTTCGCACAGCTGGTACAGCCGCCCGTGCTTCTTGCCGTGCTCGTTGCGCAGGAAGCGCGAGCACAACATGGGTGTGAGGCTCAGGGACACCAGCACCGAGACAAAGATGGTCAGCGTGACCGTGACGGCGAATTCGCGGAACAGGCGGCCCACGATGCCGCCCATCAGCAGCAACGGGATGAACACCGCAACCAGCGACACCGAGATCGACACGATCGTGAAGGCGATCTCCGCGGCGCCCTTGTAGGCGGCCTCCAGCGGAGGCATGCCGTCCTCCACGTGCCGGTAGATGTTTTCCAGCATCACGATCGCGTCGTCGACGACGAAGCCGACCGAAATCGTCAGCGCCATCAGCGACAGGTTGTCGAGGCTGAAGCCGAGCGGGTACATGATGGCCGCCGTCCCGAGCAGCGCCAGCGGCACGGTCACGCTGGGGATCAGCGTCGCCGCGGTGCTGCGCAGGAACAGGAAGATCACCAGCACCACCAGCCCGATCGTGAGCGCCAGGGTGAATTCCACGTCGCGCACGGAGGCGCGGATGTTCTGCGTGCGGTCCACCAGCGTGCTGACCTGCACGCTGGGCGGGATCGACGCTTGCAGCCCGGGCAGGGCCTGCTTGATCGCGTCCACCGTGGTGATCACGTTGGCGCCCGGCTCCTTGTAGATCGGCAGGATGATGGCGCGACCGTCGGTGACCGCGCCCTCCTTGGGCGCACCCGCGCCCTTGAAGCTCCAGGCCGCGATCTTCACGTTCTCGGGGCCGTCCACGGCCTGACCGATGTCGCGCACGCGTACCGGCGCGCCGTTTCGGTAGGCGACGATCACGTCGTTCCAGGGCTGCGCCTTCAGCAACTGGTCGTTGCTGTAGACCGTGAAGGCCTGGTTCGGGCCGTCGATCGTGCCCTTGGGCTGGTTGACGCTGGCACTGCCGATCACGGTGCGCACGTATTCGAGGCTCACGCCGAGCGAGGCCAGCTTGGCGGGATCCGCCTGGATGCGCACCGAGGGCTTCTGGGCGCCGCCGATGTTGACGAGGCCGACGCCGGGCACGCGCGAGATCTGTTGCGCGAGGATGTCCTCGGCGTAGCGGTCGACCTCCGTCAGCGGCAGCGTGTCGGAGTGCACGGCCAACAGCATGATGGGCGCGTCGGCCGGGTTGGTCTTGCGCCAGTTCGGGGGGCTGGGCAGGTTGGCCGGCAGCTGGCCGGCGGAGGCCTGGATGGCGGCCTGCACGTCCAGGGCCGCCGAGTCGATGCTCTTGTTCAGGTCGAACTGCAGCGTGACCTGGGTGCTGCCGATGCCGCTTTGCGACGTCATCTGGCTCAGGCCGGAGATCAGCGAGAACTGGCGCTCCAGCGGCTGGGCCACGTTCGATGCCATGGTCTCGGGGCTGGCGCCCGGCAGGCTCGCCGAAACCTGGATCGTCGGGAAGTCCACCTGCGGCAGGGGCGCCACCGGCAGCAGAGGATAGGCGGCAACGCCGAGCAGCAGGATCGCCAGTGCCAGCAGCGTCGTGCCGATGGGGCGCTTGATGAAATTCGCCGAGACGCTCACCGGGTGCCTTCGCCGCCGGCCGGCTTGCCGGCCTGGCCGGATTCGACCACCAGGACGTCCGGCTTGAGCTTGTACTGGCCGTTGACCACGACGCGCTCGCCAGCCTTGAGGCCGCTATCGATGACGGAGATGCCATCCTGTTCGAGCGCCACGTGCACGGTGCGGATCTGGGCGCGCTTCTGGGCATCGACCACGTACACGTAGGAACCGTTCTGGCTGCGCTGCACCGTCGTCTGCGGCACGGTCAGGGCATGGTCACGGCGTCCGAGCAGCAGCCGCACGTTGACGAACTGCCCTGGCCACAAGGCCGAACCGCCGTTCGGGAAACGCGCCTTCAGCTGCACGGTGCCGGTGGTGGTGTCGACCTGGTTATTGAGCAGCGTGAGCTGGCCCTGGGCCAGTAACTTCGCGCCGTCGCGCGTGAGCGCGGTCACGGTGAGGGGCGCGCCCGCGTTTTGCTGCGCGCGGATGACGTCCTGCACCACCTCCTCGGGCAGCGTGAAGACCACGCCCGCCGGATCGAGCTGGTTGATCACGACCAGGCCGTTGGCGTCGCCGGCGTGCACGATGTTGCCAGCGTCGACGAGTCGCGCGCCGGTGCGGCCGGAGATGGGCGCGGCGATCGTCGTGTACGCCAGCTGCACCTTCTGGTATTGCACTTGCGCGGCATCCGTCTGCACCGCCGCCTCGAGCTGCGCCACGAGCGCCTTCTGCGTGTCGACCTGCTGTTGCGTGGCGGCGTCTTCCTTGATCAATCCGGTGTAGCGCCCGAGGTCCGTGTGGGCGTTGGCGAGCTGCGCGCGGTCCTTGGCCTCCTGCGCCTGCGCCTGCGCCAGCTGCGCGAGCATGGGTCGGTTGTCGAGCTGCGCCAGCACCTGCCCCGTCTTGACGTTCTGGCCCTCGACGAAGCCTACGCGCACCAGTTCGCCGTCGATGCGGGTCCTGACAGTGACGGTGGCCCACGGCGCGACGGCGCCAAGGCCGCCGCTGTACACCGGCACGTCCTGCGTCTGCACGGTGGCGGTGGTGACCACGATGGGGGCGGCGCCGGCACTCTTGGCGGGGCGCTTGTCCTGGGCCTGGGCGGAGGTGCTGACCCAGCGGACCACGACGGCCAGGGCCACGAGGGCGGCGACGCTCGCGACGATGCGGAGGGTTCGGTTCAAGGAGGGAGCAGTCATGGAAAAGGAGGGTTCGAAGACTCAGTGGATCTCGGCGGCGGCGGAAGTGCTCGCCGGGGCGGCGCCGGTGTGCGCGACCGGCGTCGCGGTCCAGCCGCCGCCGAGGCCGGTGATCAGGGTGACGGCGGCGGTGAGCTGGCGCCCGAGGATCTGCGCCGATGTGCGTTCGTTGGTGAGTGCCAGGTTCTGCGCGGTGATCACGGCCAGGTAGGTGCCGGTGCCGCCGCGGTACTGTCGTAGCGCGGACTGCTCCGCCACCTGCGCCGAGCTGACTGCGTCCTCCTGCAGCACGCCTTCCTGGTCCAGCACCCGCAGGATGGCCAGGTTGTCCTCCACCTGCTGCAGGCCCGAAAGCACCGTCGCCTTGTAGGCGGCAGCGGCGGCGTCGAGCCCGGCTTCGGCCTGGTCGCGGCGGGCGCTGCGCAGACCACCGTCGAACACCGTTTGCGCCAGGGCGGCACCGAGCGACCAGACGCGGCCGGGCGTGTCGAACAGCCTTGCGAGCGTGGCGCCGGCGCCGCCGCCGCTGGCACTCAGTAGCAGCGACGGGAAGAAGGCGGCCTGCGCGACGCCGATGGCGGCGTTGGCGGCGGCTGCCCGCCGCTCCGCCGCGGCGACATCGGGGCGACGCTCCAGCAGCTGCGAGGGCACCCCCACTGGGATCGCCGGCAGGCTGGAGCGCAACTGCGCCAGCGTCATGCGCCGCCGTGGCAGGTCGAAGGTGCTGGCCGGATGGCCCGCGAGGGTCGCGATGGCGTGCTCCAGTTGCGCGCGAGTGGCGTCGAGGTCGGCAGCCTGAGCCTGCGCTGCCTTCAGCGTGCTTTCGGCCAGGGCCACGTCCGAGTGCAGCACGGTGCCGGCACGGTACTGGCTCTGCGTGAGCTGCAGCGCCTTGGCGTAGCCGGCGGTGGTTTCGGCGTAGAGATCGCTCAGGACGTCGTTGACCCGCAGCGCCAGGTAGTCGCTCGCGAGCTGCGTCTGCACGCTCAGACGCGCGCCGGCCAGATCGTCGGCGCTGGCCTCGGCGCTGGCGCTGGCCGATTCGACGGTGCGCGCCACGCTGCCCCACAGGTCCGGCTCCCAGCTGGCGCCGAGGCTGAGCGCGAAGCTGTTGCCCGCGCTAGTCGCCGAGCTCGCGGTGCCGCTGCGCCCGCGGCTGGCCGAGGCGTTGAGACCCGCAGTGGGCCAGAAGGCGGAGCGCTCGATAGCGACCTGCGCGCGCGCCTGGCGGTACACGGCCTCGAGCTGGCGCAGCGTCTGGTTGGCCCCATTGGCCTCGCTCTCCAGCCGGTTCAAGTCGGGATCGGCGAACACCTCCCACCAGGGCTGCCGGGCATCGGGCAGCTGGGGCTGAGCGGGCTTCCACGGTCCGCTTTCCTTGAAGGCAGCAGGCAGCTCGATCCTGGGACGGACGTAGTCGGGGCCGCTGCTGCAGGCGGCCAGGGAGGCTGCGGACAGCAGCGCGATGGAGAGGAAACGTATGGACATGGATGGAACGGTCGCGCGAGCCTGCCTCGTCGCGGCCAAGTGCAGGACCTTAGCTAGCGCTACATGACCGTTCGCTGTCTTCAAAATGACGGGTTTGTCAGAAACGGGTTCGCCCCTGCGCGCCAGCGGTTCGCCCCAAACGGGTTGCCGTCCGCAGCGCGGCTGGCTACGCTGCGAAGCCATCGCTCATTCATTGCGCCCGGCTCGTCCCGCCGATTCCACGCCCATGGAAATCCTCTACACGATCCTGAAGGCCGCGGTCATCACCGTGCTGGCCTCGTCGCTGCTCGAAGCGCTGGTGCTCTCGGCGCGCAACGGCTTTGCCAGCTACGACTGGAAGGCCGCCGGCATTTCGGTGGTCGATTTCCTGGTGCGCGAATACCCGCTCGCCCTGCTGCTGCCGCTGGGGTTCTGGGGGGATGCGATGCGCTGGTTCTGGCAGCACCGGCTGTGGACCTTGCCCATGGACCACTGGACCGGCTGGGCGGCCTGCTTTGTCGGGCAGGAGTTCTGCTACTACTGGTACCACCGGGCCGCGCACCGGGTGCGCTGGTTCTGGTGCACGCACGCCGTGCACCATTCGCCGAACCAGTTGAACCTGGCGGCCGCCTACCGCTTCGGCTGGACCGGCCGCCTGACGGGCACCCTCGCGTTCTTCATGCTGGCACCGCTTGCAGGCATGCCGCCGCGCATCGTCCTGATGCTGTTGTCGCTCAACCTGCTGTACCAGTTCTGGATCCACGCGACCTGGATCCCGCGCCTCGGTCCGTTGGAGTGGATCCTCAACACGCCCTCGGCGCACCGCGTGCACCACGCCGCCAATCTCGAATACCTGGATGGCAACTACGGCGGCGTGCTGATCGTGTTCGACCGGCTGTTCGGCACCTACATTCCCGAGCGCGCGGACGCGCCGTGCCGCTTCGGCCTGGTGCAGCCCATGACCGGCTACAACCTGCTGACCATCGAGTTTCATCAGTGGCAGGCGTTGTGGCGCGACTTGCGCACCGCCAGCTCCTTCGCGGAAATCTGCGGCTACCTGCTCAAGCCACCGGGCTGGCGGCCGGGTGGCGTGGGGCAGACGACCGAGGATCTACGCCAGCAGGCGAATCGGGCCTGCGCCGCCACCGCCGAGGCCTGATGCCTACTCCACCCCGAGCAGGCGATAGATGCGGCCCACGTACTCGCCGAAGGCCGCCGTGGTCTTCACCTGCAGGCGGCGCGGGCTCCTCCAGCGCGATGGCGAAGGTGTCCGCCATGCGCGCCGGGCCAGCCGTCAGCACGGCGCAGCGCGAGCCGAGGAACACCGCCTCCTGGATGCTGTGCGTCACGACCACGAAGGTCTTGTGGGTCTGTTCCCAGATGCGCAGCATCTCGAGGTTCATCTTCTCGCGCGTGAGGGCATCGAGCGCGCCGAAGGGTTCATCCATCAGCACCAGTTTCGGGTCGTGGATCAGGGCGCGGGCGATCGCGGCCCGCTGCTGCATGCCGCCCGAGAGCTCGTACGGCATCTTGTCGGCAAAACCGCCGAGGCCGACCATGTCCAGCAAGCCAAGGGCCCGTTGGCGCGCTGCCTTGCGCGGCAGCCCCAGGATGTCCGCGGGCAGCAGCACGTTGTCCAGGATCGTGCGCCACTTCAGCAGCAGCGGCTGCTGGAACACCATGCCGACGTCGCGCCCCGGGTTGAAGTCGCTGCCGCCGCCCACCTCCAGCGTGCCGCCGTCGTGCCCGTGCAGGCCCGCCAGGATCTTCAGCAGGGTGGACTTGCCGCAGCCCGAGGGGCCGACGAGCGACACCATGTCGCCTTCGCCTATGTCCAGGGTCACGTCGGACACGGCGAGGAACTCCTGGCCGCGCTGCCGGTACACCTTGCGCAAGTTGCGCATGCGGATCAGGGGCCTGCGCGTGGCGGCGACTGGCGTCGGGACGGGGGTGGCGTTCATGCCAGCCAGCGCTCCACGTTGCCCTTCACGAAAGCGTCGTCGGCCAGGTCCGCGTGTTGGCGGTACACGCGATCGATCTGCTCCGCCTGCCCGCGGCCCAGACCCTCGTGCGGGTCCAGGCACCAGATGCCCTCCAGCAGACCCTGGCGGCGCAGCACTTCGTGGCAGCCGGCGATGCAGCCGTGGAAGTTGTTGGCGACATCGAAGAAGGCCGAATTGCAGTCGGTCACGCGCGCATCGAGCGCGAGCAGTTCGGGCGGCAGGTTGCCGCCGCCGGCCGCGAGGATCTCCTTGACCTGCTGCAACTGGCGCACGGCGCTGGCGGTCCACACGGACCAGTGGCCCAGCAGCCCGCCGCGGAAGCGTACCGTCACCGGTTCGCCGTCGCGCATCGCGGTGAAGGGCAGCGCGAGGTCCAGGATGATGTGGTCGTCGTTGCCGGTGTACAGATAGACGCGCTCCTCGGCCCGCGCGTCGACCAGCCCACGCACGACGTCGAGCGTGCGGTAACGATTGAAGGGCGCGACCTTGATGGCCAGCACGTTCGGGATCCGGGCGAAGCGGCGCCAGAAGTCGCTGGAGAGAATGGGGCCGCCGACGGCCGTCTGCAGGTAGAAGCCCACCAGCGGGATCTCCTGCGCCACGGCCTCGCAATGCGCGATCAGTTCGTCCTCGGAGGCGCTTGCGAGAGCGGCCAGGCTCAGAAGCCCGGCGTGGTAGCCGAGGCCGACGGCGGTGCGCGCTTCCGCCCGCGCCTGCGCCGTGGATCCGCACAGGCCGGCGACCATGGCCATGGGACGCTGGCTCCACGCGAGGCGGTCTTCCATGGCGCTGCGCAGCACCGTCTCGTACAGCCCCTTCTCGCGGATCGCGAACTGCGTCGTGTGCACACCCACGGCCAGGCCGCCGGCGCCGGCATCGACGTAGTAGCGGGTGAGCGCGCGCTGCCGGCGCCGGTCGAACTGGCGCTTGGCGTCGAGCGCGAGCGGGTGCGCGGGGATCACGGTGCCCTGCGCGAGCAGCGCAAGCACGTCCCGGGGCAGGTCGGATCGGTTCAGTGGCATGGGAACTCCTAGGCGAACTCGGGGCCGGCGATGGCGTGCAGCAGCGCGTACTGGCCGGCAGGGGGGACCTGGCCGCGGTCCACGCGTGCCATGCGCGCAAAGCCACGCTGCGGCTGGAAGCCGGCGGCCTCCAGCGCCGCGTGCATGCGGGGACGCGGATCGGGCACGTCGATGTAGATCGCGCCGTCGAGGCTGGCTGCGGCACGGTTGAGAGCGGCCGCGGCGGCTGCTTCGTCAGCGGCCAGCAGCGGTCCGATCTGGTGGGCCGTGCGGCCCGCACGAACGAGGGCCAGCGCTTGCGCGGTGCGCACGCACAGCGTCGAGGGACGCGCGAGCAGATCGGCGAGCAGCCGGGGGCGCTCGAAGCCGAGCGCCTGCCCGTCGAGGGCGACCAGGGTGTCGAGCCCCGGCAGCAAATCGGAAAGGACCGGCTGCGTGGCAGCCCGCGCTTCGCGGCGCCACCGCGTCAGCCGCAACTGCGGCTCGAAGCCGAACTGCCGGTACAGCGCCTCGCCGGCCGGGGTGGCATCGAGCATAGGAATGCGGCCGCTCGCCTGCACCTGTTCGAGGCAGCGGCCGAACACGGCGCGCCCCAGTCCGCGCGCGCGCTCGGCGGGCGTGACCAGGATCATGCTGATCCACGAGACGCCGCTGGCACCCGCCTCCGACGCGCCCATCGGCAGCACCGCCCCACTGGCGACGATGCGGCCTTTTTCGCGCACGACCTGGATGGTGCCGGCCTGATGGAACAGCGCCCAGTCCGCGGCGACCTGGTTCCAGTGGCTGTCGGCGACCAGGCCCTGCAGCATGGCGAGCGCAGTGGCGTCAAGCTGCGCCAGCGGCTCGACTTCGATGCGCTGGGCCGACGCCGACTCAGTACTTGCCATCCCGCGCCTCGAACTTGGTCGGCTTGCCATACATGCGCTGCTCGTGCGAGATCCAGTCGGCCACCCAGGCCACCAGCTGCTTGAGCGGCACCTTGGGATATCCGAACAGGCGCTCGGCTTCGCCGGTGTTCATCAGCCAGGCCGTGGGCGCCTCGCTGCCCGTGATCGTGGCGGGCTTGCCGAACTGGCGGCCGAACTCTTCGGCCAGCCAGCGAATGGAGGTCGTCTCGGGGCCGCTCACGTTGATCGGCGAGGTGGGCACCGTGGTGACGGCCAGGCAGCGCAGGGCCTGCGCGTTGGCGTCGCCCTGCCAGATCACGTTGACGTGGCCCATGGTCACGTCCACCGGTTCGCCGCGCCAGACCTTCGCCGCCACGTCGGCCAGCACGCCATAGCGGCAGTCGATGGCATAGCTCAGACGGAACAGCCGCCCGGGCGTGCCGTGCTTGCCGGAGAAGTACTGGAACATGCGTTCGCGGCCGACGCAGGAGTTGGCGTATTCGCCCGGGGGGGTCAGGTGCTCGTCTTCGCTCGCGCCCTGCCCGATCACCGGCACGAAGGGGTACACGCAGGCCGTCGAGAACGCAACGATCCGCGAACTGCGGAAGTTGTCGGCGACCAGCGCGGGAACGTGCGTGTTCATCGCCCAGGTCAGGCCGTAGTCATTGCCGGCGCCGAACTTGTGGCCCGCCATGAACACGATGTTGGGGCACTGCGGCAGGCGCGCCAGCGCCTCGCGATCGAGCAGGTCGCAGGCGATCGTCTCGACGCCGTGCTGCAGCAGCGACTGGCGCACTGCGGGATCGCTGAAGCGCGCGACGGCAATCACGCGGCGCGACTGCGGCAAGGCATTGCGCGCCAGCCGGGCCAGCGTCGGGCCCATCTTGCCGCCGACGCCCAGGATCATCAGGTCGCCTTCGAGCCGGGCAAGGTCGCGCACGAGGTCGCGCGAGGGCGTGGAGAGGTAGTCTTCGAGCGCCTCCTCGGTCGCGAAGCGTTCGGGGAACGGCAGGTCGTCGAGCAGGGGGCGGGCGGGGGAAGCAGCAGTCATTGGAGTCTCGCGTCTTGCGTGATGAAGAGCCGTTCCAGCAGCAGGACCAGCCCGTAGAGGATCACCCCGAGGCCCGTGATGAGCAGTACCGCCATGAAGACGGCCGGGGTGTCCAGCGAAGCCTGCACCTGGATCATCAGGTAGCCCAGGCCCTTGTCGGAAGCAATGAACTCGCCCACGACGGCGCCGGCGACGGCCAGCACCGTGGCGACCTTCATGCCGGAGAACAGGTAGGGGAGCGAGCCAGGCAGCTGGATGTAGCGAAACAGCTGCCAGCGCGAGCCCTTGAGCGCGCGCACCAGGTCCAGCAGGTCGGGCTCGGTTTCGTTGAGGCCGCGGATCGTGGTGAGCAGGATCGGGAAGAAGCAGAGGCTGAACGTGATCAGGATGTTCGGGCCGATGCCGTACTTGAACCACACGATGATCAGCGGCCCCATCGCCACCTTGGGGATCATGTTCAGCGTCACGAGCAGAGGGAACAGCACCGCAGTGAGGCGGCGGCTGGTGACGAACAGCAGGGCGCCGAGGATGCCGAGCACCAGCCCGAGCGCGTAGCCGCCGAAGACTTCCAGCGCCGTCACCCAGGTGTTGGACAGCCAGCTGTAGCTCGGTTTGCCCAGTGTCGCAAGGATGCGCGAAGGCGCCGGCAGCACGAACTCGCGGATTCCGAACAGGCGCACCGCAAGCTCCCACGCGCCGATGGCAACCAGGTGCACGACGAGGATGAGCGCCCAGCGGTGCCAGGCGGTGTTGTCCGCTTCGCGCACGGGAGCGGCGGCAGGCGCGATCGCGGCTTCGGTGGCGCTCATCTCAGTCCTTCGCTCGGGTCATGCGGCCATGATAGGAGCGTGCTTGCTGTGAGTCAACCAACTGGTTGATCAGTCCGCCGGAACGGCGCCGGTCAGCACTCGATCACGTTCACCGCCAGGCCGCCGCGCGAGGTTTCCTTGTACTGGGTCTTCATGTCGGCGCCGGTGTCGCGCATCGTCTTGATCACCTGGTCGAGCGACACGTAGTGGTGACCGTCGCCGAGCAGCGCCATGCGGGCGGCCTGGATCGCCTTCACGGCGCCCATCGCATTGCGTTCGATGCAAGGGACCTGCACGCGGCCGCCGACCGGATCGCAGGTGAGGCCGAGGTTGTGCTCCATGCCGATCTCGGCGGCGTTCTCCACCTGCGCCGGCGTGCCGCCCAGGACCTCCGCCAGCGCGCCGGCGGCCATCGAACAGGCGACGCCGACCTCGCCCTGGCAGCCGACCTCGGCGCCCGAGATCGAGGCGTTTTCCTTGTACAGGATGGCGATGGCCGCGGCGGTGAGCAGGAAGCGCTCCACGCCCGCCGCGTCGGCGCCGTGGATGAAGCGCGTGTAGTAGTGGAGGACCGCGGGCACGATGCCCGCCGCGCCGTTGGTGGGCGCCGTCACCACGCGGCCGCCGGCGGCGTTCTCCTCGTTGACGGCGAGCGCGTACAGGCAGACCCAATCCAGCACCACCAGCGGGTCGAGGGCGGCCGCCTGCGGGTTGCCGCGCAACTGGCGGCCCAGCGCCGGGGCGCGCCGCCGCACCGCCAGCGGTCCGGGCAGCACGCCTTCGTGCGCGCAACCGGCCTCCACGCACTCCTGCATCACCTGCCACAGGCGCGCCAGGGCGGCGCTGGTCTCCGCCGCCGGCCGCCACGCTGCCTCGTTCGCCTGCATCAAGGCGCTGATCGACATCCCGTGCCGCTGGCACAGGGCGAGCAGGTCATCGCCGCTGGCGTACGGATAAGGCAAGGCGGCGGGGGCCGTGCCCGCTGCGACGCTGCCATCTTCCACGACGAAGCCGCCGCCGACCGAGTAGTACTCGCGTTCCGCCAGCACCGTGCCGTCGCCCGCGCGTGCCTGGAAGCGCATGCCGTTGGGATGGAACGGCAGGGCCTTGCGGAAATACAGCAGGTGCTCCGGCTCGACGAAGCGGATCGCGCGCCGCCCCAGCAGGTGGAGTTCGCGGGCGGCACGCATCGCGGCGAGCCGGCGAGGCGCCGACTCGGTGTCCACGTTTTCGGGCTGCTCGCCCTGCAGGCCCAGCAGCACGGCGTCGCCGCTGCCGTGGCCCTTGCCGGTCGCACCCAGCGAACCGTACAGGCCGACGTGCACGCTGGCCGTCGCCTCGAGCAGGCCGCGTTCCTCGAGCCAGCGCGCGAACCGCGCGGCGGCGCGCATCGGCCCCACCGTGTGCGAACTGGAAGGGCCGATGCCGATCTTGAAAATGTCCAGGACGCTCAGGGCCATGTCAGCGCTTCCTTGGTGCGGCGTCGGGGCGCAGCGCGTTGAGGGCAAACTCGATCACGTGACGGCGACGCTGCACCAGCGCGCCCTGGTCGCCGAGTGGCCGGCCGAAGATCGCCGACAGCGTGTGGTTGTTCGAGAAGAAGAAGTACGAGATGCCGGCAATCGAGATGTAGAGATTGACGGCGTCGTAATCGTTGCGGAACACGCCGGCCTTGACGCCGCGGCGCAGCGTCGCCTCCAGCATCTCCACGAAAGGCATGTGCATCTGCTGCAGTTCGCCCGATGCGAGGATGTGGCGGCCCTGGTTGCGGTTCTCGTCGGTGAGCAGCGCGATGAACTCCGGGTGTTCGGCCAGGTAGTCGAAGGAAAAGCCCACCAGCTGCGCCATTGCCTCGTGCGGCGCCAGTTCGCCCAGCGACAGGCGTCGCTCTTTTTCGAGGATCTCCGCGTACACCGACTCGAGGCTGGCCAGGTACAGGCCTTGCTTGCTGCCCCAGTAGTGATAGACCAGCTGCTTGTTGACGCCGGCCGCGTTGGCGATCTCGTCGACCCGTGCACCGGCGAAACCGGACTTGGCGAATTCCGCGACCGCCGCGCGCACCAGGCCGTCGCGGCTCGCCCCCGGGTCGCGCCGCGCTGGTGCCTTGGCACTGGCACCCCGGGGCGCGATGGCCTTGGTCGCGCCATGGGCGGTGCCCGTCGTGCGGCTCTTGGTGGTGGTCGCCATGCCTGCGCTCTCCTTCGATTGATTATCAACCAAACAGTTGGTATAAAACAGTCGCCCGTTCCCTCTCCCCTGGAGTTTGCTTCCGATGAAAAACCTGTCGAAGGTGCTTGGCGCCGTCTTCCTGCTAGGCGCCGGCGCCGCCAGCCACGCCAACGAGAGCATCAGCCTGACGCTGAACTGGACGCCCACTGCCGATCACTCGCCCCTCTACTATGCGCGGGCGCAGGGCTGGTACAAGGAGGCCGGCATCGATCTCGACATCGAGTCGGGCAAGGGCTCGGCCGTGTCGGCGCAGCGCGTGGGCTCCGGCGGCTCCACCATGGGCATCTCCGACCTGCCCACCGCCATGCAGGCGCGCGGCAAGGGCGCGGACCTCACCGCGCTGATGGTGATCTACGCCAACAGCCCGCAAGGCTTCTACTGGCTCAAGTCGTCCGGCATCAAGGGCGCGAAGGACTTCCCCGGCCACAAGATCGGCAACCCGCCCGGCGATGCCGCGCGCCTGATGTGGCCGGCCTTCGCCAAGAAGGTCGGCATCGATCCGGTCGCCGTCACCTTCGTCAACGTGAGCCCGCCGGCCAAGGTCGCGGCGCTGAAGTCCAAGTCGGTCGACATCGTCAGCGACTTCTACAACGAGCATGACCTGAAGGTGCGCGAGTTCGGCCCCGACCTCGCCTTTCTGCCCTGGCGCGAAATCGGCGTCAACCTGTACGGCAACGCGTTCACCGTGAACAGCGCCTGGCTTGCCGGCCACAAGGAGGTGGCGGCGAAGTTCGTCGCCATCACGCAGCGCGCTTACGCCAGTTGCGTGAAGACCTTCGACCCGTGCCTGCAGGCGCTGATGGCCAGCGTGAGCGGGCTCGACGCGAACAACCAGCGCGACCAGTGGAACCGCATCAAGACGCTGATGCGCGACGACACGACCGAGAAGGTCGCGCTCGGCGCCTTCGACGCCGCGCGCGTGAAGTCCGACTACGCCCTGGTGCAATCGCTGATCGGCATCGACAAGCCCTTCGACCCGGCAACGATGTTCACCAACCAGTTCCTCGACACCAAGGTGAAGATGAGCGCGAACTAAGGCGCTGCTCCGGCCGCAACGAGCGGCCTGCTTTGCTTCTGCATGGACGCCATGAGAAGCCTGGAGAGACTTTCGCAGTCAGTGCGGGGCCGCCGCTGCCTTGGCCAGGTAGGCCACCAGGTCCGCAACGTCCCTCGGGTTCGGCATGCCGGCGTAGGGCATGCGGTTGCCCGGCACCAGGGCTTGCGGATCGGCCAGGAAGGCGGCCAGCGTCGCTGCATCCCACGTGATGCCGCTGCGCTTCATGGCCGGGGAATAACGGAAATCCTCGATCGAGGCCGACTTGCGCCCGACGATGCCTGCCAGGGATGGCCCGACCCCGTTGACGCCCGCCTGGACCGCATGACAGGAACGGCAGTCGGTGAAAAGCTGTTCGCCGCGCTGCAGGTCCTGCGCGCGGGCCGGCGCCGCCGCGACCAGGAGCAACACGGCGGGCAGCAGTTGCGACAGCTGCGGGAGCTGGAAGATCGTCTTCATGGTCTGTGCTCGCTTCAGGCCGACACCAGCGGGCCGGGGTTGCGCAGGTAGCGATTCTTCACGGTATCGGCGGCGCGGTAGGCGAGTGCCCCGACCAGGCCCGTGGGCTGGTAGGCCCCGTTGTGCGCGAAGGTGCTGGCGCCCATGACGAAGAGGTTGTGCGCGTCCCAGCTTTGCAGCCAGGGATTCACTGCGCTGTCGGCCGGGCTCGTGCCCATCGAAGTGCCTCCGCCATTGTGGGTGGAGAGATAGGGCACGACCGACCAGGACTGCGGCTCACCGCTGGCGGCGCTCATGTGGGTCGGGTTCAGCGACCTGGCCAGTTCGTTGACGATCCTGGCCGCGTGCGCGTTCAGGCGTTGTTCGTTGTCCTTGTAGTCGAAGGTCATGCGCAGCAGCGGCTGGCCGAAGGCGTTGCGGTACGTGGGATCCAGATCCAGGTAGTTGTAGCGGTGCGGCATGGACCCGCCGCTGGAACTGATGCTCATGGACGATCCGTACCACTTGGCCGTCGCCTCCTTCCACCGGGAGCCCCATGCTGGCGTGCCGCGCGGCACCGGACGGTTGCCGATCGGCAGGTTGGTGTTGTGGCCCGCGGAGACGATGTAGCCGCCGACCACACCGAGCGCGCCGCGGTCGAACTGCCAGTTGGCGTTGAAGTCGTCGATCACGACGTTCGTGCAGCCCGCCGAAATGAACGGGTTGAACTCCTTGCCCTCGAAGAACAGGTTGGCGGCCGTGCGCGTCTCGTAGCAGTAGTTTCGACCGATCACGCCAGTCTGCGTCGCGGGATCGTACGGTTTGCCGATGCCCGACACCAGCATCAGGTGCACGTTGTTCAGCGTGAAGGAGCACAGGAACACCATCTGCGCGGGCTGCTCGATCTCCTCCCCGGTGAGCAGGTTCGTGTAGACCACGCCAGTGACGCGCCTGGCCGAGGCGTCCTTCAGGATGCGCGTCACCCACGAATGGGTGCGCATCTCGAAGTTGGGGCGCTTGAGCGCGGCGGGAACGACCGTCAGATGCGGGCTGGCCTTGGCATTCGCCTCGCAGCCAAAGCGCTGGCAGAAGCCGCAGTACTGGCAACCGCCGAAGCTCACGCCGTCGGGGTTGGTGTAAGCGCGCGAGGAATTGGCCGCCGGGCGGGGAAAAGGATGGTAGCCGGCCTTGGCCGCGGCCTCCGAGAACATCTGTCCGGCCAGGATCGGGTTGAGCGGGGGATTGGGATACTCGCGCGAGCGCGGCGCCTCGAAGGGATTGCCTCCCGCCTGTGTCTGGCCGCCCAGGTTGCCGGCCTTGCCGGAAACGGCCGCAGTGCGCTCGAAGCGGTCGTAGTACGGCTCGATCTCCTCGTAGCTGATGCCCCAGTCGCGCACCATCATGTCCGCGGGGATGTGCGCCTTGCCGTAACGTCCCTCGTACAGGCTGCGCGCCTTGAACTCCATGTCGCTCCAGCGCCAGGTGCCGCCGCTCCAGTGCAGGCCCGAACCGCCGACGCCTTCTCCCGGCAGGAAGGCGCCCAGCCTGCGCACGGGCAGCGCCTCCTGCCGGTCCGTGTTGCGCATCGTGATCGTGTCGCGGGCAGCGTCCTGCATCATCTCCTGGCGCTGCACGTACCGCAGTTCGTCGCGCACCGTGGGGACCTGGAAGTCGGCCTCGGTGGTGGTCATGCGGCCGCGCTCGAGGGCGACGACCGTCAGGCCGGCTTCGGAGAGTTCCTTGGCGAGAATGCCGCCCGTCCAGCCCAGGCCGACGATGACGGCGTCGACTTCCTTAAGTTTCCTGATTGTCATGGCGCGGCCCGGGTCAGCTCATGTCGGCGATGCCGAGCGGTTGGACGGGAAACTTCTTTCCCAGGTACCGGACCACGTTCTGCTGGTGCACGGCCACGACACCGCCGAAGCCCACCAGCTTCCAGCCTGCCTTGTCCTTGTTGCCCCCGTACAGCGGATCCGAGAACATGCCTTCCATCACGTTCTGGTACAGCATGTCGAAGAAGGTCCGGGCCGGCGGTCCATCCTCGAGGACGAGCTTGCCGCCTTGCAGCGCGACGAGGAAGGCCTCGCGCTCTGATGCCTCGAGTTGTTCGAAGCGCTTGCCGTACTGCTTCACGCAGTGCGCAGTGGCCGCGGGGATCGCGGCGCGGTAGACCTCGGCCGGCGTGAGTGGAAGCTGATAGCCCTGGTTCGCCGTGCCGCTTTTCCAGGGCCCCTGGCGATACAGGCGCTCGCCTTTGCCCCACCCGCTGGCCAGTGCGCGGTCGATGTAGACGTTGACGCCAAGGTCCGTGCCCTTGGGCGTCCAGGCATCGGCCGGGATCATGTGATCGACGACGGCCTCGATGAAGGCCGCCTCGTCAGGCGTGAGATAGGTGTACCCCACCGGCCCGGTTGCCGCCCCGCCTGCCGCCGCGTGGGGCGCCGGGGCGGGGTTGCCGGCCTGGGCCATGGTGGCCTGGGGTACCGCAGTGGCCACGGCCACCGCACCACCGGTGGCCACCTGCTTCAGAAAACTGCGCCGATCGCGCCCCTCGTGTTCCATCGTCCCTCCGACCTTGAGCGGTACGCTGCGCGGCAAGGCGAGCGTCCAGATGGCGGAGTATTTCCAAATGCGCGAAGGGCCACATCCGGGATCGTGCCGATTGCGCCCAGGCGCCGGCTACTGATCGAGCGATCAGCGGGGATGCAAGATGCAGTGCGACGGCACGCCGCGGCACACGCCAGCGTCGCTGCAGATCAGTGGCCGAAGCGAAGGACCAACCCCACCGCAAAGGCCGCCATCAGCAACCAGCACACCGTCCCCAGGAAGATCCGCAGCCGCGAAGGCCGGGGCTGGGCCGGCGCCGGCGCCGGCGCTTCCTGCGACATCTCCGGCACCTGGCCGTAGCGCTTGACCGGGATGCGCTCGCTTTCGTCCACGCTCGCCCTGGCCCGGACCAGGTCGTCTGCCGGGGTCATTGCCTGCTCTCCTGCTGGGACCGTTCGAAAATCCATAACAGACCGAGCATACCCGTGCCCTTTTGCGCCGCAATCCGCCAAGCGGCGTACGCCAGCCGGCGCAGGCGGGCGCGCGTCCATGCATCCCCGCTTCCACCCACTGCCGTGTTGCAGTACAAGGAGACAGGGACCGGCAGCCCTCGTGCCGGCGCAAGCAAAGGGGAGCGGCCATGAGCAAGGACGAGCGCGAGCGGCGGCACCAGGCCAACCTGGAACGCATCCAGAACGTGCAACGCGTGGTCGGGCGGGCCGACCGCCTGCGCATCGACCACGAGGGCACGCTGTTCGAGCGCGCCCGGCTCACCAGCGAGGAAATCTGCTCGCACCTCGCCACTGAATCGGGCCTGGCCGCCTTCGACCGCCTGCTGCGGCGGGCCGAGGAGCGCGACGTGCGCCAGTCACGCGACATCGTGCGCTTCGTCGCCGCCGTCTGGAACCAGCAGCCGCTGGCGCTGGCCACGCTGCGCGGCCTGGAGCAGCCCATTGGCGACGACATGCTGGCGGTGCTCGATGCCTTCCGCCATGCCCGACTCAATCTCGCCGAGCACGTGGAGGGCGGCCCGCGCCGGGTGGCACGGGTGCTCAGGAAGTGGAATCTCGCCGATCAGGCGCTGCGCTAGCGCGCGACTGCCTCGGGGCGTCCCGTGCCAGGTCGGCGCCCGGGCGGTCGGGAATCGGCCAGCAGCCGGCGACGATCCGCGCAGGCCCGTCTCCTGTTCCTGTCAGCGATTTGCTCGACCTTGTCTTGCGCCACCCGCGAGCGCGGCGACCCGTGCATCATGCAGGCTGCCCGCGCCACCCCAGCAGCGTCCATGACCCCCTATCCGCCTCCGACCCCGCCCACCAAACCCGCCGCCAACGCCCGCCCCAAGCTGCCGCCCCGCAAGATGTGGGCGCTGTTCATCCTGGCGCTGGTGGTCAACTACGTGGTGTCGGTGTTCCTGTTCCCGAGCAGCGATGCGCCCATCACGGTGCCTTACACCGTGTTCCGCGACGAGGCCGGCAAGGGCAACGTCGAATCGATCTACAGCCGCAACACCAGCATCGAGGGCCGCTTCAAGGCGCCGGTCACCTGGCCGCCCGCGGGACAGCCGAAGCAGAAGCCCTTGCGCGGCACCCAGGCGCAACAGCCCTCGCGCACGGCCGGCACCTTCACCACCGAACTGCCGGCCTTCTTCGACCGCCAGCTGGAGCCCTTCCTGATTTCGCACGGCGTGGAGATCAGCGCGGTGCCGATCCAGCAAGGCAGCGGCTGGGCGACCCTGATCTATGGCTTCGGCCCGGCCATCCTGCTGATCGGGTTCTACGTGTGGATGTACCGGCGCGCGGCGGCGCAGGGCGGCGGCGGCATGGGCGGCATGGGGGGCATCTTCGGCATCGGCCGCAGCAAGGCGCGGCGCTACGACGCGGAGAAGGACGACCGCGTCACCTTCAACGACGTGGCCGGCATCGACGAGGCCAAGAACGAACTGGTGGAGATCGTCGACTTCCTCAAGGCGCCGCAGAAGTACACGCGCCTGGGCGGCACGGCCCCCAAGGGCGTGCTGCTGGTCGGCTCGCCCGGCACCGGCAAGACGCTGCTGGCGCGCGCGGTGGCCGGGGAGGCCGGCGTGCCCTTCTTCTCGATGAGCGCAGCGGAGTTCGTGGAGATGATCGTCGGCGTCGGCGCGGCGCGCGTGCGCGATCTCTTCAAGCAGGCGCGCGAGAGTGCACCGGCCATCATCTTCATCGACGAGATCGACGCCATCGGCCGCGCGCGCGGGCAGTTCTCCATGGGCGGCGGCGCCAGCGAGCAGGAGCACACGCTGCAGCAGATCCTGACCGAGATGGACGGCTTCACCGGCCGCGAAGGCATCATCCTGCTGGCCGCCACGAACCAGCCGGACGTGCTCGATCGCGCCCTGCTGCGGCCCGGCCGCTTCGACCGGCGCGTGGTGGTCAACCTGCCGGACAAGACGGGCCGCAAGGCCATCCTGGACGTGCATGTGCGCAAGGTGCCGCTGGCCACCAGCGTCAGTCTCGAGGAGCTCGCGCAGACCACGCCCGGGTTCTCGGGCGCCGACCTGAAGAACCTGGTCAACGAGGCGGCGCTGCTGGCCGCGCGCCGCAACGAGAACGACGTGTCGCAGAAGGACTTCCTCGACGCCCTCGAGAAGATCGTGCTGGGCCCCGAGCGTCCGCTGCTGCTGGGGCCGGACGACCGCGAGCGCATCGCCTATCACGAGAGCGGGCATGCGGTGCTGGGCCTGCTCGTGCCGGGCGCCGACCCGGTGCATCGCGTGACCATCGTGCCGCGTGGGATGGCACTGGGCGTCACCTACCAAAGGCCGCAGACCGACCGCTACAACTATCCCGAGGCCTACCTGCGCGCGCGCATCGTCGGCATGCTGGGCGGCCGGGCGGCGGAGGAGGTGGTGTACGGAACGCGCACCACCGGCGCCGAGAACGACATCGAGCAGGCGACGCAGATGGCCCGCAACATGGTGACGCGCTGGGGCATGAGCGACGCGGTGGGCATGGTGCAACTGGCACCGCCGCAGAACGCCTTCCTCGGTGGTGGCGGCAGCTTCGGCGGCGAGAAGCCCTTCAGCGAAGAGACCGCGAGCCTGGTCGATTCCGAAGTGCAGCGCATCCTCAACGAATGCCACCAGGACGCGAAGCGCCTGCTGCGCGAACACCGCCCCGCGCTCGACGGCCTGGTGCAGGCGTTGCTGAAGCAGGAGACGCTGTCGGAACAGGAGATCCTCGACGCCACCGGCCTGCCGCCGGCGCCGGATCTGCAGAGTCGGCCCTTGCAGGTTTGACGGCCGATGTCATGCCGGGTGTTCGGATGACATCCCGGGAGACAGGCAGAGACAAACAGAACAGCCGATGCAGATCTTCGACCCCGCCGCTGCCCAAGCCGCCCTTCCCTTCGAGCGCCTGGTCCCCGCCTTGCAAAGCCTCTTCGCGCAGGGCTGCGAGGTCCCCGCTCGCCACGTTCACGAAGTGAGCGTCCCCAGCGGCACGTCCTTCACTTCCCTGGTGATGCCCGCCTGGATCCCCGGCCGCTACTACGGCATCAAGACCATCAACATCGCGCCGGGCAACGCGGCGCTCGGACTGCCGGGGCTGCACGCCACCTACCTGCTGTTCGACGGCAGCACCGGCGTGCCGCTGGCGCTGATCGATGGTGACGTCCTCACGGCGCGGCGCACGGCGGCGGCGTCCGCGCTGGCGGCAAGCAGGCTGGCACGCGAGGACGCACGGCATCTGCTGGTGATCGGTGCCGGCCGCATCGCGGCGCTGCTGCCGCCGGCGTATCGCACGGTCCGCGCGATCGAACAGGTGAGTGTCTGGGCGCGCTCTCCGCACAAGGCACAGGCGTTGGCCCGCAGCTGGCAGGCGCAAGGTTTTGCCGCGCGAGCCGTCGCCGATCTGCCCACTGCCTGCGCCGAAGCAGACATCGTCAGCTGCGCCACGCTCGCGGCCTCACCGCTCGTGCACGGCGCCTGGCTGCGCCCCGGCACGCACCTGGACCTGATCGGCAGCTTTACGCCGGCGATGCGCGAGGCGGACGACGATTGCTTCCGCGGCGCCGCGCTCTACGTGGACAGCGAGGAAGCGCTGAAGAAAAGCGGTGACCTGCTGGGCCCGTTGCAGCGCGGCGTGCTCCGCGCCGAAGACCTGCGCGGCACGCTGGCGACGCTCTCGCGCGAGGACGGCGCCGGCAGGCGCAGCGCCGGCGAGCGCACGGTCTTCAAGTCGGTGGGCAACGCGCTGGCAGACCTGGCCGCGGCGATCCTGGTGGTCGAAGCCAGCAAGGCCTGAATTTGCCTCAGGCGGTGCCCGCCGCCACCAGCCGCAGCGCGGAGCCTTGGCCCGACCCATCGTTGGCCGCGGGCTGATCGTCGCTCGCCTCGTGTGCATCCAGCAAGCCGCCGCGCGCATGCTGCGCGAACAGGCGCGCGTAGTAGCCGCCTTGCGCCAGCAGTTCCTCGTGGGGGCCGACCGCGTCGATGCAGCCGTCGCGCAGCACCACGATGCGGTCGGCATCGACCACGGTGGAAAGCCGATGCGCCACCACCAGCGTGGTGCGGCCCCGCGTGAGGGTGCGCAGCGCCGCCTGCACCAGCGCCTCGCTCTCGTTGTCCAGCGCACTGGTCGCTTCGTCCAGCACCAGGATGGGCGGATTCTTCAGCAGCGCGCGGGCGATCGCGATGCGCTGCTTCTGGCCGCCCGAGAGTCCGGCGCCGCGCTCGCCGACCACGGTCTCGTAGCCATCGGCCAGGCGTTCGATGAATTCATGCGCGTTGGCCGCGCGCGCCGCCGCCTCGGCCTGCTCGCGCGTGGCTCCCGGCGTGCCGTAGCTGATGTTGGCCAGGATGGTGTCGTTGAACAGGTGGACGTCCTGCATCACCGTGCCGATCTGGCTGCGCAGCGAGCGCTGCGTGCAGCCGCGGATGTCGCAGCCGTCGACCAGGATGCGGCCAGCCGTGGGTGCATGCAGCCGCTCCAGCAGCGAGACCAGCGTGGTCTTGCCGCAGCCGCTGGGGCCCACCAGGGCCACGGTCTCGCCCGGGGCGACCGCCAGCGTCAAGTCGTGCAGCACCGGGCGGCCGTCGCCGTAGTCGAAGCTGAGGTTCTCGAAGCGCACCGCGCCCTGCGTGACGGCCAGGTCGCGGGCACCGGGCTGGTCGGCCACCGGGTCCGGCGCATCGAGGATGGCGCAGACGCCTTCCAGGGCGACGCCGGCGCGCCGCACGGTGGAATAGACGGCGGTGAGTCCCTGGATCGGACCGAACAGGCCGCCCACGTATTGCAGCGCGGCCACCAGCGTGCCGACGGTGCCCTGCCCCTTCAACACCAGCCACGCACCCAGCGCCGCCACGGAAAGGCGGGCGGCGGCGGCCGACAGCCCCTGCAGCGAATTGGTGCGGGCATCGCGCCGGGCGCCGCGGGTCACGCGCTGGTTGCCCTGCGCCACGGCATCCAGGAAGCGCTGCTGCTCCGCCTCTTCCATCGCGAATCCCTTGACGGTGCGGATGCCGGCCAGCACCTCGGTCCAGCGGCCGAAGGTGGCGCTCCAGTGATCCAGCAGTACGCGGTCGCGGTGGGTCTGCTCGCGCGCGGCGCGCATGCCGATCAGCGCCGGCAGCGGCGCGAACAGGCACACCGCCAAGGCCAGCCGGGCATCGAGTTTCAGCAGAGCGGCGAGCGCCAGCGCGAGGTAGGCAATGGCGGGCAGGGCCTTGAAGGCGAGTTCACCGACCGCGCCGACGAAGCCGTTGATGGAGGCATTGACCCGGCTGACCATGCTGCCGACCGTCTGCTGCTGGTGGTACGTGAGCGGCAGTTCGTGCAGGCGCGCGGTCACGCGCTCGCGCAGTGCGAAATCCAGGTCCAGCCGCACGCGCCAGCTGCGCGCCTCGAGCAGGCGCGAGAGCCACACCTGCGCGAGTTCGGCACCGGCCACGAGCAGCAGGGTCAGCAGGATGGCGCGGCCGGCGTTGGCGGGCACCGCCCCGGGCGAGGCCAGGCGCGCCAGCGTATCCACCAGGCCCATGACGGCCAGCGGCGCGGTCGCCGAGACGGCGGCCAACAGCAGGGCCAGGCCTACGACCTTGGCGATCGGGCGTTCGAAACCGCGCAGCCAGGGCAGCGCCCGCCGGGCGACGGCAAGGGTGCCGCCGGTGGGCGGCGGCGGGAGACGGGCGGGCTTGGCGAGCGTCAGCGTGGACATGGCGTAAGACGGGGAGGGCGCGCTGGCAAAACGGTCTGTACGGATGTACAGTCGGCATGCCGCAGGTGACTGCCACTTTAACGTCTTACGGATGAGTAGGATGACAAGCCTGCGCGTTTGTCAGAAAGTACCAGGCGCCGTGATGGTCTACAGTAGACAGGTTCGGCAAACGACCAGCACGCAGAGGGGATCGGATGGCAGCACCGCAGGATGCGCTTTGGGGGCGGACGGGATGAAGCTCGTCGCCCCGCTGTTCACGCTGAGCCTCCTGGCGGGGTGCGAGGCGCACGTCGTGCAGGACGACGGGCGCTCCGTCGTGGTGGAGGGCCGCAAGTGGACCACGTCGGCCTCGCTGCAGACCGCGGCCGATACCGAATGCCAGAAGCGGGGCCTGCGCGCCTTCTTCCGCTCCAACGACCACGGGCAATACATCTTCGACTGCGTGCACGCCTCGCGGCCCCTGAAGTGAGGGCCGCGGCGGCGCGCTTCAGTCCGGCTTCTTCGGAATTTCCAGTCCGCGCATCACGGCCGGGCGCGTCACGAAGGCATCGAGCACGCGCCTGACTTCGCCGAAGGCATCGAAGCCGACCAGCTCGCCCGCGCCATAGAAGCCCGCCAGGTTGCGCACCCACGGAAAGATCGCGATGTCGGCGATCCCGTACTCCTCGCCCATCATCCACTGGCGGCCCTTGAGGTGCGCATCGAGCACGCCGAGCAGGCGCTTGCTCTCGGCCACGTAGCGGTCGCGCGGACGCTTGTCTTCATAGTCCTTGCCGGCGAACTTGTGGAAGAAGCCGAGCTGGCCGAACATCGGGCCGATGCCGCCCATCTGGAACATCAGCCACTGGATCGCCTGGTAGCGCCGGGCGGGGTCCTGCGGCAGGAACCGTCCCGCCTTGTCGGCCAGGTAGATCAGGATGGCGCCCGACTCGAACAGCGCCAGCGGCTTGCCACCCGGACCCTGCGGGTCGAGGATCGCCGGGATCTTGTTGTTCGGATTCAGGGAGAGGAACTCGGCCGAGAGCTGGTCGTTGTTCTCGAATCCCACCCGGTGCGGCTCATATGGCAGCCCGGTCTCCTCCAGCAGGATGGACACCTTGACGCCGTTGGGCGTGGGCAGCGAATAGAGCTGGATGCGGTCCGGATGCCGCGCCGGCCACTTGCGGGTGATCGGAAAGGAAGACAGGTCGGTCGTCATGCGCGGTCCTGGGTGGCAAAGCGGCGAGTGTGGCGCAAACCTGCGGCACGCGTACTCGGCGCCCCGGCGGCCGGCCAGCAGCGCATCGCGAAACTGAGCATGGGGCGTTGTCGGACAGACAGCGACGTTGCCTTCCGGCGGTGAATACTTTTTGCTGCGCTATTCTGTGTGTACTGTCTCTCTACCCGCGCATGTTTTGTGCGCGGGCGCAGGCGACGCCTCTCGGACGTCCTGCATTGGGCCCGCCTTGTGCGGGCTCCTTTTCTTTGCGTTCCGATCCGCCCTCCGCCCCTTGATGCTCTGCCCCACGGCACCAACTCACTTGCATGGCCACGCTTTCCGTCCTTGATCTTTCCCCCATCACCCAGGGCAGCGATGCAGCCCGGTCCTTCCGCAATTCGCTGGAGCTGGCACAGCGGGCCGAGCAGCTCGGCTATCGCCGCTTCTGGCTGGCCGAGCATCACGGCATGCCGGGCATTGCCAGCGCCGCGACCGCGGTGCTGATCGGTCACGTGGCCGGTGGCACGCGCACGATCCGCGTGGGAGCCGGCGGCATCATGCTGCCCAACCACTCGCCGCTGGTGATCGCCGAGCAGTTCGGCACGCTCGCCTCGCTGTACCCGGAGCGCATCGACCTGGGCCTGGGGCGTGCGCCCGGCTCGGACCAGCGCACCTCCCGGGCGCTGCGCCGCAACCTCAGCTCCGATCCCGACCAGTTCCCGCGCGACGTGGTGGAGCTGATGGACCTGTTCTCCGATGAGCCGCAGCAGCCCGTACGCGCCGTTCCGGGCACCGGGCTGAAGGTGCCGATCTGGATCCTGGGGTCCAGCCACTTCGGGGCGCAGCTCGCCGCGATGCTGGGGCTGCCGTATGCGTTTGCCTCGCACTTCGCGCCGGCGGCGATGGAGCAGGCGATCGCCTTGTACCGCTCCACCTTCAAGCCCTCGGCGCAATTGGCCAAGCCGTACGTGATGCTGGGATTCAACGTGTTTGCCGCCGACCGCGAGGAGGACGCGGCGGTGCTTGCCACCTCGATGCAGCAGGCTTTCGTGAACCTGCGCACGGGCACGCCCTCGCGCCTGCCGCCGCCGGTGCCCGGCTACCGCGAGACGCTGGGTTACCAGGAGCGAACCATGCTCGACGAAGTGCTCTCATGCACGGCCATCGGCTCGCCGGACACGGTGCGCCGCTCGCTGCGTGCCTTCATAGCCCGCACCGGCGCCGACGAACTGATGATCACCTGCCAGATGTTCGACCACACCGCCCGGCTGCGGTCTTACGAGATCGCGGCGGAGGTGATCGGCTGAAGGCAGCGGACCTCCGAACAGCCAAGTATCCGGACGCAGAAGACGCTTTTGCGTGTTCTGCGTCCGGCTGCCCGTGTCCGGCTGCCCTCAGCCCTTGCGCTTCAGCTCGCTCTTGTGCTGGATGATGCGGCTCACCAGGCCGTAGGTGATCGCTTCTTCGGCCGAGAGCCAGCGGTCGCGTTCGATGTCTTCCTGCACCTCTTCCAGCGGCTTGCCGGTTTCGCGCGAGATCGTGCGCGCGATGCGCTCGCGCGCCTTGATGATTTCCTGCGCGTGAATCGCGATGTCGCTCGCCGGGCCGCCCGCGCCGCCCGAGGGCTGGTGGATCAGGAAGCGGGTGTTGGGCGTGCAGACGCGCCGCTCCCTGGGCACCGACAGGTACAGGTGGGTCGCGGCGCTGCCGACCCAGCCGGTGCCGATCATGTTCACCGGGGCGTTGATGAAACGGATGATGTCGTGGATCGCATCGCCCGATTCGAGGTGGCCGCCGGGTGAGCTGACCAGCATGTCGATGGGCGCGTCGGACTCGGCGTCGAGTGCGATCAGGCGGCGCGCGATGTCGCTCGCGCTGGTGTCGCTGATGGCCCCGAACAGCAGCACGGTGCGCGACTTGAAGGCTTTCTCCTCGAGAAAGGCGTTGCGCGGTTCGGCCGTTGCTGCCGGGGTTTCGGGATCTGGATGTTCCATGGGTGCCTCCTGGGGCGCACATCATGCCCGATGGCCGCACCGCCCGGCTGCGCGGCGGCCGCATCCCCTCGCGCGTGAAGTCCCTGCAGCCCGCCACGACGGCCGGCCATGCTAAGGTCCGGATCTTCGGGTTTACCCGGAGTCCGCGCGATCCCGCCGGGCTCCCTCTCTTCGCGTCATGACACTCCCCCGGCTGCAGCCCGAGCAAGGGCCTCCCCTCACTCGTCCGTCTCGTTCCGCCACTGCTCCCGATCGCACGCTGCTGCGGGCCGTGCTGGCCCTCGGCGTCGGCGGCTTCTCCATCGGCACCGGCGAATTCGTGATCATGGGGCTGCTGCCCGAAGTCGCGCACGACCTGGGCGTCACCATTCCGCAGGCCGGCCACGTGATCAGCGCCTATGCGCTGGGCGTGGTGATCGGTGCGCCGGCACTGGCCGTGCTGGCGGCCGGCTGGGGCCGCCGCGCGCTGCTGATCGCCTTGATGGCCGCGTATGCGGTGGCCAACTTCGGCTCGGCGCTGGCGCCCGGCTACCTTTCCTTGAACCTGCTGCGCTTCGTCTCGGGATTGCCGCACGGCACCTACTTCGGTGTCGCAGCCTTGGTCGCAGCTTCGCTGGCGCCACCGGGAAGGCGGGCTGCGGCGGTGGGAATGGTGATGCTGGGCCTGACCGGCGCCACGCTGGCGGGCGTGCCGATCGCCTCCGCGCTGGGCCAGCATTACGGCTGGCGTGCCGCCTTCGTGTTCGTCGGCGTGATCGCGCTGCTGGCCGTGGTGCTGGTCCGCCTCTACGTGCCGGCAATGCCGGTGCAGCGCGGTGCCGGGCCGCTGCGCGAACTGCAGGCGCTGCGCAATCCGCACGTGTGGCTCACGCTGGCGATAGGCGCCATCGGCTTCGGCGGCATGTTCGCCGTGTTCAGCTACATCAAGCCGACGCTGATCGAGGTGGCCGGGCTGCCGCTGGCCCGCGTGCCGCTGATGCTGGCCCTGTTCGGCACCGGCATGGTGGTGGGCAACCTGGTGGGTTCGCGGCTCGCGGACCGTTGGCTCATGCGAACCATCGGTGGACTGCTGCTGTGGTCGTTTCTGGTGCTGGGCGGCTTTGTCTTCGCGGCGCATCACGTCGCGACCGCGGCGCTGGGCCTCTTCCTGATCGGAACCATCGTCGCGATCGCGCCGGCCCTGCAGATCCGCCTGATGGACGTGGCCGGCGAAGCGCAGACCCTGGCTGCGGCCTTGAATCACTCGGCCTTCAACCTGGCCAATGCGCTGGGCGCGTGGCTGGGCGGCGTGGCGATCAGCGCCGGGCTGGGCTGGACCTCGACCGGCTGGGTCGGTGCCCTGCTGGCCCTCGGCGGCCTGGGCGTCTTCGCGCTCGCGCTGCGGGCCGATCGCCATCGCCACTCACCGGGCGGAGCGGCGACGCAGGCCTGACCCTCAGTTGCTGCCCGCTGCCGCGTTGAAGCCGCCGGCGCCAAGGCGCGCCTGTGCGGGGCGGCTGCCCATGTCGGCGGCGCGTTGCAGCCAGCGCTCGGCCAAGGCAATGTCTTGCGGCGCCGTGGTGCCCTTCTGGAACGCAACGGCCAGGAAGTAGCTCATCTCCATGCGGCCGTAGTGCACCGCCTCGGGCGTGACCTTGCCGCAGCGCTTCACGATGGCCGGCACGTCGCCTTGGCCATCGGCAAAGGCCTGCATCTGCTGGATGGTGTCGGTGAGGAAGCGGTCGCGCTCGAGCTTGGCCAGGTTGCGGTCGGGCATGAGCTTGACGAGTTCGTCGGCCATGATGGGCAGGAACTCGAAGGGCGTCATGCCGCCGCGGGCGCGCGGCGAATACCAGGCGCGCAGCATCGCCTTGTCGAGGGGCAGCAGCCCTTCGGTGTGGGTGGTGAAGTAGCTCAGCACCGTCTCGCCATCCGGGTGACCGCGCACGCCCATGACGTGCATGGACTCGTGATAGGCGCAGCGCCGCTCTTCGCTGTCGCGCATCTGCATGGTCACGGAGTCGAGCTTGTCCTCGGTGCGGAAATTCAGCCGCGTCTCGCAGGGCTGGTTGTCCGAGAGGGCGGCGTCCGGCGTGATCTCGATGCTCACGTTGGCCAGCTGCGCGGCATCGGGACGGTCGGTGACGTCGATCACCTTCACACCAGCCTCGCCGGCGGCGGCCCGCAGGGCGGTCAGAGCGTGCTGCTTGTGGGCGGCCACGTTGGTCCCGTAGACGCGGACCTTGATGTCCTGCTCCCAGCGCACGAGCCGCGTGGGCGTGCCGCTCTGGTGCCACAGCACTTCCCACATCGTGTTCATGCCTTGTTCGAACTCATCGGCGTGCGCCATGCACGGGCTGAACACGGCTGCGGCCAGGAGAGCGATGACGCCAGACTTCCACATCGGAGCGATTCCTTCGTTGAATTGAACGAAGTAGGAGCACGCCTACGCGTGAGAGTTCAGTCCGACACGCGAATGCGCGCTTATGACGCGAAAAATCCCGCACTGCGCAGCTACATGCCGCACCATCCCAGTCCCGCTACACGGCCTTGCAATTAGGCGCCATGCGTACGCCTGCCGTTACGCGGCGTCCCGCAAGATGGACATCGACAACTTCGAAGGACCTACAAGATGAAAGCCAGAACTCTTCTCTGCAGTCTCGTGATCGCATCGCTGGGGGCGGGCACTGCCGCCTTCGCCCAGCCCCGCCGCGACGACAACGGCCGCGGCAACGATGCGCGCCAGGAGCAGCGCGACAACCGCAACAACCCCAACGGCCGCAACGGCCGCAACGACCACAACGACCGCAACGACCGCAACGACCAGAACAACGGTCGCAGCAACAACCGCGATGAGCACCGCTTCTACGACGCCCGCAGTCCCGAGTTCCACCGCGGCGGCCGGCTGCCCAACGAGTACCGCAACCGGCAGTACGTGGTGAACGACTGGCGCGGCCACCGTCTCTCGGCCCCGCCGCGCGGTTATCAGTGGGTGCAGGTCGGGCCCGACTATGTGCTGGCGGCCGTCGCCACCGGCATCATCGCCAACCTGATCGTCAACCGCTAGCAGCCAGACTCCGTGGGCGCTACCACTCGCCGCCCACGGCCTTGACCAGGAGCACGGAGACCAGCAGCCGCTGGCCGAGCAGCTGCGCCACCTGGCGCTGCGCGGTCAGCAGCGACTGCTGGGCCGTGATCACCTCCAGGTAGCTCGCCGCGCCGCCCTCGTAGCGGTCGTTGGCGAGATCCAGCACGCGCTGCGCGCTCTGCTCGGCCAGGTTGGCCTGGGCCAGGCCGCGGTCCAGCGCGACGCTGCCGTTGATGCCGTCCTGCACTTCCTGCATGGCCGTGAGCACGGTGCGGCGGTAGTTGGCCACGGCCAGCTGGTAGCCCGCCTGCGCGATCGCCACGTTGGCGTCCGTGCGGCCGGCGTCGATCAGCGGCTGCGTGACCGAAACCCCGAAGGACCACAGCAAGCTGGGCACGTCGAACAACATGCCAAGGTTGCGTGAGTCCACCCCCAAGGTCGGATTGAGGAAGACGCTTGGATAGTAGGCGGCGCGCGCGATGCCGATCTGCGCATTCGCTGCCGCCATCGCCCGCTCGGCGGAAGCCACGTCGGGCCGCCGCTGCAGCACTTCGGAGGGCACCGCCACCGGCACGGCCGGCGCGCTGCGCGGGGTGATTTCCGCGGGCACCGCAAAGAGCGGCGCGGGGCGGCCGATCAGCGCCGCGATCGCCGTTTCGAACTGGCTGCGCTGGCGGCGCAGCACGTCGACCTGCGTCAGCGTCTGATCGAGCAGGGCCTGCTGCTGTGCCACATCGAGCCCCGACGTCGCGCCGAGCTGGTGGCGCGCGGTCGCGAGATCGAGCGCGCGGCGCTGCAGCGCGATCGATTGCGCCAGCACGTCGAGCTCGATATCGAGCTCGCGCAAATTGAAGTAGTTGGCCGCCAGGTCGGTGGTGAGGACCAGCCGCACGTTCTGGAAGTCGGCGGCCGTCTGTTCGGCCAGCGCGCGCGCCGCGTCGACGGTGCTGTGCACGCGACCCCAGAGGTCGGCCTCGTAGGCCACCGAGAAGCTCAGGCCGAAGTCGTTCTGCACCGTCTGGAAGTTCGGCGCGTTGTAGTTGGTGAGCGGCCGGTTGGCCGAGATCTCCTGGCGCGCGGCCCGCATGCTGGTGGAGAGCTGCGGGAACAGGCCCGACGCCTGCACGTCGACTTGCGAGCGTGCCTGCGCCAGCCGCGCGGCGGCGGCATCGAGATTGGGGTTGGCGGCCAGCGCCTGCGCTTCGAGCGCGTCGAGTTGCGCGTCACCGAAGCTGTGCCACCACGCGCCGCGCACCGCGGCGTCGTCGGGCTTGGCCAGTTGCCAGCCCGGCTCGGTCTTCCAGGAGGCGGGCACTTCCAGCTGCGGCGGCCGATAGGGCGGCGTGACCGAGCAGCCCGCGAGCGCCGCGACCGCGGCGAGCAACAACACACGCCGCATCACGGTGTGCCCTTGGCCGGTGCCGGTCCCGGCGTCGCGCCGCGCGTCTCCGCGACCACCTGCACCTTGTCGCCGGCAGCCAGCGAATCGGAGGGATTGAGCACCAGCGTCTCGTTGCCCTGCAGGCCTTGCGCCACTTCCACCGTTTCACCGTAGTTCCGGCCCAGGCGCACCGGCACCATCTGCACGGTGCCGGCCGGATCGACCTTGGCCACCAGCGTGCCTTGGCCACGGAACAGGAGCGCGTTGGACGGAATGGTGAGGGCGCCGCTGGCCAGCGCCGACAGCTCCACCTGCACGAAGGCGCCGGGCAGCAGCGCGGCATCGCGATTGGGCAGCGCGATTTCGACCTGCATCGTGCGCGTGGCGGTGTCGATGGAGCCCGCCGTGCGCGCGACCTGGCCCGCAAAGCTGCGGCCGCGGATTTCGGCCTGCGTCACCACCGCGGGCTGGCCCTGCCGCACGAGCTGCGCATAGGCCTGCGGCACGTTGACGTAGACGCGCAGCGGATCGGTCTGCGACAGCAGGAACAGCGGCTTGTTGCTGTCGATCAGGTCGCCGATGTCCACGTTGCGCCGCGTGATCACGCCGGAGAACGGCGCCAGCACGCGCTTGAAACCTTCGAGCTGCCGCAGCCGCTCGACGTTGGCATCCGCCCCGGCGAGGTTGGCGCGAGCCTGCACGTAGCCGCTGCGGCGCTCCTCGAGTTCCTGCTGCGACACGGCATCGCGCTTGCGCAGCGCCTCCCAGCGGTCCACCGTGGTCTTGGCGAGCTCCACGGTCGCGGCGGTCTGGTTGCGCGCGGCGATCGCCTGCGACAACTGTTGATCGAGCTCGGGCGTCTCGATCTCGGCAAGCAGCTCGCCCTTCTCGACGCGGCTGCCGATGTCCTTGGTCCAGCGGCGCAGATAGCCCCCGGCACGCGCCGACACCGGCGCCTGCACGAAGCCTTGCAGCGTGCCGGGCAGCACCAGCTTCTGGCCGGCGCCGGTGGCCTTGACCTGCGTGACGCGCACGTACTGCAGTGCGCTTTCCGCCGCATGCGCTTCCAGGGTGCGCGCGTTGCCGGCGCGCATGAACAGCACGCGGCCGGCACCGGCCGCCAGCAGCACGAGCACCGCAATGGTGGCGATGCGCGTGAAGCGCTGCACCCGGCGGCGCTGTGATTCGTCAACGACGTCGACGGGACCTTCTTGCGACATGATCAATCAACTTTCCAGGGGCAAGCCAGCGACCGGCGCGACGGCGCCATGGCCGCGCCGGGCAGCGCGGCGCGCCAGGCGCTCGTGCACGCCGGCGTACAGCACCGGCACGAACAAGAGGGTGGAGACGGTGGCGAACAGCAGCCCGCCGATCACGGCGCGACCGAGCGGCGCGTTCTGTTCGCCGCCCTCGCCCAGGCCGAGGGCCATGGGAATCATGCCGCTGATCATCGCCAGCGCCGTCATCAGCACGGGACGAATGCGGGTGGCGCCGGCGGATTGCGCGGCCGCCATGGGCGACATGCCGGTCTCGCGCTGCTGGCGCGCGAAAGCGATCACCAGGATCGAGTTGGCGGTGGCGACGCCCATGGTCATGATGGCGCCGGTCAGCGCCGGCACGCTGAGCGTGGTGCCGGTGATGAACAGCATCCAGGCAATGCCGGCCAGTGCCGCGGGCAAGGCGGCGATGATGATCGCCGCGTCGATCCACGATTGGAAATTCACCACCACCAGCAGGTAGACCAGAACGATCGCCATGGCCAGCCCGAGGCCGAGGCCGGCAAAGGAGTTCTGCATCGTCTGCACCTGGCCGCGCAGCTGCACCTGGTTGCCGCGCTTGAGCCTGGGCGTGACCTGGTCGACCAGCCGCTGCACCTCCGCGGCCAGGCCGGCGAGGTCGCGGCCCTGCACGCTGACATAGACGTCGATCGCCGGCTGGATGTTGAAGCGCGAGACGATCGGCAACTGGCGGCCCGGCTGCGCTTCCACCAGGTTGCCCAGCAGCTGCGGCGCACTGTTGCCGCCGGCCGCGCCGACCGGCAGATTGAGCAGCGAGTTGATCGAATCGACTTCGTACTGCGGGCTCTGCACCACGACGTTGTAGACCACGCCGTTCTGCGGATTCAGCCAGAAGGCCGGCGCCGTCTGCGAGCTGCCCGAGAGCGCGATCAGCACGTTCTGGCCGACGTTGCTGGCCGAGAGACCGACCTGCTGCAATCGCGTGCGGTCCATCTGCAGGTCGAGCGCGGGACCGTCCAGGCGCTGGTGCACGTGGGCATCGACCGCGCCCGGCACCGCGCGAATCTTCTTGGTCAGTTCCGCGGCCAGGGCGGCGTTGCCCGCCACGTCGTTGCCGGTGAACTGCACGTCGATCGCAGCCGGCAGCCCGAAGTTCAGGATCTGCGTGACGATGTCGGCCGGCTGGAAGAAGAACTCCACGCCCGGAAAGCGCCGCGGCAGCTCCGAGCGCAGCAGCGTCACCCAATGGTCGGTGGCACTGTGCCCCTCTTTCAGCGACAGCAGGATCTCGCCATCGAGCGTGCCGATGGTGCCGGCGTTGCTGTACGAGAGATTGATGCCGCTGTTGGGAATGCCGAGGTTGTCGAGGATCGTCTCCAGCTCGGTCGCCGGCACGATCTGCCGGATCGCCTGCTCCACCCGGTCGGCCAGGCGCGCCGTCTCCTCGATGCGCGTGCCGGTGGGCGCGCGCATGTGCAGGCGGATCTGGCCCGCGTCCACGGTCGGAAAGAAGTCGCGCCCCAGCACCGGCGCCAGGCCGCAGGACAGCACGCAGAAGGCCAGGAAGAGCGCGCCGAAGCGGCCCTTGCTGGCCAGCAGCGACGAGAGCATCACGGCATAGCTGACGCGCAGGCGCTCGAACTGCCGGTCGAAGGCCAGGTACACGCGCTGCAGCGGCCCGGGCGGACCCTGGTTGCTGCCGTGCTCCTTCATCATCAGCATCACCAGCGTGGGCACCAGCGAGCGCGAGAGGAAGTACGACGCGATCATCGCGAACACCACCGCCTCGGCCAGCGGCACGAACAGGAAGCGCGCCACGCCCGAGAGGAAGAACATCGGCACGAACACGATGCAGATGCACAGCGTGGAGACGAAGGCCGGCACGCCGATCTCGCCCGCGCCCACCTCGATGGCCTGCAGCAGCGGCTTGCCCTCGTGCATGTGCCGCTCGATGTTCTCGATGGTCACGATCGCCTGGTCCACCAGGATGCCGACCGAGAGCGCCAGGCCGCCCAGCGTCATGATGTTGAGCGTCTCGCCCAGCGCGAACAGCACGAGGATGGAGGCGAGGATCGACAGCGGAATCGTCAAACCGATGATCAGCGTGCTGCGCCAGTTGCCCAGGAACAGCAGCACCATCGCCGCCGTCAGCGCCGCCGCGATCACCGCCTCGGCAACGACCCCGGTGATCGCCGCCGTCACGAAGATGGACTGGTCGAACAGCGTGGCGATCTTGATGTCCGGCGGCAGCTGCTGCGCGGCGATCGGCAGCATCGCCTTGAGGTTGGAGACGATGTCCAGGGTGGAGGCGCCGCCGTTCTTCAGGACCGACAGCAGCACGCCGCGCTGGCCGTCCTGCCGCACCACGTTGGTCTGCGGCTGGAAGCCGTCGCGCACGAAGGCAACGTCGCGCAGGTAGGTGGTCGTGCCGCCGCTGGTGCGCACCGGCAGGTCGTTAAGGCCCGAGATCGCCTCGGGCGAGCCGTTCATGCGCACCGTGTACTCGGTGTCCCCGAGCTTGGCGGTGCCGGAGGGCAGGATCAGGTTCTGCGTGTTGACGGCATTGACCACGTCGGCCGGCGCCAGGCCGCGCGCCTGCAGGGCCTGGGTGTCGAGGTCGACCGAGATCACCTTGACCTTGCCGCCGTAGGGAAAGGGAATCGCCACGCCCGGAATGGTGACGAGGCGCGGGCGCAGCGTGTTGATTGCGTCGTCGAACACCGTCTGCTCGGGCAGCGTGCCGCTGGAGAGCGCGAGCTGCACCACCGGGATGCTGGAAGCGGAGTACTTGATCACCAGCGGCGGGGTGATCCCGGGCGGCAGCTGCCGCACCTGCGTCTGCACCGCGGCCACCGTCTGGGCGATGGCGGACTGGATGTTCGCGTTGGGCTGGAAGAACACCTTGAGCACCGACACGCCGGGCAGCGAGGTCGATTCGATGTGCTCGATGTCGCTGACCGTGGTGGTCAGCCCGCGCTCGCTGGAGGAGGCGATGCGCTGCCCCATCTCCTGCGCGGGCAGGCCCGTGTAGTTCCAGATGATGCTCACCACCGGAATGTTGATTTCCGGAAAGATGTCCGTGGCCATGTTGCGCAACGCCAGCGGCGTGGCCAGCACGATCAGCATGGCCATCACGATGAACGTGTAGGGGCGCCTCAGCGCCAGCGTGACGAGGGACATCGGGCAGAGGGGGGAAGGTACAGCGGGACGGAACTGCCCATCATAGGGGAAGGTGCTCGCCGCGCCAACAGCGGATTCACCCCGCGTTGACCGCTCCCCGTCGCTTGACGGTCCTGAGCGTCAGCGCTGAAATCACTGCCGATTTCGGAGCAATCCGTCGTCACCGGCCCATTGCCGGTTTTCACCACCCCCGCGGGAACCACGTTCCCGCAGGGGCGGTGGGTCCCGCTCGATCTTCTTCATGGAGGAATGAGATGGAACCCACCGACTACGACACGCACTACGACAACTGGTCCAACCAGATCGCTGCCATCGCGCAGTTGCTGACCGACCAGCCGGGTCGTGCCATCGAGCTCGCCATGGAGGCGGGCGGTGAACAGGCAGTGCGGGCGATGTTCGATGCCGTCCTCGACCAGGGACACCGCAAGGCGCTGGTCGATGCGCTGAAGTCGCCGGCGCTGGCCGACGGGGCGCGCAAGCTGCTGGAGAGCCTCCTGTACGGGAGCATCCGGCCGCTGGCCGCCCTGCTGCTGAAGAAGCTGACCTGATCGTCCGGGTTCAGCAAACCAAAGGCCTGCCCTCCGGGGCGGGCCTTTTCATTGCCATGCGGTCAGCGGACCAGCTTGAGCGGCGGCCGCCCCAGGGCATTCACGTTGAACTCGAAGCGGCGCAACTGTTCCGCCGTCGGCCACGTTCCGTACTCCTTGGCAAAGGCCAGCTTGCGTTGGTTGGGCGGGAACTTGATTTCGCCGTTGCGCCCGAACTTGATGCCCTCGGCCGCCGCCGCCAGGAAGCCGCCGATGCCGCGGGTGTTTTCCGCCACGTGCCGGGCCGAGCCGAGATCTGCCATGGCATTGAATTCCGCCGGCGTGCGCGGCCTCCAGGGAGCGAAGGTGGCGGCGGCAAACCTCGCCCACTCTTCGTCGCTCATGACGATGCGGCCATCGATCACCTCCATCGCTGCCTCCTTGCGGGCCTTTTCCGGGGGCAATGAGCTTAGCAGCGGCGCACCTGCAGGCAAGCCGCGCCTCATCTCTTCTGCCGACGCGCCTTCGCCACCTTGCCCGCCTTCGCGGCCGCCGCCGCGTCGCGCGAGCGCTCCAGCCACTGCAGCGATTCGACGTGCGCGAGGAAGTGCCGCAGGTAGTCCGGCGACAGCTCGCGCATCAACTCCAGCGCTTGCAGCACCAGCACGTGCGAGTTCAGCGGGCCTGCTTGCGCCGGCTTGCGGGCCAGCGCCTGCTCCACCTGCTGTTCGCTGCGCTGCCGGTCCCAGGAGCCCCGAAAGCGGCGCGCACTGGCCAGTTCGTTCGCCTCGGGGGCATCTGCGCCAGCGGGGTCGCCGCGGCGCCCGGCCGCGCGGATGGATTCGTTCAAATGCATCAAGGGCGCGCATGCGGCCTTTGCCTGCGCCGGGGCGACCAGGCGGCGCATCGCGACGATGTCGCCCGTTACCTGCAGACGGCGCAGCGCCCCGGCCTGCGCCGGATGTCGGCCTATCAGGCCCTCGGCTTCCGCGCGTGCGGCCTGCTGGCACTGCTCGACGCGCGCGCCAAAATCGGCGAGTGCTGCTTGCAGCCGCTCCTGCAGCAGCCGCTGCACGGGAGCCGGCTGGCCTTGCAGCTTTTGCGCCAGCGCCTCCAGGTAGCGAAAGCGCACCGGATCGCTACGCCATCTGCCCTCGCTGCGCAAGCCGGCAAGCTGCTCCAGCAACGCGCTGCCTGCGTCCTGCGGCAAAGGGCTGGCCGCGGTCTCGCTCATGGCCGCCCGCTGTTCACCGCCGCGGGGGCTGCGGTTCTGGGCACCGGGGCCATCTCCACCCGCCGATTCAAGGAGCGCCCCTGTTCGCTGCCGTTGGAGGCGACGGGCTGTTCGGGCCCGAAGGCCGCCGCGAACACCTGCGCGGACGGCATGCCTTCCTCGATCAGCGCGCGCGTCACGGTGAGCGCGCGCTGCGCGGACAGCTCAAGGTTGTCGGCAAAGCGTCGGTTGCCTTCCTGGATCGGCTTGTCGTCGGTGAAGCCGCTGACCATCAGCATCTCGTTGCGCTCGCCCAGGTATACCCGCAGCGGCTGCACCAGGCTTTGCAGCAGTTGCCGCCCTTCGGGCCGCAGCTGGTCGGAGTTGAGCGGAAACAGCACGCTGCCGCTGATGCCGATGCGCCCCCCGTTGAGCGTGACGCGCCCCGAGGCCAGCGGAACGGCCAGCGCCTGTTCCAGCGCCATGCGCCGCTGCTCCTCGACGCGGCGCTTGCCCACCTCCTCCTGCAGATGCGACACCAGGTCCATCTGCACCACCAGCACGCCCACCAGCACCAGCACGAAGGCGCCCAGCAGGCCGGCCATCAGATCGCCGAACACCGCCCACACCGGCGCGGTCGCCTCGGCGCCGAGGTCGCCTTCATCCAGTTCCATCATCCGCGGCTACCCTCGACCAGCGCCAGCGGCTTGGCAGGCTTGCCCTCCAGCTGGCGCAGGTGGTCGACCAGGCCCTGTTGCGAGGCGATGCTCAGGTCGATCACCTCGCGCGCCTGCGCCACGTAGTAGGCAAGTTGCTCGTCGCTGCGCGCCGTGGAGCGCTGCAGCGAGGCTTCGATGCGCTGCAGCGTCTCGACCAGTTTCTCGTTGCTGGCCTGGAACTGCTGCACGCCCGCGCCGAACGCTTCGCCCAGGCTGGCCAGCTCCAGCGCGCTGCCGGTGACCTGCGCCGCCACTGCGCCGGCCGCTCCGGCGTGCGCATCGAGCGTGTGGGCAAACTGCTGCCCCGCGCGATCGAACAAGGAGCCCGCCGAGGCCACCAGGCTTTCGATCGCACCCCGCTGCGCGCCCGAGTCGTGCTGCAGCGCCTGCAGCAGCGCACCGAGCTGCTCCAGCAAGGCGCTGCGTTCGCTCAGGGCCAGGTTGTCGCGTTCGGCGACGCGGCTCATTTCCGCGCGCAGTTCGGTGATCACGCCGGCCGCGGCTTGCGGTACTTCCGCGGCGGTCTGCAGCAGGCGCGTCAACGGCGCTTCGAGCGCGGCGCCAAGCGTTGCGAGATGGCGCGTGACTTCGCCCTGCAGGTCGCCCAGGCGCGCGACTGCCGCTTCGCCGCGCAGGCTTTCCTCCTGCCGCAACGCGGCGAGTTCGCTGCGCCACAGGCCCGCAAGTTGGTCCATGCGCTGGCCGTGCTGCTCGCTCCAGCGCGCTTCGCTCTCGCTGCGCGCGTGCACCAATGCGTGCGATTGATCCAGCAGGCGCGCAACCTCGCCCAGCGTGCGGCCCGCCTGCGTGGCGGTGCGTTGCGTGATGTCGCTGCTGGCCTGCTCCAGCGCGGCCCACACGGCCTGCTGCTGCGCGACCGCCTGCTCGCCGGCACGCCCCCATTGCGCTTGCAGGTCGGCGGACATGGCCACCAGCGCCTGCGTGAAGGCCTGCAGCTTCTGCTGATGCGCGCGTTCCTGGTCTGATTGCGCGTGCGCCAGGCTGTCGGCAACGGTGGCAACGAGGCTGGCACTGCGCTGCTCGAAGTTGGCGGCGAAGGCCACGAGCGAGCGCTCCAGTCCCGCGCCCACGGCCTCGCTGCTGCGCTCGTGCCGCTGCAGCGCGGCCGACCAGGTCTGCGCCACGTTGCGCGCGCTGGCATCGAACTGCTGCGACAAGGTGTCCACCTGGCCCTGCGCCACGGTGCCCAGGCGCTCATGCAGGCGCTGCGCCTCTTGCACCACCTGCGCCATCGCGCCGACCACCACGGGCCGGATGCTCTCGCCCGCCGCGGCCGCACCGGCATCCAGGCTCTCCTTCAGCGCGGCGCCCACCGTGTGTGCGAGCTCGCCGTAGGCACGGGTGACTTCAGCCTGCAGCTGCGCGTGCCGGGCCAGCAGTTGCGCATCGAGCTGCTCGCTGCGCCGCTCCATGCGCTCCATCATCGCCTCGAGCTGGTGCACCACCTGCGGCAGCGCGTGCGCCTGCGCTTGCACCGCGCGCACCGTCTCCTGTCGCTGCTGCGCCCGTGAAAAGGGCAGCAAGGTGGTCGCGATCAGCGCATCGAGCTGGCGCGCCAGCTCCAGCCGCTCGCGCCGGCCGATCGCCGACATCAGGCCCAGCATGGCCGAGGCCGCGACGCCCGCCACCGAGGTGCCGAAGGAAAGCCCCAGGCCCTTGATCGGCGCCGCCAGCGCGGAGCGGATCGCCTGCAGATCGGTCGAGCCCTCCAGTGCGAAGACCGCGCCCTTGAAGGTGACGACCATGCCGAGGAAAGTGCCCAGCATGCCGAGCATCACCAGCAGGCCGACCAGATACGGCGTCAGCGCCGGCCCGGGCAGCCCCACCCGCTCGCCTTCGACGCGCAGGCGCACGGTGTTGCGCAGCGAGGGCGGCACCTGCGGCAGCCAGTCGGCGAGTTGCGCCAGCGGCTGCGGAACGTGATCCAGCGCCGCCGCCAGTCCGGCGCTCGCGGCGCGGTACTGCCGCAGCTCGAAGGCACCGACCAGGTACACCGCGCCGATCGCCACGGTCATCGCGAGCGGCAACCAGCCGGCGCCGACAAAGCCCAGCGCCACCCACAGGACGGCCGCTGCACCGATCGCGAAGGCGGCCACAAAAAAACGCTTGCTCATGCTCGATTCTTCAATTCATTGCCCAGGGCCTCGATCAGGCCCAGCACGGGTTGCAGGCGCAGGTCCAGTTCGGCCAGCAGCACCTGCCGCCACTCGCCGGCAAAGTCTTCCAGCCACGTGGCTGCGCCCTCGCTCGTGCCGTCGCCATTTGCTTGCGCGCGCAACTGGACGAAGCGCCGCTCCAGCAGCGTGGTCACCGTGGGCAGCACCGCCTGCTCGCGCGCGGCCAGCGCCTGGGCCAGGACGGCATCGAGCGCGGCCAGTTGACGCAGTCGCGGCGAGACGCGCGCGAGCGCCTGCTGCACGTGTTCGCGCAGGGGCTGGATCATCTGCTCCATCTGCCGCTGCAGTTCGAGGTGCCTTTGCTGCCAGGGCTTGCTGCCCTCGGGGCTGAGGGCCAATCTGCGCGGGTCCTGCGCGATCGCGCCGGCCAGCGCGCTGCGCACGCGCTGCAGGTCGGCGGACAGCGCCTCCGCCGAAACGGGCGGCGCATCGCCGCTGGCCGGGGCCGCTGTGCGGATCTGCCGGATCGCTTGCTGCGCCTGCTGCAGCCCGATCGCATCGAAGGCGTTCAGCCAGAGACTGAGCCGCTCGGCGACGTCCATGCCCGGCGTTTCCGCTTCCGCGGGCATCCACGCCGCCAGTTGGCGGACCAGGCTGGACTGGCCGAAAGTGCTGCGCAAGAAAACGATTCCTTGGCACGCGCCGTAGCGCGCGCTGACGAGGGTGGATGGGGTGGCGCCGGGCGCCGCGAAGTGCGCACACACGCGCGGCGCGGGGCCCGCTGCCTGCGGTGAAGCGTCCGGCGGACGCGACCCGTATTAGAAACGATCCGGCACGGCCTGCCCGCGCTGCTCCGTGCTGAATTCACGGGCCGGGAACACCGCAGCGCGCACTTGCCGCCACGCCGGCCCGCAGCGCTTCAGAGCGGAATCAGGTTCGACTTGAAGAAGCCGATGGTGCGGTCCCACGCCAGCTTGGCGGCTGCGGGGTCGTAGCGCGGCGTGGTGTCGTTGTTGAAGCCGTGCTGCGTGCCGGCGTACTGGTAGACGGCGAACTTCACGCCGGCGGCCTTCAAGGCCGCTTCGTACGCAGGCCAGGCCGCGTTGATGCGTTCGTCGGTGCCCGCCAGATTCACCAGCAGCGGTGCCTTCACCTTGGCCGCGTCTTCCGGCGGCGGCGTGTTGCCGTAGAAGGTGACGGCCGCATTGAGGTCCGGCAGGGCGGTCGCCAGCCAGTGCACGATGCCGCCACCGTAGCAGAAGCCGACCGCGCCCATGCGGCCGTTGCCGTCCGGGCGCGCGCGCAGCCAGGCCGCCGCGGCCAGGAAGTCCGCGCGAGTCTTGGGCTGATCGAGCGTGGCAAAGGCGGTGCGCGCCTTGTCCTCGTCGCCCGGATAGCCGCCCACTGAAGTGAGCGCGTCGGGCGCGAACGCCATGAAGCCGTCCAGCGCCAGCCGCCGGGCGATGTCCTCGATGTGCGGATTGAGGCCGCGGTTCTCGTGGATCACCAGCACGGCGGGCACCTTGCGCGTGCCGGCGGACGTGGGGCGCGCGAGATAGCCGCGGATGGTGCCGTGGCCGGCCGGCGATGGCACGGTCACCCATTCGCTCTTCACGCGCGCATCGTCCGGCTTGATCTGCTGGCCCGCCGCGAAGTCGGGGCTCAGGGCGGCCAGCAGGCCGGCGGCCGTCACGCCCGCCTTGGCAAAGCGCTGCGCGCGCTCGAGGAAGCCGCGCCGGTCCACGTCGCCGTGCACGTAGGCGTCGAAGAGAATCAGCAGTTCCTGGTCGAAGTCGTGGGCGGTGAGGCGGGTGGTCATGCGAGTCTCCTGCACGGAACAAGCGCGCAGCTTAGCGCCGCCCGCGCCGCGCGCCGCCGGCGTTACATTGCCTCACTCGCTCTTGACCTTGGCGCTTTTCACCAGGCCGACCCAGAACTTGCCGTCGTCCACCAGGAAGTTGCCGAAGGCCTCGGGCGAGGGCGACAGCGACACCTCCGTGCCCTCGCGCGCGAGCGCTGCTTTCACGGCCGGTTGCTGCATCGCGCTGACCGTGGCCTCATAGATCTTGCGGACGATGGGCGCGGGCGTGCCGGCCGGCACGAACATGCCGTACCAGAACTCGAGGTTGTAGTCGGGCAGGCCGGCCTCGCGCATGCCGGGCACGTCGGGCACCAGCGGCGAGCGCTCGCGGGTGCTGACGGCCAGCACGCGCAAGCGACCGCCGCTCGCCTGCGGCAGCACCGAGGGCGAGGTCCCGAAGGTCACTTGCGTGTCGCCGGCCATCACCGACTGGATCGCCAGGCTGCCACCGCGATACGGGACGTGCGTCATCTGCGCACCGGTCAGTTGCGTGAACAGCGCGGCACCGAGATGCGGCGCCGAGCCATTGCCGGAGGTCGAGTAATTGAGCCTGCCGGGCGACTTCTTCGCCGCCGCGATCAGCTCCGGCACGGACTGGATGCCGGTGGCGGGATTCACCGCCAGCACCAGCGGCGAAGTCGTCATCCTGGTCACCGGCAGCAGGTCGGCAGGCGCATAAGGCAGCTTGGGATTGAGCGCGGGATTGACCGAGATGCTGCTCGGGCTGGCGATCAGCAGCGTGTAGCCATCCGGCGGCGACTTGGCCACGATGTCGGCGGCAATGCTGGAGCCGTTGCCCGGCTTGTTGTCCACCAGCACCGGCTGGCCCAGGGCCTTGCCGAAGGCATCGCTCATCACCCGCGCCACGGTATCGGCAGCGCCTCCGGGCGCAAAGCCGATCACGAGCCGGATGGGGTGAGCGGGATAGCCCGCGGGCTGCGCCCAGGCCGCCACGCCGAGGTCGGCGAGGACCAGGGCTGCGGCAAGATTTCTTCTCTTCATGCCTTGTCTCCTTGGCCCGCCGCGGGCTCGTTCGTGCAGCAAAACTCAGGAAGCGATACGCAGCACGATCTTGCCCACGTGGCCGCCGGCTTCCATGCGGGATTTCGCCTGGGGCACTTCGGCGAAGGAGAACTCGCGGTCGATCTGCGGCCGGATGCGGCCGACCGCGATGTGCGGCAGCACCTCGGTGATGAAGCGCGGCACCGAGGCGGCGCGTTGCGCCTTGCTGCGCAACTTGTTCGACACGCCGAAGACGGCCAGCCGCTTGGCGTGCAGCACCTCGAGATCGAGGTCCGCATGCAGCACGCCGTCGACATAACCCACGGTGGCCAGTCGCCCCTGGAAGGCCATCGCGCGAATGTTCTCCGCGAACACCGAGCCGCCGACCGCGTTGATCACCAGGTCGGCGCCGTGCTGGTCGGTGGCCTGCAGGACCTCGGGTGCGAAGTCGGCCGTGCGCGTGCACAGGCCCACATCGAGGCCGTAGCGCTTGAGCGCATCCAGCTTCTCCTGCGAGCCGGAGGTGCCGATCACGCGCGCGCCCAACACCTTGCCAAGCTGCAGCGAGGCGACCCCGACGCCCGAGGACACGCCGTTGATCAACAGCCATTCGCCCGCCGCCAGGCGGCCCTGCAGCACCAGCATGTCGAAGGCGGTCAGGAAGGTCAGCGGGATGGCGGCGGCCTCTTCCCACGTCAGCGTGGAGGGTACGGCCATCGCTTCCGCGCAGTCCATCACCGCGTACTCGGAGAAGGCGCCGGGGCAGCGGCCCATGACGCGGTCGCCGGCGCGGAAGTCGCCAACGTCCGGCCCCACCGCCGCGACCACGCCCGCGCCTTCGCCGCCGATCGCCTTCCAGCTGCCCGTCGCGCCGTGCAGGCCATGGCCCGCCACGAACTCGCCGCGATTGAGGCTGGAGGCGTGCATGCGCACCAGCATCTGGCGCGGCCCGGGCTGCGGCACCGGCACGTCGCGCATTTCCAGCACGGCGTCGGCTTCGTTCATCTGCATCCACCACGACTGCATCGGTCTCTCTCCTTTGCCGGGCGGGAACCCGGATGGTCAGCGCAAGTGGCGCCTCACTTGCGCAGGTTGCGCAGCACCGCCTGCGTGAAGCTGGCGGTGTTGCCCTGGCCGCGGATGTCGCCGGTGCGCGCCTGCGCGTCGGCCAGCGCCGCGGTCGTGGCTTCGGACATGGACTTTGCCATGCGCACGGCGCCTTCGTTGCCGCGGCTGTGTCCGAGCCACTCGAACATCATGCGCGTCGACTCGATGATCGCGTAGGGATTGGCGATGCCGCGACCGGCGATGTCGGGCGCCGAGCCGTGCGTGGCTTGCGCCATCGCGACGTTGCCGTCGCCGATGCACAGGCCGGGTGCCATGCCCAGGCCGCCGACCAGGCCCGCGGCCTCGTCGGACAGGATGTCGCCGAACATGTTGGTGGTGACCACCACGTCGAAGCTTTGCGGATCGCGCACCAGGCGCATCGCGAAGGTGTCGACGATGACGTCGTCGACCAGCACGTCCGGGTATTCGGCGGCCAGCTTCTGGCACTCCTCCACGAACATCCCGCAGCTCAGTTTGAACACCGTGTCCTTGTGGATGTAGGTGAGATGCTTGCGGCGCTGGCGCGCCAGCTCGAAGGCGGCGCGCGCGACGCGGCGGCTGCCGGTGCGCGTGATCACACGGACCGACAGCGTGACCTCGTCGGTCGGACGGAACTCGCCCGAACCCAGCACCATGTTGCGATCGGGCTGGAAGCCCTCGTTGTTCTCGCGCACGATCACCAGGTCCACGTCGTCGTGCAGGCAGCCGATGCCGGGATACGAGCGCGTGGGCCGCACGTTGGCGAACAGGTTGAATTGCTTGCGCAGGATCGGATGCGGATTGATCGCGTTCGGTCCCTTCGGATAGGCGCGGTGGCCGATCGGGCCGAGGATCCAGCCGTCCAGGGTCTTCAGGGTGTCCAGCGTTGCGGGCGGCAGCGTGTGGCCATGGGTCTCGAGCGCGCGGGCACCGATCGGCAAGGGGCGCCAGTCGACGGCGACGCCATGCAGTTCGGCGGCGGCGCGGCTGATCTCCACGGAGGCGGGCACGATCTCGTGGCCGATGTCGTCGCCGTTGAGGATACCGATGCTCAGGGGTGCGGTTTGGGTCACGTTGATTCAGTCAGGGTTGCGGGCGGGCGAAAGACTGGGGGATGTGGATGTCATTGCGGGCTTGACCCGCAATCCACGACGGCGCTCGAATCAAGCGCTGCATGGATCCCGGCTCGAGGCCGGGATGACCATGGCGGTGACATCCATGGGGATGACCGCCACGGAGGCGGGCGAAGGCCGGCGCACCGGTCATTCGTCGAGATGGATGTTGCGGGCCTTGGCCAGGGTGGTCC
>NZ_JAQGNQ010000005.1 GCF_028291745.1 Ramlibacter sp. | reverse complement strand
AGATCTGGTGCGGCTGGCGGGGATCGAACCCACGACCCTCGGCTTCGGAGGCCGATACTCTATCCACTGAGCTACAGCCGCATGACTGTTGGAGACCGATAGTCTATCTGCTGCGCGGCCGGCCCCTGACCATAGGCTTCGGAGGCCAATACTCTATCCACTGAGCTACAGCCGCACGCGAGCGCGATTGTAGCCCGCCAGCGTCGCGCACCCGACGCTGGCGGCTTTGCTCAGGAGCGCGCGGCCGCCATGGCCACGGGCGTGGGCACGTCCTGCTTGCGAATCGCCAGCGCGCCCACAGCGGCGACCAGGCACGCCAGGCCCGCGCCGATCAGGGCCGGGTCGTAGGTCAGCAGGATGGTGCGCGTCAGGCCGGCGGCATAGGCCGCAGTGGCTGCGCCCAGTTGGTGGGCCGCGAACACCCAGCCGAACACCAGGCCGGCGCGCTCCTTGCCGAATTCGGCCGCGCAGAGCTTCACCGTGGGCGGCACGGTGGCGATCCAGTCCAGGCCGTAGAAGGCAGCGAACATGCTCAGGCCCACCAGCGTGAAATCGGAATACGGCAGCCAGAGCAGCGACAGGCCGCGCAGTCCGTAGTAGGCAAGCAGCAGCTTGCGGTTGTCGAAGCGGTCCGAGAGATATCCGGACAAGGTGGTGCCGAACAGGTCGAACACGCCCATCATCGACAGCACGGAAGCCGCCGGCACGGCGCTCAGGCCGCGGTCGCCGCACAGCGAGATGAAGTGCGTCTGCACCAGGCCGTTGGTGCTCAGGCCGCAGATGAAGAAGGTGCCGGCCAGCACCCAGAAGGTGCGATTGCGCGAGGCTTCGGCCAGCACCTTGAAGGGGCCGGTGAAGCCGAGCGCCACGGGGGCGGCCGTGGCAGGCGCAACACCCTCCGCTTCACCATAGGGGCGCAGGCCCAGGTCGGCCGGGTTGTCCTTCAACAGCAGCAACACCAGGGCCACCACCACGACGGCGGCGCTGCACACCGGCAGCACGGCAAAGCGCCATCCCAGGTGCTCGATCAGCCAGGCCGCCACCGGCAGGAAGATCAGTTGCCCGGTCGCGGTGCTGCCCGCCAGCAGTCCCATCACCAGGCCGCGGCGCTGCGTGAACCAGCGGTTCGCCACGATCGCGCCCAGCACCATCGCCACCGTGCCGGTGCCGAACCCCAGCAGCACACCCCACAGCGCGAACAGCTGCCAGAGCTGCGTGACCTGGGTCGCCGCGGCGATGGTCAAGCCGATGATGGTGAGGGCGATGGCGACGACGCGCCGCAGCCCGAAGCGCATGATGAACACCGCGGCGAAGGGCCCGAGCAGGCCGAACAAGGCAAAGCGGACCGCAAACACGGAGGAGAGTTGCTCCGTCGTCCAGCCGAACTCCCGCGACAAGGGCTGCAGCATGGCGCCCGGCAGGCCCAGCGCGGCGGACGTGATCAGCATGGCCAGGAAGGTGACCGCGGCGATCACCCACGCATAGTGGATGCCGTGCCGCTGCAGGCGGTGCGAGACGAAGGGGGCGAGCATGCGAACCTCCGGGAGCGAAATTTGATGACGGCCATCATATAACGTAAGATGATGGTCGTCATCAGAATCGTCGCGGGAGAGAAGGTCAGCCATGAAAGTCAGCCGCGAGCAGGCGCAGCAGAATCGCGAGAAGGTGGTGCAGGCAGCCGCCCGGCTGTTCCGCGAGCGCGGCATCGACGGCGTCGGAGTGGCGGAGCTGATGAAGTCGGTGGGGCTCACCCACGGCGGCTTCTACGGCCAGTTCGGCTCCAAGGAGGAACTGGTCGCCGAAGCCTGCGCCTGGGCCTTCGACCGCTCCGCCGCCAAATGGCAGCGCGCCGCCGCCGCGCACCCGCGCGATGCCGTCGGCGCCATCGCCGATTTCTACCTCGCACCTGAGCATCGGGATCGTCCCGGCGCCGGGTGTGCCGCAGCCGCGCTCGCGGGCGACATGGCGCGCGAGGGCGTGCATGCGCGCCAGGCCTTCACGCAGGGCGTGCGCGACCTGGTGGAGGTCATTGCCGCGAGCACCGAGGGCTCGGACCAGGAGCGCCATCGCCAGGCCCTGGCGACCTTCAGCACCATGCTCGGCGCGATCGTCCTGGCCCGCGCCGTCGACGATGAGACGCTCGCCGACGAGATCCTGGCCGCGGCGCGGCAGGCGGTGTAGCGCCGCACCGCCCTTCTGGGGGAAACCCCTTCGCGGCCCCCGCGCACCCCGGCGATCATAGGCAGCAGCGAAGGAGACCAAGCATGGGAAATGCAACCCCGTTCGTGCGCGCGCGCGACTTCCTGCTGGCGCAGCGCACGGACTACGACACCGCCTCACGCGATTTCCGCTGGCCGGTGCTCGGTGAGTTCAACTGGGCGCTCGACTACTTCGACCTCATGGCCGCCGGCAACGAGGCACCTGCCTTGTGGATCGTCGAAGAGGACGGCAGCGAACAGAAGCTGTCCTTCGCCGAGATGGCGGCGCGCTCCAACCGCGCGGCCAACTTCCTGCGCGCGCAGGGCGTGGGCCGTGGCGATCGCATCCTGCTGATGCTGGGCAACGAGCTGGCGCTGTGGGAGATCATGCTGGCCGCCATCAAGCTGGGCGCCGTGTTGATCCCGGCGACCACCTTGCTGACCCCGCAGGATGTGCTCGATCGCGTGGAGCGTGGCCAGGTGAAGTTCGCGCTGGCGGCGGTGGCCAGCGCCGACAAGCTCGCGCACGTGCCCGCCGGCTGCGCGCGGATCAGCATCGGCGGCACCACGCCCGGCTGCCGCGAATACGCCCCCGACGCGTACCCGGACGTGTTCGCTCCCGATGGCCTCACGCGCGCGACCGATCCGCTGCTGCTGTATTTCACCTCGGGCACCACCGCCAAGCCCAAGCTGGTCCTGCATTCGCACCAGAGCTATCCGGTGGGACATCTCTCCACCATGTACTGGCTGGGGCTGCAGCCCGGTGACGTGCACCTGAACATCTCTTCCCCGGGATGGGCCAAGCACGCGTGGAGCTGCTTCTTCGCGCCCTGGAACGCAGGCGCCTGCGTCTTCATCTCCAACTACCGGCGCTTCCAGGCCAAGGCGCTGCTCGAGGTGCTCGGCACGCATGGCGTGACCTCGCTGTGCGCACCGCCGACGGTGTGGCGCATGCTGATCCAGGAGGATCTCGCCGCCTATGCAAGTCGCCTGCGGCTGCGCGAGGTGATCGGCGCCGGCGAGCCGCTGAACCCCGAGATCATCGAGCGCGTGCGTTCGGCCTGGGGCCTCGATCTGCGCGACGGCTTCGGGCAGACCGAAACGACGGCGCAGGTGGGCAACTCCCCGGGCCAGCCGGTGAAGCCCGGCTCCATGGGCCGGCCGCTGCCCGGCTACCAGGTGGTGCTGCTGGACGTGAACGGGCAGGAGAGCGACCAGGGCGAGCTGTGCCTGCCGCTGGCCGCGCGGCCGCTCGGATTGATGGACGGCTACATCGACAGCGCCGAGCGCACGGCCGAAGCGATGCGCGACAACGCCTACCACACGGGCGACATCGCCACGCGCGCTGCCGACGGCTACATCACCTACGTCGGCCGCAGCGACGA
>NZ_JAQGNQ010000004.1 GCF_028291745.1 Ramlibacter sp. | reverse complement strand
CGAAGCGCTCGCTGGCCAGCCTGCAGGTGCTGTACTTCGAAGAGACCGTCGAGGAAAAGCTCTGGCAGCCCACGTTCATCATGGAACACCCCACCGAGATCTCGCCGCTGGCCCGGGCCAATGATGCGAGGCCGGAAGTGACCGAGCGATTCGAGCTGTACATCACGGGCCGGGAGTTCGGCAACGGCTTTTCCGAGCTCAACGACGCCGAGGAGCAGGCCGCGCGTTTCACCGCGCAGGTGGACGCGAAGGACGCGGGCGACGACGAAGCCATGTTCTTCGACCACGACTTCGTGCGGGCCCTGGAATACGGCATGCCGCCCACCGGCGGCTGCGGCGTCGGCATCGACCGCCTGATGATGCTGCTGACCGACAGCGCCAGCATTCGCGACATCATCCTGTTCCCCGCCCTGCGCCGCGAGGCCTGAAGCAACGATGAGCCGCGCCAGCGCGCCGGCGCTCGGGATCGACTTCGGCACCTCGAATTCCGCGGTCTCCTTCGTCGGACCGGACGGACTGGCGCGGCTGGTGCCGCTGGAGGGCACCGCCACCGGGATCCCGACCGCGGTGTTCTTCAACGCGGAGGACCGCAGCACGCATTTCGGCCGCGATGCGATCGCGCTCTACCTGGCCGGCTTCGACGGCCGCCTGATGCGCTCCCTGAAAAGCCTGCTGGGAAGCAGCCTGCTCGAGGAAGAGACGGCGATCGGCACCGGCGTGCTGAGCTTCAAGGCGATCATCGGCCGCTTCCTGGGCGAACTGCGCGCCCGCGCCGGCCGCCACCTCGGGACGGACCCGCAGCGCGTGGTGATCGGGCGGCCCGTGCACTTCGTCGACGACGATTCCGAGCGCGATGAACGCGCGCAGCAGGCGCTGGCCGAATGCGCCGCCAGCGCGGGCTTCAGCGAAGTGTCGTTCGAGCTGGAGCCGATCGCGGCGGCCCTCGACTACGAGCGTCGCCTGCAGGACGAGGCGGTGGTGCTGATCGTCGACATCGGCGGCGGCACCTCCGACTTCACCGTCGTGCGGCTCGGGCCCAAGCGCATGCGCAAGCGCGATCGCAGCGCCGACATCCTGGCCACCGCCGGCGTCCACATCGGCGGCACCGATTACGACCGTCGATTGAACCTGCAGCAGGTGATGCCGCTGCTCGGTTTCCGCCACATCGGCCCCAGCGGGCGCGAGGTGCCGAGCGGCACTTTCTTCGACCTGGCAAGCTGGCATCTGATCCACCGCATGTATGCGCCGCGCACGCTGCGTGAAGTGCGCGACCTGCGCAGCAGCTATGGCGACACGCGGCTGCACGACCGGCTGATGACGGTGCTGGAGCAGCGCCTGGGGCACCTGCTGGCCAGCGAAGTGGAGCGCGCGAAGATCGAGGTGTCGCTGCATGGCGGCAGCGCGACGATCGACCTGTCGCACGTCGAGGCGAAGCTGCAGGCGACCATAGCGGCCGAGGCGATGGCCAGCGATCTCGAGGGTTTGCTGCAGCAGGTGGTGGATTGCGCGGCGGACTGCGTCGCGGCGGCCGGGCGCAAGGGGACGGCCCTGCATGCGATCTATCTCACTGGCGGCTCCTCCTCGCTGCGGCCCTTCCAGGCGCTGCTGCAGCAGCGCTTCGCCGGCACGCCCGTGATCGAAGGCGACCTGTTCGGCGGCGTCGCCTCGGGGCTGTCGTATGCGCAGGGACGCGCATGAACCTGAAGTACCTGGCGCACTATCCCGAGCCCGTGCAGCAGCAGGTGCGCGAACTGCTGGAGCAGCAGCGGGTGGGCGAGCTGCTGCTGAAGAAGTACCCCAAGGCGCACGCGATCCGCTCGGAGCGCGCGCTGTACGACTACGTCGTGGACCTCAAGGGCGAGTTCCTGCGCAGTTCCGAGCCGCTGTCCAAGGTAGCCTGGGACAACGCGCTGCACGTGATCCGCAATGCGCTGGGCACGCACACCACGGTGTCGCGCGTGCAGGGTGGCCGACTGAAGGCCAAGCGCGAGATCCGCGTCTCGACGCTGTTCCGCGAGGCGCCCGAGGATTTCCTGCGGATGATCGTGGTGCACGAACTCGCGCACTTCCGCGTGCGCGAGCACGACAAGGCTTTCTATGCGCTGTGCACGCGCATGGAGCCGCAGTACCACCAGCTCGAATTCGATGTGCGCCTGTACCTGACGCATCTCGATGCGCATGGCGCGCTCGCCTGGGGGTGAACGCGCTGGCCCTGGTCGTTTGACCGCCGGCGGCAGCGCGCGCTCAATGGCGCCTGGTTCCGGAGCAATCCGTGATCAGCCGGCACATCGCCGGTCTTCAACAACCCGAGCGGGACCCTGTTCCCGCTCGGGCGGTGGGTCCCGCTCGCTCTTTTTTTTTGGAGAATGAGATGGAATCCACCGAATACCAGGGGCACTACGACGCGGCCCTCGAGTGCATCGACGAGCTCGCGCAGCTGCTGATCGACGAGCCCGCGCGCGCGATCGCGCTGGTCACCGTGGCAGGGGGCGACGAGGCCGTGCAGGCGATGTTCGACGCCGCCATCGACAGCGGCTACCGCAAGCCGCTGGTGGAGACGATGAACGCGCCCTTCCAGGACGCCGAGGTGCGGCAGCAGCTGGAGATCCTGTTCCACGGCTGCTTCCGGATCGCGCAGTGCCAGTGAAGAAGGCCGCCTGACCCTTGGGGTGGCGGCGAGAGGAAAGGCCTGCCCGCAAGGGCGGGCCTTTTTTTGGTTCAAGACCATGTCCTTGGCGAGCAAGGGCCTGCTTGAAAGGGTGGGCCTTTTTCGCTCAGACCATGTCATTGCGGGCTTGACCCGCAATCCATGCGGCACTTGATCAACCGCAGCGTGGATCCCGGGTCAAGCCCGGGATGACATCCTCAGCGAGCCCCGGGATGACATCCTCGTCGAGTCCGGATGACATCCGCTCCTGCTCACGGCAGCAACTGCAGCGCCCGCATATACCGCGGCTCCGTCATCAGCGCGTCCCAGGTGATCGAGGAGCCGCAGGGCAGCAGGGCGAGGCGGCGGTGTTCGCTCATTTCGCTGGGTTGCCACTCGCCGCGCGACTGCGCTTCGCCGAGGGCCTCCAGCATCTCGTCGATCGAGGCGCCGCCTTCGCTGTTTACCGACTCGTTGCACAGCAACACCATGTCGCAACCGGCCTGCAGCGCGGCGATCGCCGCCTCGGTGAAAGTCACGTCCCGGCCCTCGATCTTGCGGGCGCCCGCCATGCTCAGGTCGTCGCTGAAGATCGCGCCCTGGAACTGCAGCTGCTCGCGCAGGATGTCGTTCAGCCACTTGGGCGAGAAACCCGCCGGAAGGCTGTCGACCTTGCTGTAGATGACATGCGCAGGCATCACGCTGGTGAGCGTGTTGCCCAGCCACTCGTACGGAATGGCATCCTCCTGCAGGATGGCCTTGAGGCTGCGGTTGTCGACCGGGATCTCCAGGTGCGAATCCGCCTTGACGAAGCCGTGCCCGGGGAAATGCTTGCCGCAGTTGGCCACGCCGGCCTGCAGCAGCCCGTGCATCAGGCTCCTGGCCAGCAGCGTGGCGATCCGCGGGTCGCGATGGAAGGAGCGGTCGCCGATGATCGAGCTGGCGCCGAAGTCCAGGTCCAGCACCGGCGTGAAGCTGAAGTCGACCCCGCAGGCGCGCAGTTCCGCGCCCAGCACGTAGCCGGCCGCAGTAGCCGCGCCCATGGCGGCCATGGCACCGGAGCCCTCGCGGCCCTTCTTGTCCTTCAGCCACAGCTCGCCGAAGCGGCGCATCGGCGGCAGGTGCGTGAAGCCGCCGGTGCGAAAGCGCTGCACGCGGCCGCCCTCGTGGTCGACGGCGATCAGCAGATCGGGGCGCAGCTCCTTGATCTCGGCGCACAGCGCGGAGAGTTGCTCGCGGTCCTGCCAGTTGCGGCCGAACAGGATCATGCCGCCCACCAGCGGATGCACGAGGCGGCGGCGGTCCTCGTTGGCCAGGCCGAGGCCGGCAACGTCGATGATGACCGGGGCGTGTTCGCTCATGGCTGCGGTTCTTTCTGTTCGATGACCACGAAGCTCGCCGCGTAGTCGCTTTCATCGGTGACGCTGACCTGCGCAACGAGGCCGCGGGCCTCGCACCAGGCCCTGAGTTCGCCGTGCAGCACGATCACCGGCTTGCCGCTGGCCAGCTTGCCGATCTCGCACGAGCGCCAGGTCATGGGCATGCGCATGCCCATGCCCACCGCCTTGCTGAAGGCCTCCTTGGCGGAAAAGCGGGTGGCCAGGTAACGCACGCCGCGCTCGGGCCAGCGGGCGCTGCGCGACCTCCAGGTGGCCAGTTCGGCGTCGCTCAGGATCTTGCGGGCGAAGCGTTCGCCATGCCGTTCCAGCGACGCGCGGATGCGCCGCACGTCGCAGATGTCGGTGCCTATGCCGTAGATCACTTCAGGCGACGTTGGCTGCGAGGGCGGCCCGGTACGCACGCACGGTGGCGGCGTAGCCGATCTCCAGCGCATCCGCGATCAGCGCATGGCCGATGGAGACTTCCAGCAATCCCGGCACGGCGCGCACGAAGGCCGGCAGGTTGTCGCGATTGAGGTCGTGGCCGGCGTTGACGCCCAGGCCCGCCGCCTGGGCCGCCTTTGCCGCCGCCGCGAAGCGCTGCACTTCGTGCGCCTGCTGCGACGTGCCCCAGGCGGCCGCATAGGGCTCGGTATACAGCTCGATGCGGTCGGCGCCCACCGCGCGGGCCAGCGCCATCTGCTGCGGCTCGGCATCCATGAACAGGCTGACCCGCACGCCGAGTGCCTTCGCCTCGGCGATCAGGGGGCGCACGCGCTCGGCGTCCTTCGCGAGGTCCCAGCCATGGTCGCTGGTGAACTGGCCTTCGCTGTCGGGAACGAAGGTGCACTGCTGCGGCCGCAGTTCGCGCACGAAGTCCATCAGGTTGTGAAAGGGATTGCCTTCGATGTTGAACTCGGCCTGCGGCCAGTCCTTGCGCAAGAGTGAATGCAGCTCGCGCACGTCGCCGGGCCGGATGTGACGCTCGTCCGGGCGCGGATGCACCGTGATGCCGTGCGCGCCGGCCTGCAGGCACAGCGTGGCCGCGCGGGTGACGCTCGGGATGCCCAGGTGGCGCGTGTTGCGCACCAGGGCCACCTTGTTCAGGTTGACCGACAGGGCCGTCGTGGGAGTCGTCCCCTCACCCCGGCCCGCTCCCGCACGCGGGAGAGGGTGAGAAATGACTTCGTGATCGGTCATAGAGACTGCAGGTCCATCATCAGTTGGCGGGTGCGCAGGGTGGAGACGCCGCAATGGTAGTGCAGCAGCGCGCGCAACTGCGGCTTGAGTTCGCCCATGGTCGCGGCGGCTTGCAGCGTTGCGTGAAAGGGCGCGGCGTCGTCGAGCGCCGCCTGCAGCGCATGCCATTGCGCGCCGACCAGGCTGGCGCGGTCCTCGTCCTCATGCGACTCGACCAGGCCGCCTTCGGGCCGCAAGGTGTAGCGCTCCTCCTCTCCCAGCGGAGCGAGGGTCGCGGTCTGCAGGTCGAGCGAGGGCAGCACGCCGACCTCGCGCAGCAGCAGCAGCTCGAAGGCCCGCAGGGCCGGCTGCAGCATCTCGCTTGCGTCGCTTGCGTCGCTGGCCAGCACACGCACGGCGGCGGCATAGACGTCGAACAGCGGCGGATGCGGGTCGTCGCGCGCCAGCAGGCGCAGCAGCAGCTCGTTCATGTAATAACCGGACAGCAGCGCGTCACCGGTGGGCATCACCTGCCCGCCCGCCCACTCCGCCGCCTTGAGCGTGCGGATCTCGGCGTCGCCGCCGAAGGCCAGGTGCAGCGGCTGCAGCGGCAGCAGCACGGGACGGAAGTTGGAGCTGGGCTTCTTGGCGCCCTTGGCCACCACCGCGATGCGGCCGTGATGCCGCGTCAGCACCTCCAGGATCAGGCTCGACTCGCTCCAGTCGTAACGGTGCAGGACGAAGGCGGGCTCGTCGGCGATGCGTCTCATGGGGAGGGGCCAGGGGCTAGCCCCTCTGGCATTCACTCATACCCGAACGACCGCACCCGCGCTTCGTCGTCGGCCCAGCCCGAGCGCACCTTGACGAAGATCTCGAGGAAGACCTTGGCATCGAACAGCTGCTCCAGCTCCACGCGTGCCTCGGTGCCGATGCGCTTGAGCTTCTCGCCGCCTTCGCCGATCACCATGGCCTTGTGGCCTTCCCGCTCGACCACGATGGTCGCGGCAATGCGGACCATGCGCTTGAACTTGGGGCTGGGCTCTTCGTCGAACTTGTCGATCACGACGGTGGACGTGTAGGGCAGCTCGTCGCCGGTCAGGCGGAACAGCTTCTCGCGGACCATCTCGCCGGCCATGAAGCGCTCGCTCTTGTCCGTGAGTTCGTCGGCCTCGTAGAACCACGCCTGCTCGGGCAGGTACTTGGCGCAGACCTCCAGCACCCGCAGGATGTCCTTGGGCTGCTTGGCCGAAACCGGCATGAACTCGGCGAACGGATGGCGTTGCTGCATGTCGCGCAGCCAGGGCGCGAGTTCGCCGCGTCGATGCACCAGGTCCAGCTTGTTGGCCACCAGGATCGCCGGGATGTCGGGCTTGAGCAGCGACAGCACCTTGGCATCGCCAAGCGTGAAGTTGCCCGCCTCCACCACGAACAGCACCACGTCGACGTCGCCGATCACGCCGGTGACGGTGCGATTGAGCGAGCGGTTGAGTGCCGAACTGTGGCGCGTCTGGAAGCCCGGCGTGTCGACGAACACGCACTGGGTGTTGCCCTCGGTGCGCACGCCCGTGATGCGGTGGCGCGTGGTCTGCGCCTTGCGCGAGGTGATGCTGATCTTCTGCCCCACCAGCGCATTGAGCAGCGTCGACTTGCCCACGTTGGGCTTGCCGACGATGGCTACCAGGCCGCAACGCTGGCCGGCCGCATCGGCAGTCGCTGTCGTCTGCTCCGGCATTGCATCCGGGGACTGCTCGGGGGACTCGCCTTCCGTGTTCATTTCTGCTTCGCTTTCAATGCCATCAACATGGCGGCCGCGGCCGCCTGTTCGCCCGCGCGGCGCGAGGCGCCTATGCCCCGCTCCACCAGGCCCAACTCGCTCACCTCGCACTCGACGTCGAAGGTCTGCTTGTGCTGGGCACCGAGCGTGCCGACCACACGGTACACCGGCAGGCGCATCTTGCGGGCCTGCAGCACCTCCTGCAACTCGGTCTTGGGGTCCTTGGCGGCGGCCGACATCTGCGGATTGATCTCGAGCTCCGAGAACAGGCGCCGCACCAGGGCCTCCGCCGCGCCATAGCCGGCGTCGAGGTACACCGCGCCGATCACCGCTTCCAGGGCGTCGGCCAGGATCGAAGGCCGCTTGTGCCCGCCCGAGCGCGCCTCGCCCTCGCCAAGCCGGATCAGCCCGGGCAAGCCCAGGGCTACCGCCAGCGCGTGCAGCGTTTCCTGCTTGACCAGGTTGGCACGCACGCGCGAGAGCTCGCCTTCCGGCTGATCCTTCAGGCGCTGGTACAGCAGGCCGGCGACCCCGAGATTGAGCACGGAGTCGCCGAGGAACTCGAGCCGCTCGTTGTGCTCGGCCGAGAAGCTGCGGTGCGTGAGGGCGAGCGCAAGCAGGCGGGGATCCTGGAACCGGTGCTGCAGCCGCTCCTGCAGCGCCGCCTGCGCTTCGGACACCTTGCTAGCGGCCGCGGTGCGACTGTCCCTCGTACTTGAGGGTCAGCCACGCGGGACCGAACATGTGGAATTCCTTCTGGTAGGCGAACGAGACGACGGTCTGGTCGCCGTCCTTGGTGACCTCGAGGTCCTTGCCGCCGATCGAGCTGATGTTGTCGATCGCCGCGCTGCGCTCGAAGGCAGAGCGCACGCCGGCGACGGTGGCTTCGTCCTTGGCCCGGTTGATCGCCTTGAGTGCTGCCTGGTATTCGACGATCGACGGGAAGGCCTGCAAGACCATCGCCCCCACCGCGCCGAGAACCACCAGGATGAAAAGCAGCGTGAACATCGAAATGCCCCGCTGCCGATACTTGCCTGCCATCCAATCCCTCCGTCCAGACCTCATTATTGGAAGACGCCGATGCGCTTGAGGTTTCCGAAGTTCATCCAGATCAGGAAGGCCTTGCCCACGATGTTCCTGTCCGGCACGAAACCCCAGTAGCGCGAGTCGAGCGAATTGTCCCGGTTGTCGCCCATCATGAAGTACTGCCCTTGCGGTACCTTGCAGACGACCCCTTCGACACTGTACTGGCAATTTTCCTTGTTCGGAAAATCCTCCACCCCGGGCACGAAGGCCGGGCGCTCGTCGTCGTTCAGGAGGCGGTGCGTCTTGTCACCGAGCTTCTCCTCGAACTGCTTGAAGTAGCGCATGGCGTCGGGGTCGAAGAAGTCGGTCACGCGCTTCTCGTCGACCGGCTGGCCGTTGATGGTCAGGCGCTTGTTCAGGTAGGCGACCTCGTCACCTGGCAAGCCGACGACGCGCTTGATGTAGTCCAGGCTCGGCTTGGGCGGATAGCGGAACACCATCACGTCGCCGCGCTTGGGCCCCGTGCCCTGCGTGAGCTTCGTGTTCACCACGGGCAGGCGCAGGCCGTAGGTGAACTTGTTGACCAGGATCAGGTCGCCGACCAGCAGCGTCGGGATCATCGAGCCCGAAGGGATCTTGAACGGTTCGAACAGGAACGACCGCAGCACGAACACGGCCAGGATCACCGGGAACAGGCCGGCCGTCCAGTCGAGCCACCAGGGCTGGGCCAGCACCCGCTGCCTGGCTTCTTCGACGTGCGCGTCGGGCGGCACCACGATGCCCTGGTCGTTGAGGCTGGCGTTGCGGGCGCTCGCGCTCGCCTCGAGTTGCGCCGCCGCGCGGCGGCGCCGTGGCAGGTACCACATGCGCTCCGCGAGCCAGTACAGGCCCGTGACGACGGTCGCCAGGAACAGCAGCAGGGCGAAGTTGCCTTCGACCATCTCGAAGTACCACGCGCCGGCATAGCCGACAAAGGCCGCGAGGACTGCGGCCGTGAGGAAGGGCATCATTGTGTCAGGCCTCCCGCCGGGCCGCCCCAAGGGAGGCTTGTGCCCCCTCGGGGGGCGGCGGAGACACGATGTGCGAAGGCATGGAGTGCGGAGCTTGGGGGTTCATTAATCTTCGACTTGGAGGATGGCCAGGAACGCTTCCTGAGGCACTTCGACGGAGCCGATCTGCTTCATGCGCTTCTTGCCAGCTTTTTGTTTTTCGAGGAGCTTTTTCTTGCGGCTGATGTCGCCGCCGTAGCATTTTGCCAGCACGTTCTTGCGCAGCGCCTTGACGGTCTCGCGCGCGATCACGTTGGCGCCGATCGCCGCCTGGATCGCGACGTCGAACATCTGCCGGCTGATGATCTCGCGCATCTTCGCCACGACCGCGCGGCCGCGGTATTGCGACTGCGAGCGGTGGACGATGATGGACAGGGCGTCGACCTTCTCGCCGTTCAGCAGGATGTCGACCTTCACCACATCCGCGGCGCGGTACTCCTTGAACGTGTAGTCCATCGAGGCATAGCCGCGGCTGACCGACTTGAGCTTGTCGAAGAAGTCGAGCACGATCTCGCCCAGCGGCAGTTCGTAGGTCAGCATCACCTGCCGGCCGTGGTAAGCCATGTTCAACTGCACGCCGCGCTTCTGGTTGGCCAGCGTCATGACGGCGCCCACGTACTCCTGCGGCATGTACAGGTGCACGGTGACGATCGGCTCGCGGATCTCCTGGATGCGGCCGACGTCCGGCATCTTGGCGGGGTTCTCCACCATCAGCACTTCGCCGTCGCCCCGCAGCACCTGGTAGACCACGCTGGGCGCAGTGGTGATCAGGTCCTGGTCGAACTCGCGCTCCAGGCGCTCCTGCACGATGTCCATGTGCAGCAGGCCGAGAAAGCCGCAGCGGAAGCCGAAGCCCAGTGCCTGGCTGACCTCGGGTTCGTAGTGCAGCGAGGCGTCGTTCAGCTTCAGCTTCTCCAGGCTGTCGCGCAGCTGGTCGTACTGGTTCGCCTCCACCGGGTAGAGGCCGGCGAAGACCTGCGGCTGGATTTCCTTGAAGCCGGGCAAGGGCTCGGTGGCCGTGAAGGCGGCGCCGCCCGTGCCGGCCTTGATCAGCGTCACGGTGTCGCCGACCTTGGCCGCCTGCAGCTCCTTGATGCCGGCGATGATGTAGCCCACCTCGCCCGCTTCCAGCGAGTCGCGCGAAACGTTGCCGGGCGTGAACACGCCGAGCTGGTTGGCCTCGTAGTTCGTCTCGCTCGCCATCAGCTTGATGCGGTCGCCCTTGGTGACGCGCCCGTCGACCACGCGCACCAGCATCACCACGCCGACGTAGCTGTCGAACCAGCTGTCGATGATCATGGCGCGCAGCGGCGCGTCGACCTTGCCCTTGGGCGCGGGGATGCGCGCGACGATCGCCTCCAGGATCTCGTCGATGCCCATGCCGGTCTTGGCGGAGCAGGGGATCGCGTTGCTGGCGTCGATGCCGATCACGTCCTCGATCTCCTCCTTCGCGGTCTCGGGGTCGGCCTGCGGCAGGTCCATCTTGTTCAGGACCGGCACCACTTCGACCCCCAGGTCCAGCGCGGTGTAGCAGTTGGCCACCGTCTGCGCCTCGACGCCTTGGCTCGCATCGACCACCAGCAGCGCGCCTTCGCAGGCAGAGAGAGAACGCGAGACTTCGTAAGAGAAGTCGACGTGCCCCGGCGTGTCGATCAGATTCAGGTTGTAGACCTGGCCGTCGCGCGCCTTGTACGACAGCGACGCGGTCTGCGCCTTGATGGTTATCCCACGCTCCTTTTCGAGATCCATCGAGTCCAGCACCTGCTCTTCCATCTCGCGATCGGAGAGTCCGCCGCAACGCTGGATCAGGCGATCGGCGAGCGTCGACTTGCCGTGGTCGATGTGCGCGATGATCGAAAAGTTTCTGATGTGATTCATCAAGGGGAACGGATAAGTGATTGATTCAAAAGCGGCGCCCAAAGAAAAAAGGGCGCGCCCTGAAGGTGACGCGCCCTGAACCAACAATCTATGGCAACTGCGATAGTTGGAACTTCATTGTAGGCAAAACGGGCCGGGCGTACAGACGCCAGGTCTCTGGCACTCGGCCGTTGCAGGGGTGCAACTCGCATGTTGTACACAGGTTATCAACAAAGATGGGGGATAGGCGCGGGGACAACATGTGGGCCAACTGTGGATCGCCGGTGGGTGTCCCGTCGGCTTCCCGCATCGTGGTGGAGCAAGCGTCCGATATGCCCGCAAGAGCTGCTGGCCAGCCAGGATTCTAACCAATCCGGTTCTTAGGCCCGCCTTGAAGTTAGCGAGCGCCAACCAAAGTGGCACCTGGACCGTGTGACAAAAAAGTGCGAAGGGCCTGTCTTTTTTTGGCCATCGGATGAGGAAAAGCCCGACGCCCCCGCAAGGGTATCGGGCCCTTCCCTGCCCGGTGGCTCAGCCGCGCGCTGGCCGGATCACGAGGTAGCTGGCGAGGTCACCACGGCGCAGCAGCACCGGGATGGCCTTGTTCTTGTCCATGCGCGCGACCACCGTGTCGAACTCGCGGACGTTGTTGATCTCGGTGTTGCCGATGGCCACGATGATGTCGCCCTCGCGCACGCCGGCGCGTTGCGCGGCGCCGTCGGTCACCGCCTCCACGCGCACACCGCCCTTCACCTTCGCTTCCTTCTTCTGCGCGGCGGTGAGTTCGGCCACGACGATGCCGATGGATTGCGCCGCGGGCGAGCCCTTGGGCTTTTCCTCGGGTGCCGGCCGCGCACGCGTCGGGGCAGCGGATGCCGTCTCCTGCTCGAACTCGGCGACCGTGACCGACAGGTCGCGCGAGCCGCCGCGGCGGAACACGGTGAGGCCGGCGCTGGCGCCCGGCTTGGTGTTGCCCACCATGCGCGGCAGGTCGGAGGCGCGCTCGATGGCCGTGCCGTTGAACTTGGTGATGATGTCGCCCGCTTCGATGCCGGCCTTGTCCGCCGGCGAGCCGCTCTCGACGCTGCGCACCAGCGCGCCCTGCGGACGGCCCAGGCCGATGGACTCGGCGACCTCGCGCGTCACCTGGTCGATCTGCACGCCGATGCGACCGCGCTGCACACGTCCGCTCACGCGCAGTTGCTCGGCGACGCGGCTGGCCTCGTCGATCGGGATCGCGAACGAGATGCCCATGAAGCCGCCCGAGCGCGAATAGATCTGGCTGTTGATGCCGACCACCTCGCCGCGCATGTTGATCAGCGGCCCGCCGGAGTTGCCGGGGTTGATCGCCACGTCGGTCTGGATGAAGGGCAGGTAGTCGCCGGTGTCGCGCCCCTTGGCACTGACGATGCCGGCGGTGACGGTGTTGTCCAGGCCGAAGGGCGAGCCGATGGCCATCACCCATTCGCCGACCTTCAGCTTGCTGACGTCGCCCACGCGCACGGCAGGCAGCCCGGTCGCCTCGATCTTCACCACCGCCACGTCGGTGCGCTTGTCCGAGCCCACGATCCGGGCCTTGAACTCGCGCTTGTCGGTGAGCGTGACCAGCACTTCATCGGCACCTTCGACGACGTGCGCGTTGGTCATCACGAAGCCGTCGGGCGTGAGGATGAAGCCGGAGCCGACGCCGCGCGGCTGCTCGTCGTCGCCGCCACCACCGCCTCCGTTGCCGCCGCCACCCCCGTTGCCGCCGCCACCACCGCCGCGCGGCGGAGTGGGCCGTTGGCCGCGCGGTGCGTTGGGCATCGGCACGCCGAAGAAGCGGCGGAAGAAGTCCTGCATCTCCTCGTCCATCTGCTGGTCGCCGCCCCGCCCGGTGCGGCTCGCGTGTTCGAGCGTGCGGATGTTGACGACGGCGGGACCGACCTGGTCGACCAGGTCGGTGAAGTCCGGAAGCGACCGCGGTTGCGGCGCCGATTGCGCAAGCACCGGCGCTGCCGGCATCAGGACCACTGCGCCCGCGATGGCCATGGCCACCGCCAGGCTGCAGCTGCGCAGGTTGTTCTTCCAATCCATGCGAAACATACAGACCTCTCCAGAAGGGTCAGACAAGGGATGATCGATTGCATGGCCCACACGCCGCCACTGCGGCAGCAAGAGCCCTGCAATCCTGCTGAGAATACGTTCGAACCAAAAGGTTCAGCGTCAGCCAAACGCGCACGGATCGATTTCGGCCGCCGGGGCGACCGGCGGTGTGCTGGCAGCCTCGGCGCCGGGCGCTACTTGCGCCGTTCAAGGCTGAGCGAAAACGCGCGCAGCGTTTGCGGCGGCACTTCGCCCACCGCGGTGACCCACCAGTCCTGCACCTGGCGCGTGAGCGTGTGCGTGGCGCCGGTGGCAAAGACGCCCTCCTGCCGCGGATGCTGCGGGTCGTAGTTCTCGATGAAGAGCGACACGGAGGCGAGCCCGTCCGAGAAGATGCACTGCAGCACGCCCTCGACCGGACGCTTGTAGCAGTTCATGGCGCGAAAGCCGGGCACGGGCTGCTTCAAGCCCCAGCCTTCGTTGACGGCACTGGTCTTGGCGGCCTCGGCGCGCTCGACGTGCCAGCCCTCGGGCACGCTCATCATCTGCACCAGGCGCTCCATGCGCAGCGGTACGTCGAGTTGCAGTTCGGAAAAGGCCGCCTGCTCCAGCACGCGGCCGCTGTCGTCGAGCGTCTGCAGCTTCACGACCAGGCCGCTCTTCTTCTCGCTCCAGATGCGGTAGCCGAAACGCAGGCCGTCCCGCGGCAGCAGCTGCACGATGTCGGCGTCGAAGCCCGCCACCCGGTCGCTGCCCACGCGGCGTGCCGTATAGAAGTCGGGGATGACGCTCTCTTCGGCCTTCATCAGCTCGGGGAACAGGCCCTGTGCCTCGCGCCTTTCGGTGCGGACGGTGTGGCTTTCCGGCAGGAAGGTCACGACCTCGTCGTCGCGGCGGATGGTGGAGCGGCGCTCGCCCGAAAGCGTCTCGACGCGTTCGACCTGGCGCTGGCCGTCGCACGCATGCCAGATGCGCGCGCTGGCCATGGCGCCGTTGCTCGACGACACGACGAAAGTGCCCACGTAGCTGCGCTGGCTCGAGGCGTCGTGCATCCGCACCAGCCATTCGTTGATGCTGCGCTCGGATTGGCCGCCGCCCTGCCGCGGGTCGGGCATGCGGGCGGGCGAGGCGGCCAGCGCTTGCGCGCTCGCGAGGCCGAGGGCCGCCGCGGCCCAGAAGGCGACGATGCCACGCCGGCGGGCGAATGCAGGAAGAAGCGGCCGCGCCATGCCGGGGACCATCAGCGCGTCGGCCCCTCGAACGTGGCGTTGCGCAGGAATCCGGAGCTGTTGCCCAGCGCGGTGGCGCCACCGAGCTGGCGGTGCGCGGCCAGGAGCTGGTCGAGGCGCGAGTCGCGGATCATCGGCGCGGCATTGGCCGCGGCCAGCGTGGCCGGCGTACCGGTGGCCGCGGAGGCGAGCTGGGGCTGGCCAGCGCCGTTGCTGCTGCCCCAGACGTTCCAGCCGACCGCCACGACGGCGGCGAGCGAGGCGCAGCCCGCCGTGAGCTTCCAGCGCCAGTCGTTGGCCGCCGGCGCGCTCTGGCGCACTGCGACGGGCACCGCCACCGGCAACGGCGCGGCAACGGCCTGCTCCGCGTGCAGGCTCTTTTGCAGCTTGGCGAGGAACACTTCCGGCGGCGTGCCGGTGGTGCTCGCACGGCCGGTGCGCAGCACCTCGCTGACCACCTGATAGCTGCACCAGGCTGCGCGGCCCCCCGCGTCCCCAGCGGCCACCTGCACGCCGCGGGCGAATGCCTCGCCTTGCAGCTGCCCGTCGGCCAGTGCCGAAATCAGTTCCCGGTTGTCCATCTTGTCCATCACTTCCATGTTGCGCCTCACCAGCGCTTGCCCGACTGGTTCTCCAGCAGGGGCTTCACCTTCGCCGAAATCGCTTCGCGGGCCCGGAAGATGCGGGACCGCACGGTGCCTATCGGGCAGTTCATGACCTCCGCGATCTCCTCATAACTGAGGCCCTCGATTTCTCGGAGCGTCACGGCCTGGCGCAGTTCCTCGGGCAAGGCCTCCATGGCCGAGTTCACCGTGGCCGCGATTTCCTTCGCGGCCAGCACCGTTTCCGGCGTTTCCGCGGTGGTTAGTTCGTTCTCCACGCCAGAAGTTTCTTCGTCATCGTCGTTTCCTCGCAGGGAGCTCTCGGACACCACGGGATCGCGCTTGAGGTCGACCAGGGCTTTTTTGGCGGTGTTGACCGCGATCCGGTACAGCCATGTGTAGAACTGCGCCTCGCCGCGGAATTGCGACAGCGCGCGATAGGCCCGGATGAAGGTTTCCTGGGCGATGTCCTCGATCAGGTCGGTGTCGCGCACCATGCGGCCGATCAGGCGTTCGATGCGGCGCTGGTACTTGATGACCAGCAGCTCGTACGCTTTCTGGTCGCCGGCCACCGTGCGCTGCACCAGCATCAGGTCGGTTTCGCCGGAGGATGGTGGGGGGGGAGCTGCGGGAGGCGTCTTGTTCATTGTTCGGCCGCCGGAGGCTTCTTGCCGGCGGGCGGCGTCTCCTTCCCCCCCTGGAGGAAGCCCGGGATGCGGGCGCTGGCGCGCGAATATACCGCACGCCGCAGCGCCTCCCAGTCGGCCAACTTCGCTTCGCGTTCCACCCACAGCCAGCGCGCTGGTCCAGCCTCGGCGTGAAAGCGCACCAGCAGGCGGGACTGCAGGTCCAGCGCGATTTCGGTGTGGCCGGCGGCCACGTCCGCGCCCTCCTGCCACTGCCAGCCGGCGCCGTCCCAGCGCAGCACGCCGACCGGCGAGGCCTGCCAGCCGTGCCAGGCCAGCCCGCAGGCCAGGAGCACCGCTGCCAGCGCACAAGCGTGACGCCAGTCCATGGCAGGCGATTGCAGGCACCAGGCGCCGGCAACGGCCAGGCCGGCGAGCGCAGCCAGCGCGTAGAGGCGCCCGGCGAAGGCGCTGCGCCCCACCGGGTAACTCACCGATGGGGCTGCATGCATGGGGAAGACGGAAGACCCGAACCGACGAAGCCGATTCAGATGCGCTTGAAGATCAGCGAACCGTTGGTGCCGCCGAAGCCGAAGTTGTTCTTCAGCGCCACGTCGATCTTCAGGTCGCGCGCCGTGTTGGCGCAGTAGTCCAGGTCGCACTCGGGGTCCTGGTTGAAGATGTTGATGGTCGGCGGGCTCTTCTGGTGGTGGATCGCCAGCACGGTGAAGACCGACTCGATGCCGCCGGCGCCACCGAGCAGGTGGCCGGTCATCGACTTGGTGGAGTTCACCACGGTCTTCTTCGCGTGATCGCCGAACGCCAGCTTGATGGCATTGGTCTCGTTCACGTCGCCCAGCGGCGTGGAGGTGCCATGCGCGTTCAGGTAGTCGACCTGGTCGGCGTTGATGCCGGCGTTCTTCAGGGCCGCCACCATGGACCGCCTGGGGCCGTCCACGTTGGGTGCCGTCATGTGGTACGCGTCCGCGCTCATGCCGAAGCCCGCGAGCTCCGCGTAGATCCTGGCGCCACGCTTTTTCGCGTACTCGTATTCCTCGAGCACCAGCACGCCGCCGCCCTCGCCCAGCACGAAGCCGTCGCGGTCCTTGTCCCAGGGACGGGACGCCGTCTTGGGGTCATCGTTGCGCGTGGAAAGCGCCCGGGCCGCGGCAAAGCCGCCTATGCCCAGCATCGAGACGCAGGACTCGGCGCCGCCGGCGACCATCACGTCGGCATCGCCCGCCTCGATCATGCGGGCCGACACGCCGATGGCATGCAGACCGGTCGTGCAGGCCGTCACCACCGCGATGTTGGGGCCCTGGAAACCATAGCGGATCGACACGTGGCCGGAGATCATGTTGATGATCGACGCCGGCACGAAGAAAGGCGAGATGCGGCGCGGGCCGCGATTGACCATCTCGCTGTGGGTCTCCTCGATCATCGGCAGGCCGCCGATGCCCGAGCCGATGTTCACGCCGATGCGCGTGGCGAGTTCCGCATCGAGCTTCTCACCGGTTGGCAGGCCGGAATCGGCCACCGCCTCGTGGGCCGCGGCGAACCCGAGGTGGATGAAGCGATCCATGTGCCGGGCTTCTTTTTCCGGCATGTAGTCCGCCACGTTGAAACCCTTCACCTCGCCCGCGAAGCGCACGGCGAGTTTCTCGGGGTCGAAGGACGCGACATGGTCGATCCCGCTGTTGCCCGCCAGCAGGTTGGCCCAGGACTCGGCGACCGTCTTCCCCACCGGGCTGACGCACCCCAGTCCCGTCACGACGACGCGGCGACGCATGCTGGTTTAAGCCTTCTGATGCGCGCTGGCGTAGTCGATGGCGTTCTGCACCGTGGTGATCTTCTCGGCGTCTTCGTCGGGAATCTCGATGCCGAACTCGTCCTCGAGGGCCATGACCAGTTCCACCGTGTCCAGAGAGTCCGCTCCGAGGTCGGCCACGAAAGCCTTTTCGTTGGTGACCTGGGACTCTTCGACGCCGAGTTGCTCGGCGATGATTTTCTTGACACGTGCTTCGATATCGCTCATGGGTTCCCTCTAAGGGTTGTGATTGAATCCGCGATTTTAAGCCGGGCGGAGATTCCGGCTGGGGTGGACTGGCCTGCTGCGGCCCGAGGCGGGCCTCAGGCCATGAACATTCCGCCGTTGACGTGGATCTCCTGGCCGCTCACGTAGCCCGCCTGGGGCGACACGAGCCAGGCGACCGCATGCGCGATGTCGGCGGGTTTGCCAAGGTGGCCCAGCGGTATCTGGCCCAGCAGCGCTTTCTGCTGGTCCTCCGGCAGGGCCGCCGTCATGTCGGTTTCGATGAAGCCCGGCGCCACGCAATTGACGGTGATGCCGCGGCTGCCCAGCTCGCGCGCCAGTGCGCGCGTCATGCCGGCGACACCGGCCTTGGCAGCGGCATAGTTCGCCTGGCCGGGATTGCCGGACGCACCCACCACGCTGGTGATGCTCACGATGCGGCCGTAGCGCTGCTTCATCATCGTGCGCATCACGGCACGGCTCATGCGGAACACCGCCTTGAGGTTGGTGTCGAGGACGGCATCCCAGTCCTCGTCCTTCATGCGCAGGGCAAGCGCGTCGCGCGTGATGCCGGCGTTGTTGATCAGGGCGTGCACGGCGCCGTGCTGCTTGCCGATCGCATCGATCAGGGCTTCGGCGGAGCTGGCGTCGTTGACGTCCAGCTTCGCGCCGCGGCAGTCCGCGTGTTGCGCCAGCGCCTGGGTGATCTTCTCGGCGCCGTCTTCGGTGGTGGCCGTGCCGATCACCTTCATGCCGCGCGCCGCCAGTTCCTGGGCGATGGCCGCGCCGATGCCGCGCGAGGCGCCGGTGACCAGGGCCACCTGGCCCTGCATGGTGATCGTGCTCATATCAGCAGCCCCTTCGCGTCGGCCAGTGTGGCCGGGTCGAGGATCGCTGCGGACGCAAGCGTCGGGTCGATGCGCTTGACCAGTCCGGCCAGCACCTTGCCCGGCCCGCACTCGATGATCGTGTCGACGCCGCGTGCCTGGATCGCACGCATGCACTCGACCCAGCGCACCGGCCCGAAGGCCTGCGCGTAGAGAGCGCCGCGGATGCGTTCGGGATCGGTCTCGACCGCCACCTCGATGTTGTTCACCACCGGAATCCGGGGCGACGCGAGCGGCGTGTTCGCCAGCCGCTCGCGCAGCTTTTCAGCCGCCGGCTTCATCAGGCTCGAATGGAAGGGGGCGGATACCGGCAGCAGCAGCGCGCGCTTGGCACCCATGCCCTTGAGCACTTCGCAGGCCTTGTCCACGGCCGCCTTGCTGCCGGCGATCACGGTCTGCGCCGGATCGTTGAAGTTGGCCGCTTCCACGGCTTCACCGCTGTTGGTGCCCAGCATGCGCAGCGCCTCGGCGCAGCCCTCGATGACCTTGCGCGCATCGAGTCCCAGGATGGCGGCCATCGCGCCGGTGCCGACCGGCACGGCTTCCTGCATCGCCTGCGCGCGAAAGCGCACCAGCGGCGCCGCAGCGGCCAGCGTCAAGGCACCGGCTGCCACCAGCGCGGTGTATTCGCCCAGCGAATGGCCTGCCACGACGGCCGGCTCGGCGCCGCCCTCGGCGCGCCAGGCGCGGTAGGCGGCAATGCCGGCCACCAGCATCACGGGCTGGGTGTTGGTGGTCAGGGCCAGCGCTTCCTTCGGGCCTTCGTGGATCAGGCGGGCGACGTCTTCGCCCAGCGCCGCCGAAGCTTCCTTCAGCGTCTCGGCCACGGCCGGATGATCGCCCCAGGCATCGAGCATGCCGACGGACTGCGATCCCTGTCCCGGAAAGACGAAAGCGAACGGTTTCATGCAGGTCTCTTCTTCGTTGTGGGCGCCGCGGCAGGCGGCGTCAGAAGTCCAGCAGGACTGCGCCCCAGGTGAAACCGCCGCCCACGCCTTCGAGCATGACAGTGTCGCCCTGCCTGACCTTGCCGCTGCGCACTGCGACATCGAGCGCCAGCGGAATCGAGGCCGCCGAAGTGTTGCCGTGCTGGTCGACCGTGACCACCAGCTTGTCCGCGGGCAGCTTCAGCTTGCGCGCGGTGCCCTGCATGATGCGGATGTTGGCCTGGTGCGGGATCAGCCAGTCGATGTCGGCCTCGGTCCTCTCGGCCTTCTTCAGCACGGCGCGGGCCGCCTGGTCCAGCACGCCCACGGCCAGCTTGAAGACGGCCTGGCCGTCCATGCGCAGCAGCGGATTGCCATGCACCTTGCCGCCGGACACGCCGCCCGGCACGCACAGGATCTCGACGTGCTTGCCGTCGGCATGCAGGTCGCTGGCCAGCAGGCCGGGCGTGTCGGACGCCTCCAGCACGACGGCACCGGCACCGTCCCCGAACAGCACGCAGGTGGTGCGGTCGGTCCAGTCGAGGATGCGCGAGAACACTTCGGAGCCGATCACCAGCGCCCGGCTGGCGGTGCCCGTGCGGATCATGGCGTCGGCAACGGTCAGCGCATAGACGAAGCCGCTGCACACGGCCTGCACGTCGAACGCGGGGCAGCCGGCGATGCCGAGCTTGTTCTGCAGGATGGTCGCCGTCGAGGGAAAGACCATGTCCGGCGTCGAGGTCGCGACGATGATCAGGTCGATGTCGGAGGGCTGCCGGCCCGCGGCTTCCAGCGCTCGGCGCGCAGCGTGCACGCCGAGCTCGCTGCTGCCGACGTCCGGCTCGGCGAAGTGCCGCGCGCGGATGCCGGTGCGCTCGACGATCCACTCGTCCGAGGTTTCGATGCCGTTGGCGGCGAGTTGCGTCGCCAGCTCCGCGTTGGTCACGCGCTTGGGCGGCAGGAAGCTGCCCGTGCCCGTGATCCGGGAATATCTGCTCATTGCTCGTTCGTGGCCGGTTCTACCGCATTGCCCTCGGGGCCGACCAGCAGGGGCCGGGCATGGGCAATGCGCATCTGGACCCGGTCCAGCAAATTGTTTCGGGCCGCATCATACGCGCGGTTGAGTGCCTGCTCGAAGGCGAGCTCGTCGGCGGAGCCGTGGCTCTTGAACACCAGTCCGCGCAGACCCAGCAGCGCGGCGCCGTTGTAGCGGCGGTAGTCCACGCGCTTCTTCAACGCCGACAACACGGGATACGCCGCCAGTGCCGCCAGCCGTGTCAGCGACGAACGCGCGAACTCCTCTTTCAGGAAGCCGCCGATCAGCGAGGCCACGCCTTCGCTGGTCTTGAGCGCCACGTTGCCGACGAAGCCGTCGCACACCACGATGTCCGTCGTGCCCTTGAAGATGTCGTTGCCTTCCACGTTGCCGTAGAAATTGAGGTCACCGGCGGCGCTGGCGGCGCGCAGCAGTTCGCCCGCCTTCTTGATCACCTCGTTGCCCTTGATCATTTCCTCGCCGATGTTCAGCAGGCCGACCGAGGGACTCTCGTGCCCGGTCAGCGCGGACACCAGCGCCGAGCCCATCACCGCGAACTGCAGCAGGTGCTGCTCGTTGCAGTCGACATTGGCGCCGAGATCCAGCACCGTGGTGGCGCCGCCCTTGGCATTGGGCAGGCGCGACGCGATCGCGGGGCGGTCTATCCCTTCCAGCGTCTTGAGCAGGTAGCGCGCGAGCGCCATCAGCGCACCGGTGTTGCCGGCCGAGACCGCCACCTGCGCCTGTCCGTCCTTGACCTGCCGGATCGCCACGCGCATGGACGAATCCTTCTTCTTGCGCAGGGCGATCTCCACGCCGTCGTCCATCGCGACCACCTCGGTGGCCGCGACCATGCGCGCGCGCGGATGCTGGAACGAGGCCAGCGCGTCGGGCGCGCCGACCAGCAGCAGTTGCGCCTCGGGGTGCGCCGCGAGGAACTGCCGGCACGCGGCCAGGGTGACGCGGGGGCCGTGGTCACCCCCCATGCAATCGACAGCCAGGGTGGTCGTCATGGCCTGAACTGTAGAGGCAATCGGCACTCGCTTCGGGTGGGCTCGGGAAAAAGAAAAAGCCCGGCCTGCGGTTCGCAGCCGGGCCTGGGGACGCGACGCAGGGTCAGGCGTCGTTCTTCGTCTTGAGCACCTTGCGGCCGCGGTAGAAACCCGTCGGGCTGATGTGGTGGCGCAGGTGCGTCTCGCCGGTGGTTGGCTCCACGGCAATGCCCGGCACCGTCAGGGCGTTGTGCGAGCGGTGCATGCCGCGCTTGGAAGGCGACTTCTTGTTTTGCTGGACGGCCATGAGGGGCTCCTGGAATCTGGGCTTTGCCCGCGGCACTGGCGCGGCAAAGCAGGTTGATGGGTTGGACGTTGCGCGGCGAAGATGCCTCTGCCGCGACGATCACGGCGGCCTCTCTGGCGCGAAGCCCACGATTATAGCCCAAGTGGCTGCTCCCACTACTTTCCCGTCTTGAGCCGGCCGAGCACCGCGAAGGGATGCTCTTTTTCCACGCTGCTCGCGTCGAAGTCGGGATCAGCCACCGACATTTTCACCGGCTCGGGGCAGACCTCGTGCCGCGGCGCCACCGGCAGTTCCATCAGCAGTTCGTCCTCGACCAGTTCGAGCAGGTCGAAACTGCGCGACAGCACCAGCAGGTCTTCCTCCGCGTCGTCGTCCTGCGCCGCGGCGGTAGCCTCGTCCTCCACGAAGCGGAACGAGCGGTCGACCGCCACCGCAACATCCACGGGCAGCAGGCAGCGCTGGCACACCAGGGCCAGTTGGGTGTCGGCCTGCAGGTGCAGCCAGACCTGCGGCTGCACGTGGCTTGGGTTGGCGATCTCGCCGCGGGCGTGCCAGTGCACGGCTTGCGCCTTTGCCGGGTCCGTGGTTTCGGCAAGCAGGCGGGCGAAACCGGCAACGTCGGCACTGCTTTCGATTTCGGCGCCTTCCTCGGCGAAGCGGCGGATGTCGAGGTGATGCGGGTCGAAGTCCTTGGCCATGAATCCAGTGTAAGAGAATCGACGGATGCCGCTGTTTCCCCCTGACTCTGCCGCGCGCCGCCTGGTGCTCGGATCCACCTCGGTGTACCGCCGCGAATTGCTCTCGCGCCTGCGGCTGCCCTTCTCGGTCGAGCCGCCGCACGTGGACGAAACACCGCGTCCTGGCGAAGCGCCCGCAGCGCTGGCGCGCCGGCTGGCAGCGGCCAAGGCGCAGGCCGTGGCGCAGCAGCATCCGGACGCCATCGTGATCGGGTCGGACCAGGTCGCCGACCTCGATGGCGAACCGCTGGGCAAACCGGGCAACCACGACAACGCGGTGGCGCAATTGCGCCGCATGCGCGGCCGCACGGTGATCTTCCAGACCGCGCTCAGCGTGCTGTGCAACGAAACCGGTTTCGCCCAGCACGATGTCGCTCCGGTGCGGGTGCGCTTTCGCGAACTCGAGGACGACGAGATCGAGGCGTATCTGCGCGCCGAGCAACCCTACGACTGCGCGGGCAGCGCCAGGAGCGAAGGCGCGGGCATTGCCCTGCTGGAAGCGATCGAAAGCGACGACCCCACCGCACTGATCGGGCTGCCGCTGATCCGCACCTGCCGCATGCTGCGCGCTGCCGGCCTGCGCGTGTTCTGATGGCGCACGGCCGCCTCTACCTGGTACCGACGCCGCTCGACTTCGGCTGCGACATCGTCGTCCCTCTGGCCGACGTGCTGCCGGCCGGCACGATCGCCGTGGCCGCGGGCCTGACCCACTGGATCTGCGAGAACGCGAAGTCGGCGCGCGCCTTCCTCAAGCGCGTGGGCGAGCTCCAGCCGCTCGCCCTGCCCCTGCAGCAGCAGGCGATGCAGGAGCTGCCGCGCGCCGTGCACAAGAAAGGCGACCACGGGCCGACGAGCTTCGACGCGCGGCCGCTGCTGCAGCCGGCGCTTGAAGGCCAGGATGTCGGATTGCTCAGCGAGGCGGGCATGCCCGCGGTCGCCGACCCGGGATCTTCGGTGGTGCGGGCCGCGCACGATCTCGGGATCGAAGTCGTGCCCCTGGTCGGACCGGTGTCCCTCTTGCTGGCGCTGGCGGCGAGCGGCCTGAACGGCCAGAACTTCGCCTTCGTCGGCTACCTGCCGCAGGACCCCGCGGCGCGCACGCAGCGCCTGCGCGAGCTGGAGGCGCTGGCGCTGCGCAGCGGCCAGACGCAGATGTTCATCGAGACGCCGTATCGCAATGCGGCCGTGTGGGACGCGCTGTTGCAGGGCTTGAAGCCGGCGACGCGGGTGGCGGTGGCCTCGGGCTTGACCTTGCCGGCCGCGCGCTCACGCAGTTCGACTGTGGCAGCGTGGAAGAAGGAAGGCGTGCCGATCAGCAACGACACACCGGCCGTATTCGCCATCGGCGGGTAGGCTGGGCTTCGCGCAGCGAACCCCAGCGAGAGGAGTAGCGCGAAACGCTGGGGTGCCTTCGGCAGCCCAGCCTACCAAGCCCAAACCATTACCGCAGCGGCTGCGAAATCTGCAAGGCCTTCACCGCCCCCTCGCCGATCGCCGCACCGAACCGCTTGGCCAGTTTCTCCGCCACGTTCTCGTGGCGCGTGTAGTCGACCAGCTCTTCGGCCTTGACCACCTCGCGCGCCACGTAGTCGAGGTTGCCCAGCTGGTCGGCCAGGCCCAGCTCGATGGCTTGCTGGCCGCTCCAGAACAGGCCACTGAACAGCTCCGGCGTTTCCTTCAGGCGCTTGCCGCGGCCGGCCTTCACCACCGAGATGAACTGCTGGTGGATCTGGTTCAGCATTTCCTGGGCGTGCTCGCGGTGCCTTTCGGTCTGCGGGCTGAAAGGATCGAGGAAGCCCTTGTTCTCGCCGGCCGTGAGCAGCCGGCGCTCGATGCCCAGCTTGTCCATCAGCCCCACGAAGCCGAAGCCCTCCATCAGCACGCCGATGCTGCCGACGATGCTGGCCTTGTCGACGTAGATGCGGTCGGCCGACACGGCGATGTAATAGGCGGCGGAAGCACAGGACTCCTCCACCACCGCATACAGCGGCTTCTTGTAGATGGCCTTCAGGCGCTTCAGTTCGTCGTTGATGATGCCGGCCTGCACCGGGCTGCCACCCGGCGAGTTGATCAGGAGCACCACGGCCTGCGAGCCGGTGTCCTCGAAGGCCGCCTTGGCCGCTGCGATGATGGCCTCCGCGCTGGCCTCCGTCTTGGGCCCGATCTCGCCCTCGATCTGGATCACCGCGGTGTGGGGCGTGGTCTTGTCGCTGCCGCTCGAGCCGCGCCAGGTCAGCGCCCAGATCAGGAAGATGAAGAAGGCGAGCCACGCCAGGCGCACGAAGGCGCGCCAGCGGCGCGCGGACTTCTGTTCTTCCAGCGTCGCGAACAGCAGCCGTTCCATGGTGGCCCGCTCCCATTCGGGCCCGTCGGCGGCCCGCGCGGCCGCAGTGGTGGACGCGGGGGGCGGCGTTGCCGCGGGGGGTTCGGCCGACGCGGGCGGCAGGTTGTCGTTCATCAGAAGGGCACGGGTTGGAGGTTGTAGGCAGTATGCCAGTGCACCACGCCCTCGCTTTCGGTGAGTGCGATGCGCACCAGCGCGCCGCGGCAGGGGCCGCCGGCGCAGTCACCGGTGTCGGGCCGGTAGACGGCGCCGTGGGTGCTGCAAAGCAGCCAGCGGCCGGTGTCGTCGAAGAACTGGTTGGGTTGCCAGTCCAGCTCCATCGCCACGTGCGTGCAGCGATTCAGGTAGGCGTGCACCTGTCCCTGGTAGCGGATGGCAAAGGCGCGGCAGGTGTGACCGGCATAGACCACGTCGAAGGGCACGGCCACGCCGCCGTCGACGAGGTCGCGGCCGTTGCACAGGGGAATGCGCTCGCGTTCGTCGTCCGGCACGCTCACTGGACTACCCTCCGCACTACGCGCTGCGGGACTATTCGCCTTGGGGCGGCCCGGCGGCTCATGCGTTCTCCAGCAGCCAGGCGTGCAGCTCGCGCACCGAATGCACGATGGCGCGCGGCTGCAGCGCCGCGAAGTTTTCCGGCGTGTGGGCGCCGTAGCTCACCGCGACGCTGGGACAGCCGGCGTTCAGTGCCATCTGCAGGTCGTGCGTGGTGTCGCCGATCATGAGCGTGCGTTGCGGCTCGGTGCCGAATTCCTCCATCAGCTCGTGCAGCATCAGCGGATCGGGCTTGCCGGCGGTTTCGTCCGCCGTGCGCGAGGCATCGAAGACGCCGGCGAGTTCCACGGCCCGCAGCGTCTCGTCGAGGCCGCGGCGCGACTTGCCGGTCGCGACGGCCAGCAGATGCTGCCGCTCGCGCAGCGCATGCAGCATGGTCAGCACGCCCTCGAACAGGCTCAGGTCGTCCTGGTGCGCCAGGTAGTGGCGTCGGTACTGCGCGCCGAGTTCGGCATAGCGCTCGGCCGGGACGTCGGGCGCCGCATGGGCCAGCGCTTCCATCAGCCCCATGCCGATCACATAGGAGGCCGCGCGCTCGGTGGGCATCGTGCCGCCGACGTCGACCACCGCCTGCTGGATGCAGCGGACGATGATCTGCGTGGAGTCGAACAGCGTGCCGTCCCAGTCAAAGGCGATCAGGTCGAATTGGCGGGGACGGGCTGCGGGCATGGTGGGTGAATTGCTGCAGTTCTGCCGGCAGGGGAGCCTGCAGTGCGATGCGTTCGCCGGTGGCGGGGTGGTCGAACTGTAACCGCCACGCGTGCAGGAACATGCGCTTGAGCCCCTGTTTCGCGAGCTCCTTGTTCCATTCGAAATCGCCGTACTTGTCGTCGCCCAGGATGGCGTGGCCCGCCGAGGCGAGGTGCACGCGGATCTGGTGGGTGCGGCCGGTCTTGATGGTGACTTCGAGGAGGGTGGCGGTGCGCCGGCCCTCACCCCTGCCCTCTCCCGCAAGCGGGAGAGGGAGCAAGACAGGGTCGGCAATCTTCACCAGCGTGATGGACCGCATCCCGTCCGGATCGTCCTTCGCCACGACCTTCACGCGCCGCTCGCCGTCGGCCTGCAGGTATTTATGCAGGGGCTGGTCGATCACCTTCTTGTTGGCGGGCCAGGTGCCGCCCACCAGGGCCAGGTAGGTCTTGCCGGTTTCGCGTTCGCGAAACTGGTCCTGCAGGTTCGTCAGGGCCGAGCGCTTCTTGGCGACCAGCAGGATGCCGGAGGTCTCGCGGTCCAGGCGATGCACCAGTTCCAGGAACTTCGCCTCGGGCCGCGCCTGCCGCAACTGCTCGATGACGCCGAAGCTCACGCCACTGCCGCCATGCACGGCCACGCCCGCCGGCTTGTCGAGCGCCAGCAGGTGCTCGTCCTCGAACAGGATAGGGAACTCGCGCGCCGGCGCCGGCATCTGCGCCTTGGCCGCCACTGCCTCGGAGACGCGCACCGGCGGCAGTCGCACGACATCGCCGATGGCCACGCGCACATCGGCCGAAGCGCGCCCCTTGTTCACGCGCACTTCGCCGGAACGGATGATCCGGTAGACGTGGGTCTTGGGCACGCCCTTGAGCACCCGGATGAGGTAATTATCGAGACGCTGTCCCGCCGATTCCTCCCCCACTGTCAGAAATTGGACCGAGCCACTTGCAGGGGGCAGGTCGCCCCCTATAATCCGTTTCACCAGAGTTGCGCCGTAAGTGGTTGATTTGGCTGGCAGTTTAGTCCACGCCCCACCGCCCGGCCTGCTGGAGGTCGATGCCACCGGCACCGATGCGCGCAGATTCCGGGCCACAGCCCGTCATGGCGCGCAGGGTGCCGGCAGGGTGCGGCCGTTTCGAAACATAACGGAATAACAAGTTCGCCAGCCTCTCAGCGAGGCTGGCGAACGGATCAAAGCGAGACAACGGTGCTGATGGTTCTCCTCCTGGCATTCTGGCGCTGGCTGCTGCCCGCGCCCGCCATGCAGGCACCACGGCCTTCCGCCGACGACCCATGCCCCGCAACTTTTGCGGAGCAGCGGCTGCGTCCCCTCGCCCCCATCCCTGTGCCCTTGCGCCGGTTGCTGAGCTAGCCAGCTCGGCAGGCCCGTTCGCACTCCGGCAATTCCTCCGTTTCGAAGCGTCCGTCCAGGCATCGGCAATGTTCGCGGCCCCGTCAGGGGACGCGTTGAACGTTCAGGGACAAGGACTTCTCATGAAGCGGATGCTGATCAATGCCACGCAGGCGGAAGAACGCCGGCTGGCCATCGTCGACGGGCAGAAACTGCTCGACTACGAAATCGAGATCGAAGGGCGCGAACAGCGCAAGGGCAACATCTACAAGGCGGTGGTCACCCGCGTCGAGCCGTCGCTCGAAGCGTGTTTCGTCGATTACGGCGAGGACCGGCACGGCTTCCTGCCGTTCAAGGAAATCTCCAGGCAGTACTTCGCGGCCGGCGTCCCGGTCTCGCAGGCGCGCATCAACGAGGCCATCAAGGAAGGCCAGGAACTGCTGGTGCAGGTCGAGAAGGAAGAGCGCGGCAACAAGGGCGCCGCCCTCACCACCTTCATTTCGCTGGCCGGCCGCTACGTCGTGCTGATGCCCAACAACCCGCGCGGCGGTGGCGTCAGCCGGCGCATCGAGGGCGACGACCGCGCCGAACTCAAGGAGGCGATGGACCAGCTGGAATATCCCAACGGGATGTCCATCATCGCCCGCACCGCCGGCATCGGCCGCAGCGCGCCCGAACTGCAGTGGGACCTGAACTACCTGCTCAAGCTGTGGACCGCCGTCGAAGGCGCGGCCAAGGGTGGCAAGGGCGCCTACCTGATCTACCAGGAATCCAGCCTGGTGATCCGCGCCATCCGCGACTACTTCAACCAGGATGTCGGCGACATCCTGATCGACACCGACGACATCTACGAGCAGGCCCACCAGTTCATGGCCCACGTGATGCCGGAACATGCGGCGCGCGTGAAACGCTACCGGGACGACGCGCCGCTGTTCGCGCGCTTCCAGATCGAGCACCAGATCGAGTCGGCCTACGCCCGTGAGGTGAAGCTGCCTTCGGGCGGCGTGGTCGTGATCGACCACACCGAAGCGCTGGTGTCCATCGACGTCAACTCGGCCCGTGCCATCAAGGGCGGCGACATCGAGGAGACCGCCACCCGCACCAATCTGGAAGCCGCCGACGAAGTGGCACGCCAGATGCGCCTGCGCGACCTCGGTGGCCTGATCGTCATCGACTTCATCGACATGGAAGAGTCGAAGAACCGGCGCGACGTGGAAAACCGCCTGCGCGACGCGCTGCGGCAAGACCGCGCCCGCGTGCAGTTCGGCTCCATCTCCAAGTTCGGCCTGATGGAAATGAGCCGCCAGCGGCTGCGCCCGGCGCTGTCCGAAGGCGCGTCCATCCCCTGCCCGCGCTGCGGCGGCCACGGCCACATCCGCGACACCGAAAGCTCCGCGCTGCAGATCCTGCGAATCATCCAGGAAGAGTCGATGAAGGACAGCACGGCCTCCGTGCTGTGCCAGGTGCCGGTCGAAGTCGCATCGTTCCTGCTGAACGAAAAGCGCGCCGAGATCGCCAAGATCGAACTCAAGCAGCGCATCAACGTTCTGATGGTCCCGAACAAGACGCTGGAAACGCCGAACTACCGGCTCGAGCGCCTCAAGCACGATGACCCGCGCCTGGACAACGTGCAGGCCAGCTACCACATGGCCGAGGAAATCGAAGACCCGACCACGGTGACGCGCCGTTCGCAGGAGCGCGCCAACAAGCAGGAACCCATCATCAAGGGTGTGCTGCCCGACGCGCCTGCGCCGATCGCCGTGCCGCGTCCGGAACCGGTCAAGGCAGTCGAGCCGATTGCCAAGGCGCCGGTGCAAGCGCCGGTTGCGGCAGCCCCGATCCCGGTCGCAGCACCTGCGGAAACCGGCTTCATGGGCTGGCTCAAGGGCCTGTTCGGCGCCCAGCCCGCGATGCCGGCGCCCGTGGCAATGCCGGTGGCGGAGCCGAAGAAGGAAGAGAAGCGCGAAGGCCGCGGCGGCCGTGACGGCGAACCGCGCCGTGATGGCGAACCGCGCCGCGACGGCCGCCGGGGCGAAGGCCGCAGCGACGG
>NZ_JAQGNQ010000001.1 GCF_028291745.1 Ramlibacter sp. | reverse complement strand
AAGGGGTGGCGCCTGCGCTGGCCGGTCTTGCGGCCCAGCGCTCCTACGAGAGCGCGCAGCGCGTATCGAGGAGCGCGTACGTTTCTGATTCGCGAAGCTGTTCGAGTTCGCAGTTGGGCCGCAGGCCAAACTGCAGACGAGTTCTTCGCGTGGGCCGCAAGACCGGCCAGCGCAGGTCTGCCCGATCGCGTTCACGCGATCGGGACGCCACTCCGCGGGCCCGCACCGCACGGCGTCTTGCGCGACCGCCCTGATGCTCGATACCGCAGGTGGAGCAAGCGCCAGGCAGCAATGCTGCGGGATTCCGGACAGCAGTGGGGCTTGACCCGGGATCCACACAGCGCTCGAACAAGCGCCGTCGTGGATTGCGGGTCAAGCCCGCAATGACATCCTTCGCCCGCGATGACATCCCTCGCGCGCAAAGACATCCTTCGCGCGCCATGGCCGCTTCGGCTATTCCGCCTTCGCCCCCGTCGCCTTGATCACCTGCCCCCAGCGACCGATCTCCGACTTGATCCAGGCGCTGAACTGCTCGGGCGTGTTGGCCACCACCTCGAACTCCATGTCGCGCAGCCGCGCGGAGGTGTCGGGGCTGGTCAGGATCTTCACCAGCTCGCGGTGGTAGCGATCGACGATGGGCCGCGGCGTATTGGCCGTGGTGAGAAAGCCGATCCACGACGTCGCCTCGAAGTCCTTGTAGCCGGACTCGGCCAGCGTCGGCACGTCGGGCGTGCCGTGAAAGCGCTTGGCGCCACTGGAGGCCAGCAGGCGCAGCCGACCTTCCTTCACGAATTGCTGCACGTTGCCCGGCACGAAAAAGCCCATCTGCACGTTGCCCGCGAGCAGGTCGGTCACGGCCTGCCCCGATCCCTTGTACGGCACGTGCACCAGGTTGATCCCGGCCGCGGACTTGAGCATCTCCATCGTCAGGTGCGAGGCGCTGCCCACCGCGATCGAGGCATAGGAGAAGCGGTTCGGTTGCGCCTTGGCCTTGGCGACCAGGTCCTGCAGGCTCGTGATGCCCGAAGCGGGATTCACCACCAGGTACTGCGGCGCCCTGACGGCCAGCGTCAGCGGCTGCAGGTCCTTCACCGGGTCGTAGGGCATCTTGTCGAACAGCGTCGGGTTGATGGCCAGCGGTCCGTTGTAGCCGACCAGCAGCGTGTGCCCGTCGGGGGCGGCCTTGGCCACCATGTCCGCGCCGATGTTGCCGCCGGCACCGGGCTTGTTCTCCACGATCACCGGTTGGCCCAGCGCTTCCTGCAGCTTGGGCGCGACCAGCCGCGCCACCACGTCGTTGGTGCTGCCGACGATGGGCACGATGATGCGCACCGGCCGGCTGGGCGCCCACTCCTGCGCCTGCGCGAAAGCGGTGGGTGCAAGGCTCGAAGCGGCCAGCGCGAGGACGGTGCGACGGTTCACGGTGGACATGGCCACTCCTTCAATCAAGGTTCTTGTTCTCGCTGGTCGCCGCCAGCACCACCAGCGGCGGCCGCGGCCCCTCGTTCTTCGCCGTGATCGGCGGCGGCGGCAGCGCGTCGTCACCCGGCGCGATCACGAAGGTGTGCTCCAGCGAGTACCAGCGTCCCTGCACGTCGGGCGCCGGTGCCGGCGCGCCCTCGTGCGCCACATAGCGGCCCACCAGCGCGCGCGTCACGCCGAACTGCACGTCGGTCTCCAGGTGCGGGTCGTCGCTGGAATACAGCTGCGAGAACTGCGTCTTGCAGCCAGTCTTGCGCACCATGACGTGGATGTGCGCGGGTCGCATGTTGTGGCGCCCCTGCGCGCGGATCAACTGCCCCACCGGCCCGGAGACCGGGATCGGATAGCCCGAAGGCTTGACGGTGCGAAAGCGCACGCAGCCATCGGCGCCGGTGCGGAACTTGCCCCGCAGGTTCATGTCGGCCTGCGCCGGATCCTGGTTTTCGTAGTAGCCCTCGCCGGAGGCCTGCCAGATGTCGACCTCCGCGTCGGCCACAGCGTGCCCGGCCTGGTCGCGGATCCAGGCGGTCACGAACACCGGCTCGCCGGGCGTCGGCGAGCGAACGATCGAGCCCCCTTGCGGCGTCTCGGGCGAGCCCTGGCGCCAGAAGGGCCCCATCAGGTTGGCCGTGGTCTCGTGCGTGCCGCCATCGCCGTTGTTCAACAGGCAGACCAGCGCGGAGACGCCGAGCGATCCCGCGGCCAGCACCACCTCGTTGTGCGAGGGCGTGGTGAGCTGGCCGGCCTTGGCGATCAGGCCGCAGATCTGGCGGAACTCCGGCTCGGTCAGCTCGGTCTCGCGCACGAAGTCGTGCAGGTGGCGCACCGCCGCGGCGGTGATGCGGCGCAGCCGCGGATCGGGCGTGCCCTCCACCGCCGCCAGCACGGCGCGCGTGAGGTCGTTGGCGTTGTCTATGATCATCGAGCTACTTGATGTGCAGTCCGCCGTCGACCAGCAGCGTGGTGCCGGTGATGAACGAGGCCTCGTCCGAGGCCAGCCAGAGAATGGGCCAGGCGATCTCCATCGGCTCGGCCCAGCGTCCGAGCAGCGAGGTGTCCTGCCGCTGCGTCTTCAGTTCCTCCACGCTCTTGCCGGCGGCCTGCGTGCGATTGACGTGGAAGTCGGTGAGCGTCGAGCCCGGGCAGACGACGTTGCAGCGCACGCCGTTGGGCGTCTCCTCGAAGGCCAGCGTGCGCGTCATCGCGACGATCGCCGCCTTGGTGGCGTCGTACAGCGCCATGCCCTTGCGGCCCTTGACGGCATAGCAGGAGGAGACATTGACGATCGCCGCCTGGCCCGCTTGCCGCAGGTGGGGCAGGGCGGCGCGGCAGAAGTTCGCCGTGCCCACCATGTTGACGCCGACGACCGCATGCCATTCCTCGGGCGTCGCATCGGCGAAGCTCGCGTAGTTGCGCATCGAGGCGTTGTTCACCAGCACGTCGATGCGGCCGAAAGCCTCCACGCATTGTTTCGCCGCCTCGGTGGCCGACGCCGGGTCCGCGACATTGGCCGCCAGCAGTTGCACGCTCGCACCCGGCACCTGCTCGCGGATGCGTGCGCCCGTGCGCTCCAGCGCCGCGGCGTCCATGTCCACCAGCAGCACGCGCGCGCCCTCGGCGCAGAACAGCTGTGCCGTCGCCGCGCCGATGCCGCCGCCGGCACCGGTGACGATGGCGGCCTTGCCTTGCAGCCGGCCGCTCACAGCGAGTACACCGGTTGGCCTTCGCCCGCCACGAGATGGGTGCGGGCCCACTCCTGCGGCTTCTGGTCGCGCGGCAACAGCACGCCGGCGGCGCGCACGCGCTGCCCCTGCGCGCCGGTGGCCGTCGGCTCCTGGCCCTGTTCCAGGCCCACCGTCGCTTCGAACAGCATGCGGCGCGCCATCACGATCGCGCGGTCCGAAGGCAGCAGCTTCTCCTTTTCGTGGTCCTGGATGGGCCCCATGCTTTCCTGCAGCGACGCGTCCTGCGCGGCGAAGCCGAACACGCCGCTGAACGCGCGCTTCTCCTTCTGCGCGACGCGGTCGATCAGGTAGTCGTTGTCCTTGTTCTGTTTCGGCCGCCAGCTGCCGCCCGGCACGTTGGTGCCCGGCTCGTATTCGCAATGCACGCCCTTGCCGTCCTGCAGGTCGCGCCGCTCCTGTTCGGACAGGGGCTGGTCGACGCGGAAGTTGATGCTCCACGCCCAGCAGTTGTGGTCGTCGATCGGCACCCACACGTGGCCGCCGAGGGCATGGTCGCCGAACGGCGGGATCAGGTTGTACCAGGGGAAGATCCACTGCGTGACGCGCCAGTAGTACGAGTCCGGCTCGCCATTGCGGCGGCCGAACAGCGTCAGGCCGCCATCGTGCTTCTCGACCTCGAAGGTGACGTTGCCGTCCTTCTTGATGTAGTCGTTGGCCTTGGTGCCCTGGTGGAAGGGATCGTTGTCCACCTCGAACTTGTGCACGAACGAGACGTGACTGGTGTCGATGCCGCCCTCCATCGCCTGCAGGTAATTGCACTCCTGCAGGCGCTTGGACACGAAGACATGGCTGTCCGGCAGGTTCGCCCATTCCACGCCGGGCGGCTCGGGCTGCTTGTCCCTGGGACCGAGGTAGGCCCAGACGATGCCGGCGCGCTCCACGCAGGGGTAGCCGGCGATATGGAACTTCTCGCACGCCTGCGGGGCCTGCGGCACATCGACGCACTTGCCGTTGATGTCGAACTTCAGGCCGTGATAGCTGCAGCGGATGCCCTTGTCCTCGTTGCGGCCGAAGTAGAGCGAGACGCCGCGATGGGAGCAGAACTCGCCGATCAGGCCGGGCCTTCCTTCGGAATCGCGAAAGGCCAGCAGCTTCTCGCCCATGATCTGCACGCGCACCTGCGGGCCGTCCGGTTCCGCGATCTCGCTGGTCAGCAGCACGGGAATCCAGAACCGGCGCAACAGGTTGCCGGTGGGCGTACCGGGGCCGGTACGCACCAGCGTCTTCATCATGTCCTTCATCTTCGTGTCCGTAGAGCGATTGGCTTGTCCATTCTATGGACGCATACGGAAGCCGGTCAAGGACCCGGGCTGCCTCCTAGGGTTTCCGAGAGGCGGCCGGCCAGGATGCGCAGGTACTGGCCGAACTCGTTCACCCGCGCCTCGGTCAGGCGCACGTCCGGACCGAAGACGCCGAGCGAGCCGGCGACCTTGCCGCGGCCATCGAAGAACGGAGCGGCCACCGCATACGCGCCCTGGATCAGCTCGTTGTGTCCCATGGCATAGCCCCGTTCACGGGTGATCGCAAGCTGCTCGCGCAGCCAGGCCATGTCGGCGTTGGTGCCGGCGGCAAACGCCTCGAGCTGTCCGCTGGCCAAGGGCGTGAAGGCAAGAATGGCGCGGCCGCTGGCGCCCCGCACCAGCCGCTCGGTGTAGCCGACGCCGCGCCGATAACTGATGGCCTGCGGGCTCTGCATCTCGGCGATGCACATGCGCATCTCGCCCCGGGGCACGAACAGGGCTACGGTTTCCGAGGTGTAAGTCCACGCTTCCTGCATGACGGGGCGGGCGAGCGTGCCCAGGTCCAGCGAGCTGCTCCACACGTGGGCCAGGCGCGCAACCGAGGGTCCGAGCCGAAAGCGCTGCGGCTCGCCCTCGGCCACCACGAAGCCCTTCTTGCCCAGCGTGTGCAGCAGCCGGTAGAGCGTGGGCCGGCTGAGATCCACCCGCTTGAGGAGATCGGCCACCAGCAGCCCCTCCCCGCCCGCGGAGAAGGCGGACAGCACGTCGAGCGCCCGCTCGACCGCACGCACGCCCTCGGCGCCCTGGGCAGGGGCCGCGCTTTCTTCGGTGATCTGTTCCATGAGGTCCCCACCTGCGGGCTTGCCGCATTGACAGAGTGTGTAGCCTGCCGAAAATAGAGATCGTTGTCCACTGTGTGGACACAACTCCGGAGAAATTCTGCTCCGGCACAACGACAGGAGACTCCATGCCCAAGCGCGCGTTCCTGCGCAGACTGCTATACGGCGCCGCCGCCTTCGCGTTCGCCGTTCCCGCCGCTTTCGCGCAGGAGTGGCCGGCCAGGCCGATCCGCATCATCGTGAGCTTCGCACCGGGCGGGCTGACCGACACCATCGCGCGGGCGCTGGCGCCCAGCCTGCAGCAGGGTTTCGGCCAACCCGTCCTGATCGACAACCGCCCGGGCGCCGGCGGCACCGTGGCCGAGGGCCTGCTGGCGAAGGCGCCGGCGGATGGCTACACCCTGCTGCTCAGCGCGGACAGCGTACCGGCCAACCCGCACCTGATCGCCAACCTGCCCTACGACACCTTCAAGGACCTGCAGCCCGTGAGCCTGCTCGCGCGCATCCCGCTGGTCCTGCTGGTGAACAACAGCGTGCCGGCCAGCACGGTCAAGGAGTTCGTCGGCTATGCCAAGAAGAACGACAACGCAAGCTACGCGAGCCCGGGGATCGGCACCAGCAACCACCTGTACTTCGAAGTCTTCAAGGACATGACGGGCATCGAGCTGCCGCATGTCGCGTACAAGGGCGGCGGCCCGGCCATGACCGACCTGGTGGGCGGCCATGTGCAGGCGATGCTGATCTCCAGCACGCTGGCCGTGCCGCAGGTGAAGGGCGGCAAGGTGAAGGCCCTGGCGGTGACCAGCGAACAGCGCCTGGCGCAACTGCCCGAGGTGCCGACCTTCGCCGAGGCCGGCTACCCGGACTTCAAGCCGCAGCAGTGGACGGGCCTGTTCGTGCCCGCGGGCACCCCACCCGCCGTGGTGGCGCGCATCCGCGGCGAGTTCGCCAAGGCGCTGAAGTCGCCGGACGTGCTCGCACGTTTGCAGGACCTGAACGCGGAGCCCGTGATGAGCACGCAGGCGGACTTCACCGCCTACCTGCATCGCGAGAACGAAACGCTGGGGCGCCTGATCAAGGCGCGTCACATCAGCGCGCAATAGGAGCGGAGGGATCCATGCGGCGCTCGATCAAGCGCCGCATGGATCCCGGGTCAAGCCCGGGATGACATTCGCGAACCCGGGATGACAACCCGCGCGTTACTCGAGCGCCGCCAAATACTGCGCGAGCACGTCGATGTCCGGCGCGGTCAGCGGCTGGGCGGCGGCGGTCATGTTGCCGTCCATGTCGAAGCGCGTGCCGGCCTTGAAACCCTGCAATTGCACGCGCAGGTAGTCGGCCTGCTGGCCGGCCAGCCGCGGGATGTGCTGCTGCCCGTGCAGGCTGGCACCGTGACAGGCGACGCAGTTGAACTGCTCGGTGATGCGCTTGCCGGATGCCATCACGTCATCGGCCGGCTTGCCTGGCGGCACCGCGCGCGTCTGCGCGGCAAAGAACTTGCCCAGCGCGGTGATCTCCGGATTCGTGAGCGGCGCGGCTATCGGCGACATCAGCGGATTGGTGCGTCGCTTCTCGCGGAACATGATCAGCTGCGTCGCGATGAACTGCGCCGGCTGCGCCGACAGCGATGGCACCGCGGGGTTGCTCGAATTGCCGTTCTCGCCATGGCAGGCAAAACACAGCTGCGGGTCGGCCGCCGCGTGGCCGGCCGAAGCCGTCCACGCGAGCGCGGCGACCAGCAGTGCGCGCAGTGCGCCGCCGCGCGCTTTACCGCGCATAACTGACGCGGTAGATCACCCCGTTGTAGTCGTCGGAGACCAGCAGCGCACCGTCACGCATCACCAGCACGTCGACCGGACGCCCCCACATCGGCGGGTCGGCCTTGGCATCGGTCAGGAAGCCTTCGAGGAAGGGCGTCATCTTCGCCCCGCCCTTGCCGTCGAGTGCCACGCGCATCACGCTGTAGCCCTGCTTGTTGCTGCGGTTCCAGGAGCCATGCAGCGCGATGAACATGTTGTCGCGGTATTGCGCCGGGAACATGCCACCGGAGTAGAAGCGCAGCCCGAGCGGCGCGACGTGCGCACCCAGCTTCATGAAGGGCTTGTCGAACTCCGCGCAGGAGCGGTGCTTGCCGAACTCCGGATCCGCGATGTCGCCCTGGTGGCAGAACGGATAGCCGAAGTTCATGCCCGTGCGCGTCAGGCGGTGCAGCGTGTCGTTGGGGTTGTCGTCATCGATCCAGTCCCGCGCATGGTTGGTGAAATACATCTCGTGGGTCTTCGGATGCCAGTCGAAGCCGACGGAGTTGCGCACGCCCTGCGCCACGCGCTCCACCACGCCCGTGTTCGGGTCCACACGGTTCAGCGAGGCCTGCATGTAGTTGGGCATCACGATGTTGCCCGGCGCGCCGACGTTGAAATACAGCTTGCCGTCCGGCCCCATCGCCAGGAACTTCCAGAAGTGCCCCGGCTGCTTTTCCGGATCGAGGTTGTCGACGACCACCTTGGCCGGGGGCGGGCTGTCCAGCCGGTCCTCGATGCCGTCGTAGCGCGTGATGCGATCGCGTTCGGCCACATACAGCGTGCCCTTGTTGAAGGCGACGCCATTGGGCGCGTTCAGGCCGCTCAGGATCTTTTTCACCTCGCGCTTGCCGCCGTGGTCGGTGACGGCATAGACGTCCGACAGGTTGCGGTTGCTCACGAACACCGTGCCCTTGTCGCCCAGCGCGAGCGAGCGCGCCTCGGGGATGCCGTCGGCCCACACTTCGACCTTGAAGCCGGCGGGGACCTTCAGCTTGTCGAGCGGCAACTCGCTGGCCGGCCGGCCGGTGAGCAGCGGCGCGAAAGGATGCAGCGTCGAGCGCTCGTGCGCGGACGAGCGCCCCTGCTGCCAGGACGGCGGCGCCGTCACTTGCGCCCCGGGCGGCGCCAGGGCGGGGTCGGACTTCTGCGCCTGCGCGTTTTGCGCATGCAGCGGGCCGGCGGCCAGCAGGCCGAGCAGCACCGGTGCCAGCCAGGCAGCGCGGAAACGACGAGGGCCTTGGGGGGACGCGACGCCAGGAGTTCCAGTCATGGGAGCCTTTCGGGAGCGGGTGGATGACGGGTGAAGTGCAGCAGCGTGCGGGTCTTGTGCCACCCGCACCCTGCGCCGTCAAGAGAACTCGCCCTGCCTGGCTGCCCGCCGCCGTCGCACGCGCGACGGCCCGCGCCTAGACTCCTAGCGGTGGCTCCGGGGCTGCGGCCGGTGCCGTTGCGCGGTCGTGCGGTTTTCGCTACGCAGCCATGGCTGTTGGGCCGCGCACTCGCGATGCTGCTGGCGTAGGGCCTCGGCCGCCTTCGGATCGAAGCGGCCATTGACGTAGTTGGACGCGTTCTCTTCCGGGAACGACTCGGACGTCTTCCATTCGTGCATTGCACATCTCCCAATGTCTGCTGGACAGCTTACGGCTGTCGCAGCGCAGCATGCAAGGCAGCGAAAACTTCGTTACGTCCCGGCGTTGCGTCGGCGCCAGCAGTCGTTATCTTTTGCGCAGGGATTTCATCGTGCCCCGGCTCGCTTGCGTGAGCAGGTGCATGAAGGCGGCAGCCGGCGGCGAGAGGCTGCGGCCGCTGCGCCGCAGGATCGCCAGGGTGCGGCCGATGGCCGGTTGGGACAAGGGCACGCCCACCACGCCGGCCGGTGCTTGGGGCACCGTGAGTTGCGGCACCACGGCCACGCCGAGCCCGTTCTCCACCAGCCCGATCAAGGTCGACACGTGCCGCACCTCGCAGATCGGCCGCGGCAGCGGCGGCAGTTCAGCGAGCGCCTGGTCGATGAACAGGCGGTTGCGACTCGCGTGCGAGACCCGCGCCAGCGGATACGCATGCAGTTCCTCCCAGCGCACCGAGCGCCGCCTGGCCAGCGGATGGTCCGCGGGGCAGGCCAGCACGTAAGGCTCCTTCAGCAGCGGCGTGAATTCGATCTCCGGATCCTGCATGCCGATGTAGTTGAGCGCGATGTCGGCTTCGCCCCGCTTGACGCTGGCCAGCACTTCGTCGGCCCCTGCCTCCAGCACGCGCACCAGCACGTGCGGATGCCGTTCGCGAAACTTGCGGATCAAGGGCGGCAGGAAGTGGTGGGCGGCCGAAAACACGCAGCCTACCGTCACGTCGCCCGCCTCCAGTTGCGCCGCGTCCCGCAAACTGAGGACGGAGCGATCGAGCTCCTCGACCAGCGTGCCGACCTGCTCCAGGAAGCGCCGGCCGAGCACCGTCAGCTCCACGCTTCTCGTGGTGCGGTCGAACAGGCGCACCTCCAGCATGCGCTCGAGATTCGAGATGCGCCGCGACAAGGCGGGCTGGGACAGGTGCAGTGCCTTCGCCGCCCCGGCAAAGCTGCCGAGGGCGCCGACGGTGGCGAAGGCACGCAGGTCGGCCAGGGAGGGTTTCACCATGGCGAGCGAACATCATTCATGCAGGACCTGCAACAAAACCTCAGAAAGTTGCAATTTACAGCAAGCCCGCGCGCGCGGAAGATGCGCGCACAAGGAGACAAACAAAATGAAACGCCGCCACCTCCTGCAGGCTGCTTCGGCCGCCGTCGCCATGCCCGGGCTGGCCCTCGCGCAGGCCTATCCCAGCAGGCCCATCCGCTACGTCGTCCCCGTTGCCGCCGGGGGCGGCAACGACATGATTGCCCGCGTCGTCACCGAACGCTGGGGCAAGCTGCTCGGTCAGACCTTCCTCGTCGAAAACCAGAGCGGCGGCGGCGGTGTCGTCGCCTGCCAGAACGTGGCCCACGCGGCCCCCGACGGCTACACGCTGATGCAGGGCTACGTGGCCACGCACGGCACGACGCCCGCCACCCGCCACGTCAACTACGACGCGATCCGCGACTTCACGCCGATCGGCATGATCGGCGCCACGCCCAACGTGCTGGCGATCAACACCAGCGTGCCGGCGAAGAACGTCCGTGAGTTCATCGACTACGTCAAGCGCAACCCGGGCAAGGTGAGCTACGGCTCCGCCGGCGCCGGCTCGCTCACGCACCTGACCATGGAGCTGTTCAAGCAGGAGACCGGCGCCTTCATGCTGCACATCCCCTATCGCGGCATCGCGCCGGCGATCACCGACCTGCTCGGTGGCCAGACGCAGGCGATGTTCCCGGGCCTGGCGGCGGCGCTGCCGCACCTGCGCTCGGGGCGCATGCGCGCCCTGGCCGTCACCGGCAAGCAGCGCAGCCCGCAGCTGAAGGACGTGCCCACGATGGAGGAGGTCGGCTTCAAGGGCTTCGACGCCATGCAGTGGTACGGCTCGGTCGGGCCGGCCGGCCTGCCGCCGGACATCGTGCGCCGCCTGAACGAAACGCAGGTCGCCGTGCTCAAGTCGCCCGACATGAGCGAGAAGCTGGCGAGCGAGGCGGTCGAGCCCTGGCCGATGACGCCGGCCGAATTCGGCCAGTACATCAAGAGCGACATTGCCCGCTGGACTGCGCTGGCCAAGGCCCGCAACATCCATCTCGACGAATGACCGGTGCGCCGGCCTTCGCCCGCCTCCGTGGCTGTCGCCCCATGGATGTCACCCCCATGGATGTCATCCCGGCCTTGAGCCGGGATCCAGGCAGCGCTTGATTCGAGCGCCGTCGTGGATTGCGGGCCAAGCCCGCAATGACATCCACATCCCCAGTCCTTCGCCCGCCCGCAACCCTGACTGAATCAACGTGACCCAAACAGCACCCCTGAGCATCGGCATCCTCAACGGCGACGACATCGGCCACGAGATCGTTCCGATCTCGGTCGACATCGCCCGGGCCGCCGCCGAGATCCACGGCGTGACCATCGACTGGCGGCCGCTGCCGATCGGCGCCCGGGCGCTTCAGACGCACGGCCACACGCTGCCGCCGGAAACCATGGAGACGCTGAAGACGCTGGACGGCTGGATCCTCGGCCCGATCGGCCACCGGGCCTATCCGAAGGTTCCGAACGC
>NZ_JAQGNQ010000122.1 GCF_028291745.1 Ramlibacter sp. | reverse complement strand
CGCCATGAACCGCAAGCTGCGGCCGCAGGTTGAAACGGTTTTCCTGCTGCCCGATGCAAGCATGCAATGCATCAGCAGCACCTTGGTGCGCGAAATCAGCACGCTGGGCGGCAATATTGCCGGCATGGTCAGCCCGCAGGTTGCGGCGGCGCTGGCTTTGGTCCACCCGCAACCGGGAGCTTGAGAAATGGCCTTGCTGATCACCGACGACTGCATCAACTGCGACGTGTGCGAGCCCGAATGCCCGAACGAAGCAATTTTCCTGGGCCCGGAAATCTACCAGATCGACCCGAACAAATGCACCGAATGCGTCGGCCACTTCGACGAGCCGCAGTGCGTGCAGGTCTGCCCGGTGGCGTGCATTCCGCTGAACCCGCAGCGCCTGGAAAGCCGCGAGACCCTGATGCAGAAGTACCACCGCCTGGTGGCGCAGGCGAAGGGCGATGCCGGCGCTGCGCAAGCCTTGCCGCCGGCCGCCTTGCCCTAGGCGCTGCGCGTCTTCTTCTTCTTGGCGGGCTTCTTCTTCGCTGTCTTGTGCCCCGGCGAGACCGCCGTGAATTGATCCAGCTTGCCCGCCTTGGCGCGCGTGCTGTCCTTGGGGACGGCATCGGGCTCGCGCAGGGGTGGCGTCTCGGGCCCGATGATCAAGGCCTTGGGCGCGTTCTTCTCCTGCGCGAGGCGGGCTTTCTCCATGGCCTCGGCGCGCACCGCCTCGGCGGCCGCCACGCTGCCGGGCGGCGTGTTCAGCGCGTTGCCCGTGTCGCCCGTCTCCACCACCGCTCCTCCCCCGCCGGCGCAATGCTGCTGCGAGTAGCTGTTGCCGCAGCGGAAGACCGGCTGGGCGCCAGCCCAGGGGCAGGCGAGCGCGGTGGCAGCGGCAATGATGATCAACAGGCGGCGGTGCATGGTCTCCTCCTTGCTGGTGGAAGCTCTCAGTCGGGCTCGGGACGGGGCGGCTTGGGCCGCGGCGCCTTGTGCGTGTGGACGATCAGCGTGGCCTTTTCCATCTCGCCGGCCAGCAGTGCGGGCACGGCCTTGAGCGTGCGGTCCAGGCATTCCTCGATGGCGCTGCGCTGCTCGGGCGAGGGCTTCTTGAGCACCCAGTTGGTCACCTCGGACTTCACGCCGGGGTGGCCGATGCCGATGCGCAGCCGCCAGTAGTCGCCCGTGCCGAGCTGGGCGTGGATGTCACGCAGGCCGTTGTGGCCGGCATGGCTGCCGCCGAACTTGAGCTTGGCCTGGCCGGGGACGACATCGAGCTCGTCGTGCACCACCAGGATTTCTTCGGGCAGGATCTTGTAGAAGCGCGCGAGCGCCGCGACCGACTTGCCCGAGAGGTTCATGAAGGTCTGGGGCTCCAGCAGCCACACGGTCTGGCCGTGGACATTGGCCCGCGCCACGAAGCCGTGGTAGCCGCGGTCGTAAACCAGGTCCACCTTCAATTCGCGCGCGAGTTCTTCCAGCCACCAGAAACCGGCGTTGTGGCGGGTCGCCTGGTACTCGGGGCCCGGATTGCCCAGGCCGACGAACAGCTTGATCATGGTTGACTCGAAAGTTAGTCGGATACGCGCTCAGGCGCAGGGAACTATTGTCGCCAGCCGGCCATGAAAAAAGCCCGCTTGCGCGGGCTTGCGTGGATCCCTGCTTGCGCAGCGACATCACTTCTTGGCGGGAGCCTTGGCGGCGGGCTTGGCAGCGGCCGGCTTGGCAGCAGCGTCCTTGCCAGCCTTTGCCGGGGCTGCCTTGGCAGCAGCACCCTTCGCATCGGCAGCGGCAGCGGGAGCCGCGGCGGCGCCTTCGGCAGCGGCTTCGGCCGATTCCTCGGCGGCCGGCGTCACCACTGAGACCAGCACCGGGTTCGGCTTGCCGTGGGTCACGGCCTTCACGCCCTTGGGCAGTTGCACGTCCTGCAGGTGCAGCGAGGTGCCCTTCTTGATGCCGGACAGGTCGACCTCGATGAACTCGGGCAGGTCGCCCGGCAGGCAGGAGATGTCCAGTTCCGTCATGACCGGGTTGACCAGGCAGTGGTCCACCTTGACCGCATCCGATTCCTCGGCGTTCTTGTAGTGCAGCGGCACCTTCATGTGCAGGCGCGTGTTGGCGTCGACCCGCTGGAAGTCGACGTGCTGCACCTGCTGGCGGAACGGGTGGTACTGCACATCGCGCAGCAGCACCTTGGACGTGGCGCCGCCCAGGTCCATCTCGAGGATGGTGGAGTGGAAGGCTTCCTTCTTCAGGGCATGCCACAGCGCGTTGTGATCGAGCTCGATCTGCTGGGGCTCACCGGTGCCACCGTAAAGAATGCCGGGCGTCTTGCCGACGTTGCGGAGACGGCGGCTCGCACCCGTACCCTGCTTGGCGCGCTCGAAAGCGACGAATTTCATGACGATCTCCAATTCGGACAGCCACCGCGACCAGTGTGCTGCCCATTCAAGAATGGGCGGCTTTCAGCCGCCCTCCAAATCGCGCGCAATAACATGCAGCGCGATTTCACCTGCGGACAGGATCCGGCTTGGCCGGTCCTGTTCGCACTGATTTCCAACCCACTCTGAAAAGTCGCGTCTCGACTTTCAGAGTGACCAATCAGAACAGGTTGACCTGGTCCGAGAAAAGGCTCATCACCGATTCGCCCTTGGCAATGCGCTGGATCGTCTCGGCGATCAGCGGGCCGACGGCAAGCTGGCGGATCTTGGCGCACTCGCGCGCCGCGTCCGACAGCGGAATCGTGTTGGTCACCACCACTTCATCGAGGGCGGAGCCCGCGATGCGCTCGATGGCGGGACCGGAAAAGATCGGGTGCGTGCAATAGGCGTACACGTGCCTGGCGCCGCGCTCCTTGAGCACCTCGGCGGCCTTCACCAGCGTGCCGGCCGTGTCGATCATGTCGTCCATGATCACGCAGTTGCGGCCCTCGATGTCGCCGATCACGTGCATCACCTCGGAGACGTTCGCCCGCGGGCGGCGCTTGTCGATGATGGCAAGGTCGGTGTTCAGCTGCTTGGCCAGCGCGCGGGCGCGCACCACGCCGCCGACGTCGGGCGAGACGACGATCAGGTTGTCGTAGTTCTTCTGGCGCAGGTCGCCCAGCAGCACCGGCGAGGCGTAGATGTTGTCGACCGGAATGTCGAAGAAGCCCTGGATCTGGTCGGCGTGCAGGTCCATGGTCAGCACGCGCTGCACGCCCACGGTTTCCAGCAGGTTGGCCACCACCTTGGCCGAGATCGGCACGCGGGTCGAGCGCGGGCGGCGGTCTTGCCGGGCGTAGCCGAAGTAGGGAATCACGGCCGTGATGCGTTCCGCCGAGGCGCGCTTCAAGGCGTCGACCATGATCAGCAGTTCCATCAGGTTCTCGTTCGTGGGCGCGCAGGTGGACTGCACCACGAAGACGTCCCGGGCCCGCACGTTGGTGTTCACCTCCACCGTGACTTCGCCATCGGAGAAGCGGTCGACCTTGGCCGCGCCGATGGCGATGCCCAGGTGCGTGGCAATCTCTTCGGCCAATGCCGGATTGGCATTGCCCGTGAACACCATCAAGTCGGGAGTGGGAGGAGTAGCCTGCATGGGGAACGGGATGGTTTCTGACCCAACGTCAACGAACGGTTTGGCAGGGGAGGAAGGACTCGAACCCTCGCATGCCGGAATCAAAATCCGGTGCCTTGACCAACTTGGCGACTCCCCTACACAGGTCTGCCGCTGCGAACAGCGTCAAACCGAATCGTCGCTGGGTGCCCACCCCACCAGGGGATGGACCTCCATATTGCTGCACTCCCGCACCACCCAGCCGTCTTCGGCCCAGTGCGCCGGCGCCCGACCGAGAAGTTTACCCGGTGGCAGCAGCGCGAAGACCGCGCTACCGGAGCCCGTCATGCGGGCTCGCAAGTCCTGCGAACCCAGCCATTCGATCGCCTCGCCCACTTCGGGACAAAGCTTGCGGGCCACGGACTCCAGGTCGTTCCGACCGAAATCCCAAGGATGTGCAGCAAAGCCTGCGATTGTAGCACTCTCGCAATCCCGTTTCAGCGCGGGGCTGGCGAAGATGTCCTTGGTGGCCAAGCCGCGACCGGGCTTGACCACTGCGAAGCGCGCGCGGGGCAGCGTGACGGGTGTGATCTGCTCGCCCACGCCCTCGACCCACGCATTGCGCCCGCGCAGGAAAAAGGGCACGTCCGCGCCGAGCGAAAGACCGATCTTCTCGAGTGCGCTCAAGGGCAGATGCAGGTCCCACAGGCGATTGAGCGCAAGCAGGCAACTGGCCGCATCGGAGGAGCCTCCGCCCATTCCGGCCTCCGCGGGCAGGCGCTTTTCGATGGCAATGTGCGCGCCTGCGGTCGTGCCGGTCGCTTCCTGCAGCGCGCGGGCCGCTCGCAGCGTCAGGTCATTTTCCGGCAGCGGCGTGAGCCGGTCTTCGCGGCTGAGCGCGCCGTCGCCGCGCCGTTCGAAATGCAGCGTGTCGTGCCAGTCCAGCAGCATGAAGGCGGACTGCAGCAGGTGATAGCCATCCGCTCGCCGCCCGGTGACGTGCAGGAACAGATTCAGCTTCGCCGGCGCGGCGATGTCGTGCAGCGAGCGCATCGCGCCAGCATCAGTGCTCGAACACCACGCGCAGGTCGACCAGCGGCGGGGGCGTGGTGCGCTGCGCGTGCAGGCGGCCGTCGGCCACGCTGCTCACGTCGACGCCCCAGCCAGACACCGGGGTCGCCTTGCCGGCCAGCCAGTCGAACAGCGAGGCGACCGGCAGCGGCGCACCCGTGGCCTCCTGCGCCAGTTCCTCCAGCGAGGCGAACTGGCGCGTGGTGCCGTTGGCGCGCAGGGTCGCGGTGCCGGGCGACCAGGCGAGCACGGCCGCCGTGCCGCCGAGGGGATTCGTCAGCGTCAGCTCGCCGGCTTCCGGCGCGCCCTTGAGTTCGAAGCCCGCGGAGAAGGACTGGTTGGCCCGGCCTTCGACGTTCAGGGCCAAGCGCCCGCTCCAGGATTGCGCGCCCGGCGCGCTCGGGGTGCGCGGCGGCGTCGCGCAGCCGGCCAGCAGCAGCGCGCAGGCCAGCGCCAGCCACCATGCGCGCAGCAGTCGCGCTGTGCTCACGGCTTCACCTTGAAGCGCTTGAGCGTCTCCAGCAGCGTCTCGTTTTCCGGATTGAGCATCAGCCCTTCGCGCCAGATGCTTTGCGCCTGGTCGCGCTGGCCCACGGTCCAGAGCACCTCGCCGAGATGCGCCGCGATTTCGGGGTCGGGGCGTTCCTTGAACGAGGTCTGCAGGATGCGCAGCGCCTCGTTGCGGTTGCCCATGCGGAATTCGACCCAGCCGAGGCTGTCGCTGATGAAGGGATCGCCCGGCGCGTATTCCAGCGCCTTCTGGATCAGTTGCTTGGCCTCGGGCAGCCGCTGGCCGCGCTCGGCCAGCGAAAAGCCCAGGGCGTTGTATGCGTGCTGGTAGTCCGGCTTGCGCACCATCAACTGGCGCAGCAGCCGCTCCATGTCGTCATAGCGGCCCAGCTTCTCGGCGACCATCGCCTGGTCGTACAGCAGGTCGGTGTCTTCCGGGTCCTTGGCCGCCGTCTGCGCGAGCAGGTCGTAGGCGTCCTTGAAGTCCTTGTTGTCGCGCAGCAGCTGGATCTCGGCCAGCACCTTCATGCGCGCATCGGCGGGCGTGCGCTCCGGCAGCGAGCGCAGCAGCTTGCGCGCATCGCCCATCTTGCCCTGGCGCGCCAGGATGGAGGCGCGCCGGTTCTGCGCCTGCAGCAGGTCCTGCGAATTCTCGATCTTGTCCAGCCACGCGTTCGCCTGCGCGAAATCGTTGCGCCGCTCGGAGACTTGCGCGAGCGTCAGATACGCCTGCGCCATGCCGCGACTGCGTTCCTCGCCGGCGGCCTGGGGTTCCATCAGCGCGAGGTACTTGCGGGTGGCGGCCTCGGCTTCGGGCAGGTGGTTGTCCTGCAGCAGCAGCGTGCCCTGCGCCAGCCACGCCTCGGCGAGGTCGGGCCGCTCGCGCGTGACCGCCTCGACCTGCTGCAGCGCCTCGGGATAGCGCTGCGCATCGAGCAGCGTGCGCGCGTAGGCCATGCGCAGTTCGGCGATCGGCTGGCCCGCCATGTAATTGCGCACCAGCGTCTCGGCCTCGGCCTGCCGCGCGTCCATCAATTCCATCGCCAGCAACACGGGGCCTTCGGCGCGCGGGTTCAGTGCCTGGCCGCGACGGGCCGCCTCCAGTGCGCCCGCGTTGTCGCCCGCTGCCAGCCGCAGCCGGCCCACGGCGGTCCAGGCGGCCGGGCCGGTTGCGGCGTCCTGCAGGTTGGGCGCGAGCGCTTGCTCCACCACGCTGGCGGCCAGCTTCTTGTCGCTGGCGCGGGCATAGCCGCGCGCCAGGGCGGAGATCACGGCAGGCCTGTCCTTGGGGTCGACCAGCGCGATCTCGGTCTTCAGCGGCTCCAGGCTTTCCGGGATGCGATTGAGCGTGACCAGGATCTGCAGCACATAGCGGTTGGCCTCGCGCGATTGCGGAAATGCCTTCTTCCAGGCCTGCGCAGCCTGCAGGGCGGCGTCGCCGGAGCGCGCCTGCATGGCGATCTCCACCGCATGCTGGTAAAGCTCGGGGTCGTTGGTCTTGCGCGCGGCGTCCAGGATGAGCGCGAAGCCGGCGCCCGGCTCGTCGCCATCCGCGCTCAGTTCCCCCAGCAGCAGCTGGTAGAACAACTGGGCATCCATGCCGCTGCTGGTGGGCGCCGCGGCCACGCTGGTGGGCTCGGGTGCAGTCTCGGAGACCTGGGCCAGCACCGGCATGGCGGCCGTCCAGCAAAGGAGAGCGGCGGCCACGGCCGCCTTTCGGATTCGCATCATGATCGAACCATCATAATCGCTAGGGTCCACCTGAAAAGACCTGGCCCGGCTGCTTTGCCAAGGCGATACGCCGGCCCCGATTCCATGCCCGAACTCCCGGAAGTCGAGGTCACCCGCCTCAGTTTTGCCGACCGCATCGCCGGCGCGCGGATCGAGGCGGTGCGCCTGGGCAAGCCCCTGCGCTGGCCGTTGGGGGTCGCGGGCGATGCCCTGGTGGGCCGCACGGTGCAGTCGGTGCGGCGGCGCGGGAAATACCTGCTGCTCGATCTGGACGCGGGCCTGCTGCTGCTGCACCTGGGGATGTCGGGCAGCCTGCGCTTCGACACGCACGTGCCGGAGGCGGCGCTGCACGATCACTTCGACCTGGTCACCACGCAGGGCGTGCTGCGCCTGAACGACCCGCGTCGCTTCGGCGCGGTGGTCTATGCCGCCGGCGAATCCGCGCCGCAGGCCGTGAAGCTGCTGGGCGGATTGGGTGTCGAGCCCCTGGGCGAGGGCTTCGACCTGTCGGCCTTCCATGCCGGGCTGAAGAAGCGCAAGGCCGCGATCAAGCAGGTCCTGCTTTCGGGGGATGTCGTGGTAGGCGTGGGCAACATCTATGCATCGGAGGCGCTGTTCCTGGCCGGCATTCGGCCCACGGTGTCGGCGGCCCGCATCAGCCGCCCGCGCGCGGCGCGGCTGCAGGCGGCGATCCGTGACGTGCTGGCGCGCGCGGTGGCCAAGGGGGGCAGCACGCTGCGTGATTTTTCCAATGCCCAGGGTGAATCCGGCTATTTCCAGCTCGAAGCGATGGTCTATGACCGTGGCGGCCAACCCTGCAAAGTGTGCGGAACTCCCATCCGGACGATGCGCCAAGGGGCACGTGCGACGTATTTTTGCCCTACGTGCCAGAAGTCATGAGGGCCGCCAAAACGCCGATGCTATAGTCAACTCGACCAGAAGTTCCGGGCCACTGTGAGTACCTCCTTCAACGACCAGTTCGACCAGCACGGCGCATGGCGGCGCGACTTTGCCCTGCGCCTGAAGCTGCTCGCCGAATGGCTGAAGGACCACGACCTGCTCGATAGCGCGGTTGAGGAGCGCCTGCGCCGCCTCGAGGGGCAGATGCGCTCCGACAAGGTCATGGTGGCCTTCGTGGCCGAGTTCTCGCGCGGCAAGTCGGAATTGATCAACGCGATCTTCTTCGCCGGCTACAAGCGTCGCATCATGCCGGCGAGCGCGGGCCGCACGACGATGTGCCCGACCGAGCTGGGCTACGACGCCCAGGTGCCGCCCTGCCTGCGCCTGCTGCCCATCGAGACGCGCCTGCAGATGCAGCCGCTGATGGAATGGCGCGCGGTCCCCGAGAAGTGGACCCGCATCGACCTGGACGTCAACGATCCGGCGCAGCTCGCCAAGGCCTTCGAGAAGGTCTCGGAGGTGCGGCGTGTCACGCTGGAAGAGGCCAGGGCGCTCGGCCTGTGGCACGAGGAAGCGCCCGAAGACAACCCGATGATCGGGTCCGACGGCCTGGTCGAAGTGCCGCGCTGGCGCCATGCGCTGATCAACATCGCGCACCCGCTGCTCAAGCAGGGCCTGGTGATCCTCGATACGCCTGGCCTCAACGCCATCGGCGCCGAGCCGGAACTGACCGTCAACCTGATCCCGCAGGCGCATGCGGTGGTGTTCATCCTGGCCGCCGACACGGGCGTGACCAAGTCCGACCTCGCGATCTGGCGCGAACACCTGATCGCCGAAGACAATGACTCGGGCTCGCGCCTGGTCGTCCTGAACAAGATCGACACCATGTGGGATGCCCTCAGCACCCCGCAGCAGGTGCAGGCGCAGATCGAGCGCCAGCGCACGACCACGGCGCAGATCCTCGGTCTGCAGCAGCACCAGGTGATCCCGGTGTCCGGCCAGAAGGGCCTGGTCGCCAAGGTCAACAACGATGCGGAGCTGCTGAAGGCCAGCCAGTTGCCGGTGCTCGAAGAAGCGCTGGCGCATGGCGTCATGGGGCAGCGGCAGAAGATCCTGCGCGCCGCGGTCGGCACGAACATCGGCGAATTGCGCAGCGAGGCCACGCGCGTGCTGGGCATCCGCCGGCGCGACCTGTCCGAGCAGATGGTGGAGCTCAAGGGCCTGCGCGGCAAGAACACCTCGGTGATCCGCCACATGCGCGCGCGCATCGAGCAGGAACAGGCCGACTTCGACGCCAGCGGCGCCAAGATCCATGCGGTTCGCTCGGTGCACCTGAAGCTGCTGCGCGACGTGTTCGATCTGCTGGGCACGGCCACGCTCAAGACCCAGATGACCGAGCTCACCGATGCCCTGCGCACGCGCGGCCTCAAGCTCGGCGTGCGCAAGGCGTATGCGCGCACCTTCGACCGCCTGCGCGAAGGCCTGCGCCAGGGCGAGAAGATCAGCGGCGAGATCCAGACGATGCTGACCGGCACCTTCCGCCAGCTCAATGCCGAATACGGCTTCTCGCTGCAGGCCCCGCGCGAGCCGGACCTGGCGCGCTACGAGCGCGACCTCGACCTGGTGGAGCGCAGCCACAACCAGTACCTGGGCGTGAGCAACGCGCTCAAGCTGGCGCAGCCCGAATTCGCCGATCGCCTGGTGCGCGCATTGGCCACGCGGCTGCGCGTGATCTACGAATCGGCGCTGGGCGAAGTGGAACTGTGGAACAAGTCCGCCGCCGCGCAACTCGATGCGCAGCTGCGCGAGCGTCGGCGCAATTTCGGCCGCCGCCTGGAAGCGATCGAGCGCATCCAGCAGGCCGCGACCGGCCTGGACGACCGCATCACCGAGATCGAAGCGCAGGAGGCCGCGCTCGACGCGCTCGACGCGAAGCTCGAGCAACTGACTTCGCAGCTGACCGCCGCGCCGCTGAGCGCGAACGTCGACGCGGGCGACACCGAGCCCGCCGCCCTGCGCACGGCATGACGAGCCCGCCGGGCCGCCCCAAGGGCGAGCAACCGGAGTGCGTAGCGCGGAGATTGTCCTGTGATCCGGCCGGCTTTGCCGGCCGCGTGATCCGCTGGCAGCGCACGCACGGCCGCAACACCCTTCCCTGGCAGAACACGCGCGATCCGTATCGCGTGTGGCTCTCAGAGATCATGTTGCAGCAGACGCAGGTGGCGGCGGTGCTGGGTTACTACGAGCGCTTCCTCACCCGCTTTCCCGACGTGCAGGGCCTGGCCGCGGCGCCGCTCGACGACGTGCTGGCGCAGTGGAGCGGCCTGGGCTACTACAGCCGTGCGCGCAACCTGCACGCCTGCGCGCAGCAGGTGGTGCAGCTTCATGGCGGCGCATTTCCGCAAACGGCGCTAGTGCTGCAGACGCTGCCCGGGATCGGGCCGTCGACGGCGGCGGCGATCTCTTCCTTCTGCTTTGGCGAGCGCGCCGCGATCCTCGATGGCAACGTCAAGCGCGTGCTGACGCGCGTGCTCGGATTCGGCGAGGACCTGGCGTCCTCAACGAACGAGAAGCAGCTGTGGTGCCACGCCCGCGCACTGCTGCCGGCGCGCGAGCTGCAGGAGAACATGCCCCGCTACACGCAGGGCCTGATGGACATCGGCGCGACGGTGTGCCTGCCGCGCAATCCCGGCTGCCTGATCTGCCCCGTGCAGACGCAGTGCACGGCGTGTGCCGAGGGCCGGCCCGAGGCGTATCCGGTGAAGACGCGCAAGCTCAAACGCGGGGCCGAGTCGCTGTGGCTGCTGCATGCGCGCGCGGAGAACGGCGCGGTGTGGCTGCAAAAGCGGCCCACGCCCGGCGTGTGGGCGGGGCTCTATTGCCTGCCGGTGTTCGCGAGTCGCGCTGCGCTGGATGCCGCCTTGCCGCAGCCGGTGCGCGGCAACGTGCGCGAGGTCGAGCCTTTCGTGCACGTGCTCACGCACAAGGACCTGCACCTGCATCCGATCCAGGCGATGTTGCCGGCAGGATGGAGCGCGGGGGAGGGCGCGTGGTTCGGGGCGAGGGAGTGGCCGGGCCTGGGATTGCCGGCGCCGGTGCGAAGGTTTCTCGAAGCAGTTTGAACTAGAACTTCCCCAGCTCCCGGTGCCGCTTCAAGGTGGTCCAGCGCTCCCCGAACTCCTCGCACAGCCGCTCCACCAGGTACACCGACCGATGCTGCCCGCCCGTGCAGCCTATGCCCACCGTCACGTAGCTGCGGTGATTGCGCGCCAGCGGTTCCAGCCAGTGATCCAGGAAAGCGGCGATGTCGGCGAACATCTCCTCGACCTCGCCGTGCCGCTGCAGGTATTCCGCCACCGGCGCATCCAGCCCCGTGAGCGCCTTCAGTTCCGGCTCGTAGTGCGGATTGGGCAGCATGCGCACGTCGAAGATGTAGTCCGCATCCACCGGGATGCCGCGCTTGAAGGCAAACGACTCGAACACCAGCGTGAGCTGCGCGTGCGGCGCCGACAGCAGCGCCTTCACGTAGTCCTGCAATTGCGCGGCGCGCAGCACGCTGCTGTCGATCACGTGCGCGTGCTCGCGCAGGTCGGCCAGCAGTTCGCGTTCGAGCTCGATAGCTTCGACCACCGCCCGGTGCTGGTCGACGCCGGCCTGGGCCGAGGCCTTGGACAGCGGGTGGCGGCGGCGCGTCTCGGAGAAGCGCCGCACCAGCGTGTCGGTGGTCGAGTCCAGGAACAGCGGCCGCACGGCGACGCCCCGCTGCATCAGCTCGCGCAGGTCCTCGGGCACCTGCGGCAAGGCATTGGCGCTGCGCACGTCCATGGCAATGGCCACCCGGCGCCGCGCGTTCTTCTGTTCGAGGTCGACGAACTGCAGCAACAGCTCGGGCGGCAGGTTGTCGACGCAGAAATAGCCGGCATCCTCCAGCGCCCGCAGCGCCACGGACTTGCCGGAGCCGGACATGCCGGTGATGAGGATCAGCTCCAGCGGCGCCATGGTCAACGTCACCCCTTTGCCGCGGCCGCCGCCGCATCGCCCAGCATTTCCTTGGCATGCGCCAGCGTCGTGCCGGACAGGCGCTCGCCGCCCAGCATGCGGGCGATTTCGGCCACGCGCTTCTCGCCCTCCACCGGCGCGACGCTGCTGCTGACCCCGCCGCCCGCGGCTTGCTTGGCCACGAGCAGGTGGTGATCGGCACACGACGCAACCTGCGGCAGGTGCGTCACGGCGAGCACCTGCCGGTCGCGCCCGAGCTGCTTCATGAGGCGACCCACCGTCTCGGCCACCGCACCGCCGACGCCGGAATCGACCTCGTCGAAGATCAGCGTCTGCGCTTCCCCCAGGCGGCTGGTGGTGACGGCGATCGCCAGCGCGATGCGCGAAAGCTCGCCGCCCGAGGCGACCTTGCCCACCGGGCGCGGCGTGCTGCCGGCATGGCCGGCCACCAGGAAGGCGACCTCTTCCAGTCCCCAGGAACTGGGCGCCTCGGTTTTTTCGAGCGCCACCTCGAAACGGCCGCCCTGCATGCCCAGCCCCTGCATCGCCAGCGTCACGGCCTTCGAGAGCTGCGGCGCCGCCTTGGCGCGGGCCTTCGAGATGGCCCGTGCTTCAACCAGCAAGGCTTCGTGCTCCTTCTTTTCCGCTGCTTCCAGCGAAGCAAGGTCGGCGGCCGCATCGAGCCTGGCCAGTTCTTCCTGCCACGAGGCGAGCAGCGCCGGCAAGTCGGACGGCTGTCGCTTGTAGCGGCGTGCGAGCGACAACCAGGAGGACATGCGCGTATCGAGCTCCGCGAGCCGCTCCGGGTCGAGTTCGGTCTTGCGCAGGTAGCCGTGCAGCGAATGCGCGGCGTCCTCCAGCTGCGCCAGGCTCGAGGCCAGCACTTCGGCGATCTCGCGGAACTGCGGCTCCAGGTGCTCCTGTCCGCGCAGCGCATCGAGCGCCTGTGCCAGCGGCTGGCGCGCGCCGCCCTCGTCGCCATCGAGCAGCTCTTGCGCGCCCTGCGCTGCCTCCAGCAAGGCCTGTGCGTGCGACAGGCGGGTGTGGCTGGCGTTCAGTTCGTCCCATTCGTCGGCGCCGGGCGCCAGCTTGTCGACCTCGCCGATCTGCCACGCCAGGCGCTCGCGTTCGCGCTGCAGCGAATCCTGCGTCGAGCGCGCATCGGCGAGCGTCTTTTGCGCGGCGCGCCATGCGGCCCACAGTTGTTGCAGGCGGTCGGTTGCAATGCCGGCGTAGCCATCGAGCAGCGCGCGCACGGAGTCGGCCCGCGTGAGGCTCTGCCACGCGTGCTGCCCGTGGATGTCGACGAGATGGTCGCCCAGCTCGCGCAGCTGCGTGGCCGTGGCGGCGCTGCCGTTGATCCAGGCGCGGCTCTTGCCCTGGCTGTCGATCGTTCGCCGCAGCAGCAAGGTGTCGCCAGCGTCGAAGCCGGCCTCCTGCAGCCAGGGCAGCAGGCTGGCCGGCGAATCGAACTCGGTGCTGATCTCGGCGCGCGCAGCGCCCTCGCGCACGACGCTCGTTTCGGCGCGGGCGCCGAGTGCGAGCTGCAGCGCGTCGACCAGGATCGACTTGCCCGCGCCGGTTTCGCCGGTGAGCACGGAAAAGCCGTCGGCCAGCTCGAGTTCGAGCTCGCGGACGATGACGAAGTCGCGCAATGCGATGCGTTTCAGGCTCACGGATCAGGCGCCCTCGTTCCAGTGCAGTTTCTTGCGCAGGGTGTCGAAATACGTCCACCCCTTGGGATGCAGAAATCGTACCTTGTGCTGCGAGCGGCGCACGGTGATGCGGTCCCCGTGCAGCAGGGAGGCCAGCGATTGCATGTCGAAGTTGGCGCTGGCATCGCGGCCGGAGACGAGTTCGATGGTGATCTCGACCTCCTGGGGCAGCACGATGGGCCGGTTCGACAGCGTGTGCGGCGCGATCGGCACCAGCACCCAGCCTTGATTGGACGGATGCAGCAGCGGACCGCCCGCCGACAGCGCATAGGCGGTGGAGCCGGTGGGCGAGGCCACGATCAGGCCGTCGGCCCGCTGGTTGGCCACGAAGTGCCCGTCGACCTCCACCCGCAGTTCGACCATGCCGGAGGTGGCGCCGCGATTGACCACGACGTCGTTCATGGCCAGCGCGTCGAACACGATGTGGCCGTCGCGCACCACATGCGCGTGCATCAGCGCGCGCTGGTCCTCCTCGTACTCGCCGGCCAGCATGGGGGGCAGCACGGTGGCGTACTGGTCCAGGGGGATGTCGGTGATGAAGCCCAGCCGCCCCTGGTTGATGCCGATCAGGGGCACGCCATGGCGCGCGAGCTGGCGGCCTATGCCCAGCATGGTACCGTCACCGCCCACCACCAGACCCAGGTCGCACTGGGCGCCGATGCCGGCAACATCGGCGACGGGACGGCCGGAGATGCCGGCCACGGCCGCAGTGTCGCGTTCCACCACCACCTGGCAGCCCTGCGCCGTCAAAAATTCCGCAATGTCCTCCAGGCCGGCGCGCATCGACGCAGCCACGGCCGGGGCAAGGGCGGCGTGGTACTTGCCGATCAGGGCAACGTGCCTGAAGATGGAATTCATCGTCAAATTACATCACTAAAATGGGGACCGCCCCCTGCTGTTCCCATGATGCTCGATGACCGCGCCAAGCTGTTGCTCAAAGCCCTGATCGAGCGCTATATCGCCGACGGGCAACCCGTGGGCTCGCGCACGCTATCGCGCGCGTCCGGCCTGGAACTCTCGCCGGCCACGATCCGCAACGTGATGTCCGACCTGGAGGAACTGGGGCTGGTCGCCAGTCCGCACACCTCCGCCGGGCGCGTGCCCACCGCGCGCGGCTATCGCCTCTTCGTCGACACGATGCTGACGGCGCGCCGCGAGCAGATGGCCTCCATGCCCTTGCTGCCGCCCGACCAGCCGCAGCGCGTGATCGCGCATGCGGCGCAGATGCTGTCGAACATGTCGCAGTTCGTCGGCGTGGTGGTGGCGCCCCGACGCAGCTCGGTCTTTCGCCACATCGAATTCCTGCGCCTGTCGGAGCGCCGCTTCCTGGTGATCATCGTGTCGCCCGAAGGCGATGTGCAGAACCGGGTGGTGCACACCGCGGCCGACTACACGCAGTCGCAACTGGCTGAAGCCGCCAATTACCTCAATGCCAATTACGCCGGCCTGACGATCGAAGCCGTGCGCGAGCGGCTGAAGGGCGAGGTCGAAGAGCTGCGCAGCGAGATCGTCACGCTGATGCAGACGGCGGTGGAGGCGAGCTCGCAGGCGATGGAGCAGGACCAGGAAGAAGTCGTCATCTCGGGCGAGCGCAACCTGCTGGCGGTGACCGACTTCGCCGGCGACATGAAGCACCTGCGCCACGCCTTCGAGCTGTTCGAGCAGAAGACCCAGCTGATGCGCCTGCTGGAGGTGTCCAGCAAGGCCGAGGGGGTGCGCATCTTCATCGGCGGCGAAAGCCAGATCGTGCCCTTCGAGGAACTCTCGGTGGTGAGCGCGCCTTACGAGGTGGACGGCCAGGTGGTGGGCACCCTGGGCGTGATCGGCCCGACACGCATGGCGTACGACCGCATGATCCAGATCGTGGACATCACTTCGCGGCTGGTGAGTAATGCGTTGAGCCATAACAAGTAGGCCGCCGACCCTGGGCGATCGCGGCGCGGGCCGCCGCCGCCGGGGTCCCTACAATGAGGGGTAGGCGGGCCGTTAGCTCAGTTGGTTAGAGCAGGGGACTCATAATCCCTTGGTCGCTGGTTCGAGCCCAGCACGGCCTACCAGAAATGCCGCTTCATGCTTGAATATGTTGCTATCTACTTCATAGCGTCTGAATTTCGCTCCTGGAGCTGGTGACAGTCTGGTGCCAGTGGAGGGGTGGTTAGGGTGCGGCGCTTCTCCGGTCCGCCCTGTGCCGTCACAGTGCGCAGTAAGGCTGCTGAGCGCCGCAGCGATGGTGGCCAGCGTCGGCGACGCCGAGAACTTCGGCGCCGGGGCTCGGCAGCACTCCAGAAGCGACAAGCCTAGCTTGCTCGGAACGAGTAAACGCGGAGATGCATACCTGCGAGCGATGCTGATCCACGGTGCCAGATGGGTCATTTGCCGAACCAAGAACGTTGCAGCCGCGGCGTTGGCCAACAAGACCAGGATCATCTATGCGTTGCTTGCACATGACCGCGAGTTCAGGGCGGACTATGCTGCGGCATAAGAGGGCATCCACCCATCCCCCCGCCGTGACGCGGGCCAGCCTGGTGTTCACCATCCAATAAGGAGAGCGGCCCGACTTGGCGGGACCTCCCTTCCGCGGATCGGCACCAAGGTGCCTGCAGAAACGAACCATCGGGGAGTGGTGGATCCGGACCGCAGGATTAACCTCTGCCCACCGAGTAGCACTTAAGAAATCATGTTCCAGATTTCGATGCCCGCCATGGGAGGCGGGTGCTTGCACTCCGGAAATCGCCGGCATGCTGTCGGCGACACCCGTGCGAGAAGCACGACCACCGCGGAGTACGTGATGAAGATCGACTCCACCTGCGCGCGTCGGCGCCGCCAGGCAGAACAGCAAGAGCATCAACAACACGGTGGTAAGCGTCGTCCCGCCCGTTAGTCGCTGAGTGGCCTTCTAAGCCGGCCGGGTGCGAAGCGCGGGCGGCTCACCGACGCCGGCGTCCCTTTCTCGTTCTGCCTGACGGTCGCCGCCTAACCGCGAGCGCGAGGTGGCAGCACGCGCGTTCTGTCCCCCCTTGCCTGGATGACCGCCGGCCCATGAAACGGTCGCGCAGCGCCGTTCTCCTCACACTTGGAACGGGACTTAAGTTCCTTACAACGAACTCGTCTCGATCCGGTTAGCCGCCGCCGAAAAGCATGCACAACGGCGGTTTGCCCCCCCCGGAAGGCACGCTCCCCGCTGTTGGGCCCACCTGGGTGGGACTTGGGTGCCTGCACCCTTCCAGCGGGGAATTCAACCCGCAGGCGGGTTCTTTCGGTCTGACCTGCTGCGCTTTCGCCATACCCCCGTTGGTTCTTTTCGGCCCACCACCTTGGAACAACCGAGGTTCTGTCCCCGCGTTGGCAAGGCATAGCGCCAGGATGGCCGAACTTGATGACAAAGATGTCACCGTTAATCAGGTTGTAGTACCAACGTCGTATCACAGGCACGACTCGTGCTGAGAACCCGGCGCGGACCGCCGATTCATATCGTCCCGTGAAGCAAGAGCGCGGACTGCAGGTCTGAACAGCCCGGCTTCAGGTTTCCCAAACCCACACACTCCAGCAGGAGGCATCATGAAGCGCGCTACATCGGTCGACGGAGGCTGCGGAGGGCTCTCATTGAGATGGCTCTGCCTGGTCCTGGTCCTACTCTCTTGTTTCTTCACCACACCCGCCATGGCGAGGGGCGGCCCCGCAGGCGGCGTGCTGGTCCCGCCCGGGACCGTCGTGCCGCCCGTCGTGCCGGGCCAGCCCGTACCCGCGGTGATCGATGCGTTCACTTCGCTGGGCGCCGTCGTTGCCGACGGACTGCCGCACACCGTGACCATCACGGTGACGGCCACCAACCCGAACGATCCGGCGACGCTCATGTCGTACGCCTTCAGCACCCTGTCGAAGGGCGTGTTCTTCTCATGCGGCATCTGCACCGCCAGTGCCGGCTTCTCGCCGGTGTCCATCACGGCCACGATCACCACGAAGAGCACCGCTCCGATCATCATCGACACCGCCGTTGCGAACGGGGTGTTGCCGGATGCCGTCGCTACCCTGACCATCGTGCCGGAAGCTGTAGCTGTCGCGCCGAAGCCGCCCATCGTGACCAAGCAGGCTGGCGTGCTGGCCGGTGCGACGGTGACCCTGAGCGCGATCGCGAAGGCCAACAACAACACCTCGCCGATCACCATCAGCTTCCTCCAGACCGGTGGACCCGCTGTGGAACTGCTGCTCAACCCGACGACGGGCCTGGCGCCGAACCAGTCGGCCACCGCGACCTTCGTGGTGCCGGTGAATACGGCCGGCCAGACCTTCACGTTCGTTGCGGTTGCAACCGATCCGGCCTCCGGCCTGACGACCAACAGCGGAACGATCACGGTGAAGACGCAATGAACGCAGTGATCGTCAACAGCACGCTGCCGCCCGACGTGTCGGGTAGCACGGCGCTGCCGATCACGGTCCGCTGAAATTCACGCCGGCCGACGTGCCCGGGACGCTGACGCCCACCTGCGGTGCTACGCCGCAGGGACGCGCCATTGCGGGCCGGCTGCAGCGTGACTGGATGCGCCCCACTTTCGGAGCGAGCGGATGATGCGCTCACGCCAACACGGCGCGGCCCTGCTGGTCGCCATGCTCACCGTCACCCTGGTGGCCACGCTCGCGGCCGGGGCGATGTGGCAGCAATGGCGCAGCGTGGAGGTGGAGGCCGCCGACCGCTCGCGCGTGCAATCGAGCTGGATCCTCACCGGCGCCCTCGACTGGGCGCGCCTGATCCTGCGCGAGGACTTCCAGGCCGGCAACATCGACCATCTCGCGGAGCCTTGGGCGGTTCCCTTGCAGGAGGCGCGGCTGTCGACTTTCCTCGCGGCCGACCCAAACAACATGATGTACAGCGGTGACGCCGCCGACAACGTGTTCCTGTCAGGCGAGATCACCGACCTGCAGGGCAGGCTCAATCTCGGCAACCTGGTCGCGGCCGGCTCGATCCAGCAGGATCCGTTCAAGCAGTTCCAGCGCTTGTTCGACGTGCTCGGGCTGCCGGCCGACCAATTGAGCAAGCTGGCCGAGAGCCTGCGCTTTGCCTCCGACATCCACATCGACAATCTCAACTCCGGCAAGGCAATGTTGTTCCCGCAACGAATCGAACAGCTCGCCTGGTTGGGCGTGCCGCAGGACACGATCACGGCCCTCGAGCCCTACGTCACCATCCTGCCGGGCACCACCAGCGCGCCGGTGAACATCAACACGGCACCGGCGGAAGTCCTGTATGCCGTCGGCACCAATCTCGCCCTCGCAGATGCCAAGCGCGTGGTGGCCGATCGCGAACACCAGGCCTTCAATTTCGTGACCGATACGGCCAGGCTGCTGCCCACCGGCTCGAGCTTCCCGCCGCTCTACGCCGGCGTGAAGTCGGACTACTTCGAAGTCCGGGGCCGCCTGCGCCTGGACGACACCGTCATCGAGGAGCGCTCCCTGATCCATCGCGTTGGCACGAAAGTAACGGTCGTGCACCGCGAGCGCGGCGCCTTCGAGCAAGCCGCGCCGCGGTGACACCTACAATCTGCCGCGCATTGACTCATCAGAACTGCTACCCGTGCTGACCTGTTGCCTCACGTAGTTTGCTACCCGTCGGATTGTCCGGCGGGGGCGGCACAACGTGACGAGGCAAATCAGCATGACGACACGCAAGGAACTGGTCCAGGCGCTGCGGGAGCGGTATCGCAGCGCGGCGTTCGGTGACCGAATCAAGATC
>NZ_JAQGNQ010000116.1 GCF_028291745.1 Ramlibacter sp. | reverse complement strand
GACTGCGAGTGTGGGCTGCCGGGCGCACGAAATTCAAATCGATTCCCGCATCAGGGGGCAATTACATCAAGCAGATCAATGACTTACCGCCCAAATGCGAACTCTTCTCCGGACACTAGTGGGCTTGGCCCGCAATCCACGACGGCGCTTGTGCAGGCGCCGCATGGGATCCCGGGTCAAGCCCGGGATGACATCCAACTTCCCCCTGCGCCCCGATCTTGCTGCAGGAGGGAAATGGCTAGTAGAATTGCCATGGCAACGTCCCCACTCGCCCAGGAGCGCATCATGCCCCGTCCCGCCACCGTCATCGCCAGCCAGGGCTCGCCCGCGGCCGCCGCGGTCCTGACCAAGGCGGCGGTCCGGGCCGCGCAGTTCCTGGGCCTCAACAATGCCAGCCTGGCGCGCGTGGTGGGCCTGAGCGAGTCGCAGATCTCGCGCATGGCCAAGGGCGAGAAGACGATAGACCCCGGCAGCAAGCCCGCCGAACTGGCGGCGCTGCTGATTCGCCTGTACCGCTCGCTCGACGCCCTGGTGGGCAACGACGACGGCCAGCGCCGCGCCTGGATGGCCAGCTACAACCGGGCCTTCAACGCCGCCCCGCGCGACGCCGTGCAGAAGGTCGACGGCCTGGTGCGGGTGGTGAGCTACCTCGACGGCGCCCGCGCGATGGTGTGATGCCCTGGCAGGACGACTGGCTCGCACAGGTCCAGTCGCGCAAGCGGGTCCTCTGGCGCGGGGTCGAAGCGCAGCATCGCGTCGCGACCATGCGGCTGGTCGACGATCTCGACGAACAGTTGCTGCTCGAGCAATTGCTGGAGGACAGCAAGCCCGCCCTGCCCCCGCGCAGCGCCAGCGCGCATTACCTGCTGGCCACGCCCTTTCGCTACGTCAGTGCATGGCCCTCGCGCTTTCGCCGCCCCGATGAGCCGGGCGCCTGGTACGGCGCCGACGAGCCCGCCACCGTCGCGGCCGAAGTCGCGTACTGGCGCTGGCGCTTCCACATGGACTCCGACGGCCTGCGCGAGCAGCCCGTGCTGACCGAGCTGACCTTCTTCCAGGCGAAGTTTTCCGGCAGCGAACTGGACCTCACCCAGCCGCCGTGGTCCGGCCAACGCGAGCAGTGGCGCGACCCGGACGACTACGCCTCCTGTCACGCGCTGGCGGCGCACGTGCGCTCGCTGCAGCCGCCGGTGCAGGCGATCCGCTATGAATCGGCGCGGGCCGAAGGCGGCATGTGCGAGGTCGTGTTCGACGTCCACGCGCTTGCCATTCCCAAGCCCGGCGTGCAGCAGACGTGGACCTGCAAGACCACCGCCGAACGCGTGCTGCTGTCGCACGATGCGCAGCGGCTGCAGTTCGACATGAAGTGAGGGCTACGGCGCCGGTGGCAGCAGATCGAACACCGCCATCGACTCCACGTGCGCGGTGTGCGGGAACATGTTGACCACGCCGGCGGCGCTGCAGGCATAGCCCGCCTGGTGCACCAGCAGGCCGGCATCGCGCGCCAGCGTCGCCGGATTGCAGCTCACGTACACGATCCGCCGGGGCGGCGTCCAGCCGCCCGTGCGCAGCGCCGGGTCCTGGTGCAGGTCGGCCAGCGCTTTCGCCAGCGCGAAGGCGCCCTCGCGCGGCGGATCCACCAGCCAGCGATCGGCGGCCCCGTCGGCCACCAGCTGCGGGGGCGTCATCTCGAACAGGTTGCGCGCCTCGAAATGGGTCGTCGCCAACGGCTCGGCGCGGCCGGCCTGGTTGTACGCGTAGTTCTCGCGCGAGCGCGCCACCAGCGTCTCGCTGCCCTCGATGCCCAGCACCTCGCCCGCGCGCGTCGCCAGCGGCAGCGTGAAGTTGCCGAGGCCGCAGAACCAGTCGATCACGCGTTCGCTGCGCTGCACCTCCAGCAGGCGCAGCGCCCGGTCCACCAGCACGCGGTTGATGTGCGGGTTGACCTGCGTGAAGTCGGTCGGCCGGAAGGGCATGCGGATGCCGAACTCCGGCAGCGTGTAGTGCAGTTCAGTGCCGCCCTCTTCCATCAGCCGCACCGTGTCGGGACCCTTGGGCTGCAGCCACCACTGCACGCCGGCATCGGCGTGCTCGCGGGCGAACACGCGCAGCTTTTCCTGGTCGCCCGGGGAAAGCGGCTCGAGGTGGCGCAGCACCAGCGCCGTCACGCCTTCGCCGCAGGCCAGCTCGATCTGCGGGCAGGTCTCGATGGCCTCCATGGACCCGATCAGCGTGCGCAGCGGCAGCAGCAGGTCGCTGACGTGTTTGGGCACGACGTGGCACTCGCGGATGTCCGCCACGTAGCGGCTCTTGCGCTCGTGGAAGCCGACCAGCACCGTGCCCTTCTTGCGCACGTTGCGCACGCTGAAGCGCGCGCGCCAGCGGTAGCCCCAGTCGGGGCCCTGGATCGCGGGCAGCACGGTGTTGGCCTTGACCTTGCCCAGGTGCCAGAGGTTGTCTTCCAGCACGCGCTGCTTGATCGCCACCTGCGAGGCGGGGTGCAGGTGCTGCATCTTGCAGCCGCCGCAGGCGCCTTCGTGCAGGCCGAAGTGCGGACAGCGCGGGCGCACGCGCTGCGCCGATTCGCGGTGCACCTGCACCAGCGAGGCCTGCTCCCAGTTGTTCTTCTTGCGGTGGACGTTCGCCGTCACCAGTTCGCCCGGCAGGGCGCCGTCGATGAACACCACCTTGCCGTCGGGCCGGCGGGCCACGCCCTGCGCCTCGATGTCGAGCGATTCGATTTCCAGCCAGCCCTCGGGATGCACGGGCGGCACTGCTTTCTCGGTCATGGCCCGATTGTCGCCGGATGTCATTGCGGGCCTGGACCCGCAATCCACGCTCACACCCACGCGGCCAGGTACTCCTGCCAGTGCGACTCATTGGGTGCCAGCTCACCCAGCGTGTGCTTCACGAACTCGATCTCCTGCGCGTACTCGGCCTCGGTGAAGCCGCCGCGCATCTTCTGGAAGCGGCAGTACACGAGATAGGTGTTCATCACGTCGGTCTCGCAGTAGCGGCGGATGTCCTCCAGCTTGCCACCGAGGTAGGCCTCGTACACCTTCGAGCCATCCATCCCCAGCTTGCCGGGGAAGCCGCACAGCTTGGCCATCGCGTCCAGCGGGGCGCTGGCGCGCGGCTGGTACATCGCCAGCAGGTCCATCAGGTCGAGGTGCCGCATGTGGTAGCGGCTGATGTAGTTGTTCCACTTGAACTCGCGGTCGTCCTCGCCCATGTCCCAGTACTTGCCGGCCACCACGCCGTGGCGCAGGCCGCGGTAGTGCAGCACCGGCAGGTCGAAGCCGCCGCCGTTCCAGCTCACCAGCTGCGGCGTCTTCTGTTCGACGGTCTTGAAGAACTGCTGCACGATCCGGCCTTCGCTGGCGTTGTCGCGATCGACGAAGGAATGCACGCGCAGCCCTTCGGCATTGCGGAACACGCAGCTGATCACCAGCACGCGCTGCAGGTGCAGCGGCATGAAGTCGCTCTGGCCGGCGTCCTTGCGCTCCTGCAGCCACTGGCCGAAGACCTCGGCGTCCGCTGCATCGGCGGGCGCGTCGCGCAGCAGGCGCAGACCCGCCACATCGGGGATGGATTCGATATCGAAGACGAGTACAGGCCACGGCATGGCGCCGACTTTAGCAGTCGACCCTGCCCAGGCCCGCTAGAACAGGGCCTGCCGATCGACCCCGCTGCGCGCCATCTGCCGCTTCAGCTTGCTCAGCGCCTCGTTCTGGATCTGGCGCACGCGCTCGCGCGTGAGCCCGAGGCGATCGCTCAGGACTTCCAGAGTCTCGGGCTCGCGCTCGTAGAGGCCGAAGCGGCCTTCCAGCACTTCCTTCTCGCGTTGCGACAGGGTCTGGATCCAGCCGGCCAGCAGGCGCTCGACCTGGTGGTCCTGCGCCACGCCGGTGGGATCGGGCGCGAGTTCGTCGGCCATGAAGTCGCCCAGCGTGTGCTCGTCGTCAGAGCGCTCCACCACGGCATCGAGCGAGCGCGGCGTCTCCGCCATCGCCAGCAGCTGCGCGACCTCCTGCACCTCGCGCCCCAGCAGGGCGGCGACGTCTTCCACCCGCACGCTGTCGCCGTCGCCATTGCGCGCCGCGCTGAAAGAGGGATCGTTCTCCAGCGTGCGGCGCGCCCGCAGCACCTGCTGCAATTCGCGCACGACGTGCACCGGCAGGCGGATCACGCGGCCCTGGTTCATCACCGCCCGTTCCACCGACTGGCGGATCCACCACGTCGCGTAGGTCGAGAAGCGGAAGCCGCGCTCGGGCTCGAACTTGCCGATGGCGTGCATCAGCCCGAGGTTGCCCTCCTCGATCAGGTCCGCCAGCGGCACGCTGCGTCCGAGATAGCCCTTGGCGATGCTCACCACCAGCCGCAGGTTGTGCTCGATCATCGACTGGCGCGCGGCGAAGTCGCCCGCCCGCGCCCGCACCGCGGTGGCGTATTCCTCCTCGGGAGTGAACAGGGTCGTGCGGCGCACGTCGCGCAGGTAGAGCGTGAGCGTATCGGTGCTCTCGCCGACGAGCTCGGCCGGGATGTCGCGCAGGGGCTGCACATCGGCGGCTGCGGGTGCCTCCGCCGCCGCGAACGGGATCTCGAGTGCGATGTCGCGGGGCCCGGGTTCCGGCTCATCCGCTGGAACGTCGTCCGCATCCTGGCGGGCGCCTGCAGGCGTCGGCGAACCGTGCCCGTTGCGCCGTTTCATCGCTACTTCACCGGCAGGTACCTGGTGGGATCGACCGGCTTGCCTTCCCGGCGGATCTCGAAGTGCAGCTTCACGCGGTCGGTATCGGTCGATCCCATCTCCGCGATCTTCTGGCCCTTGCGCACGGTCTGGTCTTCCTTCACCAGCAGCAACTGGTTGTGGGCGTAGGCCGTGAGGTAGGTGTTGTTGTGCTTCAGGATGATCAGGTTGCCGTAGCCGCGCAGGCCGGCGCCGGCATAGACCACGCGGCCGTCGGCCGAAGCCAGCACCGGGTCGCCGGCGCGGCCGCCGATGTCGATGCCCTTGTTCTTCTGCTCGTCGAAGCCGGCCAGCACGGTGCCCGCGCCGACCGTGGGCCAGGCCCAGGCGACCTCATCCTCGGCCGGCACCGAGGCGGCCGGTGGGGGCGTCGCCGCGGTAACCGTCCCGCGCGACACGCTGCTGGCCGCCGAACCCGGCGGCAAGGCCGCGGATGCGGAGGCGGACGCCGTGCCCGCAGGCAGCGGTGCGGAGGCGGCCGCGCGTTCCACCGGCGCGGTGGGGCTGGCGCTGGCGACGGCGCCCGGCGGCACCACGCGCAGCACCTGGCCCACCTCGAGCCGGTCGGGGTTGTCCAGCCCGTTCCAGCGGGCGATGTCACGCCAGTTCTGCCCGCTCTCCAGCGCGATGTGCACCAGCGTTTCGCCGCGCTGCACCGTGCGGTACCCGGGCTTGCCTGCGTTCTCGGCGCCGGGCAGGGGCGCGGCCGTGGCAGCCCGTTCCGCGCCGACCCCGGGATGGCGAACGGCGCCGCGTTCTTCAACCGGTGCCGGCGCGCGGCGCGGGCCGGCACAGCCGGCCATCACCACACAGGCCAGCACCAGGGCCAGGCCACCAAACGCGCGCTCGCGCAAAGTCATTCTGTGAATCCTCATGCAATGCCGGATTTTAGGGGGACAAAGTGAACGCCCTCAAGGACGGATTGCCGGAGTGCCCCGCCGCTCTTCTCGAGCACGATCAGCGCCTGCTGTCCGTGCGGCATCACCATCGGCGCGACGATGCGCCCGCCGTCGGCAAGCTGATCGGTCCAGGCAGCGGGCACCGCCTCGCCACCGGCCGCGGCGATGATGCCCGCATAGGGCGCGCCCTTGGCGAATCCGGCCATGCCGTCGCCGAACAGCAGATGCACGTTGGCCAGACGAAAGGCGCGCAGGTTCTCGCGGGCGCGCTCATGCAGGCCGCGCAGGCGCTCGATGCTGTAGACCTCGCTGGCCACATGGCTCAGCACTGCGGCCTGATAGCCGCAACCGGTACCCACTTCGAGCACGCGCCCGAGGCGGCCGTCCGCGCCCGTGCGCCCGGCCAGCAGCAGTTCGATCATGCGTGCGACCACGCTGGGCTTGGAAATCGTCTGCGCCCAGCCGATCGGCAGGCTGGTGTCCTCATAGGCCTGGTTGCCCAGGGCGGTGTCGACGAAGCGATGACGCTCCACCGCGTTCATGGCGGCCAGCACGCGGGCATCCGCAATGCCTTGCGCCGCAAGCTTGTGCACCATGCGCGACCGCACCGCCTGCGAGTCGAGGCCGAGGCCCGCAGGCGCGGCCGGTGCCGCGGGCGGCGCGCCGCTGCCCACGCGCCGCACAGCCGGCAGCGGCGCGCTGCCCGGCAGCCGCACCGGGAAGCCGGGACGCCGCGTCATGCGCCCGCCTCGGTGCGGGCGGCCGCCTGCGCCCAGTAGCGCAGCGCGTCGTGATCGGTGAGGTCCACCTTCAGCGGCGTGATGGTGGGATGCCCCTGCAGCGCCGCGTGGAAGTCGGTGCCCTCGGCGTCGTCCTTGGCGGGACCGGCCGCGCCTATCCAGTACATGGTCTGGCCATGGGGGCTGGTCTGCGCGATCACCTTCTCCGCGGCATGGCGGCGCCCGAGCCGGCACACTTTGTAGGGCTTCAATTCCTCGTAGGGGCGATTCGGGATGTTGACGTTCAACAGCCAGTGGGCGTCGTCCGTGCGATGGTGTTCCGCCAGGAACTGCACCAGCTCGCGCGCCTTGCGGGCCGCGGCGTCGAGATGGGCCCAGCCCTTTTCCGTCTGCGAGAAGGCGATTGCGGGCACGCCGAACAGATAGCCCTCCATGGCCGCACCCACCGTGCCGGAGTAGATCGTGTCGTCGCCCATGTTGGCGCCGTTGTTGATGCCGCTGACCACCAGGTCGGGTCGGTAGCCAAGCAGGCCGGTCAGGGCGATGTGCACGCAGTCGGCCGGCGTGCCGTTCACGTAGCGAAAGCCGTTGCCGGCCTCGTTGACGTACAGCGGCGCGTGCAGCGTGAGCGCGTTCGACTTGGCGCTGTTGTTGTGCTCCGGCGCGACGACTTCGACTTCGCCGAGTTCGCGGATCGCCTCGTACAGCGCCACGATGCCCGGCGCCTGGTAGCCGTCGTCGTTGGAGAGCAGGATCTTCATCGTGCCGCGATTGTAGGCGGCGGTCACCGCTGGGACTCGCGCAGCGCGGCCGCTTGCCTATGATCCGGCCCATCACGTGTTGGAGGATCCGCATGCATGCCTGGCTCTGCGAAAACCCGGTCGGCGTCGACGCGCTGCAATGGAAGGAACTGCCCACGCCGCGGCCGTTGGCCGGCGAGGTGCTGGTGGAGATCAAGGCCGCGAGCCTGAACTTCCCCGACCTGCTGATCGTGCAGAACAAGTACCAGCACAAGCCGCCGCTGCCCTTCGTGCCCGGCTCGGAATACGCAGGTGTGATTGCCGCGGTGGGCGAAGGCGTCACGTACCTGAAAGTGGGCCAGCATGTGGCCTGCCTCTCGGGCACCGGCGGCTTCGGCACGCACACCATTGCGCCGGCGCATCTGTGCATGCCGCTGCCGGCGGGATTTCCATTCGTCGATGCGGCCGCCTTCATCATGATCTACGCGACCTCGCATCACGCGCTGGTCGATCGCGCGCAACTGAAGGCGGGCGAAACCGTGCTGGTGCTGGGCGCCGCAGGCGGCGTCGGCACCGCCGCGATCCAGATCGCCAAGACGATGGGTGCGCGCGTGATTGCCGCCGCATCGACCGACGAGAAATGCGCGCTGTGCCGCTCCATCGGCGCCGATGCCACCATCAACTACACGACCCACGCGGTGCCCACGGCCTTTCGTGAGGCGGTGAAGGCGGCCACCGACGGCAAGGGCCCCGACGTGATCTACGACCCGGTCGGCGGCGACTTCGCCGAGCCGGCCTTCCGCTCGATTGCCTGGCGGGGCCGCTACCTGGTGGTGGGCTTCGCCGCGGGGCCGATCCCGAGCCTGCCCTTGAACCTGGCGCTGCTGAAGGGGGCATCGATCGTCGGCGTCTTCTGGGGCGACTTCTCGCGCCGCGAACCGAAGGCCAATGCCTCCATGATGCAGGAGCTGGCGCAGTGGTATGGGCAAGGCAAGGTCAAGCCCGTGATCGACCGCACCATGCCGATGGCCGAGCTCAAGGCGGCCTATGCCCGCATGGGCTCGCGCGCCGTGAAAGGCAAACTCGTGCTGGTCAACCCGTGAGGCCGCGCGCGGTCCGGCTATAATCGCGGGCTTGCGGTGGCTGTAGCTCAGTTGGTAGAGTCCAGGATTGTGATTCCTGTTGTCGTGGGTTCGAGTCCCATCAGCCACCCCAGTTTTTCTGCGCACCGCCAAGTGCTCGATTCGCAAGGCCCTTCGGGGCCTTTTCGCTTTCCGATGAACGCTCCAGCCCTGATGGTCCTCACGTGGCACGAAGGTGGCCAGCCGCGGCAGGCGCCCTGGCGTTCGGAGGCGGGCTGGCCAGCGCCGGCGCGCGTGCAGATGGCCGACGACCAGATCCCGGCCGACGTGGCCTATCGCCTGGCCTCCGAAGGCACGGCGCTGCTGTGGCGCGGCGACTTCCAGAACGCGCGCCAGCTCCTGCAGGCGCTGGCCCGCCGGCTCGACCGCCCGCCCCGCAAACCGGCCAGCGCACCCGCATCACCGGCGCAAGCCTTTTACCGCCATCGACAGGCGCAAGGACGCCGTGCGCGCGTGCTGGGCATGGTAGTCATCGAGGTCGACGGCGATTACGGCATCCGCCTTCGCCGGGCGCCCGACCTGCATGTCGCGTGCGCCGAGGCGTGGGGACCGCCGCACGGCGAGCCCTGCGTCGTGGCCCTGCGCGAATTGCTGGGCCTGGTGGGCGCCCATGAATGGCGCAAGACCGGCGTGGAGGTGCCGGCGCTCGGGCCGCCCCCGGGCAACCGCATTCACGCGCACTACGGCGTGTTCTCGCCGGTGCGCGGCGAGTACCTCGACCTGATCGCCGCGGCGACTCTGCCCGCCGGAGCCTCGCTGGCCTGGGACATCGGCACGGGCACCGGTGTGATCGCGGCCGTGCTCGCGCGCCGCGGGGTCGCACACGTCGTGGCAACCGACCTGAACCCGCGTGCCCTGGCGTGCGCCCGCGACAACATCCAGCGCCTGGGCCTGCAGGGACAGATCGAGGTCGTCGAAGCCGACCTGTTTCCGGCTGGAACCGCTCCGCTCATCGTGTGCAACCCGCCGTGGTTGCCGGGCACGCCCAGCTCGGCGCTGGAGCATGCCGTCTATGACCCGGACAGCCGCATGCTGCGCGGATTCCTCGGCGGACTGCGCGAGCGGCTCGCGCCAAGAGGCGAGGGCTGGCTGGTGCTGTCCGACTTGGCGGAGCACCTGGGGCTGCGTACCCGCGACGAATTGCGCGCGCTGTTCGATGCCGGCGGTCTGGTCGTTCGCGAGCGCCTGGACGTCCGGCCGCGCCATCCGAAGGCGAGCGATGCGAGCGATCCGTTTGCGGCGGCTCGCAGTCGCGAAATCACTTCTCTCTGGCGCCTCGGCACGGCCTGAGCGCAGCGTGCCCCGGACATAGCCCAAGGCCATGCGATGCTCGGGCTTACGCCACGACAGCGGAAGCATTCCATGCACGCACCCGGAGCACCCGGAACCCATCCCACCTGGACGAGCAGCGACAAGGATCTGGTCGGCTGCTCGCTCGGTGCCGGCCGGCTGTGGTTCACCACCGGCTTCGGCATCCTCAACGAGGTCTACTCCCCGCGCATCGACCTGCCGCAGATCCGCGACCTCGGCTTCATCGTCGCCGATGGGCAGGGCTTCTGGGTGGAGGTCAAGCGGCTGGAGTCGTACCGCATCGTCGTGCCGCAGGCCGGCGTGCCGGCGCTCGAAATCGTCCACAAGCACCCGCGGTTCGAACTGCGGCTGCGGATCGCGCCCGACCCGCAGCGCGAGGTGCTGCTCATCGAAGTCGCCTTGCTCGGCGATGCCGCGCTGCGTCCGTACGCGCTGCTCGCGCCGCACCTGGGTGGCACCGGGCACGACAACGTGGCCGAGGCCGGCTGGTACCGCGGCCGGCGCATGTTGTGGGCCGAGCAGGGGCCGTTCGGGCTGGCGCTGGCCGCAGTGGATAGCAGCCAGTGCGATGCGTGGGGGGCCGCCAGCGCCGGCTACGTCGGCGCCAGCGATGGCTGGCAGGACTTCGACCGCCATGGCCGGCTCACCTGGCAGTTCGACACGGCCGGCCCGGGGACCGTGGCGTTGATCGGCGAGCTGCCGCGCTCGGCGACGCTCGCGCTCGGCATTGCGGCCAGCCGCGAGTCCGCCGCCACCCTCGCAGTGGCGGCGTTGTGCCAGCCTTTCGACCTCGCCTGGGCGGCCCACGTCGGCGCCTGGCAAGAGTGGCACCACCAGGTGCAACAACCGGCGGGCCTGCCGCCCGCGCTCGCCGAACAACTGGCGACCTCGGCCATGGTGCTGCGGGTGCACCAGGACAAGACCTTCGTGGGCGCGATGGTCGCGAGCCTGAGCGTGCCTTGGGGCAACAGCAACGACAACATCGGCGGCTACCACCTGGTGTGGCCGCGCGACCTGGTCGAAAGCGCCGGCGGCCTGCTGGCGCTGGGGGCGGTGCCGGAAGCGCGCGACATCCTGCGCTACCTGGTCGCAACCCAGCTCGCCGCCGGCAACTGGTCGCAGAACCAGTGGCTGGGCGGAGCGCCTTTCTGGCAGGGTTGCCAGCTCGACGAAGCGGCGTTCCCGGTGCTGCTGGCGGCCGCGCTGGCCGAACGCGAAGCCCTCGACGGCATCGAGGTCGCGCCCATGATCCGGCGCGCGCTCGCCTTCATTGCACGCGTGGGCCCCGCCTCGGAGCAGGACCGCTGGGAAGAGGACGCCGGGATCAATGCCTTCACCCTGGCGACCTGCATCGCCGCGCTGGTCTGCGGCGCGCCATGGCTCGCCGAGCCGGCCAGGGGCTGGGCGCTGCGGATCGCGGACGACTGGAATTCGCGCATCGAAGAGTGGACCGCCGTGCACGACACGGCACTCGCGCGAGCGCATGGGCTCGCCGGCTACTACGTGCGGATCGCGCCGCCGGTGGACACCGATGGCCTGCGCCATCTCGAACGCATCCTGGCCATCAAGAACCAGATCGAGGACCCCGGCCTCGCGGCGGAGGATCAGGTCGCGACCGACTTCCTGCACCTGGTGCGCATGGGCTTGCGCGACGCCGGCGATCCGCTGATGCTCGACACGATCAAGCTCGCGGACGCCCTGCTGCGGGTGGAGACACCGGCCGGTTCCGCCTGGCATCGCTACGTGGGCGACGGCTATGGCGAACGCGCCGACGGCAGCCCGTTCGACGGCGCCGGCCGCGGGCGCGCCTGGCCCCTGCTGAGCGGCGAGCGCGGTCACTACGAGCTCGCGGCGGGGCGCGACCCCCTGCCTTACCTGCAGTCGATGGCAGCGATGGTCGGGCGCTGCGGGCTGATTCCCGAGCAGGTCTGGGACGAGCCGTCGTCCCCGCGTCCATGGCTGACGCTGGGCAAGCCCACGGGTTCGGCGATGCCGCTCGTGTGGGCCCATGCGGAATTCGTCAAGCTGGCTGCGAGCCGCGCGCTGGGGCGTCCGTTCGATCGTCCCGAGGCGGTGTGGCGGCGTTATGGCGGCCGCCGCCCGGCGCCCGCCGAGGCGCTGTGGTCGCCACGCGCGCCGATTGCGCGGATGCGCAGCGGCCAGGCGCTGTGGCTGTACCTGCCGCGCCCGGCACGCGTCCACCACGGCATCGACGGCTGGCAGGGAGTCGCCGACAGCGAGACCACCGACAACGGGCTCGGGCAGTACGTGCTGGCCCTGCCCACGAGCGGCCTTGCGGCCGGAACGCGGATCGACTTCACCTTCCTCTGGACCGACAGCGGCAGCTGGGAAGGCCAGGACTACCGCGTCGACATCAACTGAGCCCGGCGGCCCGCGTGCGATCCATGGCTGCTACGGTGCCGGATGCAGCGCTTTTCCGGCCTGCTCACGGCACCTGATACAGCAGGATCGCCGCACTCCGGCCACCACTCGCCGGCACGGCCACGAACAAGGTCCGCAAGGCCGGCACCCACAGGCCCGTGCGTGCGCCCGCAGCCGTGCCCACCGCCTGCCCAGGCTGCACCGGTGTGCGATCCTGCGTGCCCATGGCCAGAACATGTCCGTCACCGCAGACCACGTACAGCGTGTGCCGGGTCGCGTCCAAGGCCAGGTCGTCGACGTCGCCGCAGACCGGGACCGGTGGGCTTGCTTGCGCCGTGTCGGTTGCGAACGCAAGCAACTGCGGCGGACGCCGGGTCGCCACGAACAAGCGGTGCGACGAGGCGTCCAGCGCCATCGCGAAATTGGCGCGCGCCGGCGCCACCGGCCATTGCGCGATCGATTTGCCGGAGGTCAGGTCCAGCACGATCACCGCGCCCGCCGTCGGCACATTCACGTAGATCCTGTTCTCCGCAATGTCGAACGCTTCCGGGTGCCCCGGTAGCGGCAGCCGCTGCAGCACTGCGCCAGAGCGCGCATCGATCACGGCGAGCGCATTGCCATAGCCGACATACAGGCGGCCCGCCGAGGCATCCAGCCGCAGGTTGTCGGCGTCGGGTAGCCCGGTCGCCAGCGTGCGCACCTGTTCGCCCTGCACGCGCAGGATTGCGTCGCCCTGCCCGCTCGCCACGAACAGTCCCAGCCCCGGTGCATAGGCCAGGCCTTGCGGCTCGCGGATGCCGGTGATGCGACGCAGTCTGCGCCGGGCCTTGAGGTCGATGACTTCAACCGTGTCAGCACCCAGTCCGGCCACGAACAGCAGGTTCTGGTCCGCGGCGTAGGCAAGATGGTCGAGGCGGCCCGTTGTTCCCGGTAGGTCGATGGTGGCCACGAGGTGCAGCGGCCCCGGTTGCGCGGCGGCGATGGCGCACCAGAGTGCAACAAGCAGGAATCGGCCCAGTCGAGACGCCATGGCGAACGGCATGGACGCTCCTCACAGGCGCGTCAAGTGCGCCAACCGCGCCTGCACCGCCGACACGATCGTCCCAATCGCCGACGGCGGAAACGGCGCCACGCTGCTGACGTTGATCTCGCACAGCACGAAGCGCTCGGCTCCCTGCGCCGTCGGCTCGCCGTACAGGAAGTCCCAGTCCCAGAGCAGCGGGACGCAGTTGCGCGGCAGGCCGACCTGGCAGCGAAGCAGTTCGACCCAGAGTGTCTCCAGCGAATCGCGCAGTCCCTGGAACTGCGGCAGATCCGCGTCGTGATAGAGCCGCGGGCCGGTCGGTGGCGGCGGCTCTCCCGGTGCTGCGGGATACAGCGCGTTGACGGACTGCAGGCCGAAGCCCGCGACGCGCTCTTCCACGAGATAGGCGCGCACCATGCCCTGCACCAGCCGCGGCTGCCAGGCCTGGTCGATCATGTGGCCGCCGTTGGCAGGCTCGAAGCACGGGCCCAGCAACGCGATCAGCGACGCCAGGTCCATCACCTCCTCCGCGCTGCCACGCTGCGCCTGCCGCACGCGCAATTGCGAGGAGGCCAGATGCGGATCCACCGCTTCGACCCGCCACACGCCGATCCCGCTGTGGCCGCGGTGCTGCTTGAGCACCCGGGCCCCGCGGGAAAGGCGCTCCGGCAATTCCGCTTGCAGTTGCGCGAGGCTGTCGATGCGCGCCACGTCGCTGCCGAAGGGAAGATCGCGCGCTTCGACCAGGACGTCCTTGGTCCCGAGCTTGAGGATGGCCTCCGGGTGCGCACTGACCAGGACGCCGGCGTCGGCGACACGCCGCAGCAGCGCATCGAGCCGGTCGCGCCGCCGGCCATCCTGGATCGGGTTGCACCAGGCGAGCACGACGGCGACCTCGCGCAACTGCGCTTCGACTTCATCGGCGAAGTCGTCGTGATACACGGCCGGCACGGCTTCGATGCCGGCGGCGGCGAAGGCATCGAACAGGGGCGCAAAGCGGCTTTCGGCCGGGTCCGAGCGGTCCCGCAGCGCGCGGTCTCCCGGATAGAGCAAGGCAACGGAGGGTCTGGACAAGGTCGCACTCCCGAGTGGGCAAGGCCCATCGTCAGGAGCAGAACTTGGAGGCGCAAGCCTCTTGGTGCACGGGGAGTCTGCTCGTGTCCCCGTGGCGGCATTCTAGGACCGGAGGTGGCCAAACGGAATTTTTCCGTGCCAGGCAGGGCGCGTGGCGGCAGCGGTCTCGGGTCAGTTGCCGGTCAGTGCCTCGCCGCTAAGGTCGCGCGCATGAAAGCGCACCTCACCCTCGCCGCCCTCGCCTTGCTGGCCGTCACGCAGGCATTCGCGCAGTCGGCCAGCTCCGGGGCAAGCGCGGGCAGCTACGACTGGGGCCAGTCGCAGGTACAGAAGCTCTACGCCTCGCCCTACGCCCGCCCCTCCGACGCAGCTGCCGCAACGGTGGAGCGCAAGCGCCTGACTGAATCCAGGGCCGCCGAGGACGACGAGAAGCAGGCCAAGACAACGGCCCGCAAGCCCAGCGCCTCCGGCAAGCTGGCCTGCCTGGGCACGGGCTCGACCCTGAACGGCAGCCGCTGCAAGGCGGGCGATCCGTCCGGCTTGTCGCTGGTCCAGAAGCAGCAACTGGCGCACTAGGTACGCGGCGCGAGGCAGTCGGCGGCGCCCTGCGCGTACATCGCCCACCGGCTCGATGGCGGGGATCAGCCCCGCTGCATGGATGTCGGGCGCGAAGGGCCGCGCCTCGCCGACGGAGAGCATCACGGCGACCGGCTTGTGCTTCAGCACGCCCGCCAGCAGCGAAGGATTGCGCGCCAGCGACCATGTGATGAACGTGGGCCAGTGAGAAAATCGCGCCATGCCGTTCCAAGACATCGCGCCCGGCCTGCAGGTCCAGGGCTTCACGCCGCCGCTGGCGCTGAGCGACTTCAAGCTCATCGCCTTCGACATGGACTCCACCCTC
>NZ_JAQGNQ010000090.1 GCF_028291745.1 Ramlibacter sp. | reverse complement strand
TGCCGCGGGGGCGGCGGCGGCGGTGCGACGACCTGCCGTTCCGGTTCGATGAATTCCGCCATCAGCGCCTGCGGCTCGGCGTCGATCACGATGCGCTGCGCCAGTCCGGTCTGCAGCGCCCACACGCCGCCGACGTGCAGCAGCACCACGCTGCCGGCCACGAACAGGGAACGGTTCGATTTCATGGCATCAGCTCCGCGCCAGCAGCGGGGCGGCCGCGCGGCGGCGCCAGTCGATCAGGGCTTCGACGAGGACGACCACCGCGGCCGATGCGGCCAGCAGGGGCAGCGCGACGCACAGCACGCCGCCGACGGCCCAGCCGGCGAGCGGCATCGAGGTCCAGGCACCGGCCATCAGGCGCGGCAGCAGCGCTGCGCCGTGGCGGCGCCGCTTGAGCAGCATCACCCAGCCCGAGACCACCGAGAACAGCACGCCCGTGCCAAACAGGAACAACAGTGCCTGGTTCCACCAGCCGAACTCGCCGCGGTGGAAGGGAATGCCGATGGCGGTCGCCTTGCCGAAGGCGGTCTGCTCCTGCCAGCCGGCGAAGAACAGCGTCTTGCCGCTGTACGCATCCAGCACGAGGTTGAAGCGGCCCAGCGCCTGGCCGCGATCGAGGTTGTTCAAGCGCCAGACGCCGGCGGCGCCGCGTGGCGGCATCATCTGCGTCGCCACGTGGGGCGCCTGCCGCTGCGCGATCGCCAGCACCGACTGCCAATCCAGCGCGGGCTGGCCGTGCGCCGCGACGGACTGCAGGCCGCGGGGCGCGCTGGGCGAGGCCTGGCCCAGGAAGTCGCGGGCAAAGCGGATCTGGTCGCCGGCATGGCGGCTCCAGGTGAGGCCGGTGGTCAGGATCGCCAGGCTCATGACCGACAGCGCCACGCCCATGAAGGCGTGCCACTGTTTCCAGGCGCCGCGGCCGCGGGCCTGCGCGTCGGGCAGCACGCGTGCTCGCCGGCGCGGCCACCACAGGTACACGCCGGTCAGCAGCATCACCATCATCCAGCTGGCGGCCAGCTCGATCATCCAGCGCCAGCCATCGCCTTGCAGCAGCGAAGAGTGCAGGCGGCGCGCCCACAGGTTGAAGCGCTCCATCTCGGCGTGGCTGCCCAGCACTTCGGCCGTGTAGGGATTGACGTAGACGACGACGCCGCGGGGCAGGCGCTCGCCGAACTGCGACGGTTCGGGGGCGGCGGGCGTCGCGGCGACGGGCTGCGCCGCGGCGGCGGTCCCTGCATGCTGGGCGTGGCCCGTGTGCTCCGCATGCGCCGACACGGCAGCGGCCGCGCCCGGCTTGCGCGGGCTGAAGAACACCTGCACCGAGCGCTCGGCCAGTGCCGGCACGTTGACCGAGCGCAGCTCCAGCCCGCCGGGGGCCGCCTCGCGCGCGGCCTGCACCACCTCGTCGAGCGGACGCCGCGCCGCCATGGGCCGGACGGTGTCCAGGTGCTCGTACAGCATGCCTTCGATCTGCGGCGTGAACACGTACAGCAGCCCGGTCAGCACCGCCACCAGCGCGAACGGCGAGGCGATCAGCGCCGCCCACAGGTGGATGCGCCAGAACAGGCTGCGCCGCTGCGCAAGAACGAAGGCTGGAGTCTTCATGGCGGTCTCCCTTGGCTTACAGGTCCACCTTCATTTCCGCGACGTAGGTGCGCTGCGGATACGGGTGGAAATTCCAGTACTGGTAGTTGTTGACGTTGTCGATGCCGAACGCCACCGACGTCGCCTTGGTCGCCTGGTACACGGCGCGCAGGTCCACGGTGAAGAACTTGCTGACGCCCTGGTAGGTGAAACCATTGACGTCGCTGTTGTTCAGGGTGCGGAACTGCTTGCCGCTGTAGCGGGCGGCGATACTGGTCGAGAGCTGCTGCGACCAGTGATAGTTGGCCAATGCCGTGGCGCGCCACAGCGGGATGTTGGGCTGGCGCTTGCCGATCGTGTCGCCCGGCGTCACGACGAAGCCCGCGTTCTCCTTGATGATGGAGTGCGCGTAGGTCAGGCTGCCCTGCAGCTCCAGGCCGTGCAACCAGACATCGGCGGCGTTGGCGGCGAACTCCAGGCCCTGCGTGGCTATGCGGTCGACGTTCTGCACGCGGCTGACGTTGATGAGGTTGCCGTTGGTCCCGATCACCGGCAGCAGCTGCGAATAGATCGCGTCGTGCGTGTTTTCGGTGAACAGCGTGGCTCGCACCAGCGCGTTGCCCAGGTCCTTCTCGAGCGACAACTCCGTGGTCCACGACTTCTCGGGCCGCAGGTTCGGGTCGTTGATGAACAGCGAGTTGGTGGTGGAAGTCGCGCCGTAGAGCTCCTGCACCGTGGGCATGCGCACGGCGCGGCCGACCGAGGCCTTGATCACCGTGTCGGGCCGCCATTGCCAGGACACCGCGGCCTTGGGGGAGAAGTGCGATTCGGAGCGCGTCGCCTGCGGCGTGTTCAGCAGCGGGGGCGGCGTGAGATTCGTCGCCGTCGGCGTGCCGGCGATGAAGGTCAGGCCGTCATAGGCGTCCCAGCGCTCGTAGCGGCCGCCCAGCACCGTCTTCCATGCGGGCGCGAAGCTCCAGGCGTCCTGTGCCCAGGCGCTGCGCAGACGCGTCTTGCCTGCGACATCGCTGACCGGCGTGGTGGGCACGCCGTTGAGCCAATCGCTTGCATTGCTGGTGAGGTAATCCAGCTTGAAGCTGTCCTGCTGCAGGCCGCCCTCGAAGATGTGCGGCCCGTTCTGGCCGAAGGGCCGCCAGGTGCCGCGCGCCGCCAGCGTGTTCCAGCCGGTGCCGCTGCCGTCGGCAATCGTGCCGGCGCCGCCGTCGCGCGCCGCCGGGATCGGGTTGCTCGCCGCGTTCTGCCGCTTGATGTCCTTGCTGTAGTCGTAGAGGCTGGCTGCCAGCTCCCAGTCGAACACGCCCTGCGTATGGCTCTTGATCGACAGGCCGTGCATCCAGTGCGTCAGGCTCTCCTGCGTCAGCGGAAAGTCCGCGCCGGTCAGGGCCGGGAACTGGGTGCCGCCGATGTTGATGGCTCCGCTGGTGACGGTGTTGCCCGTGGGCCCGCGCAGGTAGCTGGCCGAGTCCCCGAAGGAATCGTTCTGCCAGAAGCCCAGCGTGTACGCTGCGCGCACCGTGGGCGAGAAGTCGTAGGCGACCTTGACCTTGGCGTGGTCCTGCTTCGTGTGGTACTGCGTCTGGGTGCCCAGGATGAATTCGGGCAGGTTGGCGTTGTTGCGCTCCACCACGGCGCCGGTGACCGGCGTGCCGGCAGTACCGGGCGTGCCCTGGCTGACCAGCCGGGTCGCGAACGTCAGCGGCTGGCTCTCGCTGTCCGTGTGGTTGAAATTCAGGAACCAGGACCAGTCGCCGTTGCGGTTGCCGACCGAGGTGCTGGCTTCCCAGGAGCGGAAGGTCTGGTCCGTGTTGTACAGCTCGAAGGGCTGCACCTGGAAACCGACCTTGCCGTGCGCCTCGAACTGCGTCGGCATGCGGGTCACGTAGTCGACCACCGCGCCCACCGAGTTGCCGGGATAGGCCGCGGAGAACGGGCCGTACATCACGTCGACGCGCTCGATCTCCTCCGGCGTCACCAAGCCCCAGCGGGGCGGAAAGCTCAGGCCGCCGACGCCGTTGCCCAGCAGGTTCGACAGCAGGATGCCGTCGCCGTAGACCAGCGAGCGGGCGCTGTTGCCGGTGCCCGAGGCGCGGCTGGAAAGGATGGCGTGGTTGTAGTCGCCGATATAGCGCTTGCGCACCAGCAGGCTGGGCAGGTACTTGAGCGCGTCTTCGCTGTCGGTGGCGTTGATCTTCTGCTCGATGTCCTGGCGGGTGACGCTCTCCATGGTGGTGGGGATCTGTGTCGGCAGCGAGGTCGGCTGGCCCTCGGTGATGGTGACGACGCCGAGCGATTTGGTCGGCGCGTTCTGGGCGCCTGCGAGGATCGGGAAGGCCATGGCAACAGCCAGGGCCATGCGTTTCTTGCGCATTTCTCGGACTCCGGGATCTGACGTGAGGGGGCAGGCACGCAGGCAGCACCTGCGACAACGGCCGCGAACCAGGAAAACGTCAGCGGAGTGGTGGAGCTCGAGCGAGAAAGTAGGTCGCCGTCCGGGCGACCACGGGAACGGGCAGGACACAAGCGGGAGGCTGCGCCGGCGGCGCGTGCGCGACGAACACCACCGGTGTCACCGGCACGCCGGTCATGACGCACAGGCGGCAGTCCTTCATGTGGCCGCCGGGGTCGGGAACACCGCCCTCGTCGTCCACCATCATCTTCATGCCGCCGGTGCCGGAGCAGACCAGCTCGATCGACTGCGGCTGCAGCACCGGCGCCGCGATCGCGAAGCCCACCGACAGCGCGAACCACGCCAGCAGCAGGCGGGTCAGGCGGTGGGCGCGGCGCAGGGCATCCATGATCGTGTGAAGGACCACTGCAAACGCCGGGCCATGTCATGGCGCTCGACGACCGGCGGCTCAGCCAGGCCGGTTTACCCTTGGAAACAATGGCACCAACGTGCCGTCCAGGTCGCGACGTCCGTGCCGTGACTGGGGAGAATTCCCCAACTCCGGGGTGGCCGCGCTGGGTTTCCCCGGGCGCGCAGACCCAGGGCAGCGGCCGGCCTCAGGCTGTCGTGTCGCGCACCGGCAGCGGCAGGTCGTCGCGCTTGCGGCGGGCTTTCTGTGCCTGCGGCTTGTCGCTGTTGCCCGCCGTGCGGCCAGCGGCGTTGGGCGATTTGCTGCTGCGCCCCGGTTGCGGCTGCGCCTTGGTCGTTCGGCCCTGCGTGCCCTCCGACGGCTTTTCGGCGCGCGAGCCCAGGCCGCCGGTGCGGCCGGCGCGCGGCCCGGTCAGCGTCTCGGGCCCGGAGATCTTGCGCCGGGACGCCTCCTGCTCGACGCGCAGCAGCGCTTCGCCCAGCATCTGCGCCTTGGGCTCGCGCTCGCTCAGGCGCTCGCGCGTGCGGCGCAGCTTCTCTGCGCTGGCGAGCAGTTGCCGGTCGCTCAAGGCGTGGGCGCGTTCGGGCAGGCTCGCCTCGAACAGGGCCCGTTCCTCGCCGTGCAGCAGGCGTGCTGCGTGATTGCGGTTCCAACCCATGGCCGTTCCCCTTGTGTGCTGGAGTCAGCCTCCCAGAAGCTGCAGGGGGGCGGCGCAGGAGCGGCGGCGCTCGCCGTGTCGGACGGCACCACCCGCAGAGCCGGCCGGCAGCGATCAGCGATCCCAGTCGCCGCCGCCCACGTCGTCCAGGCCACCACCGCCGGCGTCGTCCCAGCCGCCGTTGTCGGCGATGCCGAAGTCCTGGCCTCCCATGTCGGGGTCGGGCGCGCCGCCGAAGGCGTCGACGCCCGCATCGTGCGCCAGCGGGCTGTTCGCATTGGCGCCGCCGTGGTCGGCCAGCGGCGTATCCTGCAAGTGGGTGCTGGCGTCGTGCCCATGGTCGAACATCCGCCGGCCGATCTCCTCGGCCGCGACGACACCGGCGCCCACGGCCAGTCCGGTGCCCAGGCCCCCGGCGAGCGACGAGCCCAGGCCGCCCTGCGCGGGACCCGCGGCATACGGGGCGGAGCCGGGCTGCGGCGGGTAGCCTGGTCCGTAGCCGCGACCGAACGCGTCGTCACGGGCATAGGGATTGGCTGGCGCCGGCCCCGGCCCCGGCCCGTAGCCCACCGGGCCGCGCGCGTCATACGGCGGCGGTTGGCGCCGGCGTCGCAGCAGCAGGAACAGCCCGCCGATGACCACCGCCCCGATCAGCACTCCGCCGACGGGAAAGCCGCCGCCCGTGGCTGGCGCTGGCTGCGGCGCGCCCATGCGGCGCGCGTCGGTGCGTTGCGGCCGCGCGGCGGGCGTGCTGCTGGTGTCGGCGGTAGCGAGTCGATCGACCTCGGAGCGCAGGGCACTCAGTGCCTCGGGCTTGGCGAAGGGCAGGCCCGGAGCGAGTTTCTCGGCCGCCTGAAGTTCGCTGCGCGCGGTGGCCGGGTCGCGCTGGCGCACGGCCAGTTCGGCCTTGACGAAATGCGCCTTGGCGCTTTGCGGATGCCGGCGGATCACGTCGTCGACCATGGCCTGCGCGCCGCGCAAGTCACCGCGGCTGGCCGTCTCGTAGATCTGGTGCACGGTGGGCTCGGCGGCCGTCTGCGCCCGCAGGCCCGCGCTGCACAACGCGAGCAGCAGCCAGGCCAGGACGCAAAGGAGTCTGCTGGTTTTCATCGATTCTCCCGGAAACTGCCGCGCATCATGCGCGGCACACGGGCCACCTCCTGTGGCAGCCCCACGCCCCCAAGGTAGGACCGGGTCGGCCGGCTGCAAGGGGGCGGCTCAGGCAATCGTCAGCGGGGGATCGTGACGACGGTCACCGTATCGGCCAGGCTGTTGGCGAGCACGAGGTTGCCCTCGGACGTGACCGAGGTATTGCGCACGATCTTGCCGCCGCCCGGAATGGGCCAGCTCTGGAATTTCTCGCTGGCTGGATCGAAGTGCACCACCGTGTTGGGGCTCGATTCCGATTCGCTGTACCAGAGAGTGTCGCCGATCGCCGAGATGCCGTAGGGCGCCGAGCCGGCGCCGCTGGGCGAGAGCCATTCCTTGACTTCGCCGCTGGCCGGGTCGAGCCGCCCGAGCGTGCCGCGCGCATAGTCCGTGTACCAGACCTTGTTGTCCGGCGTGATGGCGATGCGGCGCGGCCGCGCTCCGGCATCGGGCAGCTTGAATTCGCGCACCGCCATGGTCGCGGGGTTGATCAAGGCAATGCCATTGGTGCCGAACTCCACCACGAACAGCATGCCGCGGGGATCGAACGCCATCCCGTAGGGCCGTGCTCCGGGGGTGGGCATGGTGACGAACTTCAGCTCGCCGGTCGTGCGGTTCAGCCGGCCGACCTGGTTGGCGTTCTGCAGCGTGAACCACAGGATGCCGTCGCGGTCGAAGGCCAGCGTGTGCGGGTCGGTCTTGCCTTCCGGCATCGGGTATTCGGTGACGGTGCCGCTGCGCGGATCGAGCCGGCCGACCAGCGAGCCGGTATTGCCCGTGTACCAGATGTTGCCGGCGCGGTCTTCCACCAGGCCGTGCGGGCCGGAGTGCGGCGTCTTCAAGGCGAACTCGCGCACCTGCCCGCTCTTGGGGTCGACCCGGCCCAGCACGTTGCTCATCTGCCCCGTGTACCAGACCGCGCCGTCGCGGGTCGCCAGCGGATCGTGCGGACGCGAGCCCGGGGTCGCCACCTGGAAGGACTGCATGTTCACTTGCAGCGGGCCCGGCACGATCACCGCCGGCACCTTGTTCTTCTCCGGGAAATTGGCGACCAGGTAAGGCCGGATCTGCGCCACCTCGTCGGCCGTGAGCGGCGCGCCCTGGTTGCGCATCATGCGCAGCACGGTGTCCCAGCCCTCGGACGTGTAGCCGTTGCCCACGCGCGCCTCGAAAGCGTGACACGCGTAGCACTTGGCCGCGACCACGTCGCGCCCGGGCCCGGGCGGCAGGTTGGCCTGGCCCCAGGCGCTGCCCGCCAGCAGGAGCAGCGCCCCGGCTGCCGTGGCGCCACGACGGGAGCCACCGATCGCACCATGTACTGCACCCATGACTGCCTCCGGAGAAATGCCTTGCGAAGCGAGCAGGCTAGGCGGGACGCAAGCGAAAGTTCACTGGGGAAACCCTGAGTGACCTGTTGCGGAACGAGCGATACCCAGCCCCGAGCTCGGCAGCCCCGCGCCAGGCCTTGGTGCCTGGCCAGGGTTTAGCATCGCCCGATGCCCCAGGCGATCCTGCTCGAAGAATATGGCGGCCCCGAGGTGCTGCGCCCGCGCGAAATCACGGTCGCTGCGCCGGGTCCGGGCGAAGTGCGGCTGCGCCAGACGTGGATCGGCGTCAACTTCCACGACGTCTACGTGCGCACGGGCCAGTACCGCACGCTGACGCCGCCCGGCATCCCCGGGATCGAGGCGGTGGGCGTGATCGAACAAGTCGGGACCGGCGTCGACGGTCTGCGGGTGGGCGACCGCGTGGGCTACGTCACTCGCGCCTATGGCTGCTATGCCAGCGAGCGGCTGCTGCCCGCGCGGATCGCCGTGCCGCTGCCGCCGCACGTGGACGACCGCACCGCCGCCTCCGTGCTGCTCAAGGGGCTGACCGTGGAGATGCTGGTGCAGCGCGTGCATCGCATCGCGCCCGGCGAGTGGGTGCTCGTGCAGGCGGCGGCCGGCGGCGTCGGCCAGTTGCTGGTGCAGTGGGCGAGGCAGCTCGGGGCCCGCGTGATCGGCACGGTCGGCTCGCAGCCCAAGGTGCAGCTGGCGCGCGCAGCCGGTTGCGAGCAGGTGATCCTCTATCGCGAAGAGGATGTGGCGGCGCGGGTGGCCGAGATCACGGGTGGGCGCGGGGTCGACGTGGTGTACGACGGCGTCGGCCACGACAGCTTCGCCGGGTCGCTGGCCTCGCTGGCGATGTGCGCGCATCTCGTGAACTTCGGCCAGGCCTCGGGGCCGGTGCCGCCGCTGGCCTTGAGCGATTTGCAGGCGCGCAGCACCACGGTGTCGCGGCCGGTGGTGTTCCATTACGCGGCGCAGCCGGGCGCGCTGCAGGCCATGAGCGCCGCGCTGTTCGACGCGCTGGCGCGCGGCTGGCTGCGCGTGCCGGCGGCCATCGAGTTCCCGCTGGCCGAGGCCGCGGCGGCGCATGCCTTGCTCGAGGCGCGCAGCGCGAGCCGGCCCATCATCCTGAAGACCTGACACGGAGAGCGCGCAATGAAGAAGATCGGCATGGTGGGCATCGGCATGATGGGCCACGGCATTGCCAGCAATCTGCTGAAGCATGGCTGGGAGCTGGGCGTGTTCGAGCATGCGGGCAACCAGCCGCTGGCAGCGCTGGTCGCTGCCGGCGCGCAGACCTTCACCAGCCTGGAGGCACTGGCGGCACGCTCGGACGTGATGATCCTGGTGCTGACCGGCTCGCCGCAGGTGGAGGCCGTGCTGACCGGGGCGGGCGGCGTGCTGGCAGGACTGCGCCGCGGCAGCGTGGTGATCGACTGTTCCACCGCGATGCCTTCGTCCAGCGCTCGCATGGCGCACGCCGTGCAGGCGGCGGGGTCGCGCTTCCTCGATGCGCCGATGACGCGCACGCCCAAGGAGGCGGCGGAAGGTCGGTTGAACCTGCTGGTGGGTGGCGATGCCGGCCTGCTGCGGGAGTGCCGCCCGCTCTTGCAATGCTTCGCGGAGAACATCACGCACGTCGGCCCGGTGAGCGCCGGCCACAGCATGAAGCTGCTGCACAACTACGTGTCGCTCGGCATGGTGACGCTGCTCGCGGAAGCGGGCGCGTGCGCCCAGCGCAGCGGCGTGGCGCCGAGCGCCTTCGTCGACGTGCTGGCCCAGGGCGGCGGCGGGGGCATCGCGCTGGAACGCATCAAGCCCTACCTGCTGGCGCACGACCCTGCCGGCCTGCGCTTCTCGATCGCCAATGCCCGCAAGGACCTCGATTACTACCACGCGATGGCGGCCGAAGCGGGGGCAGCGCGCGAGATCGCGGCGGCCGTGCTTTCGACCTTGCAGGACGCGCTGGCGCGCAGCGGGCCCGACGCGCTCGTGCCCGAGCTGGTCTCGCTGCTGGCCGGCGGCCGCGGCGAGCCGCTGTCGCCGCCTTAGCGAGCCCTTATCCCACCCCTGCGCAGACCCTGTCCGGGAGCGGCACGCAGCCGCTCGTGCCGGCCGGGATGCTGGCGGCCCGCAGGGCGAACACCGGGCCGGGCGTCAGCGGACACAGCGAGTTTCTGCGGCTGCGTTTGGAAAGCGCTACCCTGCCCGCAAGTGTGTCGCAGAGGTGTTGTTTTGGAGGTGGTGTTGGAAAAACGGGTGTTCCTGGTCGAGGACCTGCAGCCCATGCACGGGTTGATGCAGGATCTCTTGAGCTTTGTCGGAGGCGCCCATGTCGTCGCCACCGCCCGAACGGAAGCGGAGGCACTGGCGTGGCTGGAGGGCAATGCGCTCGGCTGGGACCTGGCGATCGTCGACCTGGTCCTGGCGGAAGGCTCGGGGCTCGACGTCATCCGCAAGGCCAGGCAGGTGCGGATGGATGGCAGCGTGGTGGTGTTCAGCAGCTTCCTGTCGCCGGCGGTCGAGCGGCACTGCATGCAGCTGGGCGCCGATGCGGTGTTCGAGAAAAGCTACACCGGCCCCTTCATTGCCTGGTTGAATCAGCGGCTGCACGGGGCGCCGGCGAATTCCTGAAGCGCCCCGGGCGCTGGCCTCAGAAGCGCAGTTGCAAGCCTTCGATGGCGCGCGGCACGTCCCCGTACGCCTGCTTGGCCAGGCGGATGCGTTCGAGGTCCTTGACGAGGGTGTCGAGTGCCGACTGCGCACCCACGCCGCTGCGCCCGCGTGGCACGCGGTATTCGGGCGGCCTGACCTCGGGGTCGGGCAAGAGGGTGCGGTCTGGCATGGCGAAAGGTCCGGGGCGGATGGTAGCGGGGGGATGCGCCCGCTGTCTAGCGGTCCGGCCCGTATCGTTTGAAGTGCGGATCGGGCCCCAACGTACGCAGGCAGGCGCCGCGCGGGGCCCACGCGGGCGCGCCGGCCGTTATCCTCGGCAGCGTCATGATGCTTGTTCCCTTCCTGCTCCATTGGGCCGGCACCGCGGTGTCGCTGTGGCTCGCCGACCGCCTGTTCAAGGGCCTGCGCTTCGACGGCGCCCGCGCGCTGATCATTTCGGCGCTGCTGCTCGGGCTGGCGAACGCGATCGTGCGGCCGGTGCTGGTCTTGCTGACCTTGCCGCTGACGCTGGTGACCTTCGGGCTGTTCCTGCTGGTGATCAACGCGCTGATGCTGATGCTGGTGGCGCGGCTGGTGCGGGGCTTCACCATCGCGGGCTTCGGCACCGCTTTCCTCGCCAGCATCTTCATCGGGGTGCTGAGCCTGGTGTTCGGTGCGCTCCTCAGCATCGGCGATCCGGGGGCCGAGGTGCAGATGCCGCATGGGACGGTCTGGCTCTAGGCAAGTGCAATCGCCGCGCGAGTCCACCCCGACCAGGAGGCTGCAAGCACCCGGCGCCTAGTTTAGGTCGTAGAGTGGACGTCCCTTCCCCACTGCATGGTGTCCCATGGCAAAGGTCCTGGTCCTCTATCACAGCTTCTACGGGCACATCGAGGCGATGGCCAAAGCCGTCGCCGAAGGCGCGCGCGAAGTGCCGGGCACAACGGTCGACCTGAAGCGCGTGCCCGAAACGATGCCGCCCGACCTGTTCAAGGCCGCGCACGGCAAGGAGAACCAGGCCGCGCCGGTGGCGCAACCCGCGGAGCTGGCCAACTACGACGCGATCCTGTTCGGCACACCCACGCGTTTCGGCAACATGAGCGGCCAGATGCGGACCTTTCTCGACCAGACCGGTGCCTTGTGGATGAACGGAACGCTGGTCGGCAAGGTCGGCTCGGTGTTCTGCTCGACCGCGACGCAGCATGGCGGCCAGGAAAGCACGATCCTCACCTTCATTCCCACGTTGCTGCACCAGGGCATGATCGTGGTCGGCCTGCCGTACGCGGATCAGCGGCAGATGGGCCTGGACGAGATCAAGGGCGGCAGCCCCTACGGCGCTGCCACCATTGCCGGGGGCCAGGGTGAGCGCATGCCCAGCGAGCAGGAGCTGGGCATGGCCCGCTTCCAGGGCAAGCACGTGGCGCAGATCGCCAGCAAGCTGTTCGGCTGATCGCCTTCAGTGGGCCGCGCCGGGCAGGGCGCCAGTCACCGGATCGGGCAGCGCCGCGCCGGGAGCGGTCGCCTGGCGCGACGGAATGGCCTGCGTCCAGTGGGCGACGTCCGTTTCGGTCATCGTGCTCGCCGCGGTAAGCCGACCGTCCATGTAGCCGAGACGCTCGACGTCGTACAGGTACTGCTCGCGCGAGAGCAGCGTGCCGGCGCAGACGTGCGGGTCCTCGGGGGGCGGCTGGCGCACCTCGTCCGCGAGACGGGCGAGCAATTGCTCCATCACCCACTGCGGAACGCGATGCCGCTCGCCGGGATAGACAAAGCCGAACAGCGTGAGATGCGCAAGCAGCACGCGCCAGTTGCTACCGAAACGCGCCAGCAGGCCGGGCCAGTCGACCTGTTCGGCATTGGCCTGCAGCAGGTGGGCGATGTCGGCGCCGTCGTAGCGCTCGCGCTCCATGATGAAGGCCTTGGACAGCAGCCCGTCCTCGAGGTTGGCGATGCGTACCGGCACGCCCAGCACCTCGGCTTGCGCGTTGTCGCGGAACCAGCACTCGTCCACCGGCGTGACGCCGTTGCCCGAGTTGAAGATCAGGTCGATGAATTCTTCGCCGCAAAACACCTTGGCGAGCCAGTGCGGATAGGTCATCTCGGCCTGCCAGCCTTCGGCGCGCATCAGCGTGGCAATGCGCTCGTAGTCCTCCTGCCGGATGAACAGGTCCAGGTCCTTGGTGGATCGGCGGATGCCGGTGAAGCAGGCATGCGCGAAGGCGCCGCCCACCAGGAAGGGGATTCGCGCGTCGACCAGCACCCGCAGGGCGCGCCGGTAGAACGCGGCGGTTTCGGGGTCGACCTCGTCCTCCAGGGACGGGGCAAGTGCGGCGGTGGACGACATGCCGGAAAGCTTACGCACAGGCCTGGGGCGATCACCTCGGCCGGGACGCCTCCGCCACTAAGGACCGGACACCGCAAGAAGCGTCAGCCTCGGCCTACAGGCAGCCTCAGCGGATGCGGGCAGCATCGCCTGGCAAGGAGAGCCAACCCAGCCATGCCCCCCAAGTCCCCCCGCAGCGTGCGCTTTGCCGTCGTCGGCGACATCCACGTCAACAAGGATTCCGCCGGCCTCCTGCGCGCCTTCTTCGCGCAGGCCTCGGAGGCGGGCGATGCGCTGCTGCTGTGCGGCGACCTCACCGACTACGGCACGGCCGAAGAGGCGCAGGTGCTGGTCGACGAGCTCGCGCTGGTCAAGGTGCCGGTGGTGGCCGTGCTGGGCAACCACGATTACGAATCGGGCACGCCCGAGATCGTCACCGAGGTGCTCAAGCGCGCAGGCGTGCGCGTGCTCGATGGCGAGGCGGTGGAGATCGAGGGCGTGGGCATCGCCGGGGCCAAGGGGTTTGCCGGCGGCTTCGGCCGCGGCTCGCTGGGCGCCTGGGGCGAGCCGGTGATCAAGCAGTTCGTGCAGGAGGCGCTGCACGAGGCGATGAAGCTCGAGTCGGCGCTGGCCAAGCTGCGCACCACGCGACGCATCGCGCTGCTGCACTATTCGCCGATCGCGGGCACGGTGGCCGGCGAGCCGGTCGACATCTTCCCTTTCCTGGGCAGCAGCCGGCTCGAGGAGCCGCTGCTGCGCTATCCGGTGGACGCGGTCTTTCACGGCCATGCCCACCGCGGCACGCTGGAGGGCCGCACGATCAACGGCGTGCCGGTGTTCAACGTGGCCAAGCCGCTGCTGCAGCGCAGCCGGCCGGACCAGCCGCCCTTTCACATCTACGAAGTGCCGCGCGAGGGCAGCGAGGAGCCGGACCCGGCTGCCGCGGAAGATCCCGCCGCCATGGCGGGCCACTGAAGCTGTGTTTGGAGACGACGGAGACCAGCGCGCCATGAGCGACCCCTTGTTGCGCCTGGTGCAGGTCGAAATGCCCTATGGCAAGTACCAGGGCACGCTGATCGCTGACCTGCCGGGCAACTACCTGAACTGGTTCGCCCGCGAGGGATTTCCTTCGGGCGAACTGGGCCGGCTGCTGGCCTTGATGCACGAGATCGATCACAACGGATTGCGGCACCTGCTGGCGCCGCTGCGGTCGTAGTCCTCAGGGCGTGGCTTCGAGCCAGAGCGCGTCGGCACCCGCGACGATGCCGGCCAGGGGCTCCTCCTGCAGCACCCATCCGAGGTGGTAAGCCGGCACGCTCAGGGTCGCGGGCCCCGCGCTGATCCGGGCGGCGGCCGTGTGCGCATACACCGCCAGCAGCGTCAGGCCGCCGGTGGCGAAGGTCAGCTCGCCGCGCACCCGCAGCAGCACGGCGCGCCCGGGCATGGCCAGCAGGTGCAGGTCGCGAGCCGGGCCGCGCAAGGGTTTGCAATCCGCGACGATGCCGGCATCGAGGCGCAGGGGCTCGCCGGCGCGCGTGAGGCGATGCCTGGCCTTCGGCACCCGCAGCAGCACGCCTTCGCCTTCGAGCACGGCCAACCAGCGCTCGCTGCCCTCCCTGCGCGGCAAGGCGCTGGCGGTATGCACGTCGTCCACACAGAGGTGCAGTCGCGCGTCTTCGGCCGAAGGCCACGCCAGCAACTCGCGCGTCACGCCGGCGCCGCTGCGCCACGGCTGCGGACGCGCCGCCTGCAAGGCGACGGTCGTCCAGGGCGCCGCGGGGCTGGGGGACATCAGCGCAGGATACAGCGGACTGCATGGAACACAGCCTCTCGCGAACGCCCGGGCGGTGAGGAGGGCTGCGTGGCGGGGCGCCGACCGGAATCGACGCTTGCGCAAGCGTGGCAGAGCTTCGGCCCTGCGGCTCTAATCCGCTGCGGCTTTTCTTTGCCGATCGGGAAGGAAGTCGCCCGGCAAGTCCAGCGTGTACGTGATGATCAGGTGATCTTGGGCCGCCCAGTGAAGCTCGCGCTGTACCACGCGGAAAACGATGGGCGTCCAATGCGCGAACGACAACAAGTCCCCGACCACGGGAGACGGCACATTGGCGTTACCGGGGAAGGTCGTGCTCTTTGCTCCCGACGCGACCAGCGCTGACGAACACGCATCGGTGAACTGGTACCGGAGTTCAATATTCATTGCTCAACTCTACCGTCATCACGTGGCGGAGGCTGTGTCCGCCATTGCAAGGGCCACATCATCTCATGTCATCTCACCCTATTGGGCGGGGGTCCGTCACTCCGAGGGAGACCATTGCAGGACGAGTCTTGACTGTTCAGGTAGTCTCATCAACAATGATGGGTAGGAAGATGGAATAGGGATGGCTGCATGCCCAAGAAGGCGCAGGAATTGGGACCGCTGGCCGTCTCGAGGCTCACCGAGCCCGGGCTGCACTTTGTGGGCGGCGTCGCCAGTTTGGCGCTTCAGGTGACCGATACGGGCGCGAGGAGCTGGATCCTGCGGGTGTCCATTGCTGGCAAGCGCCGGGACATGGGACTTGGCGGCTTTCCCGATGTCACGCTCGCAGGCGCTCGCGACGCGGCGCGGACGGCGCGAGCGCAGGTAAAGGCGGGCATCGACCCGATCGAGCACGCAAAGGCAGCGAAGAGTGCGCTAGCCGCCAGCCGCGCCAAGGACGTCACCTTCGAGGAATGCGCAGCGGCCTACATCGAGACGCACGAAAAAGGCTGGAAGAACGCAAAGCATCGGGCGCAGTGGGTAAGCACGCTGAAGACCTATGCCTATCCGGAGTTCGGCAATCTCCTCATTCGGGACGTGGAGGTCGCGCACGTCCTCGCCGCACTGGAACCGATCTGGACGACCAAGACCGAAACCGCATCGCGACTGCGCGGACGGATTGAGTCGGTGCTGAACCTGGCGATTGCACGCGGGTATCGCACGGGACTGAATCCGGCGCGGTGGACGGGGCACCTGGCGCTGATGCTCCCCTCCCCAAAGAAGATCACCAAGGACGAGCACTTTCCGGCTGTGCCGGTCGCGCAGGTCGGGAGCTTTCTTGCGAGGCTGCGCCAGGTTCCCGGCACAGGGTCCAAGGCGCTGCAGTTCGCCACATTGACGGCAACGCGCTCGGGAGAGGTGCGTGGCACTCTTTGGACGGAGCTTGACCTGGAAGCACGGGTCTGGACCATCCCCGCGGAGCGCATGAAGGCTGGCGTGGAGCATCGGGTTCCGCTCTCCGCGGCGGCCCTCAAGCTAGTGAAGGCGCAGCCGAGGATTGAAGGGACCGAGTATGTGTTCGCTTCGGCACGGGGTGGGGCCATCTCGGACATGACGATGCTGCAGGTGATGCGCCGGATGAAAGTGAAGGACGCGAAGGGAGACATCTGCGTTCCGCACGGTTTGCGCTCCACCTTTCGCGACTGGTGCGCAGAACAAACGAGCTATCCCCACGAGCTCTCCGAGGTGGCGCTGGCGCATCAGATCCCCAGCAAAACCGAGGCAGCCTACCGCCGCGGGGACATGCTGGAAAAGCGCCGACGGATGATGAACGACTGGGCCGCGTTTTGCGCCATTGAAGCGCCGCGAGCGGGCACCGTTGTCCCGCTCAAGCCACGCAAGGTAGGCGGGGTGCGCTCGTCAGGGTCGAGCGAATAAACAGGGGGCCTAGACCGGGAACCACAACTCATTGAGTGATTCCCATGGCCTTCAACCCGCCCGAGAGCATCCCCGCTTCCCACCTTGCGACCTCCCCGGTTGAGCAGTTGGAGGCCCGCGCCCGTGTACTGCCGCTGGAGGGCTTCATCCGCCAGTCAGCGCTGATTCCCGGCATCGTCCCGTTTTCCGCGGCGACGCTCTGGCGCAAGGTCAAGAGCAAGGACTTCCCGGCTCCGGTGAAGCTGTCCGAGCGCGTCACGGCCTGGCGCGTGCAGGACGTTCGCGCCTGGCTCCAGCGTCCTCGCTGAAGCGGCCTACCCCCAGCTCTCAAGCGGCCCGTCGGCCGCTTTTTCTTTTCGCGAAGACGAGGCGGGACCATTAAATCGTCACCAGACCACGCCTCGTGACAAGAACATGGGGGTCGCCCATTTCGGGCCTGGAGATATCAATGAATCGAAAAGTATGCGTCGCGGAAGAAATCGTCCGCGCAATCTGGTTCCACCTAGACGCGGACGCCTCCGTCCCAGCTTTCACCCCCAAACCGACCTTATTCGTGGAGGGCCTGCCAGTACCAGGTGACCGCGACCCGGACGGGGGAAACTGGTTGCTGGCCACCGCGCCCGAATACCCGTTCCCGACTGACTTGGCACGCGCCGTGCGCGCTGTGAAGGCCCAATGCGACCTGCGCGTGCCGTTCCTGGGCGCGTCGGCCGGACCCATGGCGTAGTTCGGGCTGGGCCAGGGCAGCAGACTGCGCGGGCCCGAAGGTGCTCAAAAAGGCCCGAAGAATTCGAAGGTGCTCACGTCTGGAGACTGAGCATCTTCTGAGCACCTTCGCTTCAGGAAGGGCGTGCCTTGATCACCGTTATCACCTTGGCTGCTTCTTTTTTAGGCGGGGTGGTCACGTCCCCTAACACGGCGGTACGCCCCCGAACGCATTTGCATTGATGGGATTCTGAGTCCGCCCCAGGTCCCTCGAGAGGCTCTGTAGTAGGTCAAGGAATTTCAGCGGACCGCCGTGGTCAGGTTGGTGGTGCATCTGCGGCGCCTGTAGGCGGGCGGCCGGTCGAACTTCTGCCACGCACCCCGATGCGCCGGCTCCGTCGAGCACGCACCCGGGGGCGGTGATGCTGCTCTGGGCGAAGATCATGAAGCACGGGTGATGGGCGTCATATCGGCCCGACCAACGCCGCGCCCATGTGACGTGTGGCACTTGAACCCTGTGCCAATTGCGCTGACGATCAGGCACGGCGAAGCGCTGGCAGGAGGTCGACATGGGCTCGAAGATCCGACAATTTGGAGCGTTGGCGCTCGGCTTGACGATCCTCCTGGCCGTCCTGTGCATTCCCGCTGTGTTCGTGCTCGGAGCCAGGTGGTTCGCGGAGAAGGCATTACCGCCACTGATTGGACTGTGCTGGCTGGCAATTGCGATCGACGCGTTGGCGCTACTCTGCACAGCGTTCAGGCGCGCTCGCCCGGCGGCAGGGACGGTGATCTTCTTCAGCTCTTTTTTGCTTGGTCTCACCTCGTGGCTTGTCAGCTTTGTGCTGACGTACGAGTTGTGGGGAACGTTCGCCGTCCTCATGGGCGTAATGGCATTCGGAGGCGCGGTAGTCCCCTTCGCACTGGTGGCAACTGCGTTGAAAGGCATGTGGGCGTTTACCGGCCTGGTGGCGGTGCTGTTCGCCCTGACATGGGCCGCTCGTGTCGGAGGCGTTGCGATCGTCGCGGCTGGTGAAGCTTAGGCGGGGCAATCGTCCCAGGCGGAAAAGCTGGAGGCGCAGATCGACTCACTCACGCGTGCGCTGCTCGGCGCGCACCTTGATTTCGGTGGCGAACCGGATCAGTTTGGCCTGGCGGGCACTGGCCGCCATCGCTTCCGCCTTGTCGGATGAAGCCGCTGCTGCAGATCTACTTCCGGGCGGTAGTTCTCGCGCGCTTTGTGACTTTGGTCGCTTCAGCCGGCGGCGCTGATCTGGTCTGCTGAGCGGTGATGCTGGATAACTCGTCCCTTAGCGCCTTCGCAATTTCGCGTGCAAGCGTCTTCAGGCTGAGTCTTCGGTCCGAATCCAGCGAGAGATCTGAAATTAGCCCCGATGGCCGTTCAAAGCTTTGCTGGAGCCGAGACACGACCTCCGCATTCATCGTCCTGTGATTGGCTGCCGCAGCCTCTGCTATGCGTGTGCGCATTCCGTCCGGCAGCCGCACGATGAATTTCTCCGAGTCGTTGCTGGTCGCGGCACGCCGCTGCTTCTCTGCCATGCGCCTGAGCATACATGGCGTGGCGCCACCAGACAGACGGTGTTGCAAGGTATGGCGTGACGCCATAGATTTGTGCATATGGCGTGACGCCATAGAGAAGGAGCGAAGATGAACCAGTCGATGGCGATCAAGCAAGCTGCGAAGGCGAGCAAGACGCAGCGTCCGCAATTTGTGGTTTGGGTTCCGGACCAAGGCCGCGAGATCTTCAACCGCGAGCAGATGAACATCTGGGGAAAGCTGGTGTTCGTGGAAGCAGCGTTCGTCAGCGGCGTGCAGGTTTCCGCCGAGGTGGCGACGGCATGAGCACGCATTCCAGTGGCCGCGCCGTTCCCGTTGGCTTGCGGATTCCGCCTGAGCTCGCCGCGTGGCTCAAGGACGAGGCCGCAAAGAACCATCGCAGCGTCGCCAACCAAACCGCCTGGGTGCTGCAGCAGTATCGGCAGCAGCAGGAGCAGCGCAAACCATCATCGGGGACTAGCTTGTCCCCGTGAGGGCAACGTCGCCACCTATTCCGAAGTAGTTGAGGCCCGCGACCGCGCCAACGGTCCGAGCCTCTTGGAAGACCCCCAGCCGACCTATCAAAGCAAGCGAGGACCAACACATGAACTCTAGCACCCAGGCGCCCGTGCGCGCAGCGCGCGCGCACCGCACCGCAAACGAACCGAAGACGCGCGCCAAGGGCGCGGCGCTGGACCAGCCGGTGGCGCCGACGCCCACATGGCGCGAGCAGGTGCGCGACCTGCTGTCGGAGGTGCAGGATCGGCTCGAGGTCGCGAACGATATTCCTGCGCTGGAAAGCAGCGAGCACGGTTGGATGGCCCGTACGCTGATCCACGACGTGCTGGACCTAATCTCGCAGCATCGCCACCTCCTCAACGTCGGGAACTCCGGCGACTATGACGAAGCGTTCGGGATGCCGGCCCACGCGTACATCGTGGCCGCGATGCACCTGCCCGACACGGCGCCGGGTCTGCTAGAGATCCTAGAGCCGGTCGCAGTGCGCCTGGAGGCCATCAGCACCATCGCGGGCGAATGTGGCCTCAAGGACGTGCCGCCACTGCAAAATGCGCGTTCCGAGGAAGCTCTCGTGCCAGCTTTCATGGAAGGCAAGGCAGTGTGCGCCGACATGGTGGCGGCCGCAGAGACCTTTGAAGGCAGTGACGAGGCGGCCCTGGAGGCGGCATACCGTGGGCCTGGCGTTCCGCAGAACGTCTTCACGGAACGCTTCTTCGACAAGGTCGTTCAGCGCCCTGAGCTGCGCCGAGGCTTCCTGGCGGCGCTCGCTTCGAAGCTCGTCGGCGGCGACAGCTCCGACCAGATCCGCAGTCTGAGATATGAGGAGTGGTTCGGTGGCGCAGCTGTGCGCTACCTGGCCGGAGGCCAGCCCGCCACCGTGCTGGTTGACTCGGTGAGAGAGAACCTCACGAACTTGGCGACCGTCGCAAAGGAAATGTTCGAGCGCGGGCTCCTTGACCAAGACACGTCGGAGCAGTTGAAGGAGGCGAGCGATGCCGCTTTTCAGGCGGAACTCTCCCTCTCCATGGCCGACACGCGACAGGCCCTGCAGGAAGTCCGCAAGCACGTCCACCGCGCTCGCACCAGCGTCGGAATGGCCCGCAACTCGCAGGAGCCGGAGCACGTGAAGCTCGCGCAGGCGCTGTTGGACCTGCATCGGCGCCTCAACACGTTCTTGGGCGGCCTGACCGAGGAAGACCAGAAGGGCCCGCAGAGCCCATTGGGCGAACTCATTGACCGCGTGAGCGTGTACATCGAGGCTGCGGAACACGCGCCTGATGGCGACGATACCCTCTATCGCGCGGAAGCGCCCGGCAGCTTTTCCTCGCAGGCCGAGGAAGCCGTGACGCGCGGGGACGAAGAGGAGGCGCTGCGCCTGCTGCCGCAACTGCGTGACGCCCTGGCGGCCGAGATCGCCAAGTCGGGCGAGTTCGATGGTCGTTGGCCGGCGCTGCGGACGTCGCTGCATCTCGTTCGCGAGTTCTTGAGTGACACCAGCAGCGAGCTCCATGACACCGCAGTGTCGGCTGACGGTCGCCCCGACCGGAATAGGTTGGAGGTCGCACGCCAAGCCGGCTGTTGGCTGGGCAGGATGGCGTCTGTGTTCGCCACCGGGCGCACTCCGACGCCGAGCGACTGGCGCGCAATGCGGGAAGCCGCCGGCGCTGTGCAGTCCGGAGTGATCAACGACATCGATTCGGCGGAGGAGATCGCCCAGCGTCTGGACCGTGCGATCGACATGGCGAGCGTGCTGCTGCAGGACCAGATGCCCAAGCACTTCGCCGAAGGCGGTGCTCTACGCGCGAAGGATGCTGGCAGGGTCATCGTCGCGACAGCGGAGTAAGCCGTGAAGTCGCTCTGGCAATCGTTTTGCGATGGCTTCGTGGGTGCCTTCGTGCTCACGGGTGCCATCGTGAGGGCCGTCGGCCGCGGGTCGTGGATCTTCGTGAAGGCCCTCGCCCTCGCGCTCTGGAACTTCACCGAGCCGTTTCGGACCTATGGCGACCCGCCGAGGCGCAGGCCAGCGCGCAAATCCCTCGCAGCGCCTGCACGCGCGGCCCTGGCTGCTGCAACTGCGGTGGCGGAGTGACGGGATCCGCCGATGACGAGGCATACCGTCGTCATCGTCATCGACATCAACGATCAGGATCTGCCGCACGTCGAGGACGGGCAGCTCGCGCTCCTTGGCACGTGGCGCAGGCGAACCCCATACCGTGGGGTACACCAGAGCATCTGCCCTGCAACACGGGGTTGTCGCAATTTCTGAACCCCGAAAGGGGGAGCCGAAAGCCACACATGGGTGCAACCATGTGGGGCTCTCTGACCAAGCAACCTGTTGAAGGAGGTAATCATGGCTCTCGGTATTGTCGCCGCCACGCCCGCGGCCGCCGATTCGCTGCCTGACATCACGAAGTCTTCGCGTTGGTTCTGCGACATCTACAGCGGCACCGCCGAAGCCCTCATCGCAGCGGACCTCATCACCCGCGCGCAACTGCAGCCGCAGAAGGGGCGCCAGCCCGGCGTGACCGCCTTCCATGCCCACGGTGAGCCGTGCCAGGCGCATCTGCGTGTCTGGCGCGATCCCGGGTACAAGGTCATTCGCCAGCAAGACGACGGCTCGTTGTGCGTCGAAGTCACCGTCTCCAGGGAGATGCAGGCGTGGCGTCGAAAGGCGGAGAAGGCAGCCGAACATGAACGGGAGCAACAACAGATGGACAAGGCGTTGTCCGAGTGTGGTCCGGAGTACCGCAATTGGAAGTTGCAGCACGGGTATCGAAATGGGCAGGCCACCTGGCAAGCAGACTACGAGTGGTGGGAGGGCACAAAGGAGCAACTCCAACGCGAGGGCATTGGCGGCGGCATGCTCTTCCCGGGCGAGCCGGGCGGTCCGGAGGAACTGCACTGCAAGTGCGCCTTGGGATTCGATGTTCGTGTGTACCTCCCAGGCAGCACCCAGAAAGCTGCCGCCCGCATCTACACCGCGCAGAGCTGGTACGTGCCTCATACCAAGGAAGCCAAACAGTACGTTCAGCACGCACCCGGCGTGATGCGCGAAGTCTGGAGGCCATCCGGCTGGAGGGGTAGGGATTTCTACTACGGCAAGGCCGAGGCATTGATTGCTGCGGGCTTGGTGCCCTCTCTGCACCTATTCCCCGGGCGGAGCGGCATGAACAAGCAGCAAGCCTCTTATCGCCAGGACTGGACTCCAGCGACCAGCTCGCCCCATATGGACTTCGGCGCGACGATCCGCAGGCGCGGCAAAGGAAACGAGTTCTGCCTCGAATTGGCAGTGAGCGATGCGGAAGAGAAGCGGCGCGAGCATGTCTGCATGCAGCGTGACACCGAGCGGAGCGAGCGCGCAAAGGTGCTGGCCGCCGAACGCGAGCAGCTCCGCCAGGCTGTGCAGCCCGAAACGACCGCCGAGGAATTCCGCGCCAGGCGCGCCGAACTCGGGGAGTTCTGGCTGAAGATGATTTGGAAGCAGGTCTTTGCCAATGCTGAAGGCGCGCTGAGCTTCGAGGTTCCAGAAGGCAGCGCGCTGAGGGAAGACTTGGCGCGAGCCTTCCAGACCATCAGAGACGCGGTGCAGGAAGCCGACATTGTGCGGGACAAGAAGCAGGTGGTGGCGGCGCAAACCCGCCTGAAGCTGGTGGCTGCCCGGAACGACACGGGCCTGCAATCTGTCCTCGAGGACGCCAAGAGGCTGCGGCTGGTGCGTACCGCCCCCGGGGATGGCGCACCACAGTAGCGGACACTTGCGACGCCCCGGCTAGGCCCGCGAACCGAAAAGCGGGACACCTTCACCCGCCTGCCGGGGCTCCTTTTGAAGGTTGCACTTGAAGGAGTGCGCGTGGAGTCTCTAGGGCCGCCAAGGGTTCTTCCATTAACTGGGGATCAGTACGATGGCCTCCGGGCCCAAGCGGTGATGTTTGGCCCGGAGGAGCCTATCTTCCGCCGCGCGTATTTCGCGACCAACCTTGTTCGTGCCAACGAGTGGGATCTCCCTGGCCCACCGGTGCTGATTGATCGCCAGATCATTTCCGACTTGCTGGACGCCGCGTCATTTCCGCAGATCGTGAACGATGTGGGGGACCGCACGAAGGACGCCACGATTGCCGGTTACGTGGTGATCGGACTGTTCATGATGTGGCGGTTTCCAGACCTGCACGGGTCGAGGGCAATGGGTGGAGTCTCTCTGAACAAGGCTTTCCACTTCTGCGCCTACATTGCCCGGGAGCTTGGTTGGAGGTACGGAGACGGCGCGTCCCTTCCCAAGGGGGAGACGAAGATCAAGGAGTGCTGGAACCGGTACAAGAACGTTGCGCATCTGTGGGCCGCGCACTCGTGGAGCCTGGCTGTACCGGGGGGTGATAAGAGATCCATCTACCGAGATCACCTTCCAGAGTTGCTCAGTGCTGCGCGGTATTTCCAGATGTTCGGACGCGAGCCGATCCTGGACAAGAAGGCGTCGAAGACAAAGGAGAGCATCCTCGGCGCCGACATTTGGCATGTTCCCGATACCTTCCGCGCTCTGCTGCGGTACGACGATGACCCCAGCGTCTATGAGGACGCGCCACTCGCAAAAGCCTTGCGCGCATACGTGGCGAAATAGATGGGTCGGAGGCCCGCGACCCAATAGAGGAAAACCGCCGCAGATTTGAGACTCGTGTCTGCCAGCTTCATAGGAGGGCAGACAGTGTCAATAAGCATCCCCAGCTTCGATTCCATGCCGGACGGCGCGTACATCCGCGCGTCTCGCCTGGTGATCGATCCCAAGCGTCCTGACGTACCGGCGCCCGTTCCGTTCAGTGCCCCCACGCTCTGGCGCAAGGTCAAGGCCGGCTCATTCCCGGCGCCCGTGAAGCTCTCTGATCGCGTGACTGCGTGGAAAGTCGGCGACGTGCGTGCTTGGCTGAAGCAGTGCACGGGCAAGGAGGGTGGCAAATGAGTGCCATCTGCATGGACCGACACCCCCCAAAAGAAACGGCCCCAGCCCGCGTAGACGGAGCCAAGGCCGGTGTTCAAAGTAAGCAAGCGAATTCTAGCCGGGAAGAACTGGACGACGCAATGGGCGAGTGCCGGATGCTTCGCGTTCTGCAAGATCGCCTGGCGCGCTTCAACGCCTACCTCTACCCGCTTTGTGGAGAACAGTTGCTGCTCTCCCAACCGGGAGGCCTCACTCGGACCGTTCCTGATCTTCGCGCTGCCCGTCAGCTCCTGAAGCAGTGGGAGGCACGATGAGCGAGTTCAGCGGCATCGGCAAGATTGTGGGCGAATACCTGGCAGGCAACCTTGCCGGCAATCGTGCGCTCTTCGACCTGCGCGAAGCGCATGGCATGGCCGACCAAGACCATTTGTACAACCTCGTGAAGGCACAGCATCCGGCAGCGGCGTCGGAGTTCCTCCGCGGACTGCTCCGCGCACTTCAGAAGGCGCTCGAAAGCGAGGTGCGCCATGGGTGAGCTCAAGAGGGACGAGCTGCCCGACGCACACAACTACATCGAGGCACAGGGCCTGAAGGCGGTCGGACATGGCAAGTGGATCACGACGGAATGCCGACTGCACGGTGGCAGCGATTCGATGCGCTGGAACACGGACACTGGTGGCTGGGTATGCATGGCCTGCGGTGAGCACGGCGGCGATGTCCTCGCGTACCACCAGAAGGCGCACGGTCTGTCCTTCATCGAGGCGGCAAAGGATCTTCGCGCCTGGAGTGAACTGGGCCCCGGCAGACTGGTAACGGTTACCACCCGAGCGCGGGAGTTGGAATCTGATTCCACGCGGGTCAGGGTGCCGGACCCAGACCAGCACCAGGTGCTCGCCGACTTCGGGCTGGAGTTGCTTCAAACCTGCCGGACTATCAGCGGCACTCCCGGGGAGGAATACCTGCGCGCGCGCCGCTGTGTCATTCCCCCGCGGGGATCGCACTTGCGCTTTCATCCCGCCCTGAAGCATCCGACCGGGTACACCGGTCCTGCGCTCGTGGCCCTGGTCACTGACGCGGCGTCGAGGGAAATGAAGACGCTGCATCGCACCTGGATTCGCGCGGACGGAACAAAGGCGGATGTGCAGCCCGCGCGGCTTCTGCTCGGGAGGCACTCCAAGCAGGGCGGCGTGGTGCGCCTCTGGCACGACGAATACGTCACCCACGGCCTCGGAGTGGCGGAGGGAATTGAGACCGCCCTGAGCATGGCGCACGCATACGCCCCGGTCTGGGCCTGCCTGGACGCCGGCAACTTGGGTGCGCTGCCTGTTCTTGGTGGAATCCAAACCCTCCTCATTGGCGCGGACAACGATGCCGCGGGAGCACGGGGTGCGGAGGAATGCGCAGCACGCTGGTGGGCGGCGGGAGTGGAGGTTCTGATCACGGCGCAAGCGCAGAACGACCTGAACGACGCGTTGACGGAGGTACAGGCGTGAGCGCAGAGAAGAAGATCATGGGATCGATCGTCACTTCCGCCAAACGCTACGAGGGAGCGCCTACGCCCGCGGCTCCGCTTGCGGACGGCATCGTGCTCACGCGCGGAAGTGACCTGAGGCCCGAGCCGATCAAATGGCTGTGGAAACACTGGATCGCCCGCGGGAAACTGCACATCCTCGCCGGCCAGCCTGGCACTGGGAAGACAACCATCGCGATCGCCATCGCGGCAACGGTGACGCTCGGCGCGGCGTTCCCGGACGGCAGCACCTGTCCCGCTGGGAATGTGGTGATCTGGAGCGGCGAGGACGATCCCGCCGACGGTTTGCTTCCGAAGCTGCTTGCGGCCGGAGGTGACCCTTCGCGCGTGTACTTCGTCAAAGGTGCCACGGTTGACGGTGAGTCGGTCCCATTCGATCCCGCGCGCGACATGGTTCCGCTCATGGCCCGCATCGACGAAATCGGGAACGTCGCCCTCTTGATCGTGGATCCTGTTGTCACGGTGGTGGCGGGGGACTCCCACAAGGCCACTGAAGTCCGTCGAGCACTGCAGCCGCTTGTGGACCTTGGAAGCGCAACGAGCGCAGCGATTCTCGGCATCTCGCACTTCAGCAAGGGCGGCCAAGGCCAGGACCCCGCGCAACGTGTGGTGGGCTCCGTCTCCTTCTCCGCTGTCGCGCGTGTCGTTCTTGTGGCCGCCAAGGTCAAGTCCGAAGACGGCTCTGATCGGCGCATCCTCGCCCGCGGCAAAAGCAACATCGGCCCGGACGAGGGAGGGTTCGAGTACCACCTCGAGCAAATGGAGCCGCTCGCCGGGATTGAGGCTACCCGGGCCTCATGGGGCAAGGCCGTGCAGGGTGCTGCAAGGGATCTGCTGACGGACCCGACACAGGATGACGAGCATTCAACCGCTGCGGCGGGAGCGGAGGACTTCCTGCGCCAAGTCCTTGGAGAGGATCAGGTCCCTTCCAAGACGGTGAAGACCGAAGCACAGGAGGCTGGGCACTCGTGGGCGACGGTGCGCAGGGCAGCCGATCAGATCGCCGTCATCAAGAAGAAGGGCGGCATGAACGACGGTTGGTACTGGAGCTTGCCTAAGCCTCGGAAGAATGCGTTGTGGGTTGTTGGAGGGGAGGACGCCGCTGCACCGGAGGGCGCCGCACACGCGGGGGCCGAGCAGTGACGCGGGATCTTCTGCCGGATCACCTCGCTGGGGTGCTCATTCGATACCGCGGGGGCCTCCCCGCCGACCAGGGTGAACGAAGGAGACCCGGGCGACCAGTGAAGCGTACAGGTGCGTATTTGCAGTCCATCCTGTCCGAGCATGCCAATGTGCTCACGTGGTTCCTCGGCCACTTCGGACGTCAGCCCGAGTCGCACGGGCAAATACATGGCCGCTACTGCCGCAATGAGGTAGTGACATGCCTATGACGAGAATCTTTAACCTCGCCTACGAAATCGACGGGGACGCGATTCAGCTGGAACAAGACACCGGCTGCGGAGAGATCGATCGCGTCGCGCTGCATCCGATTCACGTTCAAGTGCTGGCGACCGAGCTTGGCATGTTGCGTGGCGATCAGGACGCCCGCCGCAGGGTCGACGCACTGGAGCGGCGCCTGCGCATACTGAGGGACCGCATCGAAGCCTTGGACGACATGCTGTGGTGTACGCCCGTGTACCCGCTGCTCTCCAACTCGCCGGATCCAAAGTGCGTCTACAGCGACGCGACCTTGACGCTCGCAGAGGAGTGGTGCACTGAGCTTCCGGTGCATGTCGCGGACGACTTGGAGGCGACTGCCAGCCATGTCGCGCCGCGTCACGGGACCGAACGCAGGCAAACGCAGGCGAACGCGGCGGCCACCACAACCCGAGAGAAACCGGCGATCCCTGTCGTAGCCCAGACGCAACTCACGGTCGACACCCGGACTGCCAGTCGCGGCCTAGCGGCGCTGGAGCGCTCATCGCTGACCAAGCTGGTCATCGGAATGGCTATTGACGGTTACGGCTACATGCCGACTGATCGGCGCAGCGCCGTTATCCCCGAGATAGGCAACGCGCTACGGGTCCTGGGCATTTCCATCGAGGACGACACGGTGCGGAAGTACGTCCACGAAGGAGCAGAGCAGCACATCTCTGCGGACTGGGTTCGCCCAACACAGAACTAGCGGTTAACCGAAACCGAAGGAGCGTACAGGAGGGCGCCCCTTCGGTAAAACCTTGTCCAAGGACTGCCGCAAAGCAGCAGACAACGACAGAGAGGGTTACTTCCATGAGCGATACCATCATCGCCCGCTGTGCCGGCGAACTGCGAGTCGTCCGCATGCCAGGGGTCCTCGCATGACGGCAACTCTCGCACCCATCCCGTTCCTGCGGTTCACCTCGACCAGTACAGGTCTGGCGCTGGTCGGGGGCCAAGTGTCCACCTTTGCAGCCGGAACCACCACCCCCCAAGCGACGTACACGGATTCCACGGGTGGAACGCCGAACACGAACCCCATCGTCCTGAACTCCCGGGGTGAGTGCATCTGCTACCTCGACCCGTCCCTCACTTACAAATTCGTCGTCAAGGATTCGCTGGGCAACACGATCAGCACCTACGACAACCTCTCAGGTTCTGACACGGTACTGCGCTCTGCCCTTGTCGCTTCTGGCGGGTCTGCGTTGGTTGGTTTCTTGCAGGCTGGCACTGGCGCGGTGTCGCGGCTCGCGCAGGACAAGATGCGCGATGTCGTCAGCGTGAAAGACTTTGGCGCGGTAGGGGACGGGTCCACCAACGACACGGCTGCGATTCAAGCAGCACTCAACTCTGTTCCGCTTGGCTCGACCAACTCCAAGACAATCTACTTTCCCACTGGCCTGTACTTGATCACCTCCGGCCTGACCGCAGCCGGGCGCGCAGTGATCTTGCGAGGAGATGGCCCGCGCAGCTCAATGCTGGTCGTTGCTGCTGGCGTCACTGCCATGGCCTTCAACGCCACAGGGTGTCCCGCAGCGTGCATCGGCATGATGAACATGGGTGTCGTGGAGAGTGGCACGCAGATCGCAATGATCGGTCTGACTGCCAGGAATACGGGCGACTTCTTCCTCCAAAACATCTACATCACCACCAGCGGCAAGGCGTTGGACATCGGATCTTCTGCTGGTGATGTGACCTTTACCCTCATGTCGCAGGTCCGCATCGAGTGCTTCGGTGGGCAGGAGGCAATCCGCTTTCGGTGTGGTGGTGGAAACTGGAGCAACGTCTACGCGCGCAAGTTCCGCACGGCTGGCGTGGTCGGACCGACGCTGTACATCAGCGGCCAGGTTACGAGCCTCACCGTCTCCAACTGCGTCTTCTCCGGCAAGGGTACGCCGAGGCAAACCAAGATCAACTCTATCGTTGACGGCGGCGCCGTGTTCACTATCTCCGCCACCAACAATCTGTTCGCCATTGGTGAGACCTTCGTTATTCGCGGCACGGGCACCAGCTACGACAACCAGACATGGAAGATCGCCACGGCGCCGGATGCCAACACGCTGACGGTAAACGCAACGACGGGCTTTGGCAACGTCACCCCAGCGAACGCCACCGTCGACAAGCTGCACGCCACGGTCTACATGAACAACGAGGCGGGCGCGGTCAACGAGAGCATGTGGTCGAACGTCCTCTTCGAGGGCATCGACGACGGCGGCTCGGCCGGTGGCACGGGCTCTGTGTCGTTGTACGTGGACGCCTGCTCCGGAGTTACGGCTATCTCAAGCCATCAGTTCTCCAACTGCCTCTATGACGCAGGGCAGACGAGCGTATACCTTGGTGGAAAGAACATCGGAGGCGGGGATTACTGCATCACCGACTTCCGCTTTAACGGCGCCGTGTGCCGCTACGTGAAGAACGGCTTTTACATGAAGGAGGTTCGAGGGGTCTTCATCTCGGATGCGGCTGGAGATTGCTTGCGGCCCAACGGCACTGCGGCCGAACTTCTCAACTCAGCCTACGTCTGGATCGACGGCAACGGATTTCAGGCGCCCATTGGTATCTGCATTTCTGACTCCACTCTGGGACGGCAAGCAGGCTTCGGCCCTAACGCAATCGGCTCCTTCAGCGCTGATTACGGCCTGCGCCTAGGTGGAGCGCCGCAGAACATCCGCCTTAGCAACTCCCATATCTTTGGGCTCACTGGCTCTGTGCTGATTGACGGAGCGAGCGTCCTCCCTGTCGATACCAGACTCATGGATAACGGCTGCACCTACGCATCGGGGGCGGGTGGCGAGACGAGTGCGACGCGCATTCCCACCGTGGCATCCGCTACGTCCATCACCTTGCCGCTAGGCGATACGTTCATCATCTCCGGCACCACCACGATTACAACCATGCTGAACGGATGGGTGGGTCGCAAGGTGTTCTTCATCACAGGAGCAGCTGTGACCTTTAACACTGGCGGCAACATCGCCAACGCTCTGACGACAGGGGCGGGGCAGTTAGTCGCGGCGGTTTTCGATAGCGCGAACTGGCACCTGCGGTGATTGGTCATGTTCTGCCGCCTGTACCGCGCAGCCTCCAAACGGCGGCGTTGAGTGAGTCACAGTCAATGCTACCGCCGGCCAACGGTGGCGAGTGAAAGCGAACGAGGAGTCCGCCAATGGGTGACAGGAGCAAAAACGAATGCAGCGACGACCTCCGAATGCTGCGCATGCCGGAGGTCGTCCGCAAGGTCGGTCTGTGTCGGTCCGAGATCTCGGACCGGGTACGAAAGGGCGAGTTTCCGCGGCCGGTTCCACTCGGAAAACGAGCTGTCGGCTTCCCCGAGCACGAGATCAACGGCTACCTGGCGGACCTCATAGCGAGCGCGAGAAAAGGCGAAGGCATCTGAGGTGCAGCCTTCGCCATGAACGAGCCCATCGGAAGTCTCAATTCGCAACTGGGATGGATCGCCATCCAATAAGGCCTACACATGCCCGGTATTGACGCAAGTATTCCGTTGGGTGCCAAACTGCCCGACCAGATGCAGAGCCTGTCTAGCCTGCTCAATGTGGCTAGGGGCGTCCAGGATTTGAAGACCGGCGCGCAGAACCAGCAAATCGGTCAGCAGACCCTGCAACAGAACCAGCAAGCCACGCAGCAAGGCCAAATCGACCTGCAAGAGCGGCAAGCCTTGCAGCCGGTCTTGACCGACCCGAGCAACTACACCGCTGCGGACGGCAGTTTCGATCCGGTGAAGGCGCAAGCCAACATCATGAAGGCGGCGCCCACGACAGGCACGAAATACTTGAGCGCAATCGCCACCGCGCACAAGCAAGGCACCGAGGCGCAAGCCGCGTTGAACTCGCTGACGACTGACGACCGCAAGCAAGTCAGCGAAGTGCTGTACTCCGCTGCGAACTCGCCCCCTGAAGTGGTGGAGAAGCTGCTGGACACGCTCGGGCAGCAGTACAAGGGGATGGCTCCAGTCATTGAGGATGCCAAGTCCCGCTACCGCCAAGCACTCGCGCAAGGGCCTGACGCAGGGCGCCAGTTCATCACGCAGGCGGCGCAGGCGGCATTGCCGCCGCAGACGCAGCAGGACGTCAAGTCCGGGAGCATTTCCTTCGTCAACACAAAGGATGGCGTGCAGCCGTTCCAAACGAAGGTCGGAGCGGCAACGCCTGTCGGCCCTGTCGGTCAGCCGATGGCCCCGCCGAATCAGTTCGTCAACACCCCCACGGGACGGCTTGGCATCGGCAACCCGGCAACAGGGGAGTACACGGAGCCGCAAGGCAGCACGCCGCCGGTCAACTTCCCGGTAGGCGAGAACGCTGATTCGCTCAAGGCCGCGCAGAACATCAGAACGAACGCGAACAATGCCGCACGATCGGTTCCCGATCAGCAGTTCAACGCCAATCAGATCATCAAACTTGCGGACGAGACTGACCTTGGCAAGGGATCTCAGTACGTCGCCAACCTGAAAGGCGCTGTTCCGGGTTTGCACTGGACATCCGACAAGGCGACCAATTACAACCAAGTCGGCCACTACCTCGCGCTCCAAACGGCGCAGCTCGCGCAGGCGTCCGGGCTGGGTGGAACCGACGCCGCTCATGCAATCTCGGCCGAACAGGCTGGGGATCGCCAGTGGACGCCTGACGCATTGAAGACGACCTCCCGCGTGAATCGCGCCCTTTCGACCGGGGCTGACCTGTTCAACCGAGGGGTGGAGAACGCCATCCAAGCAGCCGGCAGTCCGATTGGCGCGCGCAACTTTCAGAACAAGTGGTCCCAAGTCGCCAACGTGGATGCGCTGCGCGTTTACGACGCCTACAAAAACCGCACGGACGACCCCGAGGGATGGAAGGCTGCGGTAACCGACTTGGGCGGGCCAACTTCTGCGAAGTTCAAAAAGACCATGCAAGACGTTGACGCCATGCGGGCGCTGGTGAGGGGCAAGTAATGGACGGCCTGGACGACTTCTCGTCTGATGTCCTGTCGGCAGCGGCCGGAGGAAAGCCGAAGCAAGCGGCCGCCTCTCTCGTCACGCCTCAACTGCTGGATGGTTTGCGCCACGTCGAAAGCAGTGGCGACCCGCATGCCGTGAACCCGCAAACCGGCGCCATGGGCCCCTATCAGTTCATGCCGGGGACCGTGGCCATGCTGCACAAACAGGGCGTGAAGTTCGATCCGTTCGATGAGGAGCAGTCGCGCAACGCCGCCGCTACCTATCTGGGTCAACTGGTCGAGAAGAACGGGGGGGACGTTCGCAAGGCGCTGGGGCAATACGGCGGCTTTGTGACCAAAGACCCGAGCCCCTACGTTGACAAGGTGCTGGCGGCCAGCGGCCACGCTCCATCTGCCGCGTCTCATTCGACGTCTGACGGGTTGGAGGATTTCTCCTCGCACGCACTAACGGATGCGGCAACGCAGGCGACCAAAAGCACCGCCAGGCCGTTCCAAGCAGCAGGCCCCGCGCAACCAGCCGGCCAGACGATCACCAGCTCCGCAGCCGACCTGACGGCGCATATTGCGTCATCGCTGGCGGCCCCCATTGTTGGCGGCTATGCGGGCATCGCGAGCGGAGTCAAGAACGCCATTCAGACTGGGAGCATTGACAAGGGTTTGGCTGCTGGGGCGGATGCCGCGGCCAAGACACAGGACGCGCTCACGTACCAGCCGCGCACCGGGCAGGGTAAGGAGATGGTCGAGGGGTTCGATTCTGCCTACAACCCACTGACATGGATTCCCTCTGCAACGCAGTGGGCCGGCGACAAGCTGGGCGACCTCCTGGCAGAGCATGGAGCCCCGGGAGCCGGGGCTATCACGAGGGGTGTCGGTGCAGCCGCCCCTGTAGCCTTGGGGCTCACCAGGCCCCTTAGCAGCCTGCTCAAGCCAGGAGAAACCCCTTCCGTCACCCCGCGCATCGAGCCAACGATGGACACGGCCGCAGTAATCGCGCGGCCTCGCCAGGAACAGCCGCCAACCACGATCCCGGCACCGGGTGAACCTGCTCCCGTGATTCCGCAGCCGATGCCGCAGCAAGCCGCTCCGGTGCAGGCGACTCCTGGCGCGATTCCGCCCGCTCCACGTCCCATGGGTGCTACTGCGCCTGCTGCGGCCCCTCCGCAGGCGCCGCAGCCCCCCTACACGCCGTTCCCGGCTCCCGCCGCTGTCAAGGTGCCAACTCCCGTTCCCTCGACCCCGCAGGCCGTTCAGGCGATGGCCAGCACGGCACCGGCCGAACTGTTCCCCGAAACGCCTACCGTGGCGCCCGAGGGCAGGTTCGGTGCGCAGGAGCAGGCGGCGCGTGCGAAGGTGCTGGAGAGCGTGGGCATTGACACGCAAAACCTGCGCAAGAGTGCGCTAGCGGGAGATGGCATCGGCGGATCGACCGACTACCAGACCTCGAAGGTTGATTCTTCAGCCGGTCGGCATATGAAAGCCATCATCGATGGGGAGCGGCAAGCCCTGTCGAACAACTCCGACTCGCTAATTCAGCGCACCGGAGGAACCAACGGCATTGACGAGCCGGCCCGGCATGCGCGCGGCAGCACGATTGTCTCCTCCCTTGACTCCCTGAAAGATTGGTACGACTCGCGCACGCAGCAACTCTATCGCGTGGCCGACGATCGTTCTCAAGGTGTGCCGACCACGTTGGAGAGATTCCGAAGCATGTTGGGCGAGGACTCGGAGATGACGAACTCCGACCGGGTGCACCTGCGGGACGCCATCAACTCCTACGCCAAGAAGCTTGGCATGGTGGGCGAGGATGGAAAGGTGTTCAGCAATGCGCAGCAGGCCGAGACCATGCGCAAGTATCTGAATGAGAATTGGTCCCCGTCAAACGGGCGCTACGTCGGCAAACTGAAGGACGCCCTTGACTCGGACATCATGGAGGCGGCTGGAGAGGATGTCTACGGCGAAGCCCGCGCCATGCGGGCGCAAAGAGGCGCTACGCTGGATAACCCAAACGGCATCGCCAAGCTGATGGACTCCTCTGGACCCAATGGCATCAACAGAGCGGTTCCCGTGGAGAAGATTCCCTATGTCGTGACGGGCATGCCGGTCGATCAGTTCACGCACGTTGTAAACACGTTGCGCAATGCGCCACCGGAAGTTCTCCCGCAGACGACAGCGGCACTCAATGAAATCAAGGCCCAATTTGCCAACGAGGTGAAGGCTGTAGGCACGGCGCATGCGGGGCAGTGGAACGCAAGGGGCGTTACCAAGTACCTGCAAGACCACGCGGCCCGCATGGCGCAAGTCTTCACCCCGGAAGAGATCGGCGCCTTCCGCAACCTCAATGACGCGGGCCACATCGTCGCCAAGGACCAGAGCTACCCCGGTGCTGCGGTGCAGGGGCACAACCTTGTCACGCAAGGCGTGATGCACAGTCTGCCCTCTGCGGGAGCCGGGGCGGGGGCGGCGCTGTTCGGGCCTGTTGGCGCTGTTGCTGGGGGCGCAGCCGGGAAGCTGGCCGCGGGTGCACTGGACAACGCAACGGCTCTGCGTGCGGTCAAGAAACGCACGACGAAGCTGTCAGACCTCCTTACGACCCGTTGAAATGCCTATGACACTCGTTCGTGACCATCTTCTGAAAGCTGCCTCTCGCTTCGTCTTCTATGTTCTTGGCGATTACGCAGTGAGGAGCCAAAGAGGGATGTTGAACATGCCGGGCACCCTTCGTGCCGACCGAGATGGCGGCTGCAACCATTCTATGTACAGGAGGCACTGAACAATGCTGCAACAGGTCACCGGGCAAGAGACCCCTCCGGAGCTGCTCTACGTGCTTCCGATTTTTCGCACCGACTCTGGCGATTGCTCCTGGGTGGTTCCGCTCGAAGTCGCGTTCACCCGTGAGGTTCTCTCGGGCAAGGCGGACTTCACCAGGCGTCAGGGTGTTCAGATCTTGACCGGCTGGAATGGCAGGTTCGCGGAGACGCTAAGCGGTACCGATCCAGAGAAGGATGCCGCCTATTCGCAGTACGTCGTGAACTGCCTGGCCGAGGTGCTTCCGCGGGAGTTTTACCTCCTGCAGGCCACGGGTGCCACCGTAAGCGCCTTCCCCGGGGTGTGCAACTACAAGCTCCTCGGCGAGGACGCTGTACACCCCATCCCGCCGATGCTGCCGTACACGGAGCTGCTTCCCTGGGTCACTCTGGAAGACGCGAAAGCTCAGCACTGAAAGGAAAGAACATGACTGACAAGACGGGGCTGCAATCGGGCGCCGCAACCTCACAAAAGGCGCCCGTCCAAGTCCTGAGGGTGCAATGCAAGCCCGGTCAGGAGAAAAGCGCTGCATTGGCTGAAAACGCTTTTGACCCTGCCACCACAGCCACGCTGGCAGCGCATCCGTGGACCGAGAAGACGATGGGTGTGACGGGCGTGAACGAGGCGCTGCAGGTCGTCCGGGAGTACGCACAACAAGCCGCTGCGGGGAACCTGGATGGCGCAAAGCAAATGCTCATGGCGCAGGCGATCACACTCAACGCCATCTTTACGGAGATGACTCGCAAGGCGGCTGACTGCATCAGGACCGACGAACAGGGCGGCTCTTGGCACTTGAAGGCGCAGAGCATGCAAGCCATCATGGGCGTGGCCATGAAAGCCCAGAGTCAGTGCCGCACGACCCTTGAGGCCCTCAACGACCTGGTGAACCCCCGGTCTGTGGCATTCATCCGGCAGGCGCCGGGTTCGCAGGCCAACGTGTCACAAGGCGCGCAGCAGGTGAACAACGGAGGGCAGCTCGCGGCAACTGCGCGCCCGCAAGAAGTCCCGGAACCGGCAAACAAACTTTTGGAGGAGAACCCGAGTGAACGGCTGGACTTTGGAGCGCAAGCAGCGCCAAGCGGAGCTAATCAGGAGCTGGAAGCCGTGGGAGCGGTCAACTGGGCCAAAGACGGAGGCGGGACGGTCCGCGGTCTCCCAAAACGCAACCAAGCACGGGCAGCGTAGCGCGGAAGCGATCATGCAGGCTCGCCACTTTCGGGCGGTGATGGCGGTCCTTGAGGAGCAGCGTTGCTCGCTGGTGTCTGGCTGATTTCCGAACCCAATTTGCGAGGGCTCTCAATGCTCGACCAATCGGACGAAGCTCCCCCACCCCGCCTGCTAGCATTCGAGCAGATGGCGGCGGTCTTGGTCTGCCGGCCGGCTGTGCCGGCGCGCAACGGGGTGCAAAACGAACCCACCCCTGCGAGCTTCCACCAGATGGTGGCGCTGCTGCTCGAATGGCGAACTGCGACACCGAGACCGCGTTTTGAACGCCTGAGCGCGGGATGCATGCAGCGGGTGAGGCGAGTTTCACGCTTGCAGGACGCTGACACAGGGGGCGCGGCCCCTGCCGCTTGGCGGATGCCGAGCGGCGAACGTGAGCGCAATCCACCGGCCCCTTTGACGGTTTTTCCCAAATGGCACAGGACCTTGCCGGAATATGAGATGACTTATCCACAGGTGTGGACGGACAAAGCTGTGCACATCCGGTGGAAATCCTGTTGGCGGGGAGGCCCAAAATGCGTGTAATGCCGACATACAAGAAATCCCAGCTGCCGCATGCTGGGGCGACGAGAGCAACCGGGGAACACCATGGCAACAACCGAGAACGCAGCGAGAGGCGCTCCATGAGCCCCCCGATCACAGCCTCGGAGCTGGTGGACATCGTTCGAAAGGGCGACCGGATCTATGCGGACCGGTATCAGCAGCAGTTTGAGGCGAAGTACCCGGATCAATTTGCGGTCATCGAGGTGAGCAGCGGCGCCGCGTTCGTGGCGCAGTTCCCCGAAGAGGCGATTGCGAAAGCGCAAGCCGCCGTGAGCCAAGGATCGTTGCATCTGATTCGAATCGGGGCTCCCAGCGCCTTCCAACTGAGCTACTTCTCTCCCGAGAATGCCGGTCTGGCCCGGGTACTTTGATCGGACGAAGCCCCGCATCAACGTGATCATTGCGGGGACAAAAGGCAGTCCCGAAGAAGTCGCGGCAGTCATCGATACCGGCTTTGGCGGCTTCATGAACATGCCGGAGTCACTGGCGGCTGCTCACGAACCCGTACAGTTGCCCACCGCAACAACCGGCACTCTCGCCGATGGCAGCAGGGTGGCTTTCCGCACAGCCTTAGTTCGGATTGGCTTCGCGAATCGCACTGAACAAGGGCTAGCGCTGTTGGTTCCCTCGGACGGACCTTGTCTGCTTGGCATCGACTTTCTTCGGAAATTTAAGATGGCGCTGGTCATGACAAACCAGCAGGTCTGGCTCATTGACGAGGATCAGTTCGAGGAAATTGCCCTCGCAAGCGGCTTCGCGCACCGGCAGAGCCCGTGATGCGTTGCAGTGGGTAGCAGAGCGGTCGCTGGACCAAGCTGGCGCTCAGTCGTTTTGCTTGCTGTCCAGCAAGGCAGCGGACGAAATGTGCCGCACAAATCCGACAAGAGGAAAACTGGCGCCCCACGCATTGGTTCATCGCTGACGAAGTAGACCGGCGTTAGTTCTTGCGCAAATCCGACCAGTTCGCACATGCCCATTGGGGTCAGGTACGCATCCGCTGCCGAGATCCTGGACCGTGCAGCTGCGCCGTCTGAAGGGGTTGACCTATTGACTCCCGCTCAAACCTGCAACGGCAACTGAGCCTGGCTTCGGCACCATCGGCGCGCGCCCTCTCGCATTGCGTGGCGGATTGCCTGCAGGCCGGCCCATTGATCGCATTCGGGAGGGCGCATCCGGGCAGCGTGCCGGCCCACGACGCTTGTCAGCCGCTTCTCACTTGAGCAATATGTGGGGCTATGAGACTGCCCAGAACGTTGCTAGCTGCTGCCCTGACACTTGCGGGCTCCCCAGCAGCGGATGCCGTCGAATATGGCGCGTCAGACTGCGTACGCGAAGTTGCAATAGCCGACCCGGAGATTTCCAGGGCTCTCGCCGCCAAGCTGTGTAGCGGTGTGAGATCTTCAGCGGCAGCGCAGTGCTACATCCGCTCTTTTGCCGCTGACCGCGGTATCGGGCGAGGGCTCGCCGTTGATCTCTGTCAACAGGCGCGTTCATTGGATCCGCTGACCTGCTACACCTCCTCAGCAGCGTTCGATTCAGGAATCGGCCGGGGCCTTGCTATTCGCCTTTGCACCGGCGCCACGTCAAGCGAGCCGGTGGCTTGCTACAAGAATGTTTTCGGGGTGGATCGTGGAATGGGCCGTGGGCTCGGGACAAACTTGTGCGCCCAAACCGAGAGTGCACGCAAGACGTTGGACTGCTATGTCCGCGCCGCCGAGGCTGGAATGAACAGGGGTGCAGCAATACAGGTCTGTGCTACCGGCGCTACACGGCACTGATCGTTCCAGCCAAGGCTCTTCTCCGCACAGAATGACTTGCCTGAAGGGTCGGTGATTCTGTTGCGTCACGGGACTGTCGGTCAGTAACGGCCGCCGTGATCCTGGCGGTATGGAAAAGGGAGGCGACCAAGATGGCTACCTACTGCGTCAGCGGGGTGAGGCTTGATACTACCGGCAGAGTTCGGCGGGCCATGATCGGACGCGTCGATCCTGCATCAAACAAGTGGATTGGGGCGCCGGCCGAGCAGGACGCTGCGGACGTTGCGAGCCTGATCGCGACCGGAGATGACGTCCTTTCTATCTTCATCATTCCAGGGGGAACCGTCTTGGGCGCTAAGTTCAGACGCGTCACCTACCAGGACGGCGCAGAAGGAATTGAGCTTGAGGACGAGGCCGAGGGCCGCCGTGTCGCTGATCTGGCTCGGGGTGATTAAGGGCGGGCCCGAAGATGCTTCGACGTGGTGCCGGCACCCGGTGGTAAGGAGGCTATCTCACGATGAACACCGTCTGACCGGGCGCCGAAAGTGAACCTCCTTCAACAGATGTCGTCCGTTCCGTCGTTCTCAGACCGATCTTCAATGAACCGAGCCATACCAAGGGAGAGGTTTTCGCGAAGTGACCAGTAGTTCATGATGGCCCTGTTTAGCATGTCAGCCGCCTCGCGGCGCGCGTCAAAATCGATCTCTGCTCGCTGGCTCTCATTCCAGTGTTTGAGCGCGTTTCTTGGTAAGCGCGCGGTGATGGCATCCTTGCCGGCCTAGCCAGCCCCGGCGAGCATTGTGTCCACGAGAGGCCTCTCATGGACACAAGTCAACCGGTCAAGCGCACGCGAGTGCGCGCGTATGGCCAGGA
>NZ_JAQGNQ010000081.1 GCF_028291745.1 Ramlibacter sp. | reverse complement strand
ATCTCGATCAATGTTCCGGCAGTTGCGGCGGCCTCGGTGCGAGGGCTCTTGCCCCGGCGCGCCAGCCGCGCCGCAGCTGTCCATATGCACCGTTATGCATCAAGCATGCCGCCCCTCGAATATGCCGGGCGGGGGAGCACCCCGAATGGGCAAGCCGCACCGCCATTGGGAAAAGGCGCGGCGCTGCGGTCAGGGTTCGGTTCCCTACCCCCAGGGATGTGGGTGCCGTCCCCCGCCATTGGGGGACACTTTTGCCAACCGTGGGGATGCGGCCCGTCACCGGACCCGCCCGGCGGATGCGCGATGATGCGCACTGGCCCATCCTGGAGAACCGCATGGACGAAGAAGTCTTCAACATCAGCCTTCGCAAGTTCCTGAAGATGGTGGGCGTGAGCTCGCAGCGCGAGATCGAGCAGGCCGTGGGCCGCGCGCTGCAGGAAGGTCGAGCGAGCGGCACGGAGCATTTCCCCGCCACCATGACCCTGGACATCCCCGGCCTGAAACTGAACGTCGTGTTCGACGGAGAGATCCGCCTGCAGTGAACCGCAGCTGGGTTCCGCTTGCCATCACGCTGGCGATCCAGGCGATGGTCGCCATGGGGCTGCTGACCATCCCCGCCATGGCGCCCCGCGTGGCCGAGGCACTGGCGGTCTCGGCCGCGTATGTCGGCCTCTACATCGCGCTGGCCTATGCCGGCGCGATGGCGGCGAGCCTCGCTGCGGGCGCGGTGGTGGCGCGCTGGGGCAGCATCCGCGTGAGCCAGGCCGGCCTGCTGGTGTGCGCCGCGGGGCTCGCCTTGTCGGCGGTGCCTGCCGTGTGGGCAGTCGCAGCCGGCGCCGTGCTGGTGGGCCTGGGCTACGGGCCCGTCACGCCCGCCAGCTCGCACCTGCTGGCGCGCACGACGCCTGACCACCGGATGTCACTGGTGTTCTCGGTCAAGCAGACCGGCGTGCCGCTCGGGGGCGCGCTGGCCGGCGCGATCGTGCCGGGGCTGCAGCAGCTCATTGGCTGGCAGCAGGCGCTGCTGGGGATTGCCGTCGCCTGCGTGATCTGCGCGTTCGCGGCGCAGTCGCTACGCCGCGAGTTCGACGGCGACCGCGATCCCAGCGCCCGCCTGAGCCTGCGCAACTTCCTGCATCCGGTGCGCCTGGTGCTGTCCGATCCGGCGCTGCGCATGCTGGCCGCCTGCTCGTTCGTCTTTTCGATCGCGCAGCTGTCGCTCACCACGTATCTCGTCACCTATCTCACCGGCAACCTGGGCTACGGGCTGATCGCGGCGGGTGTGGTGCTGTCGATTTCGCAGCTGGGCGCAGTGATCGGACGGGTGCTGTGGGGCTATGCGTCGGACCGCTGGTTCGGGGCGCGCCGCATGCTGGCGATGCTGGCCACGATGATGGCGCTGGCCTCGCTGGCCACGGCGATGCTGCACGCCGACATGCCGCGCGCCTTGGTGATCGCGGTGCTGTTCGTCTTCGGCGCCAGTGCGATCGGCTGGAACGGCGTGTACCTGGCCGAGGTGGCGCGGCAGGCGCCCGCGGGGCTGGCCGGCCTGGCCACCGGCGGCACGCTGGCCATCACCTTCCTCGGGGTGGTGCTGGGGCCGCCGCTGTTCGGCGCGCTCTCGGCGTTGTTCGGGAGTTACCGGGCGGGCTTCATCGCGGTGGCGGTGCCGCTGGCGCTGGCGGCCGCGGCGCTGTGGCGGATCGCGCTGCGGCCGGCGCCGGTGTTGAACGAGGAATTCTGAACGCAGAACTCGCGGAAGAAACGCAGAACACGCAGAAGAATTCCTCGATGTTTTTTCTGCGTCTTTTGCGGTAGTTCTGCGGCTTCTGCGTTCTGAAATCGGTCGATCGCGCACCGCTTGCCGGGATGCCTTCGGCAACCCAGCCTACGAACACATCACCCCGTCGGCAGCGTGATCCCCGGAAAGATCTTGATCACCGCCGCATCGTCCTCGCGCCCATGGCCGGCCGACGAGGCGTGCATGAACATCTGGTGGGCGGTGGAGGCGAGCGGCAGCGGAAACTTGGTCGCGCGCGCAGTATCGAGCACCAGTCCCAGGTCCTTCACGAAGATATCCACCGCCGACAGCGGCGTGTAGTCGCCGGCCAGCACGTGGGCCATGCGGTTCTCGAACATCCAGCTGTTGCCGGCGCTGTGCGTGATCACCTCGTACAGCGCCTTCGCGTCCACGCCTTCACGCAAGCCCAGCGCCATCGCCTCGGCGGCGGCCGCGATATGCACGCCGGCCAGCAGCTGGTTGATGATCTTCACCTTGCTGCCGTTGCCCGCGCGATCGCCCAGGCGATAGACCTGCGCGGCCATCGCGTCGAGCAGGTCGCCGGCCTTGGCATACGCGTCCGGTTGGCCGGCGGTCATCATCGTCATCTGGCCCGAGGCGGCGCGCGCCGCCCCGCCGGAGATCGGCGCGTCGAGATACAGCACGCCCTGCTGCCCAAGGCGCTGCTCCAGCGCCTGGGACCAGTTGGGGTCCACGGTGGAACACATCACGAACAGGTGGCCCGCCTGCATGGCCGCTGCCGCGCCCTGTTCGCCGAACAGCACCTGCTCGGTCTGCGCCGCATTCACCACCACGCCGATCACCACGTCGCACTGGCGCGCCACCTCCTGCGGGCTCGCACACGCCACGCCACCTTCGGCCGCAAAGGCGCGGCAGGCAACGCTGCGCAAGTCGTACACGTGCACCTGGTGGCCCGCACGGCGCAGCGACTGCGCCATGCCCAGGCCCATGGCACCCAGGCCGATCAATCCGACGTTTCGCATGCTGGTTCCTTGCGGGCAGGAGGGCCGCATGCGCGGATCATAAGAAAAGCCGGCGTGGGGCCGGCTTGGGGGAACGCTGGGGTTCGCGTTGCGAAGCCGAGCCTGCGAGGCAGCGGCGGCCCGCGCTACAGCGCGCGGACGCCTTTCTTCATCATCCGCGCCAGCAGGATGCCCAGGGCGAAGGCGCCGAGGATGGCCACCACCGGCCGGCTCGCGAGCTGGCGGCCGGCGATCTGCTGCGCCTTCGCGGTGGCGCCCACACGGTCGGGGATGGCCAGCACCAGGACGCTGGTTTCCATGGGTTCGTCGATCCGCAGGTCGATGTCGTCGAGCCGCAGCGCATCGGCCTGCAGGTCCTGCTCGTCGTCGTCGAGATTGGTGGACAGGTCGTACTCCACCTCGGGCGGGTGGATGTCGCCCCTGAGCTTCATCCGGTTTCTGGTGTGCGGCATGGGTGCAAGGTTCCTTTGGCTATGGGCCAATCTAGGCTGCAGCTCACGCTGCTTTCGTAGGAATGCAGCGCACGCCCCGGGCAGCGCGGTCGCGCAGGGCGCGCCGTGCGCAAGCCCTGCCGAAGACACCGATTGACGCTGCCGCGCTCCTGCCTCTACGCTGCCCGGCCCACTTACAGGAGCGTTCATGCGTCTGTTGCACAAGATCCTGGCTGGCGCCGCGCTGCTCTGCAGCATCGTCGCGCCGGCCGCCGCCCAGTCCGATTACCCGAACAAGCCGATCCGCTGGATCGTGGCCTATCCCCCGGGTGGCACCACCGACTTGCTGGCGCGGCTGATGGCGCAGTACCTCTCCACCAAGCTGGGACAGCAGGTCATCATCGAGAACCGCGCCGGCGGCGGCAACAACATCGGCACCGAAGCGGCGGTGCGCGCCGCACCCGACGGCTACACCATCCAACTGGTGAACCCGGCCAACGCGATCAACGCGACGCTCTATCCCAAGCTCTCGTTCAACTATCTCGACGACATGGTCCCGGTCGCCGGCATCGTGCGCGTGCCGAACGTGATGACGGTCACGAAGAACTTCCCCGCCAGGACGGTCGCCGAGTTCATCGACTACGCCAAGAAGAATCCAGGCAAGGTCAACATGGCGTCCTCGGGCGCAGGCACCTCGGTGCACCTCTCCGGAGAACTGTTCAAGTACATGGCCGGCATCGACATGAAGCACGTGCCCTACAAGGGCGCCGGCCCGGCCACCACGGACCTGATCGGTGGCCAGGTCGACGTGCTGTTCGACAACATGCCGTCGATCATCGCCCATATCCGCCAGGGCTCGGTGCGCGCGCTGGGCGTGACGAGTGCGCAGCGCTCCCCCGCGCTGCCGGACGTGCCCGCCATCGCCGAGACGGTGCCCGGCTACGAGGCAAGCGCGTGGTTCGGTGCCGCCGCGCCCAAAGGCACGCCGCGCCCGGTGATCGACCGCCTGAACCGCGAGTTCAATGCGGCGCTGGCCGATCCGGTGATGAAGGCCAGGCTGGCGGACCTGGGGGGCGTGCCCATTCCCGGCACGCCTGAACAGTTCTGGGCGCTGCATCGCATGGAGACCGAGAAGTGGGCCAGGATCGTCCACTTCTCCGGCGCGAAGGTCGACTAGGGCCGGTTCAGGCCCTAGGGCAGTGCGCCGCGTGGGTAGCTCGCGCTGCCCGCGTGCGCCGCCGTCCCACACCGCGGTGCCGGACCGTGGGCTAAGCTGCGGCCAAAGGAGGACTCCCATGCTGGAGAAACTGCCCGAAGCCGTGGGCCACCTGCTGCGCGATCGCCGCGCGGGCCTCGACAAGCTCGTGTTCAATCGCAGCGGCCTGCGCACCGGCCAGGGCCTGCTGCAGATCGGCAGCCTGGCGTTTGCCGACCACGCGCCGCTGCCGGCCCGCTACACCGCCGACGGCGAAGGCCTCTCGCCGCCGCTGCACTGGAGCGGCATCCCCGAAGGCGCGGCCAGCCTGGCGCTGATCGTGGAGGACGCCGACGCGCCCACCGGCGAGCCGCTGGTGCATGCGATCGTCGTCGACCTCACGGCGGCCGACGAGTCGCTCTCCGAAGGAGCGCTGAGCAGCGCGGGCCACGAAGGCCAGCACATGCACGAAGGCCGCAACTCCTACCTGCGTTCCGGCTGGCTGCCGCCCGATCCCCCACCGGGGCACGGCGAGCATCGCTATGCCTTCCAGCTGTTCGCGCTGGGAGCGGGGGAGGCGTTCAAGGGAACGCCCGGACGCGACGACGTGCTGAAGGCCGTCGAGGAACGCGGTCTGGCGAGCGGGATGGTGATAGGCACGTACACGCGCCCGGACGGCACGATCAAGGCTGGCGCGCCGCAGGTGGCGGTGGCTCCCGACCTGTAGGGGGGCGCGCGCAGCGCAATCCACCCTGCCGCGCGCTAATCCGCCTTGATGTGCGCCACCTTCACGATCCGGTCCCAGGTGGCGCGTTCGTCGGCGCCCAGCTTCGCCAGTTCGGCCGGCGTCATCGCGACCGCCTTGGCGCCCTGCTCCTCGGCACGGCGCTTGAATTCGGCCGACTGCACGACTTGCCGCACCGCTGACGACAGCCGCCCCTGCAGGTCCGCCGGCAAGGACGACGGCCCGTACACCGCGAACCACGACGACGCCACCAGCGGCACGCCTTTCTCGCTCGCGGTCGGCACATCGGGCAGCGCGGCCAGTCGCGTCTTGCCCGTGACCATCAGCGCCTTCAGACGTCCTGCCTTGATGTGCGCCAGCAGCGGCGGCGGCGTGGTGATGGTCAGGTCCACCGTGCCCGCCAGCAGGTCGGTCAGGGCCGGACCGGTGCCGCGGTAGGGGATGTGGATCATGTAGGTCTTGGTCAGGTCCTTCAGCAACTCGGTGGTTACGTGCTGCAGCGCGCCGTTGCCGCTCGAGGCGTAGTTCACCTGGCCGGGATGCGCCTTCACGTAGGCGAGGAATTCCTCGAAGGTGTTGGCCGGGAAGTTCGCCCGCACCACCAGCACCTGCGGGGCGTCGATCAGGTGGCCGATCGGCCTGAGGTCGCGCGCCGGGTCGAAGCCCGCCACCGGCTGCACCAGCGGCGTGATGCACTGGTAACCCGAGTACTGCACGAGCAGCGTGCTGCCGTCACCGGGGGCACGCGCCACCATCTGGCCGGCGATGTTGCCGTTGCCGCCGGCACGGTTGTCCACCAGCACCTTGGCCTGCAGCACGTGCGCGAGCGGCTCGGCCAGCATGCGCGCCGACAGGTCGGTGGTGCCGCCGGGCGCCGAAGGCACGATCAGCGTGATCGTGCGGCCGGCGAATTGGGCGCGTGCCGGGAGCGCGAGCGAACCGGCGCCCAAAGCGGCAGTGGTGAGCACGAAGCGGCGGCGGGACAGGGAATGCATGAAGGTCTCCTCGGCGCTGGTAGTCTCCTGTTGATGTCGATAACTGAAATAGCTCCCTCCCCCTCCGGGGGAGGGTTGGGGTGGGGGCGCTGCGGCGCTCGTGAGCGCACCAGTGCCCCATCCCAGGCTTGCGCCAGAGGGGAAGAGGTAACCGCCTCAAGCCCCAAGCCTCGCGCGGAGTTCGGTGACGGCAGCCGGTACCGGATGCAACTGCGTGCTCGGTCCCGCCTTGGCCACCTGCCCCGGCACCGCGTGGCCGACGATGGCCGGCAGGGCGCGTGCAATCTGCAGCAGGCGCGAGACCTCGATGCCGGTGTCGTAGCCCATGGCCTCGAGCATGTGGACGGCGTCTTCGCTGCTGATGTTGCCGCTGGCGCCGGGCGCGTACGGACAGCCGCCCAGGCCACCGAGCGAACCGTCGAAGCGCACGATCCCGCCCTGCGCCGCGGCCAGCACGTTGGCCAGGCCCATGCCGCGCGTGTTGTGGAAGTGCAGCGTCAGTTGCAGGTGTGCAAAGCGCTGCTGCAGCGCCTCGCACATGCGCGCCACCTGCGCGGGATTGGCCATGCCGGTGGTGTCGCAGATCGTGAGGCCGCGCACGCCCAGGTCCGCGAAGCGCTGCGACCAGGCCAGCACTTGCTGCTGCGGCACGTCGCCCTCCATGGGGCAGCCGAAGGCCGTCGACAGCGACACGTTGATTGGCGTCCTGCCAGCCACCAGGCGGATCACATCCGCCAGCGCCGCGAAGCTCTGCTCGCGCGGCATGCGCAGGTTGGCCAGGTTGTGCGTCTCCGAGGTCGACATCACCAGGTTCAGTTCGTCGGCGCGCGCTTCCATCGCCCGTTCCGCACCGCGCAAGTTGGGCACCAGCACCGTGTACTCCACGCCGGGGGCGCGGGCGATGCGGCCCATCACCTCCTCGGCGTCGCGCAGCATGGGGATTGCCTTGGGCGAGGTGAACGAGGTGACCTCGATCTTGGCGTAGCCGCAGGCCGAGAGCGCGTCCACCAGCTGCACCTTGGCATCGGTGGCGATGAACTCGGGTTCGATCTGGAAGCCGTCGCGCGTGACGACCTCGTTGAAGAAAATGCGTTGGCCCATGCTTATCCTGCCTTGATGACGCCGCGGCTTTTCAGCGCGGCGATCTGTGAATCCGAAAGCCCGATCTCGCGCATCACTTCCTCGGTGTCCTGCCCGAGCGCCGGCGCGTTGCGCTGGTGCGCGCCCGGCGTGCGCGAGAGCTTGGGGACGATGCCCGGGACGGTGAGCGTGTCGCCATCCGCCAGCGTGATCTGCTGCAGCATGCCGCGCGCCGCGTAGTGCGGATCGGCCGCGATATCGGCCACCGTGTAGATGCGCCCCGAAGGCACGCCGGCGCCATCGAGCACCTGCAGCACTGCGCCGACGCTGCGCGTCTTCGTCCAGGCACCGATCGCGCTGTCGATCTCTCCCACGCGCCGCACGCGGCCCGCGTTGTCGGCGAGATCCGGGTCCTGCCCGAGGTCGTCGCGACCGATCGCCGCCATCAGTCGCTTGTAGATGCTGTCGCCATTGCCCGCGATCAGCGCGTAGCCGTCGCTGCACAGGTAGGCGTTGGTCGGCGCGATGCCGGGCAACGCGCTGCCCGCCGGCCCGCGCACCGCCTCGAAGGCGCTGTATTCGGGCAGCAGGCTTTCCATGCAGTTGAACACCGCCTCGTACAGGGCGACGTCGATCACCTGGCCGCGGCCGGACCGCTGGCGCTCGTGCAGCGCCATCAGGATGCCGATCACGCCATGCAGCGCCGCGAGCGTGTCGCCGATGCTCACGCCGACCCGCACCGGCACCCGACCCGGCTCCGCGGTGAGGTGGCGCAGGCCGCCCATGGCTTCACCGACCACGCCGAAGCCGGGGCGGTCCCGGTAAGGGCCGGTCTGGCCGTAGCCGCTGATGCGCAAAACGACCAGGCGCGGATTCGCCTCGAGCAGCCGCTGCGGATCGAGGTTCCAGCCCTCCAGCGCGCCGGGCCGGAAGTTCTCCACCAGCACGTCGGCCTCGGCCGCCAGCTTGCGCACGATCTCCTGCGCCTCCGGGTTCTTCAGGTCCAGCGCCACGCTGCGCTTGTTGCGCGACTGCACCTGCCACCACACCGAGGTGCCGTCCTTCAGCAGGCGCCAGTTGCGCAGCGGGTCGCCGCTGGCCGGCGGCTCGATCTTGACGACGTCGGCGCCGAAGTCGGCCAGCGTCTTGGCGGCAAAGGGGCCGGCGATCAGCTGGCCCATCTCCACCACTTTCAAGCCGGCGAGCGGCCCGAAGGAGGCTCTTGTTTCCATGGCGCCGCAGTGTGCGCGCGGCGCGGGCCCGCGTCTATTGCCGATCGCGGCGGGGAGCTTTCGCATTCTGCGAAGGCTCGACCAGGAAATCGGCCAGCGCCGCGACGGCGGGGTCCTGCGCGCCCGAGCGCGTGGCCACCAGCAGACGGCGCGAGGCCCAGGGATCGGACAGCGCGCGCCAGTGCAGCTTCATCGCGCCGACGATGGGCAGCGCCGCGTTCTTCGGCAGCACGGCGATGCCCAGGCCCGAGGCGACGAGGTGGCACACCGCGTCGAAGCTGCGCACCTGCATGCGCAGGCGCAGCGGTCGGCCCGCGGCATGCGCCGCCTCCTGCTGCTTCTGGAGCAGCGCGGCGCCATCGCCGAGGCTGATCCAGTCCTCGTCCAGTGCTTCGCTGAAAGGCACTGCGCCGCGCCCGACGAGGCGATGGCGCGCGGGCAGCACCAGGATCAACTCGTCGCGGCGGAACACGCGGCCATCGAGGCCGTCGGTCTCGGCCCCTTCGACGAACACGCCGAGGTCGGCGCTGCCATCGCGCAGTGCCGCGACCACGGCACTGGAAACCTGCTCGTCGAGGTCGACGCGCACCTGCCGGTGCAGCTTCGCGTACCGCGCCAGCAGCGGCGGCAGGAACTGGTTGATGGCCGCCGTGCTGGCGCACAGGCGCACGTGCTTGGCAATGCCCTGGCGCAGGTCGGCCAGCTCGGCGCCCATCTGCTCGAGCGACTGCAGCAGGCCGACTGCGTGGCGCGCGAACACGCGGCCCGCCGCCGTGGGCAGCAGGCCGCGCCCGTGGCGCTCGAACAGCGGCTCGCCCACGGCATCCTCCAGCTCGCGCATGCGGCGACTGGCGGCGGCGAGCGCCAGGTGCGCCTCGCGCGCGGCGGCGCTCAGGCTGCCATGCTGCACACAATCCACCACCAACCGGATCGACACCAGGTCGAATCGCGCGAGGTTATAAAGGGAGCCGACGGTTGTCACCGGACTATCGTACCCAAGCGCAATCGCACCATGCCCCAAGCCACCCCCGCTGCCCTGCTGATCGACGACGACGAAACCATTGCCACGCTGCTGCGCTTCCTGCTGCAGCGCCAGGGCTGGAGCGTGCAGCGGGCGGCCGATGGCGCGGAGGCGATGGCGGCGATCGAACACGGGCCGGTGCCGCAACTCGTGCTGCTGGACATGATGCTGCCGGTGCACGACGGCCTGACGCTGCTCGCCAGGCTGCGCAGCCTGCCGGCGTGGAAAGACGTGCCCGTGGTGATGCTCACGGGCAAGGACGACCAGCAGATGATCGACCGCGCGTATGCGGCCGGGGCCACGGATTACGTGAGCAAGCCGTTCAATCCGGTGGAACTCGGGGCGCGGTTGAAGAAGTACTTGCCCGTTTGAGTAGGCTGGGCTGCCGCAGGCACCCCAGCTATTGCGCGCACCTTGCTGGGGTGCCTGCGGCAGCCCAGCCTACCAAGTCCGAATTCAGGCCGCCGGCGCCAGCGCCTCGACCCCCGGAACCAACGCCTCGAAGTCTTCTGCACTCCGCTGCCCCTGCCCCAGCAGCGTCTCGATCCGCAATTCGATCGCCCGCGCGTCGTCGCCCAGGCGGGTCATGCCGAAGGTGCCGGCCGAGCCGGCGAGTTTGTGGACGGAGCGATAGAAGTCGCGCACCAGCACGTCGTTGGCCGGATCGCTGCGGCACGCCTGCAGGCGCTCGCGCGCTTCGGCCACGCGGCCCGGCACCTGCTGCGCGAATTCGTCGCGGAAGTTTTGCAGGGTCTGCTGGAAATCGCTGGCGTTGGAGGTATGGCTCATGTCCGGCTCACGGTGAAACTGCTTTTGCTGCGACCGGCGAGAGCGACGTCACTCTTCGCCCATGTGCAGCCACTCGCCTTCGGCCATGGACTGCATGAAGGCCATGGCTTGCGCGAGCACGCCCAGGCTCTCGGCCCACTCGACCTGCTCGCGAAAACACAGGCGTTTGCTCAGCGGCGGAGTCAGCGCCCAGGCGTCCCCCGTGGCGGGCGCGGGCGGCCGTTGCGAACCGCGGCCGCTCTTGCGCACCGGCAGCAGCGCCGTGAACGCGCTCCAGCGCTCGGGTCGCGGACACACACGATTGTTGCGGCGGGCCAGCAGCATCGCGGCGTCGAGCGTCACCTGCGACTGCGCCTTGGGGGCTGCGGGCGGCACCAGGCGCGGCTGGACGGCCGCGGCGGAGGCCGGCATCGTGGCGGCCCAACTGACCTCCTCGGGACGCAGAGGCGGCTGCGTCATCGGCGCCGTGTCCGCGAAGCGTCGCTCCTGCTCGCACGCAAGTTCGTTGAACAGCGCCCAGGCAGTGTCGCCGTCGCTGTGCACCGCCTCCGGGGCGGGCAGCGTGTCGCCGTGCTGCCACGGCCGATCGAGGTCGAGGCGCGCACGCGCAGGGATGTTGGTGAGAGTCGGGATGGCCATGACGAAGTGGACTCTACCCGAGGCGGGCGGGAAGGTCTGCTTCGCGTCAGGCACGTTAAGCAAGCCCAGCCGGGGTGCCCGCGCAAGGACGCGCGGAGTGGCCGCAGGCGCATGACTACACTGCCGCGATGCCTGCAGCCCTGCCCCGGCGCCCCGCGCCCTCCCGCTCCCTCACCGGGCTGCTGCCCTTCCTGCGGCCGTATCGCGGCCGGATCGCGCTGGCCGGCTTCTTCCTGGTGCTCGCAGCCGCGGCCATGCTGGTGTTCCCGATCGCGCTGCGGACCATGATCGACCGCGGCATCGCCGCCGACCCGGGCACGCGGCTGGTGGCGCTGCGCGAACATTTCCTGCTGCTGTTCGCGGTGGCCGTGGCGCTGGGCGTCGCTTCGGCCGGCCGCTTCTTCATGGTGAGCTGGCTGGGCGAACGGGTGACGGCGGACTTGCGCAGCGCCGTCTATGCCCACGTGCTGGAACAGAGCCCCGCCTTCTTCGAGAGCACGCAGACCGGCGAGGTGCTGTCGCGCCTGACCACCGACACGACATTGGTGCAGGCGGTGGTCGGCTCCTCGGTTTCGCTGGGGCTGCGCAACCTGGTGATGGGCGTGGGCGCGCTCGGCATGCTGGTGGTGACGCATCCCTACGTGATGACGCAGGTGCTGCTGGTCGTGGTGCTGGTGATCCTGCCGGCGATGGTGTTCGGCCGGCGGGTGCGGCGGCTGTCGCGCGCCAGCCAGGACCGCGTGGCCGATTCGAGCGCGATCGCCGCCGAAGTGCTGAATGCGATTCCCGTGGTGCAGAGCCACGCCGCGGAGGAGCGCGAGGCGCAGCGCTTTCGCGCCGCCACCGAGAGCGCGTTCCAGACCGGCGTGCGGCGCACGCGGGCACGGGCCGTGCTGGTGGCCTTCGTCATCATCGCCAATGCGGCGCTGATGCTGTGGGGCTTGTACCAGGGCACGCAGGCCGTGCTGCGCGGCCAGCTGACGGCCGGCCAGCTCGGACAGGCCGCGCTCTACGTCGGCATCTTCGCCGGTGCGATCGCGGTGCTGGGCGAAGTCTATGGCGACCTGCTGCGTGCCGCCGGTGCGACCGAGCGCCTGATGGAGCTGCTGGCCAGCCGGTCGCCCGTGCTCTCGCCGGAGCAACCGCGCTCGGTGCCGACGCCGCCGGCGGGCAGCAGCGTGCGCCTGGACAACGTGCGCTTCCACTATCCGTCGCGCCCCGGCATGCCGGCGCTGACGGACTTCTCGCTGGCCGTGGCGCCAGGCGAGACGGTGGCCCTGGTCGGCCCGAGCGGTGCCGGCAAGACCACGGTGTTCCAGTTGCTGCTGCGGTTCTACGATCCCCAGCAGGGCGCGATCGAGATCGACGCTGCACCGGTGGACAGCCTGCGCCTGCAGGACTTGCGCGCGCGCATCGGCCTGGTGCCGCAGGAGCCGGTGATCTTCTCGGCGTCGGCGCTGGAGAACATCCGCTATGGCCGGCCCGACGCCTCCGAGGCCGAGGTCCATGCCGCCGCGCAAGGCGCCTTCGCCGACGACTTCATCCGCGCCCTGCCCGAAGGCTACGACACCTTCCTGGGCGAGCGCGGCGTGCGCCTCTCGGGCGGGCAGCGCCAGCGGATCGCGATCGCCCGCGCCATGCTGAAGAACCCGCCGCTGCTGTTGCTGGACGAGGCGACCAGCGCGCTCGATGCCGAGAGCGAGCGGATGGTGCAGGCGGCGCTGGCTTCAGCGATGCGAGACCGCACGACGCTGGTGATCGCGCATCGACTGGCGACGATCCAGCAGGCCGACCGGATCGTGGTGCTGGATCATGGGCGGATCGTGGAAAGCGGGCGGCATGAGGAGCTGATGGCGGCCGGCGGCGTGTATGCACGGCTGGCGGCGCTGCAGTTCATGACTTGACCATATGGACTCCCTCCCCCTCCGGGGGAGGGTTGGGGTGGGGGCGCTGCGGCCTGCGCGATGTTCGGAGCGCCCCCATCCCGGCCTTCCCCCGGAGGGGGAAGGGGCAACAGCCGGCAGCGAAAGGGGCGCAACGCGCCCCTTTCAACACTGCTACTGCAAAGGCCCCTTCAGACCTTTGGGAATCGGCAGCGGCAGCACCGCAATGCCTTCCTCCAGCAGTGACTCGGTCTCTTCACGCGACGCCTGCCCGCGAATGCCGCGCTCCTCGGTTTCGCCGTAGTGGATCTTGCGGGCCTCTTCGGCAAAGCGCTCACCAACGTCCTCGGTATTCGCCATCACCTGCTTGACCATGTGCATCCAGGCGGCCTGCAATTGCGCGTTCGGGGCGGAGATCACTTCCTGCCTGGCCACCGGCGCGGCAGCGGGCGCCGGCGCGCCGAAGTTCAGGCGCGGGGCGCTGGGCAGCTTGCTCACCTGCGCGTCGCCGCACAAGGGACACTCCACTAGCCCGCGTGCCAGCTGGGCCTGGAAGTCTTCTTCGGAGCCGAACCAGCCCTCGAAACCGTGGGCCTGGCTGCATTGGAGGTTGAGGACCTTCATGCAATCGCAGCTGGGGTCTGCCAGTCGAGTTTCCAAGTGCCGGCCAGCACATTCTGGATCCACACCGCCGAGGCCAGCGTCTTGGAGTCGACCACCTTGCCGTCGCGGCACCAGCCCAGGAACTCCTCGGGCGTGGCGGTGATGACGTCGAGGAACTCGCCCTCGTCCAGCCGCGCCCCGCGCAGCTCCAGCCCACGGGCAAACCAGATCTGGATCGCTTCGTCCGAATAGGCAACGGTGGGATACATGGTGAAGCCGAACGCCCATTCGCGCGCGACGTAGCCCGTCTCCTCCAGCAGTTCGCGCTGGCCGCAGACCAGCGACGACTCGCCGGCATCGAGCTTGCCCGCCGGGATCTCGATCATGACCTGGCGCGTGGGATGGCGGTACTGGCGCTCCAGCACGATGCGGCCGTCATCGAGCAGCGGCACGACCGCCACGGCACCGGGATGCAGCACGTATTCGCGGGTGGCAGCGCCGCCATCGGGCAGGCGCACGTGTTCGCGCACGATGTGCAGGAAGTGGCCCTTCAGCAGCTCCTCGCGGGACGTGGTGTGCTCGGTCAGGTGGCTGTCGTCGGCCATGTGGATCAGTGTCTCCGTTTGAAAAGATAGCGCCAGACGAAGCCGGGGAAGGCGAAGGTGAGGAACAACGCGCCGGTCACCGCATAGAACTCCCAGCCCTGCGGCGAGATCTGCCCGGCATGCTGTTCCAGCAGCACGCCGATACCGCCAACCAGGAAGTACATCAGCAGCAGTTCCGCCAGGCGGATCGCCAGGTTCTTGCCGCGCACCAGCGGCACGATGCCCAGCACGCGTTGCGTGAGGAAAGGCAGGTTCGCGGCGCAGAAGGCCAGCACCAGCACGAGCCAGATGGAAGCCGTCTGGGTCATGTCAGGCCTCCGCCGGGCCGCTCCCAAGGAGGCCTGCGCCCCCTCGGGGGGCCGGGCCGAACGCAGTGAGGACCTTGGGGGCCATGACGTCCGCCGGGCCGCTCCCAAGGAGGCCTGCGCCCCCTTGGGGGGCCGGGCCGAACGCAGTGAGGACCTTGGGGGTCATGCGATCAGGAGCTCAGCATCTTGACGATGGCCTGGGCGCAGAGCGTCATCAGGCCACCGGGCAGGATGCCGAGGATCAGCACCAGCGCGCCGTTGATGGTCAGCACCACCCGCACGTCGATCGGCGCGGCCACCGTGGTCGCGGTGATCGGCGCGTCGAAGTACATGACCTTCACCACGCGGATGTAATAGAAGGCCGCCACCAGCGACATCAGCACGGCGAAGATCGCCAGGCCGATGTACAAGGGGCTGCCCGCCACGACCAGCGCCTGCAGCACGGCGAGCTTGGCATAGAAGCCCACCAGCGGCGGGATGCCGGCCAGCGAGAACAGGCAGATCGACATGATCGCGGCATACAGCGGGCTGCGCTGGTTGAGGCCGGCCAGGTCGGCCACCTCGTCGCTCTCGAAGCCCTCGCGCGCCAGCAGCAGGATCACGCCGAAGCTGCCCAGCGTCGTCAGCACGTAGCTCACGATGTAGAACATCGCGGAGCTGTAGGCATTGCGCGCGAACACCGGATCGCCGTGGATCACGCCGGAGAGCAGGCCCAGCAGCACGAACCCCATCTGGCCGATCGTCGAATAGGCCAGCATGCGCTTGAGGTTGCTCTGCGCAATCGCCGCCAGGTTGCCGAGGAACAGCGAGGCCACCGCCAGCACCACCAGCATCTGCTGCCAGTCGATGGCCAGCGGCAGCATGCCTTCGACCAGCAGGCGAATGGCAATCGCGAAGGCGGCGAGTTCCGGCGCGGTGCCGATCATGATCGTCACCGCCGTCGGTGCGCCCTGGTAGACGTCCGGGATCCACATGTGGAACGGTGCGGCACCGAGCTTGAAGGCCAGGCCGGCGACGATGAACACCAGGCCGAACACCAGCACGTTGTGCTTCACCTGGCCGGTGGCGATCGTCTTGAAGACGGTGGCGACGTCCAGCGAACCGGTGGCGCCGTACATCATCGACAGGCCATAGAGCAGGAAGCCCGAAGCCATCGCGCCGAGCACGAAGTACTTCATCGCCGCTTCGGTGGAAACCGTGTGGTCGCGGCGCAGGGCCACCAGCGCATAGCTGGATAGCGTGAGCAATTCGAGCCCGAGGTACAGCACCAGGAAGTGCTGGCCCGAGCACATCACGAAGATGCCGAGCAGCGCGAACATCGCCAGCGTGAACATCTCGCCGCCGCGCAGCATGTCGCGATCGCCGGCGTAGGGACGGCCGTAGACCAGGCAGACCATCATGGAGATGGTGGCGAAGCACTTCAGCCAGTTGGCCATCGCGTCGCTGACCACCATGTGGTTGAAGCCATAGACGGTGTCGCCGCGGGCGGCGAGGTCGCCGGTGTACCAGGCGATCACGGCCAGCGTGATCATGGTGAGCCAGTAGGTGACCGTGCGCAGCCGGCTCTTGACGCCGAGGTCGACCAGCGCCACCACGCATGCCATCACCAGCAGCATGATCTCGGGCGCGACGACGGCGAGGCTTGTGTTGTCCATCTTTGATTCTCGATCCGTCAGAGCTTCGAGGCCGCGACGTGCTTCAGGAAGCCGGCCACCGAGACGTTCATCACGTCGGTGAAGGGTTTCGGGTAGATGCCCATGTACAGGACGGCCACTGCCAGCACGCCGAGCATCAGGAACTCGCGGGCATTGATGTCGGTGAGCGCGGCCACGTGCTCGTTGCCGATCGGGCCGAAGTACACGCGCTTGACCATCCACAGGGTGTAGGCCGCGCCAAAGATCAGCGCCGTGGCGGCCATCAGCCCGAGCCAGAAATTGGCCTTGACGGTGGCCAGGATCACCATCCACTCGCCGACAAAACCGGCGGTGGCGGGCAGGCCGCAGTTGGCCATGGCAAACAGCACCGCGAAGGCGGCAAACGTCGGCATGGTGTTGACCACGCCGCCGTAGTCGGCGATCTCGCGCGAGTGCACGCGGTCGTACAGCACGCCGATGCACAGAAACATGGCGCCCGAGACGAAGCCGTGCGCGATCATCTGCACCAGGCCACCGGCGACGCCCAGGTCATTGAAGATGAAGAAGCCGAGGGTCACGAAGCCCATGTGGGCGACCGACGAATAGGCCACCAGCTTCTTCATGTCCTGCTGCACCATCGCCACCAGGCCGACGTAGATCACGGCAATCAGCGACAGCGCGATCATCAGCCACGCCCATTCGCGCGAGGCGTCGGGGGCGATCGGCATCGAGAAGCGCAGGAAGCCGTAGGCCCCGAGCTTCAGCATGATCGCCGCCAGCACGGCGGAGCCGCCGGTGGGCGCTTCTACGTGCACGTCGGGCAGCCAGGTGTGCACTGGGAACATCGGCACCTTCACCGCGAAGGCCGCGAAGAAGCCGAAGAACAGCAGCGTCTGCGCCAGCGAGGACAGCGGCAGCTGGTGCCAGGTGAGGATGTCGAAGCTGCCGCCGGACTTGGTGTACAGGTACACCAGGGCGATCAGCATCAGCAGCGAGCCGAGCAGCGTGTACAGGAAGAACTTGAACGCCGCGTAGATCTTGTTGGGCCCGCCCCAGATGCCGATGATCAGGTACATCGGGATCAGCGTCGCCTCGAAGAAGGTGTAGAACAGCACGCCATCGAGCGCGCAGAACACGCCGATCATCAGGCCCGAGAGGATCAGGAAGGCGCCGTAGTACTGGTTGACGCGCTCGGTGATCACCTCCCAGCCGGCGATCACGACGATCACCGTGATGAACGCCGTGAGCAGCACGAACCAGAACGAGATGCCGTCCAGGCCCACGTGGTAGTTGACGTTGAAGCGCTCGATCCAGCTGACGTTCTCGACGAACTGCATGGCCGCGGTCGACGTGTCGAAGTGGCCGTACAGCGGCAGCGTGACGGCGAAACTCACCACCGCGCCGATCAGCGCAACCCAGCGCGCCGTGCGCGCCTGGTCGTCGCGCCCCAGCGCGAGCAGGATGGCGCCGAACACGATCGGGGTCCAGATCGCCAGGCTCAGAAGTCCCATGTGCATTGTTCTTGTCCTTACTTCTTGAGCCAGTCGCTGAGCATCGGCCAGCTGACGAAGTACGTCATGAGCACCACGATGCCGAGCAGCATGGCAAAGGCGTAGTGGTAGATGTAGCCGGACTGCACCCAGCGGATCACGCCGGCGAACTTGCCCACCATGCGGGCGCTGCCGTTGACGAACACGCCTTCGATGATGGCCTGGTCGCCGCCCTTCCACAGGCCGGTGCCGAGGGCGCGCGCGGCGCGGGCGATCACGTTCTCGTTGATCCAGTCCAGGTAGTACTTGTTATCGAGCAGCTTGTAGACAAAGCTGAAACGCCGCTCGATGGCCGCCGGGATCTCCGGCTTGATCATGTAGAAGAACCAGGACAGCACCACGCCGGCCAGCGCCAGCCAGAACACCGGCGACGTCAGGCCATGCAACGCCAGCGACACCGGGCCGTGAAATTCCTTGGCCATCTCCTCCAGCGCAGGATGCCGCTCGAGGTTGACGAAGATCGAGTCCTTGAAGAAGTCGCCATAGAGCATCGGCTGGATGGTCACGAAGCCGATCACCACCGAGGGAATCGCCAGCAGGATCAGCGGCACCGTCACGACCCAGGGCGACTCGTGCGGCTCGTGGTGTTCCTCATGCCCGTGGGCGTCATGGCCGTGGCCGTGGTCGTCCTTGTGCTCCAGGTGGCCCTGCACGTCCGGCTCCTCGTCCGAGTAGTGCGCGTGGTGCGCCTCCGGGTTCTGGTCGTAGCGTTCCTTGCCGTGGAAGACCAGGAAGTACAGGCGGAACGAGTAGAAGGCCGTGACGAACACGCCGGCCATCACCGCGAAGTAGGCAAAGCCGGAGCCGGGCAGCTTCGACAGGTGCACGGCCTCGATGATCGAGTCCTTCGAATAGAAGCCCGCGAACAGCGGCGTGCCGATCAGCGCCAGCGACCCGAGCAGGAAGGTGATCCAGGTGATCGGCATGTACTTGCGCACGTTGCCCATCCAGCGGATGTCCTGGTTGTGGTGCATGCCGATGATCACCGAGCCGGCCGCGAGGAACAGCAGCGCCTTGAAGAAGGCGTGCGTCATCAGGTGGAAGACGGCGACGTTGTACGCGGAAGCACCGAGCGCCACCGTCATGTACCCGAGCTGCGACAGCGTCGAATAAGCCACGACGCGCTTGATGTCGTTCTGGATGATGCCCAGGAAGCCCATGAAGAGCGCCGTGATCGCGCCGATCACCAGGATGAAGGACAGCGCGGTATCGGACAGCTCGAACAGCGGCGACATGCGCGCCACCATGAAGATGCCGGCCGTCACCATGGTCGCCGCGTGGATCAGCGCGGAGATCGGCGTCGGGCCTTCCATCGAATCGGGCAGCCACACGTGCAGCGGGAACTGCGCGCTCTTGCCCATGGCGCCGATGAACAGGCAGATGCAGGTGACCGTGATCAGGCGCCAGTCGGTGCCGTAGCCAAACGGCAGGCCGCCGAGTTCACCGGCCTTGGCGAAGGTCTCGCTGTAATTGAGCGTGCCGGTATAGGCCAGGATCAGGCCGATGCCCAGGATGAAGCCGAAGTCGCCGACCCGGTTGACCAGGAAGGCCTTGAGGTTCGCGAAGATCGCCGTCGGCCGGGTGAACCAGAAGCCGATCAGCAGGTACGACACCAGGCCCACCGCCTCCCAGCCGAAGAACAGCTGCAGGAAGTTGTTGCTCATCACCAGCATCAGCATGGAGAAGGTGAAGAGCGAGATGTAGGCGAAGAAGCGGTTGTAGCCCGGGTCTTCCTCCATGTAGCCGATGGTGTAGATATGCACCATCAGCGACACGAAGGTCACCACGCACATCATCATGGCGGTGAGGCCGTCGATGAGGAAACCGATCTCCATCTTCAGGGTGCCCACCTGCATCCACTCGTAGAGGGTCTGGTTGAAGCGCGCGCCGTCCACGGCCACGCTCTTGAGCGTCATCGCCGAAATGATGAAGGCAATGAGCACGCCGAGGATGGTGGCGGTGTGCGCCACGCGGCGGCCGAGCTTGTTGCCGCCCAGCGTGGTGCCGAAGATGCCCGCCAGCAGCGCGCCGGCCAGGGGCGCGAGCGGAACGGCAAGCAGGGTTGCTGCGTTGAGGGATGTAGCCATCGTTTCTTTTCCGGATCGGCCCTGGCGCCTTGCATGTCATTGCGGGCTTGACCCGCAATCCACGTCGTGCGGAGCGTGGATGCCGGGTCGAGCCCGGCATGACATGAAGTGTGGCGAGGACTCCGCCTTCTTTTAACCTTTCAGCGCGTTCAGTTCTTCGACGTTGATGTTGTCTTTGTTGCGGAACAGCAGCACCAGGATGGCCAGGCCGATCGCGGACTCCGCGGCGGCGACCGTCAGGATGAAGAACACGAACACCTGGCCGTGCATGTCGCCCAGGTAGTAGGAGAACGCCACGAAGTTCATGTTGACCGCCAGCAGCATCAGCTCGATCGCCATCAGCAGCACGATCAGGTTGCGGCGGTTCAGGAAGATGCCCACCACCGACAGCGCGAACAGGATCGCGCCCAGCGTGAGGAAGTGTCCGAGCGTGAGGATCATGCCTTGGTCTCCCCCGCGCCCGCGACCGCTGCGACCTGCGGCTGCGCCGGCCGCGACGGCGGCACCTTGATGATCTGCAGGCGGTCGCGCGCCTTCACGCGCACCTGCTGCGAGGGGTCGGTGCGCTTGGTGTCCTTGCGCGTGCGCAGGGTCAGCGCGATGGCCGCCACGATGGCCACCAGCAGGATCACCGCCGCGATCTCCAGCGGGAACAGGTACTCGGTGTACAGCAGGCGGCCCAGCTCCTTGGTGTTGGAGAACTGCGCGACGGCCTGGCCGGCCAGCAGTGCGGGCGCCGCGCTGGCCACGTGGGCCACGGCCGGCGGCGGCACGAAGCGCTCCTCACCGCTGCGGAAGCCGCCCAGAAGCACGGCCGCCATTTCCAGCGCGATCAGCGCGCCGACGGTGGCGGCGAGGGGGAAGTGCTTCCAGAAGCCGGCCCGCAGCGCGTCGACGTTGATGTCCAGCATCATCACCACGAACAGGAACAGCACCATCACGGCGCCGACATACACCAGCACCAGCGAGATGGCCAGGAACTCCGCCTTCAGCAGCATCCACACGCCGGCGGCCTGGAAGAAGGTGAGCACCAGGAACAGCGCCGCATACACGGGGTTGCGGGCGGTGATCACTCGGAAAGCCGAGAAGACCAGCACCAGCGAGAACAGGTAGAAGAGACCGGTCCGGACGTCCATTGGATTGTTCTTTCTCCGGCTTTCAGCGGTACTTGGCGTCAGCCGCCCGATTGGCCGCGATCTCGGCCTCGTAGCGGTCGCCCACCGCCAGCAGCATGTCCTTGGTGAAGTACAGGTCGCCGCGCTTTTCGCCGTGGTATTCGAGGATGTGCGTTTCCACGATCGAATCGACCGGGCAGCTCTCTTCGCAGAAGCCGCAGAAGATGCATTTGGTCAGATCGATGTCGTAGCGGGTCGTGCGGCGGCTGCCGTCGGGGCGCTGCTCGCTCTCGATGGTGATGGCCAGCGCGGGGCACACGGCCTCGCACAGCTTGCAGGCGATGCAGCGTTCCTCGCCGTTCTCGTAGCGGCGCAGCGCGTGCAGGCCCCGGAAGCGCGGCGACAGCGGCGTCTTCTCGTCGGGGAACTGCACGGTGATCTTGCGGGCGAAGAAGTACTTGCCCGTGATGCGCAGCCCCTTGAACAACTCCAGCAGCATGAAGCTGGAGAGGAAGTCCTTGAGCGAGAAGGCGGTGGACCGGGTCGCCAATGTGTTGGAAGACAGCATGGCTTTACTTGAAGATGTTGTAGGGCGTCTGCATCCACGCGCCGACCACCACGAGCCACACGAGCGTGACCGGAATGAAGATCTTCCAGCCCAGGCGCATGATCTGGTCGTAGCGGTAGCGCGGGAAGGTGGAGCGGATCCACAGGAACATCGTGACCATGAAGAAGGTCTTGATGCCCAGCCAGATCCAGCCCGGGATGAAGCCCAGGAAGTCGAAGGGCGGCAGCCAGCCCCCGAGGAACATGACCACCGCGAGGATGGACACGAGCCACATGTTGGCGTATTCCGCCAGGAAGAACATGGCGAAGGACATGCCCGAATACTCGATCATGTGGCCGGCCACGATCTCGGATTCGCCTTCCACCACGTCGAACGGGTGGCGGTTCGTCTCGGCCAGGCCCGAGATGAAGTAGACGAAGAAGATCGGCAGCAGCGGCAGCCAGTTCCACGACAGCAGGCTGACGCCGCGCGCGGCAAAGATGCCGCGGCCCTGCTGCAGCACGATGTCGGTCATGTTCAGGCTGCCCGAGACCATCAGCACCACCACCAGGCAGAAGCCCATGGCGATCTCGTAGCTGACCATCTGCGCGGAGGCCCGCAGCGCGCCGAGGAAGGCGTACTTCGAGTTGGAGGCCCAGCCGGCGATGATCACGCCATAGACCTCCAGCGAGGTGATCGCCATCAGGAACAGCAGGCCGGCATTGACGTTGGCCAACGCGAACTCGGGCCCGAAGGGGATCACCGCCCACGCGGCCAGCGCCGGCATGATGGTCATGATCGGACCGAGCAGGAACAGGCCCTTGTTGGCGACCGTCGGAATGATGATTTCCTTGGTCATCAGCTTGAGCGCGTCCGCGATCGGCGTGAGCAGCCCGAACGGGCCGACGCGGTTGGGGCCCGGACGGATCTGCGTGAAGCCGATCGCCTTGCGCTCCCACAGCGTCAGGTAGGCCACCGCGCCCATCAGGGGCAGCACCACGCAGATGATCTTGATCAGCGTCCAGACGATGGGCCAGCCGGCGCCCGACCACCACGGCGCACCGATCAGGCCGTTGCCGAAGCCGTAGATGGAATCGATCATGCCGACACCTCCGCGGGCCGGTCGTGCGCGCTGCGCGCATCGGCCGTGAGCTGCAGCGGCGGCGAGCGCCGCACGATGGAGTCGAGCTGGTAGATCGAGGCGGTCACCGGCTTCGCGTCGGTGTCACCCAGCCAGGCGGCCTTGCTGGTCTGGTTGGACAGCAGGCTGCCTTGCACGAGAGCCTGCGCCACATCGCCAGGCCCGCGCGCATCGGCCAGCACTTCGCTGGCGGTTTCGTATTCGAAACCGGGCAGGCCGAGCATGTTGCCCAGCACGCGCAGCACCTTCCAGGCGGGGCGCGTCTCGCCCAGCGGCTTGACGACGGCATGGAAACTCTGCACCCGCCCTTCGGCGTTGACGAAGGTGCCGGGCGTCTCGGTCCACGGCGCGATGGGCAGCAGCACGTCGCTGATGTCCAGGTTGGCCTTGAACGGCGAAAGCGTGACCACCATCGTGCCCTGCCCGCCCAGCTTCGCCGCGCCAACGGCGGAATCGAATTCGGGTTCGGTGTTCAGCAGGAACAGCGCCTTCAGGCCACCGGCCAGCATCTGCGCCGCGTTCAGGCCGCCCTGCCCCGGCATGGCCTTGACCAGTTGCGCGCCGACCGTGTTGGCGGCTTCGGTGAGATAACCCACCGTCGCGCCGGTCTGCTCGCCGATCCAGTTGGCCAGCGACAGCAGCGCGCTGGCAGCGGGATGATGCGCCGCGGCGTTGCCCAGGAGGATGGCCTTGCGCTCGCCGGAGAGCAGCGAGGCAGCCATGGCCTTGGCGCCATCCGTGGCGTTGCCTTGCAGCGGCGCCTTGGCGCCCTTCTCGTTGCCGATGGCGGTGGCGATGTCGGCCAGCGCCTGCACCCATTGGCCCGCGGGCACGACCGACTTGCCGGCCAGGCTCATCGCCCAGTCGTCGTCGCGGTCGTGGATCACCGACACTCGCGCGCCCGTGCGCACCGCGCCGCGCAGGCGCAGCGCAAACAGCGGATGCTCCTTGCGCAGATTCGAGCCGATCACCAGGGCGCGCTGCAGCGTCGACAGCGACGCGATGCTCGTGCCCAGCCAACGGACGCCCTCGCCCGCCGTGAATTCGGCGTGGCGCAGGCGGTAGTCGATGTTCTCGCTGCCCAGCGCGCGCACCAGCTTTTGCGCGAGGAACAGTTCCTCCACCGTGCTGTGCGGGCTGACCAGCGCGCCGATCGCCTTCGGGTCACGCTTGATGTCGCCCATCCCGCGCACGACGTATTCCAGCGCGGTCTGCCAGTCGACCGTCTTCCACGTACCGCCCTGCTTGATCATGGGGGCGATCAGGCGGTCGGTCGAATTGAGCGCTTCGTAGGAGAAGCGGTCGCGGTCGGCCAGCCAGCACTCGTTGACGTCGTTGTTCTCGAAGGGCAGCACGCGCATCACGCGGTTGTTCTTCACCTGCACGATCAGGTTGGCGCCGGAGGAGTCGTGCGGGCTGATCGACTTGCGGCGCGACAGCTCCCAGGGGCGCGCGCTGTAGCGGAACGGCTTGCTGGTGAGCGCGCCGACCGGGCACAGGTCGATCATGTTGCCGGAGAGCTCGGAGTCGACCGTGTCGTTCAGCACGGTGGTGATCTCGCTGTGCTCGCCGCGGTGGATCATGCCCAGCTCCATCACGCCGGCGATCTCCTGGCCGAAGCGTACGCAGCGGGTGCAGTGGATGCAGCGGCTCATCTCCTCCATGGAGATCAGCGGGCCGACGTCCTTGTGCATGACGACGCGCTTTTCTTCCTCGTAGCGCGAGGCGCCGGGCCCGTAGCCCACGGCCAGGTCCTGCAGCTGGCATTCGCCGCCCTGGTCGCAGATCGGGCAGTCCAGCGGGTGGTTGATCAGCAGGAACTCCATCACCGACTGCTGCGCCTTCACCGCCTTGTCGCTCTTGGTGCGCACGATCATCCCGTTGGTCACGGGCGTGGCGCAGGCCGGCATCGGCTTGGGGGCCTTCTCCACGTCCACCAGGCACATGCGGCAGTTGGCGGCGATGGAGAGCTTCTTGTGATAACAGAAGTGCGGAATGTAGGTGCCGGCCTTGTCCGCGGCATGCATGATCATGCTGCCTTCGGTGACCGACACCTTTTGTCCGTCGAGATCGATCTCAATCATTGTGTTTTCCGGGTCAGCCGCGTGCGCCTGCGGGCACGGGGATCTGGCCATCCGAAGTCGGGAGATTCGGCCGCGCGATCTTCGCCTCGAACTCGTGGCGGAAGTGCTTGATCATGGCGCGCACCGGCATGGCCGCCGCGTCGCCCAGCGCACAGATCGTGCGGCCCTGGATGTTGTCGGCCACCGAGTTCAGCAGGTCGAGGTCGTTCGGCTTGCCGGCGCCGTTCTGGATGCGATCGATCACGCGCCACATCCAGCCCGTGCCTTCGCGGCAGGGCGTGCACTGGCCGCAGGACTCGTGCATGTAGAAATAGGACAGGCGCAGCAGGCTCTCGACCATGTCGCGCGTTTCATCCATCACGATGACCGCGCCGGAGCCGAGCATCGAGCCTGCCTTGGCGATGGAGTCGTAGTCCATCGTGCAGTTCATCATGATGTCGGCCGGCAGCACCGGCGCCGACGATCCGCCGGGGATCACGGCCTTGAGCTTCTTGCCGCCACGGACACCGCCGCACAGTTCCAGCAGCTTGCTGAAAGGCGTGCCGAGCGGGATCTCGTAGTTGCCGGGCAGCTCCACGTCGCCGGAGACCGAGAAGATCTTCGTGCCGCCGTTGTTGGGCTTGCCGCATTCGAGGTAGGCCTGGCCGCCGTTGCGGATGATCCACGGCACCGCCGCGAAGGTTTCGGTGTTGTTAATGGTGGTGGGCTTGCCGTACAGGCCGAAGCTGGCCGGGAACGGCGGCTTGAAGCGCGGCTGGCCCTTCTTGCCTTCCAGCGATTCGAGCAGCGCCGTCTCTTCGCCGCAGATGTAGGCGCCGAAACCGTGGTGCCCATGCAGCTGGAAGCTGAAGCTCGAACCCAGGATGTTGTTGCCCAGGTAACCGGCGGCGCGCGCTTCCTCGAGCGCTTCCTCGAAGCGCTCGTACACGTTGAAGATTTCGCCGTGGATGTAGTTGTAGCCCACGGTGATGCCCATCGCGTAGGCGGCGATGATCATCCCCTCGATCACCTGGTGCGGGTTGAACATCAGGAGGTCGCGGTCCTTGCAGGTGCCCGGCTCACCCTCGTCGGAGTTGCACACCAGATACTTCTGCCCGGGGAACTGGCGGGGCATGAAGCTCCACTTCAGGCCCGTGGGGAAGCCGGCGCCGCCGCGGCCACGCAGGGCCGATTCCTTCATGGTGGCGATCACCTGGTCCTGCGTGAGGCCGTCGCCGATGATCTTGCGCAGGGCCGCGTAGCCTTCGCGCTGCTCGTAGTCGGTCAGCCGCCAGTTGGTGCCGTCGAGGCCCGCATAGATTTGCGGATTGATGTGGCGGCCGTGGAAGCAGGTCTGGACGCCGGTGGCCTGGAACTGCTGGAGCACTTGGGAAGCATTCATTGTTGCGCCCCCTTCAAGCCTTCGATCAGCTGGTCCAATTTGTCGTTGCTCATGAAGCTGCACATCGTGCGGTCGTTCACCAGCATCACGGGCGAGTCGGCGCAGGCGCCGAGGCATTCGCTTTGCTGCAGCGTGAACAGGCCATCGGCCGTGGTCTCGCCCATGGCAATGCCCAGGCGCTGTTCGAGGTGATGCAGCGCCTTCTGGCCGTCACGCAACTGGCACGGCAGGTTGGTGCAGACGTTCAGCTTGTACTTGCCAACGCGGCGCTGGTTGTACATGTTGTAGAAGGTCGTGACCTCGTGCACGGCGATCGTCGGCATGCCGAGGTAATCGGCGATCACCTGCTCGCTGGCGGTGCTGACGAAGCCCTGCTCCTGCTGCACGATGGCCAGCAGCGCCATCACGGCGGACTGCTTCTGGTCGGGCGGGTACTTGGCGACTTCGCGGTCGAAGCGCGCGCGGGTCGCCTCGGACAGCGAATACGCAGCTTGCTGCGAATGGCTTGCTTGCGGGGTCATCGGTCAATCTCTCCGAACACGATGTCCATCGTGCCGATGATCGCGACGGCGTCGGCGATCATGTGGCCGCGGGACATTTCGTCCATCGCGGACAGGTGGGCGAAGCCCGGGGCACGGATCTTCAGCCGGTAGGGCTTGTTGGCGCCGTCGCTGACGATGTAGATGCCGAACTCGCCCTTGGGGTGTTCCACCGCGGCATACGACTCGCCCTCGGGCACGCGCATGCCTTCGGAGAAGAGCTTGAAGTGGTGGATCAGCTCCTCCATGTTGGTCTTCATGCTCTCGCGGTCGGGCGGCGCCACCTTGTGGTTGTCGGTGATCACCGGGCCCGGGTTCTCGCGCAGCCAGGCCACACATTGCTGGATGATGCGGTTGGCTTCGCGCATCTCCTGCACGCGCACCAGGTAGCGGTCGTACGAGTCGCCGGTCTTGCCGATCGGGATGTCGAAGTCCATCAGCTCATAGACCTCGTAGGGCTGCGTCTTGCGCAGGTCCCACAGGATGCCGGAGCCGCGCAGCATCGGCCCGGTGAAGCCCATGTTGAGCGCGCGCTCGGGCGTGACCACGCCGATGCCCACGGTGCGCTGCTTCCAGATGCGGTTTTCCGTCAGCAGCGTCTCGTATTCGTCGACGTAGTGCGGGAAGCGCTTGCTGAAGCTCTCGATGAAGTCCAGCAGGCTGCCCGAGCGCTCGCCGTTCATGCGGTCGATCTCGCGCTGGTTGCGGATCTTGCTGGCGCGGAACTGCGGCATCGCGTCGGGCAGGTCGCGATAGACGCCGCCCGGGCGGAAGTAGGCCGCGTGCATGCGCGCGCCGGAGACCGCTTCGTACATGTCGAAGATGTCTTCCCGCTCGCGAAAGCAGTAGATCAGCATGTTCATCGCGCCGCAGTCCAGGCCGTGCGCGCCGAGCCACAGCAGGTGGTTCAGCAGGCGGGTCAGCTCGGAGAACAGGACGCGGATGTACTGCGCGCGGATCGGCACCGCGATGCCCAGCAGCTTTTCCACTGCAAGGCAGTAGGCGTGCTCGTTGGACATCATCGAGACGTAGTCCAGGCGGTCCATGTAGGGCAGCGTCTGGATGTAGGTGCGCGTCTCGGCGAGCTTCTCGGTCGCGCGATGCAGCAGCCCGATATGCGGATCGGCGCGCTGGATCACTTCGCCATCGAGCTCGAGCACAAGCCGCAACACGCCGTGCGCCGCGGGGTGCTGGGGGCCGAAGTTCAGCGTGTAGTTTTTAATCTCTGCCATGTCAGACTTTTTTGAACGCAGAAGACGCAGAAGAAGCGCAGAACACGCAGAAAAAAACCTTGAAGGAATTCTTCTGCGATTTCTGCGTTGCTTCTGCGACTTCTGCGTTCAAATTTTTCGAAGCAATCACTGCAATCCCCCGTACTTCTCCTCGCGGATGATGCGCGGCGTGATCTCGCGCGGCTCGATCGTCACGGGCTGGTAGATCACGCGCTTCTTTTCGGCGTCATAGATCATTTCGACGTGGCCGGAGACCGGGAAGTCCTTGCGGAAGGGATGGCCGATGAAGCCGTAGTCGGTGAGGATGCGGCGCAGGTCCGAATGCCCCTCGAAGATGATCCCGAACAGGTCGAACGCTTCGCGCTCGAACCAGTTCGCGCCGGTCCACAGCGCCGTCAGCGAATCGACCGCCGGCAGGTCGTCGTCGCTGCAGAACACGCGCACGCGCACCCGCTGGTTCAGGCTCACGGACAGCAGGTGCGAGACCACCGCGTAGCGCGGGCCGTCCCAGTCGCCCATCTTGTATTCGGAATAGTCGACACCGCACAGGTCCAGCAGCTGCTCGAACTGGCAGCCGGGCGCATCGCGCAGGATGCGGCAGGCCTCGAGATAATTCTGCGGCGTGACGATGATCGTCACTTCGCCCAGCTTCAGGTCGACGCGCTTCGCCTTGTCGCCGAGAGCGGCAGTCACGGCCTCGACGATGCTCTCCGGTGCCGGCGACACCGCAGCAAGAGTAGCTGGCATGCTCAGGCCCTCGCGATGGTCTGCGTGCGGCGGATCTTCTGCTGCAGCTGGATGATTCCGTACAGCAAGGCCTCGGCCGTCGGCGGGCAGCCGGGCACGTAGACGTCGACCGGCACGATGCGGTCGCAGCCGCGGACCACCGAATAGCTGTAGTGGTAATAGCCGCCGCCGTTGGCGCAGGTGCCCATGGAGAGCACCCAGCGCGGCTCGGCCATCTGGTCGTACACGCGGCGCAGCGCCGGCGCCATCTTGTTGCACAGCGTGCCGGCCACGATCATCAGGTCGGACTGGCGCGGGCTCGGGCGGAACAGCATGCCGAAGCGATCGATGTCGTAGCGGGCGGCGCCGGCGTGCATCATCTCCACCGCGCAGCAGGCGAGACCGAAAGTCATCGGCCACAGCGAGCCGGTCTTGGCCCAGTTGATGACCGTGTCGACGGTCGTGGTCACGACGCCTTTTTCGAGGAGTCCTTGGTTTGCCATCGGGAAACTTTCTTGGGGGATAGGACGCGAGGGAATCATTCCCAGTCGAGCGCGCCCTTCTTCCATTCGTAGACGAAGCCGACCACCAGGATGGCCAGGAAGATCATCATGGCCCAGAAGCCGACGATGCCGATCTCCTTGAGCGCCACGGCCCACGGGAAGAGGAAGGCGATTTCCAGGTCGAACAGGATGAAGAGAATGGCGACGAGGTAGTAGCGCACGTCGAACTTCATGCGCGCGTCCTCGAAGGCTTCGAAGCCGCATTCGTAAGGCGAGTTCTTGGCGGCGTCCGGCCGGTGCACGCCGATCCCCTTTGCGAGGAACCAGCCCATGGCCTGGGGAGCGATGCCGACGCCTGTCCCGACAAGGATGAACAGGAGGACAGGGAGGTACTGGTCGAGGTTCATCTGGGGCAGGATCCGCGAGAGATTGCCTGCCGGTGCCGTAGCCCGGCAGGCTGTTATCTTGGTGCCGACGGCGAGACTCGAACTCGCACAGCTTTCGCCACTACCCCCTCAAGATAGCGTGTCTACCAATTTCACCACGTCGGCAATTCTGAACGCATCCGAAGCGCTGATGAGGGCTGTGTTTCGCAAGAAACACAATGCGCATCCGGACAACTACTGAGTGTACTCCGAAACAAAGGCCCCTCTGCAGCGCAGCGATGCCTTGATTCGGTGCGCGGCATCACCTGGTGGGGATCTGTCCGGCACCGGACGCAGGCGCCACCGGCGCGAGGCCTGCCCCGACCGATGCCGGGGTGGCCGGCGTGGTGGCCGGGCCCTGCTGCGCGGGCACGGGCGTGCCGCCGCCAGGGATCTGGTTGGCCGGCGAAGGCGGCGTCGCCGGGGCGACGGGCAGGGGTGCGCCGCGTTCCAGCACGCTGCTGCCGGAACTGGCGGGCCCCACGCTGTGGCTGAAATAGGCCAGTGCCAGCGTGCAGACAAAGAACACGCCCGCCAGGACGGCCGTGGTGCGGGACAGGAAGTTCGCGCTGCCGGAGGCACCGAACAGGCTGCCCGAGGCGCCGCTGCCGAAGGCCGCGCCCATGTCCGCGCCCTTGCCATGCTGCAGCAGGATCAGTCCGATCATGCCCAGCGCCGTCAGGATCTGGACCGCCAGCACGATGGTCAACAATGCATTCATTCAAATACTCCTCTGTTCTCGTGGCTCGCCCGCTTCAAGCGCAGGCGGCGGCGATGATTTGTAGAAAGTCGGGGGCCTTGAGCGACGCGCCACCGACCAGGCCGCCGTCGATATCGGTCTGCGCCAGCAGTGTCGCCGCGTTGGCCGCATTCATGCTGCCGCCATACAGCAGGTGCACGCGCTCGGCATGCTCGGTCGCGGCGGCAAGCTGCTGGCGCAGCAAGGCATGCACCTGCTGCGCCTGCTCGGGGCTGGCCGTCTTGCCGGTTCCTATGGCCCACACCGGCTCGTAGGCCACGACGATCTCGCTGATGCAATGGCCGTTGACGTGGATCACGGCAGCCAGCTGGCGCTTCACCACCTCCTCGGTCTGGCCGGCTTCGCGCTCCGCCAGCGTCTCGCCCACGCACACGATGGGCGTGATGCCATGGGCGAGCGCCGTCCTCGCCTTCTCGGCCACGATCGCATCGGTCTCGCCATGGCACTGGCGCCGCTCGGAATGGCCGACGATCGCGTAGCGCACGCCGAACTCGCGCAGCATGGTCGCCGACACCTCGCCGGTGTAGGCACCAGTGGCATGCCGCGAGACGTCCTGCGCGCCCAGTTCGATCTTCGATCCCTGGCGCAGCATCTGCACCTGCGCCAGATACGGCGCGGGCACGCACACCACCACCTGGCAGGCCAGCTCGTTGATCCCCGCCGCCACGGCGCGCAGCAGCGCGTCGTTGGCCTCGAGCGTGCCATTCATCTTCCAGTTGCCGGCGATCAGCTTTCTCTTGCGCATCGTCGGGCTCACCAGGTCAGGACGATCTTGCCGACGTGCTGGCCCGATTCCATCAGGGCATGCGCCTTGGCAGCTTCGGCCGCCGGGAAGGTGCAGTGGATCGCGGGCTTGATCCTGCCGGCTTCGATCAGCGGCCAGACGTTCTTGCGCAGGTTCTGCGCGATGGCCGTCTTGAAGGCCACCGGACGCGGACGCAGCGTGGAACCGGTGACCGTGATCCGGCGACGCAGCACGAGGCCGGCGTTGAATTCGCTCTTGGTCCCGCCCTGCACCGCGATGATCACGATGCGGCCGTCCTCGTTGACGCACTTCACCTCGCGGTCGACATAACTGCCGGCGACCATGTCGAGGATCACGTCGACGCCCTTGCCATCGGTGAGCCTCTTGGCCTCTTCGACGAAGTCCTGCGTCTTGTAGTTGATCGCGTGATCCGCGCCGAGGGCGATGCAGGCCTGGCACTTCTCGTCGGAGCCGGCCGTGGCCAGCACCTTGGACGCGCCCATGGCCTTGGCCAGCTGGATCGCGGTGACGCCGATGCCGCTGGTGCCGCCCTGCACCAGGAAGGTCTCCCCGGGCTGCAGGCGGCCGCGGTCGAACACGTTGCTCCACACGGTGAAGAAGGTCTCCGGCAGCGAAGCCGCTTCGACGTCGCTCAGGCCCTTGGGAACGGGCAGACACTGGCCGATCGGAGCGACGCACAGTTGCGCGTAGCCGCCGCCGGCGACCAGTGCGCAGACGCGGTCGCCCTGCTTGAAGCCCGCGGCCGCCAGCGCCGCGGCATCGCCGCCGACGATGGTGCCCGCGACCTCCAGGCCCGGGATGTCGGAGGCGCCGGGCGGCACCGGATAGTTGCCGGTGCGCTGCAGCACGTCGGGCCGGTTGATGCCACTGGCCGCGACGCGGATCAGCACCTCGCCGGCGCCGGCGACCGGGTCCGGACGTTCGCCGGCACGCAGGACTTCCGGCGCGCCGTATTGCGTGATTTCGATGGCTTTCATGATGACTCGCTGTCGCCGATGACCTTGCTGCTGCGCAGCTTCGATGACGAATGACGCAGGACGTCATCGGTCATCGCCGCGCGCAGCGCGCAGTCATTCGTCATTGCTGCGGATCGTTGTTGCCGGTATTGCCGCCGGTGTTGCCGCCGTTGTCCTGCACCGGCAGCGCGTCGCGCGGTTCACGCGGTTCGCGGAAGTCGCGCGGTTCGCGCGGGGGACGATCGCCACGGTCGCCGCGATCGCCGCCACCGCGGTACTCGCCACGCGGCGGGCGGTCGCCACGCGGCTCGCGCGGGCGCTCTTCCATGCCTTCGGGCCGGTCGGCCAGAGCCTTCATGGACAGCTTGACGCGGCCCTTGTCGTCGGTCTCCAGCACCTTCACGCGCACCACCTGGCCTTCGGACAGGTAGTCGCTGACCTTCTCGACCCGCTCGTGCGCGATCTGCGAGATGTGCAGCAGGCCGTCCTTGCCGGGCAGCAGGTTGATCAGCGCGCCGAAGTCCAGGATCTTGGTGACCGCGCCTTCGTAGACCTTGCCCACTTCCACTTCGGCCGTGATCTGCTCGATGCGCTTCTTCGCCATCTCCGCCTTTTCGGGGTCGGTGGAAGCGATCGTGATGGTGCCGTCTTCGCCGATGTCGATCTGCGTGCCGGTCTCCTCGGTCAGTGCCCGGATCACCGAGCCGCCCTTGCCGATCACGTCGCGGATCTTCTCGGGGTTGATCTTCATCGTGAACAGGCGCGGCGCGAAGTTGGAGACGTCCGTCTTCGCTTCGCCCAGCGCTTCCTGCATCTTGCCCAGGATGTGCATGCGCGCTTCCTTGGCCTGCGCCAGGGCGACCTGCATGATCTCCTTGGTGATGCCCTGGATCTTGATGTCCATCTGCAGGGCGGTCACGCCGTTGACGGTGCCGGCCACCTTGAAGTCCATGTCGCCGAGGTGGTCCTCGTCGCCCAGGATGTCGGTCAGCACCGCGAAGCGGTTGCCTTCCTTGATCAGGCCCATGGCGATGCCGGCGACGTGCGCCTTCATCGGCACGCCGGCGTCCATCAGCGCCAGGCAGCCGCCGCACACGGAGGCCATCGACGAGGAGCCGTTGGATTCGGTGATCTCGGAGACCACGCGCATCACGTAGGGGAACTCTTCCTTCGAGGGCAGCAGCGGGATCAGCGCGCGCTTGGCCAGGCGGCCGTGACCGACTTCGCGGCGCTTGGTGGAGCCCATGCGGCCGGTTTCGCCGGTGGCGAAGGGAGGCATGTTGTAGTGGAACAGGAAGCGGTCGTGGTACTCGCCGGCCAGCGCGTCGATGCGCTGCGCGTCCTGCTCGGTGCCCAGCGTGGCGATCACCAGCGCCTGGGTCTCGCCGCGCGTGAACAGCGCGGAACCGTGGGTGCGGGGCAGCACGCCGGTGCGGATCTCGATCGGGCGCACGGTGCGCGTGTCGCGGCCGTCGATGCGTGGTTCGCCGTCGATAATCTGCGAACGGACGATCTTCGCTTCCATGTCTAACAGGATGTTGTTTACTTCGGCGCTGTCCGGCGCCGAGGCGCCCGTGCCGGCAGCTTCGGCGGCCAGGTCGGCCAGCACTTCGCTGGTGGCCGATTTCAATTTGGCCGTGCGTTCCTGCTTGTCCTTGGTCAGGTAGGCGTCGCGGATTTTCGCATCGGCGAAGTGGGCCA
>NZ_JAQGNQ010000132.1 GCF_028291745.1 Ramlibacter sp. | reverse complement strand
TTGGCGTCGAAGAACTGTTCGTCCTCGGTGGAGCCATGCAGCGCGGTTGTCGACGACTGTCCCTGCTGGATGGTCTGCGTCACCGCGTCGAAGTAGCCGGTGCCGACTTCGCGCTGGTGCTTGACCGCGGTGAAGCCTTTTTCGGCGGCGGCGAATTCGCCTTCCTGCAGTTCGACGAACGCCGTCATCTGGTTGCGGGCGTAGCCGTAGGCCAGGTTGAACATGGAGTAGTTCAGCGATTGGAAGCCGGCCAGCGTGATGAACTGGAACTTGTAGCCCATGGCGCCCAGCTCCTTCTGGAAGCGGGCGAGGGTGGCGTCGTCGAGGTTCTTGCGCCAGTTGAATGAAGGCGAGCAGTTGTAGGCCAGCAGCTTGCCGGGGAACTTGGCGTGGATCGCCTCGGCGAAGTCGCGGGCGAACTTCAGGTCGGGCGTGCCGGTTTCGCACCAGATCAGGTCGGCGTATTCGGCATAGGCCAGGCCGCGGCTCACGGCCTGGTCAAAGCCCTTGCGGGTGCGGTAGAAGCCTTCCACGGTGCGCTCGCCGGTAAGGAAGGACTTGTCGTTCCCGTCCACGTCGGTGGTCACCAGGTCGGCGGCCTCGGCGTCGGTGCGCGCCAGCAGGATGGTGGGCACGCCCATCACGTCGGCCGCCAGGCGTGCCGCCACCAGCTTGGCCACGGCCTCGCGCGTTGGCACCAGCACCTTGCCACCCATGTGGCCGCACTTCTTGGCGGAGGCCAGCTGGTCCTCGAAGTGCACGCCGGCAGCGCCCGCCTCGATCATCGCCTTCATCAGCTCGAACGCATTGAGGACACCGCCGAAGCCCGCTTCCGCATCGGCCACGATGGGCGCGAAGTAGTCGATGTAGCCCTCGTCGCCGGGACCCTTGCCCTCGCTCCACTGGATCTGGTCGGCGCGCGCAAAGGTGCTGTTGATCTTCTTCACGCACTTGGGCACGGAGTCCACCGAGTACAGCGACTGGTCGGGGTACATCTCGCCATTGCTGTTGGCATCGCCCGCCACCTGCCAGCCCGAGAGGTAGATGCCTTTCAGGCCGGCCTTCACCTGCTGCATCGCCTGGTTGCCGGTCAGCGCGCCCAGCGTGTTCACGAAGGGCTCCGTGTTGATCAGGCTCCACAGCTTCTCGGCGCCGCGCCGCGCCAGCGTGTGCTCGATGTCCAGCGAGCCGCGCAGCTTGACCACGTCGGCCGCGCTGTAGCCGCGCTTGATGCCTTTCCAGCGCGGGTTCTCCGCCCAGTCCTGCTCCAGCTGGGCGATCTGCTGTGCGCGGGTGAGGTGGGTCCAGTTGCTCATGTTTCGCTCCATGGGTTGATCTCGAAATCGCGGCCGGCAGGGGTTGCCGCCATGGAATGAACTCTAGTCTTGCCGCCGCCGGCAGGAGCTCTTGTGTCTTATAGAAGACCAATTATTTTCTTCAGCGCTGACAGTCACTTGCGTCCGGCGTTTCGCAATGCGGCAACTACTTTCTTGTATTGAGAAATTTTGCGGCACTGCACCAAGCACGGATTCCACAATGCGCAAGGCATTTCATGTCGTGTGAAAGACGATCCAGTCGCCGTGCCCGATCACCTGCCGGTCGCGCACGCGCGCCGGGTTGATCTCGTAGACGAGGCAGGAGAGCGGCCGGCCCTCCACCTGCACGTCGACCTCGCGCTTGAAGTACTCGCTGTCCGCGCCCGGCACGATCTGCTCGATCGTGTCGAGGATCGCCTCCAGTTCCGGGCCTATGCGGTACACCTCGCCCACGACGGTCACGGCCTGCTCGCCCCCGAGCGTGAGGCCGGGATACCAGTCGATGTGGTACAGCACGCCGCGCACCTCGCCCATGCCGACGTAGTCGGGAGCGGGCTGCAGGTTATTGATGTCGTTGCGGCCGCCGCGGCGCAGCGTGCCGTAGACGAAGACGTGGCATTCAGGGGCTTGGTGCATCATGCGGCGTTTCGGCGGACGCCATTGTCGATGAGCCTCGTTCCCAGCAAGCCGCTGGCCTATGCCTGCCTCGCCCTGAGCATGACCCTGGTGGGCAGCTACGTGGCCTTGTCCAAGCCCCTGGTGGCAGCGATCCCCGTCTTCCTGCTGGCATGGATGCGCTTCGGCATCGCCGCCGTGGCCATGCTGCACTGGCTGCCCAAGCCCGCCAACGAGGCGCCGCTGAACCGCCGCACGCGCGGGCTGCTGTTCCTTGAATCCTTCCTCGGCAACTTCCTGTTTTCGCTCTGCATGCTGTTCGGCGTCAGCCTGACCAGCGCGGTTTCGGCCGGCGTGATCATGGCGGCCATCCCGGCGACCGTCGCCCTCTTCAGCCGCATCTTCCTCGGTGAGCGCATCGCGGGCCGCACCTGGGCGGCGATCGGGTTTGCGGCTCTGGGCATAGCACTGCTCGCCAGCGCCAAGCCTGCCGCCGCACCCGCCTCGGCGGATGGGCCGCACAGCCTGGCATGGCTCGGCAACCTGCTGGTCTTCGGCTCGGTGCTGTGCGAGTCGGCGTATGCGGTGATCGGCAAGGCGCTCACCGGGGTGCTGGGGCCCAAGCGCATCACCGCCCTGATCAACCTCTGGGGCTTCGTGCTCGTCACGCCCTTCGGGGCCTGGACGGCCTGGCACTTCGATTTCGGCGCGCTGCACGCCAGCGCCTGGCTGCTGCTGGTGTTCTATGCGCTGGCGGCAAGCATCTGGACGGTGTGGCTGTGGATGACGGGCCTGAAGGTCGTGCCCGCCGGCCAGGCCGGCGTCTTCACGGCCATGCTGCCGGTGTCCGCGGCGCTGGTGGGGGTGCTGGTGCTGGGCGAACAGCTCGCAGGGCTTCAGATGGTGGCTTTCGGGTGTGCGCTGGCGGGGGTGCTGTTGGCCACGTCGCGGTCCCGGGCGACGACTGGTTGACAGGACGCTGAGCCGCGCTGCGCGCGGCTCAGCGTCCTGTCACCTTGCGGATCACGGGTTTGATGTTCTCGCGCCGTGCCGGCAGCACGCTGGCGTGCTCGCGCGGCATGTTCAGGACGATTGCCGTGGACGTGTCGGTCAGCAGGCCGAACTTGGTGACGACCGCGTCGAGATGCTCGACGTCGATGACGGCGATCTCCAGCACCCAGTGGTCGTCGCCGGTGACGTTGAAGGCGTTCACCACCTCCGGCGTCTGCTCGATCAGCTGCAGCATCCGCGCGTACTCGACGCGGCCGGCGCGCACCAGCGCCCGGATGCCGTAGCCCAGGCGCTGGACGTCGACCACCGCGCGGTAGCCCTTGATGAAGCCGGCGATCTCCAGCTTGCGCACCCGCTCGGTGACGGCGGGCTGCGAAAGATGCAGGGTGCGCCCCAGCTCCGCCATGCTGGTGCGCGCGTCGCGCTGCAGCTCTTCGAGGATGCGGGTGTCGCTGGCGTCGAGTTCAGGAACTTCGGTGGACATCGTTTTCTACCTTGAAAGAAAAGGTCGGTGATCGAGCTTTCCTTTGATTCTTCCGAATTCTTCCAGGCTCGACAAGCGGCAGCGGCGCTTTGCGCGGCAAATCGTCCCTTTCCAGAGGGAAACACGCTGGAAAAAAAGCGACATCTCCCAGCGAAAAAGCGCCGTTTCCGCTTTCGCGCACCGCAGTTTCCCCTTAGCATCCGCACTGCCAGCGAGTGCTGTTTTTCGCTGGGGCGCATAGACCAACTTCTACAAGGAAATTCAATCATGGCAACTGCGAAAAAAGCGACGGCGAAGAAGGCGCCGGCGAAGAAGGCGGCGCCTGCCGCCAAGAAGGCCGCCGCTCCGGCGAAGAAGGCACCGGCCGCCAAGAAGGCGGCGGCTCCGGCCAAGAAGGCCGCGGCGCCCGCGAAGAAGGCAGCCGCTCCGGCCAAGAAGGCAGCGGCTCCGGCGAAGAAGGCCGCGGCCCCCGCTGCCAAGAAGGCCCCCGCGAAGAAGGCCGCACCGGCCAAGAAGCGCACCCCGAACGCGGCGTTCATGAAGCCGCTGACGCCCGACCAGCAACTGGCCGCCGTCGTCGGCCCGGCTCCCCTGCCGCGCACGGAGATCGTGTCCAAGCTGTGGGCCTACATCAAGAAGAACAAGCTGCAGGACCAGCAGAACAAGCGCATGGTCAACGGCGACGACAAGCTGAAAGCCCTGTTCGGCAAGAGCCAGGTCTCGATGTTCGAGATGGCCGGCCTGATCGGCAAGCACGTCAAGTAAGGCGCCTTCGCGCCAGTGCAAAGGCCGGCATTTGCCGGCCTTTTTCATTGGGGACCTGAGCCGCGATCCACGCCGTGCCTCGTGGGCCGCACGAATCCGGGCTTGGGGTGTCATCCCCGCAGCCGCAGGGTGGGTTGCCGCAGGCACCCCACCAATGCGACGGCCCGAAGGTGGGCTGCCTGCGGCAACCCACCCTACTTCTTCAGCGCGGCCTCCCGGATCCCGCTCAGCGTCCCCCGGGTCGTGATCACCTCCGGATCGAGCATCACCTCGATCACCGTGCCCTGCTTGCGCTCCAGGGCGGCGAGCAGCGCCGCCTCGAACTGGTCGGTGCGGGTGATGCGCTCGCCGGCATAGCCATAGGCCTTCGCCAGTCCGACGAAATCCGGATTCGACAGCAGCGTGCCGGCGCCCTCGGTGCGGGCCGGGTACTCGCGCTCCTGGTGCATGCGAATGGTCCCGTACATGCCGTTGTTCAGGAGCACGACGATCGACTTGGCGCCGTACTGCGAGGCCGTGGCCAGCTCCTGGCCGTTCATCAGGAAGTCGCCGTCGCCGGCCATGGTGACGGCCGTGCGGCCGGAGACGATGTTGGCGGCGATGCCGGCCGGCACGCCATAGCCCATGCCGCCCACCGTGGGCGCGAGCTGCGTCTTGTGCCCCTTGGCCCAGCCGTGGTGCTTGAAGAAGCGATGCGTCCACGAGGCGAAGTTGCCGGCACCATTGGTGATCAGCGCATCGGCCGGCAGGTGCTTTTGCAGCAGGCCGACGATCGCCGGCATGTCGATGTCGCCCGGCAGCTTCTGCGGCTCGAGGTTGCCCAGGTAGTCGGCATTGGCGCCGCGCGCCCACTCCTCGCCCCAGGGCAGTTCCGGCGGCGCGCTCAAGACCTCCAGCGAACGCGCCGCGGCATTCATCGTGGCGTTGATCGCCAGGTCGGCCTGGTACACCCGGTTCAGCTCCTCGGCGCTGGCGTGGATGTGCACCAGCTTCTGGACTGGCCTGGGCGGCTTCAGCAGGGTGTAGCCGCCGGTGGTCATCTCGCCCAGGCGCGGGCCGATGGCGATCACCAGGTCGGACTCCTTGATGCGGGCCGACAGCTTGGGATTGATGCCGATGCCCACGTCGCCCGCGTACTGCGGATGATGGTTGTCGAAGCAGTCCTGGAAGCGGAAGGCGTTGCCCACCGGCAGCTTCCAGTTCTCGGCGAAGCGCTGCAGCGCCTGTGCCGACTGCTGCGTCCAGCCGCCGCCGCCGGCGATCACGAAGGGCTTCTTCGCAGCCAGCAGCATCTCGCGCAAGGTGCGCAGCGCGCCCGGGTCGCTCCAGGCCTCGACGGCTTCCACCCGCGGCATCGGCCTGGCCGTGGTCGCCTTCACCAGCATGTCTTCGGGCAGCACCAGCACCACCGGGCCGGGGCGGCCATTCATCGCCGTGGCGAAGGCGCGCGCCACGTATTCGGGAACGCGGTCGGGGTCGTCGATGCGCTCCACCCGCTTGGCCATGCCCTTGGTGCTGGGACCGAAGAAGTTCTGGTACTCGAGCTCCTGGAAGGCCTCGCGATCGCGCTGGTCGCTGGCCACGTCGCCGACGAACAGCACCATGGGCGTGGAATCCTGGAAGGCGGTGTGCACGCCGATCGATGCATTGGTGGCGCCCGGACCGCGGGTGACGAAGCACACGCCGGGCCGGTTGCTCATCTTGCCGGCCGCCTCCGCCATGAAAGCAGCCCCGCCCTCCTGCCGGTTGCTCACGAAGGCGATCTGCTCGCGGTACTTGTGGAAGCCGTCCAGCACGGCGAGGTAGCTCTCCCCCGGCACGCCGAAGGCGTGGGTGACGCCCTGCGCCACGAGACATTCGACGATCAGGTGGCCGGCGAGCTGTGTGTCCTGGGTCATGATCCTTGACTGGATTAACTGATTGGTGAATTATCCGGCATGGCCCGAGACCCCAACCCCGCCGGAGAGGAACGACTGCGCGATGCCGATCGCTCGCAGAGCACCATCTTAGCGGCCGCCCGCGACGAATTCGCCGAGCACGGGCTGGGCGGCGCACGGGTCGACCGCATCGCCGAACGGGCCGGCTTGAACAAGCGGCTGATCTACTACTACTTCGAGGACAAGGAGAAGCTGTTCCAGGCGGTGCTGGAGCACGCCTACCGCGACATCCGCACCGAGGAACTGAAGCTGCGCCTGCTGGAGCTCGACCCCGCCACGGCCGTGCGCCGGCTGATGGAGTTCACCTGGAACTACTACCTGGCGCACCCGGAGTTCATCACCCTCCTGAACAGCGCCAACCTGCACAAGGCGCGCCACCTCGACGAATCCGAGACCGCCCGCGCGCTCAACTCGCCCGTCATCGAGACGCTGGCCGGCGTGCTGGAACGGGGCCGGCGCGAGGGCGTGTTCCGCGGCGGCGTCGACCCCGTGCACCTGTACGTGTCGATCGCCGGCCTGGCCTACTTCTATCTCTCCAACAGCTACACGCTGTCGGCCATCTTCGGCCGCGACCTGCTGGCGCCACGGGCGCGCGCCGAACGCCTGTCGCACATGACGGACGTGATCCTCGGCTACCTCTCGCGCAGCTGACCCAGGGGTTTGCGCGGACTTGCGCCGGCGCCAAGGCCTGGCCCATAATTCACCGTCTAGTTAATTAAACCGTCGGAGACATCCATCCATGGCTACCCAGCGTCTCGGAATCATCATGCACGGCGTCACCGGACGCATGGGCATGAACCAGCACCTGATCCGCTCCATCCTGGCGATCCGCACCCAGGGCGGCGTCACCCTGTCCAACGGCGACAAGGTCATGCCCGACCCGATCCTGATCGGCCGCAACGCCGAGAAGATCGAGGCCTTGGCCCGCGCCCACAAGGTGGAGCGCTGGGGCACGGACCTCGATCGCGCGCTCGCCAACCCGGACGACACGGTGTTCTTCGACGCCGGCACCACGCAGATGCGGCCCACCCTGCTGGCCAAGGCACTGCGCGCCGGCAAGCACGTCTATTGCGAAAAGCCCATCGCCACCACGCTGGCGGAGGCCATGGACATCGCGCAGACGGCGCAGAAGTCCGGCCTGAAGCACGGCGCCGTGCAGGACAAGCTGTTCCTGCCTGGCCTGCGCAAGCTGGACATGCTGCGGCGCGCCGGCTTCTTCGGCCGCATGCTGTCGCTGCGCCTGGACTTCGGCTACTGGGTGTTCGAGGGCGACCTGCAGCCGATCCAGCGTCCGAGCTGGAACTACCGCGCCGAGGAAGGCGGCGGCATGATCCTGGACATGATGTGCCACTGGCGCTACGTGCTGGACAACCTGTTCGGCCAGGTCAAGTCGATCTCCTGCCTGGGCGCCACCCACATCCCGCAGCGCTGGGACGAGAACGGCCAGCCTTACCAGGCGACCGCCGATGACGCCGCCTATGCGATCGCCGAACTGGTCGGCCACAACGGCGAGCCGGTGATCGCGCAACTGAACATGTCCTGGGCCACGCGCGTGCGGCGCGACGACCTGGTCACCTTCCACGTCGACGGCACGCACGGATCCGCCGTCGCGGGCCTGCAGCAGTGCCGTGCGCAAAGCCGCGTCGCCACGCCCCGCCCGGTCTGGAATCCGGACGTCAAGCAGCCCATCGACTTCTTCGAAGGCTGGCAGGAGATCCCGGACGCGCAGGTGTACGACAACGGCTTCAAGATCCAGTGGGAGCACTTCATCCGCCACGTCGTGGAGGACGCGCCCTACCAGTGGACGCTGCCGGAAGGCGCCAAGGGCGTGCAGCTGGTGGAAGCCGCGCTGCAAAGCTGGAAGGAACGCCGCTTCGTCGACGTTCCCCCGCTGGCGTTCTGAGGAAGCAAGCCATGGCCCTGACCCTGAAGCTGCCCACCCGCGCCGGCGCGCTCGAGACGTACACGCTGCGCGGTACCGCGCCGGTGAAGCCGGCACGCGGCGTCAAGTTCAACCGCATCGCCTATTCGGCGGCGCACGTGGTCGGCGATCCGCTGGCGGCGGTCGATCCCTGGCTGCAATCCGCCGTCGACTGGGATGCCACCATCGCCTACCGCCAGCACCTGTGGTCGCTGGGCCTGGGCGTGGCCGAAGCCATGGACACCGCGCAGCGCGGCATGGGCATGGACTGGCCGACCTCGCTCGAACTGATCCGCCGCTCCACCGACGCGGCGCGCGACGTGCCGGGCGCGCTGGTCGCCTCCGGCTGCGGCACCGACCACCTCGCGGTGGAGGATGCGAAGAGCGTCGACGACGTGATCCGCGCCTACGAGGAGCAGATGGCCGCCATCGAGAAACTCGGCGGCCGCCTGATCGTGATGGCCAGCCGCGCACTCGCGCAGGTGGCGCAGTCGCCGGCGGACTACGAGCGCGTCTACGACCGCATCCTCGCGCAGGCGAGACAGCCGGTGATCCTGCATTGGCTGGGCGACATGTTCGACCCGGCCCTGGCCGGATACTGGGGAACCAAGGACACCGACGCCGCGATGGACACCGCGCTGGGCATCATCGCGGCACATCCTTCGAAGGTCGACGGCATCAAGATCTCCCTCCTGGACAAGGACAAGGAGATCGCGATGCGCCGCCGCCTGCCCGCGGGCGTGCGCATGTACACGGGCGACGACTTCAATTACGCGGAGCTGATCGCCGGCGACGGCTTCGGCCAGGACCCCGTGCAAGGCAGGAGCGACGCGCTGCTCGGGATCTTCGACGCGATCGCGCCCGCCGCGAGTGCGGCATTGGGCGAGCTGGCGCAGGGGAACCTCGAGAAGTTCCACGCCATCCTCGGCCCCACGGTGCCGCTGTCGCGCCATATCTTTGCGGCGCCCACGCGCTTCTACAAGACCGGCGTGGTGTTCGTGGCCTGGCTCAATGGCCACCAGAAGCACTTCACCATGGTCGGCGGCCAGCAAAGCGCGCGCAGCCTGCCGCACCTGGCGGAACTGTTCCGCCTGGCCGATGCGGCCAACCTGCTGGAGCAGCCGGAGCTGGCCGTGCGCCGGATGAAGGCCCTGCTGGCGGTGCACGGCGTCGAATAGAGCCCAAGACGGATGTCATGCCGGGCTTGACCCGGCATCCACGACGGCGTTTGCACAGGCGCCGCATGGATTGCGGGTCAAGCCCGCAATGACATCCAGGAGCCAAGGAATCCCCCATGAGAGACTTCTCCCAGGACCACCGCTGGTTGTCCATCAACACCGCGACCGTCCGCAAGAGCAAGGGCGTCGACCTGCCGCTGCCCGAGATCATCGAGGCCTGCGTGCGTCGCGGGATCCGGGCGATCTCGCCCTGGCGCGACCAGGTGCAGGCAGCCGGGCTCGCCAACATCTCCAGGCTGGTGCGCACCCATGGCCTGGAACTCTCCGGCTATTGCCGCGGCGGCATGTTTCCGGCCACGGATGCGGCGGGACTGAAAGCCGCGCGCGACGACAACCGCCGCGCCGTCGACGAAGCCGCCGAACTGGGCGCGCCGTGCCTGGTGCTGGTGGTGGGCGGCCTGCCCGGCGCACTGCAGGGCAAGCCCGCGCACAAGGACATCGCGCTGGCGCGCTCGCAGGTGCACGATGGCATCGCCGAATTGCTGGAACATGCCAGGCAGGCGCGGATGCCGCTGGCGATCGAGCCGCTGCATCCGATGTATGCGGCCGATCGCGCATGCGTCAACACGCTGGAACAGGCGCTGGACCTGTGCGACCAGCTGGATCCCGGCCGCACCGCTGGCGAATCGGCAAGGACGCCAGCGCCGCTGGGCGTCGCGCTCGACATCTATCACACGTGGTGGGATCCCAAACTGCAGCGGCAGATCGAGCGCGCCGGCAAGGAGCGCCTGCTCGCCTTCCACGTCTGCGACTGGCTGACGCCGACCGTGGACCTGCTGAACGACCGCGGGATGATGGGCGACGGCGTCATCGACATCCCGCGCATTCGCGGTTGGGTCGAGGCGCAGGGCTTTGCCGGCTACAGCGAGGTGGAGATCTTCTCCACCGGGCAGTGGTGGCAAAGGCCGCACGAGGAGGTGCTGGACACCTGCATCGCGCGGCACCGCACGGTCGTCTGAACGCAGTCCCGCGCCCCGCGGGCTGCCATGGACCGAACGCATCCCGCCGGCGCGGGATTCCCTTTACGGAACCGGCGTGAGCTCGGGCCGCTGGCCCGCGACCGGCGTGGGGCGGGCGGGCGACGTGCCCGCCTCGATCTCGCCGGAGAGCTGGCCGCCCTCCTCGATCACCACCTTGCCGTAACGCACGCGGCCGGTGACCTTGCCGGTCGAATAGATCACCAGCTTCTGGCGCGCCGTGAGGTTGCCTTCGAACACGCCGCGGATCTCGGCGACGTCGATGTCGGCGGAGCCCTTGAAGGCGCCGCGCTCGGAGATCTGGATCACGCGCGAATCCATCGTGGCTTCGACCGAGCCCTCGACCACCAGCGTGTCGCAGTCGGTGATCTCCACGCCTTTGAGCTTGATGTTGGGGCCCACGGTCAGCTTGCTCTCGCCCTCCTTGACGGGCCCGGCGGCCGTAGCCTGGACAGGCGCAGCAGCCGGCACGGCGGCGGCAAGCGGCGGGTGGGCGACGGCAGCGGCGTTGGGATTCAGGCCCGGGCGCGCAGTGCTGTCCTCGCGCTTGTTGTTGCCGTTGAAGAAGGGGGATTGCAGGGCCATGAAACGGTACCTCTGGGAATGGAAGCGAAGAGCTGCGATGCTACGCAGCGCCTCCATTACAAGTGCCGCGGGTGGCGCAAGAAGGGTAACGAATGGCGTTGCCGGGAACCGACGCCACTGCAGCATCCGCCGCATCCTCCATCGGGTGCTTGCGCGCAGGCCATGCAGCCGTCACGATGGAGCGCAGAGGACGGGATCTGCCATGAAACCCTGGCTGCGATCGCTGTGCGGTGCCGGCGCCCTGCTGGCCGCCATCACCGGTGCGCAGGCGGATCCCGCGCGGTCCGCCGAGAGCTTCGACGTCAACGAGGACAACCTGCTGGTGGTCCTGCGCGAAAGCCCGGGCGCCAACAAGCAGGACGAAAGCCTCACGCCCTTCGGCAAGATCAGCGCGCGCGCCGCCGATGGCCGCGAGTTCGAGTTCGAGGCAAGCTGGTTCCAGTACCTGGGCGACATGCACCTGCGCCTGGTGTTCGACGGCCAGCGCCACGTCCAGAGCGCCTCGCCGGAAGATCTCCAGCGCATGCAGCTGTCGCCCGAGCAGGCGCTGCACGTGGCCGTCGACAACCTGCGCCGCCGCTACGGCGAGCCGGTGGCGGAGCCCTGGAGCGGTGGCCTGATGCAGGTGCACGGCAACGCGCCGGAACTCGATAGCAGCTATTTCCTCGATCGCGACTTCTGGCTGGAGCAGTTGCAGCAGTCCCCTTCCGGCATCGTCGCCGCCGTGCCCGATCGCGGTGGCCTGGTGTTCGCCCATGCCGACGATGCGTCGGCGGTGGCGACGCTGCGCTTCAGCGCCGCGGCCCTGTTCGCTGGTAACGACAGCACGCGCATCTCCTCCGGCCTGTACCTGTTCAAGGACGGCCGCTGGTCCGTGTTCCAGCCGCCGCAGGCGTCCGGCGAGTAAACGCCCGCCGCCGCTCCGCTCCGGCGCCGGAGGAAGGGCCGCGCTGTGCTAGGCTTTGCCGCCATGAAGCGGCGGACGTTGCTGCGATGGTCATTCCTGGCGGCAGCCGCGCCGGCGGTGGCGCAGCCGTCGCCCTTCACCCGCGCGATTCCGTCCACCGGCGAACCGATCCCGCGCGTGGGTCTCGGCACCTGGATCACCTTCAACGTCGGCCAGGATCCGCCGGCACGGGCCCGCTGCGCGCAGGTGATGGAAGCCTTCTTCGACGGCGGCGGCCGGCTGATCGACTCTTCTCCGATGTACGGGTCCTCGCAGGGCGTGGTGGGCGAAGGCGTGCATCGGCTGGGCGCCCGGCGCGTGTTTGCCGCCGACAAGGTCTGGACCGGCGGCGATGGCGCGGCGCAGATTGAGAAGTCCCGGGCGCAATGGCAGATCACCCGCTTCGACCTGCTGCAGGTGCACAACCTGCTTGCCTGGGAGAAGCAGTTGCCCGTGCTGCTGCAGATGAAGCAGCGAGGCCAAGTGCGCTACGTGGGCATCACCACCTCCGAGGGCCGGCGGCATGCCGAGTTCGAACGCATCATGCGCACGCAGCGGCTCGACTTCGTGCAGTTCACCTACAACCTGGTCGATCGCGAGGTGGAGGAGCGCCTGCTGCCGCTGGCCGCCGAACGCGGACTCGCCGTGCTGATCAACCGCCCCTTCCAGGAGGGCGACCTGCTGCGCAAGCTGCAGCGGCATCCCTTGCCGGCCTGGGCGCCCGAGATCGAATGCGGCAGCTGGGCGCAGTTCGCGCTGAAGTTCGTGATCAGCCATCCCGCGGTCACCTGCGCCATCCCCGCCACCCGCCGGGTCGAGCACGTCCGCGAGAACCTGGGGGTGGCGCGCAGCCGGATGCCGGACGAGGCGATGCGGCGGCGGATGGCGGCGTACGTGTCCGGCCTATGACCGAGTGGTGGACGTACGGGCTGTCGGATTTCCTGATGTTCTCGCCCCAGGCCTACTGGCGCCTGGTGGCCAGGCACAACGACGCGTGGTGGCCGGCGCAGCTGGTCGGCATCGTCTCCTGCTTCGGCCTGCTGGTGGCGCTGCGCGAGTCGGCCATCGGCGCGCAGCGCATGGTGCTGCTGGTGCTGGGCGCGGCCTGGGCCTGGATAGGCTGGTCCTTCTTCTCGCTGCGCTACACGGAGATCTTCCTGGGGGCGACCTGGCTGGCGCGGGCCTGCGGGGTGCAGGCCGCGATGCTGCTGGCGTTCGCACTGCTGCCTCCGGCGCCGCTGCGCTTCGTGCCGCACCGGGACCGCACGATGGCCCTCGTTCTCGGCAGCGCGGCCCTCTGCTATCCGCTGCTGGCCTGGTGCACCGGCCATCGCTGGGTCGAAGCGGAAGTCTTCGGCTTCATGCCCGACCCGACCACGCTGGCCACGCTGGGCGCCCTGCTGGCGCTGCGGCAAGGCGGCTTGCGCCGGCCGCTGCTGGCCGCGCTGCCGGTGCTGTTCCTGCTTCTCGGGCTGGCCACGCGCTGGCTGATCGCCTGAACGGCGTCAGTAAGCGACGCTGTACCGGTAGCCGCGAAAGCGCAGCACGGCGCTGCGGGGCCGGATCTGCTCCAGCAGCACGCCGGGCGCGAGCTCCTGCCCCTCGGTCATCACCTGGCCGCCGACGATCAGCATGCGCTGCGCCGCGTTTTCCGAGTGCACGCCGCCCGAGATCACCAGCTTGGGCAAGGCGTGCTGGACGTCCGGTGGCAGGTCGGCGACGGCGACGATGCGGTCGGCTGCGGGCCTGGTGGCCGGAGCCGCCGATGCGGCCACCGCGCTCGTTGCCGCGGTGGACGCGGCCGGCGCTGCTGGCGACGCGGCGCGCGTGACCGCGACGTGCGGCGCAACCACGATCTTCGCGACCATGTGCTCCACGGCAGCCGGCGGCGGCGGCATCACGCTAGTGGCGACCGGCAGGACCGCAGCGCCCGCGGCGGGTGCGCCCTGGCTCAATCCCACCGGCACCGCAGGCCGCGCAGTGCTCGCCCCGACCTCGGGCGCGCGGCCCCAGAAAGCATAGGCCGCCGCCAGTGCCGCGACTGCGCACGTCGCCGGCCAGACGACCCACGCGCGCGAGCGATTTGCAGGGGGCAGCGGGAAGCCCGCGGCCGGCTGGGCGTGGATGCCGCGGGCGGGATCGCGTTCGCGCTCGGCATCGGCCTTGCGCAGTGCGTCGAGGATGTAGGACATGCTCGCTCGTTCAGGGTTCGGTGCGCATGCGCGGCTCGTCGACGCCGCTCACGCGATTGAGTTGCATGTACGTCAGCGGACCGGGACGGCCATCGGCCGGCAGCCCCTGCGCGAGCTGGAAGGCGCGCACTTCGGCGCGCAGGGCGGGCCCCAGGCGCGGCGCC
>NZ_JAQGNQ010000048.1 GCF_028291745.1 Ramlibacter sp. | reverse complement strand
GCCGAGGCCGGCCGCCTCGCCGCGGACGCCGTGGTGTGGGCCGCGCGCGCCGCCCTGCGCGGCGACATCGCGGCACTGGTCACCGCGCCGCTGCACAAGGAGGCCTTGTCCGCCGCTGGCGTCCCCTTCCCGGGTCACACGGAACTGCTGCAGGCGCAGGCCGCGGCGCACGCCGGCGTCCCGGTGCAGCAGATGCCGGTGCGGATGATGCTGGCCAACGACGAACTGCGCACCGTGCTGGTCAGCATCCACGTGTCGCTGCGCGATGCGATCGAGGCCGTGACTTTCGAGCGTGTGCTTCAAACGCTGCGCATCACCGATCGCACCCTGGCTGCGGCCCTGGGCAAGCGTCCGCGCATCGGTGTGGCCGGACTCAATCCGCATGCCGGCGAGGGCGGCCTGTTCGGGCGCGAGGAGATCGAGTTCATCGCGCCCGCCGTGCAGGCCGCGCGCGCCGAAGGCGTGGACGTGCACGGCCCCTTCGCGCCCGACACCGTGTTCATGCGCGCGCGCCGCGGCGAGTTCGATGCCGTGGTCGCGATGTACCACGACCAGGGCCTGATCCCGGTCAAGTACCTCGGGGTCGAGAAAGGCGTCAACGTCACGCTGGGATTGCCGCTGGTGCGCACGAGTCCCGATCACGGGACGGCGTTCGACATCGCGGGGAGCGGGCGCGCGGATGCGCGCAGCCTGATCGAGGCGATCCGGATGGCGCGAGCCCTGGCCGGGTAGGCTGGGCTTCGCGCAGCGAACCCCAGCGCTCGCGCGCAGCGCCGGGGTGCCTGGCGGCAGACCGGCCTACGAAGGAATCGAGCGGTCGGGACTGCGCAAGCTGTCCCTGATCTCCCGCAGCAACACCACATCCTCCGCCGGCGGCGCCGGTTCCGCCGCGGCGGCCGCGCTGTGCGCGTGGCGCCGGCGCAGCGCATTGATCTGCCGCACCATCAGGAAGATCACGAAGGCCAGGATCAGGAAGTTCATCGCCACCGTGGCGAAGTTGCCCCAGGCCAGCACCGGCACGCCCGCCTTCTTCAAGGCGTCGAGCGTGCGCGGCGTGCCGGCGGGCACGTCGGCCAGCACGAGGAACATGCTGGAAAAGTCGAGCTTGCCCACGATGCGACCGAGCACCGGCATCACGAGGTCGCCGACCAGCGACTCCACGATCTTGTTGAAGGCGGCGCCGATGATCACGCCGACCGCCAGGTCGACCACATTGCCCTTCACCGCGAACTCGCGGAACTCATGCAGCAGCTTCATTGGATCCCTCCGTCTGGAACGCCGCGCAGTATGCGGCAGCCGGGCCCGGTCAGGAGCACGCAAGCAAGGGCCACGGCGGAGCGATCGAAACGAACCGCTACAATCGCCGGTTGACCAAACAGCGAGAGAACCTCGAGATGAGCAACTCCACGGTGGACGCCAGCAAACGGACGTGGCTGATCGCGTCCAGTTGTGCCGGCGCGGTGGGCGCAGGCTTCGTCGCCGTCCCCTTTGTCAGCAGCTTCGAGCCGTCCGAGCGCGCCAAGGCCGCCGGCGCCCCGGTCGAAGTCGACATCTCGGCACTGCAATCGGGCCAGAAGATGACGGTCGAATGGCGCGGCAAGCCGGTGTGGATCCTCAAGCGCACCCCCGAGATGCTCGCCTCGCTGAAGAAGACGGACAACGAGGTCGCCGACCCCGAGTCCAAGCGCACCGCCTACCCCATCCCCGCGAACTGCAAGAACGAGTACCGCTCCATCAAGCCGGAGCTGCTGGTGCTCGTGGGCATCTGCACGCACCTCGGTTGCTCGCCGGGCGACAAGTTGACGCCGGGTCCGCAGCCCTCGCTGCCGGACGACTGGCAAGGCGGCTTCCTGTGCCCCTGCCACGGCTCCACCTTCGACCTGGCAGGCCGCGTCTACAAGAACAAGCCCGCGCCGGACAACCTGGAAGTGCCGCCGTACAAGTACCTGTCGGACACGCGCCTCCTGATCGGCGAAGAAAACAATGCTTGAACGGAAGCACCATGGCTGAATTCAAGGAAATCTCCCCGAACGCCAGCGCCGGCGCCAAGTTGAACAACTGGCTGTACAACCGGTTCCCGACCGCGTACGACGCGTACAAGGTCCACATGTCGGAGTACTACGCTCCGAAGAACTTCAACTTCTGGTACTTCTTCGGCTCGCTGGCGCTGCTGGTGCTGGTGATCCAGATCGTCACCGGGATCTTCCTGGTGATGCACTACAAGCCGGATGCGCAGACCGCCTTCGCGTCGGTCGAGTACATCATGCGCGACGTGCCCTGGGGCTGGCTGATCCGCTACATGCATTCCACCGGCGCCTCGGCCTTTTTCGTCGTGGTTTACCTTCACATGTTCCGCGGACTGATCTACGGCAGCTACCGCAAGCCGCGCGAGCTGATCTGGGTGTTCGGCTGCGCGATTTTCCTGGCGCTGATGGCCGAAGCCTTCATGGGCTACCTGCTGCCATGGGGCCAGATGAGCTACTGGGGCGCCCAGGTGATCGTGAACCTGTTTGCCGCCATTCCCTTCATCGGCCCGGACCTGGCGCTGCTGATTCGCGGCGACTATGTGGTTGGCGATGCCACCCTAAACCGTTTCTTCGCCTTCCACGTCATTGCCGTGCCGCTGGTGCTGCTGGGCCTGGTGGTGGCGCACATCATCGCGCTGCATGAGGTCGGCTCCAACAATCCGGATGGCGTCGAGGTCAAGGGGCCGAACGCGC